>NZ_JBICUR010000008.1:0-371828 GCF_043198355.1 Streptomyces sp. NPDC048825
GGGCCGGTGCGTCAGCCCGTCGCAGGGTGGGCATACGGCCCTCCGTCTTCCACAGGGCGCAGGTGGCCTGAGACAGAACCTACGCGACGGGCATACGACGCACCGGCCCACGTCCCCTCCCGCCGGCGGGAAGCTGCGGGTAGTTGGGGGTGCGGGCTTTCCCGGGGCGCGGCGCTCCACCGGGGCCCGGCGCTCATCCGGGACGCGGGAAGGCGCAGGCCTTTGCTTTTCAGGGGCGCGGGGAACTGCGCGACCAGCCACGACGCACCCGCAGCCGCGACACGCCGTGTCAGCCCCCACCCCCCTGCGGGGGTCCGGGGCGCAGCCCCGGGGCCAGTTCATGTACAGGTTCGGCTTGCTGTTTCGGCAAGGTGAGTGGCCGTTTCGGGGATTCGCGTCGCACTCTGGACGCAAGCCGAATGAGAGGTCACGAATCATGGCGCATCAGCACGATCACACACAGATCGACTTCGCCGAATGGCTGCCCATGCTGGAGCAGGAGGCCGAGCTGTTCGCTCCGGTGTACCGGCAGGCGGCGGGCTGGTTGCGGGAGTGGAAGCCCGAGCCGGAGCTGATCGCGGACGTGGGCAGCGGGCCCGGTGTCATCTCCTGCCTCCTCGCGGACGCGTTCCCGCAGGCGCGGGTCGTCGCCGTGGACGGGGCTCCGCCCCTCCTGGAGGCCGCCCGCTCCCGCGCCGCCGAGCACGGCATCGCCGACCGGTTCAGCACCCTCGAGGCCGAACTGGCCGATGGAATCGGCGAGTTGGAGTACCCGGCCGACCTCCTCTGGTCCAGCAGGGCCCTGCATCACGTCGGCGACCAGCGCGCCGCCCTCACCGAATTCGCTCGCCATCTCGCGCCCGGCGGCGCCCTCGCCCTTCTGGAGGGCGGCCTGCCCTCGCGCTACCTCCCGCGCGACATCGGCATCGGCCGCCCCGGCCTGCAGTCCCGCATGGACGCGGTGCAGGAGGACTGGTTCAGCAAGATGCGGGCCGAACTGCCCGGCTCGGTGGAGGAGACGGAGGACTGGCCGGCCCTGCTGACCGCCGCCGGGCTCCGCCACACCGCGACCCGCACCTTCCTCCTCGACCTGCCCGCCCCCATCTCCGATGCGGCCCGCGCCTTCGTCACCACCGCCCTCTCCCACCGCCGGGAGGGCCTGGCAGAGGGTCTCGACGCCGACGACCTGGCCACCCTCGACCGGCTCCTCGACCCGGACGACAAGGCGAGCGTCCACCACCGCCCGGACGTGTTCCTCCTGACGGCCCTGACGGTGTACGTCGGGGTGAAGCCCACGTGACCCGTGCCCGGTCAGCAGGCGCCCGGCCGCGCGTACACGGTGACCCGGGCGCCCCGCACCTCGCGCGTGTGGCACTCCTCGAAGTACGCGGCCAGGACGTCCCGTTTCATCGATTCCTGCGCGATCGCGTCCACCGGCTGTCCGGCGGGGTCTCGCACGGTGACGATCCGCGTCATGTCCAGCATCCGCGCGCGGATGACCGATGCCGAGACTTCCGTGCCGTACAAGGTGCGTGAGGCGACTGGGCTCCGGTCCAGGGCGAGGTCCCGCAGCCCGCTGACGGCGTGCGGGAACGGCAGCGACCAGACACGGCGGCGCAACGGCATAAAGAGCACACCGTTGCCCGGCTCGCCCAGCTGCTCGATGGTCCGGGCGATGGAGGTGACGTCGTCGACGCGGCTGGCGGTGTCCCGCAGATGAAGGGTCGAGGGGATCAGCGCGAGGACGAGCGCCGCCGCCGCGACCCGTATCCACCGGGTGCGGCCGAGACGGTGCAGCGCGGCGCCGATCAGCAGGGCGAGGCCCGCGTTGCCGTACAGGACGTAGCGGTCGACGTACAGCGGCTGGAGCACAGAGAGCAGCATGAGCACCGCGGTGGGTGTGATGAGGAGGGCGAGGGCGAGGGTTCTGAGGTCCACGGTCCGGGGCCCGCCACGGTGGGGCAGGGCACGTGCGCAGACCAGGGCGACGGCGGCCGTGGCCACGAACGACACGTACGCGACGATGTCGTAGCCGATCCAGGCCACCTGCTGCGACTGGCGTGTGCTCAGCACGGCGACCGGGACGAGCATGACCACAGCGGGCAGCGTGGCCAGGCTCCACCGGCGCCGCGCTGCGAGCGGGACGGCGAGCGCGTGCGCGGCCAGTGCCAGCACGGCGAACTCGTGCAGCAGGCAGGCCATGAGGACCAGCGCGCCGTAGCCGCACCAGAGGCCCGCGCTGTCCCGCTCGGCCACCGCCCGCACCAGTAGATACGTGGCCCAGACGACCAGCGCACAGACCAGCGCGTACGAGCGGCCCTCCTGCGCGTGCTGCTGGACGGGCGGCAGCAGAGCGAAGACGAAGCCGGCCAGGAGGCCCGCGCCCGGGCCTGCGAGACGGCGGCCGAGGAGCATCACGCCCGCCGTGGCCGCCGCCGTCGCGAGGACCGACGGCAGCCGCATCACCAGCAGTGGGTCGGTGTCGTCGAAGACGGCGTACAGGGTGTGCATGAGGAGGTAGTACGCCCCGTGCACCGCGTCCGCCGTACCGAGGGTGCCCCACAGATCTGGCAGGCTCCGGTGTGCCATGTCGAACGTGACCGCCTCGTCCCGCCACAGCGAACCGCCCCTGCGGATCCCCCACAGCCCCAGGATCAGGGACAGGAGCACGGGCAGCAGGAGGAGCGGGCCGGGTCGCGGGGGAGCGGCGGCCGGGCGCGCGGTCGTGGTGAGGGGCGGGCGGAGGGTCTGTGCGGTGGCGATGACGGGCTCCCGGGCGTGGGGCGTCGTCGGCGGGGCGATGACGCAGAGGACTCGGAAGCCCCGAGTTCAGCCGCCCGGGGATTGATGCGCAGGCCTGATCCGGGCGCTTATCAATCGCGGGTCACGTTGATCGGTCCAGTTCTGACGCTTATCAACGGGCGCCGGCCGCTTGTTAGTTTGGGGAGTCGGCTGTGACCGGCGGGACGGGGGGAGACACCGATGGGGCGCCGAGAGAAACCGCTGGACCCGGCCGCGGGGCCCGTGCAGCGGTTCGCGTACGAACTGCGCAAACTCCGTGGCGAGGCGGGCGGGCCCACCTACCGGGACATGGCCAGAGGCGTCCCCTATTCGGCGCCCACACTCTCCGCCGCGGCGGCCGGCGAACGGCTGCCCTCGCTGCCCGTGGTCCTCGCCTTCGCCGCCGCATGCGGAGGCGACCCCGAGGAATGGGAGCGCCGCTGGGGCGAGGCGCTCGCCGAGGAGGCCGACAGTCGTGCGCCACAGGACGGGCAGGCACCGTATCCGGGTCTCGCCCGCTTCGAGACGGACGAGCGGTATCCGTTCCACGGCCGCGACGAGCTGATCGCCGAACTGCTCGAACTCATCGGCAGGCGAAGTGTCCTGGCCGTCGTCGGCGCCTCCGGCAGCGGCAAGTCCTCCTTGCTGCGAGCCGGGCTGATACCCGCCCTGCGGGAAGGCAAGGGCCCCGCTCTCGCTGCCATCCGCGTCCTCACCCCTGGCGACCGGCCCGCGCGTACCCACCGCACGCTCCTCGCGCCGCATGGTGGCGACGGCGAGCGGAGGGCCGGGGACACGCTGCTCGTGGTCGACCAGTTCGAGGAGGTGTTCTCGCTCTGCCATGATCCGGCCGAACGGTCCGCGTTCCTCGACCGCTTGCTCACCGCCCGCGACCCGGACAGCAGGCTCCGCGTGATTCTGGCAGTCCGCGCCGACTTCTACGGCCGCTGCGCCGAACACGGCCCCCTGGCCGAGGCCCTGTCCGACGCGAATCTCCTCGTCGGACCCATGCCCCCGGACCGTCTGCGCGAGGCGATCGTCCGGCCCGCCGCCACCGCCCGGCTCGTCGTCGAACGTGCCTTGACCGCCCGGATGGTGGCCGACGTGGCAGGGGAGCCGGGTGGGCTGCCGCTGATGGCGCACGCCTTGCGGGAGGTGTGGCGGCGCCGCGCCGGCAAGACGCTCACCGAGGCGGCGTACGACGCGATCGGCGGCGTACGCGGCGCCGTCGCGCACACCGCCGAGGAGGTCCACGGCTCCTTCACGCCGACCGAAGCCACCGCCGCCCGGGCGCTGTTGCTGCGCATGGTGTCACCGGGCGACGGCACCTCCGACACCCGCCGCCCGGTAGACCGCGCCGAACTCGCCGACGACCCCGCCACCGAGCACGTCCTCGAACGCCTCGTCCGCGCCCGCCTGTTGACGGTCGACGGCTCGGTTGTCGACCTCGCCCACGAGGCGCTGATCGACGGTTGGCCACGCCTGAAGGGCTGGATCGACGAGGACCGGGAGCGGCTGCGGCTGCACCGACGACTGACCGAATCCGCCCAGGCCTGGGCCGAACTCGTCCGAGATCCAGGCGCGTTGTACCGCGGCACCCGGCTCACGGCAGCCCGCGAGACCTTCACCGACCTCTCGTGCCTGAGCCCGCTGGAACGCGACTTCCTGACCGCGAGCATCGAGGCGTACGAGCGCGGGGTGCGAGCGAGGGCCCGTACCACTCGGCGGCTGCGCACCCTCACCGTGGCGCTGGCCGTGCTGCTGTGCCTCGCCGTCGTGGCCGGCCTGACCGCCTGGCGCCAGAGCGGCATGAACGCCCGGCAGCGCGACGAGGCCGAGGCCCGCCGGATCGCCGACGTGGCGGGGGAGTTGCGGACGACCGACCCGCGTACCGCGATGCGTCTGGCCGTGGCGGGTTGGCGGCTCGCGGATCTGCCGGAGACGCGGGCGGCAGTGCGGGCGACGGCGGGCCAGCGCGAACAAGCGGCGTACACCCCGCCCGAGGACCTGACGCCGAACGCTCCCTCGTGGCTCAGCGGGGACGGCCGCGTCCTCACCACGGTCTCGCGCGACCGGGTGGTTCAGTGGGACATACGCAAGGAGCGCAAGACCCGGTCGACGAAGGTGCCCGGGCTGTCGCGAGGTGTCGTGGACGTGACCGGGGACGCACGCTTGATCGCGTACCGGAACGAACAGGGCGTCGTGGTCAGGGATTTGAGAGGAGACAGCGCTCCACGTCGGCTCTCGACCGGGGACTCGGCCGATGCCGACGGAGGGTTCTCGCCCAGCGGCCGACTGTTCCTCGACAAGCGGCGCTCGGGCGAGGACCGCGCACGGATCCAGGTCTGGGACGTGCGGCGGCAGAAAGTCCTCTTCACGTACGGGCGGGTGGAGGACAGCGGTCCGGCGCCGGTGGTGAGTCCGGACGACCGGCTCGTCGCCTGGTGCATCCGTGAGGACTCCCGACTGGAGATCCACGACATCGCCACCGGCCGCCGCGTCAAGCCCAACTGGCCGAGCCGAATCGAGCAACGCCTTTGCGCGGCCGACGAGTTCAACTTCGCTCCCGACAGCAGGGCCGTGGCTTTCGGGAGTCAGGACGGCATCCACATCTGGGACTTCCATGAGGGACGCGAGCGCAAGCCGCTGCCGCTGGACGCCGAATGGGCGGCGAGTGTCCGCTCCGACCCGAGCGGCGAGTACGCCGCGACGTGGGACGGCGGGGCCTTCGCCGTCTGGCGCACCGACCGTCCGGACGAACCGCTCATCACCTTCCCCGTGTCCAACCGCACTGTGAGTGAATACCGGCTGGACACGGAGGACGCCGTGCTGCGCTACCGCGAGGGCGGCCAGACCAACAGCGTTCGTACGTTCTCACTCGACGGTCTCGTCAATGACGTGGCGTGGCGTCAGAGACCCATCATCCACGCGACGTTCGACCCGAACGGGAAGCTGACGTCCTCGGGGTCGCTGCAGGAGGCCCGGGTGGTGGCCGGGGACGGCACGGTCTTCACCGCCCTCTCCACGAAACGCGGTATCGAAGTCCGGCGCAGGGGAGACCGGCCGCGGAGCTGGACGGTGGGGACGCCACAGATGGGGGCGGCTGCCATCTCACCCACCGGACGCCGGATCCTCACCGTGGATGGTGAGTTGATCGATGTACCGACGGACCGGAGGAGCAAGGCGGTTCGGGGCGAGGACCTGGTGACCACGGCGGCCTTCAGCCCCGATGGACGCTACCTGGCCGTCGCGGCCGGCAACGGGCGAGTCTCCCTGTGGGACGCCCGCGGCCGGCACCGGATCGCCGTGCTCGTGGACACCGACGATGATCTGGAGCCGCCCGTGCTCGCCTTCTCGGCCGACGGCTCGCTGCTCGCGGCAGGAGATGAGGGCGGCTCCGTACGCGTATGGGAGACCGCCTCACCCCGACTGTCGCCCGCTTCCGTCCCAGTGGGGGACGGGCCGGTCCTCGCGGTCGGGTTCGCCCCGGAGAACCGGGAGTTGAGGGTGGCCACACCGCATCTGCCCTTGCGGGGGTATCCGTTGGAACCGGAGCGGGCCGCAGCGTCAGCGTGCACTCGGGCCGACGGTGGCGCGACCGAGGACGAGTGGCGTACGTACCTGCCCGGCGTGCCCTACCGGCGGACGTGCTGAGGAAGAAGCCGCCGGCATCTGTTGACCTTTGGAGTCATCAGTTGTCCCGCAGGAACCGTTTCGCCAGCGACTCGCCGAGGGAAACCGCCGCGCTGCGGCTCTCGATGGGGGAGACGCGGGAGTTCCTGAACAGGATGTAGGTGACTTTCGAGGCGGTGCCGCCGGTCGCCGGGTCCGGGTTGATGCCCAGGGCTTCGGCAGTGGCGTACGAGGCCTCGCCGATGATGTCCGTGGGGCCTGCGTCGCCGACTACGGCGTACTGGACCTGGTCGTTGTGGATGACGGCTACCACGCCGCCGCCCTTGATGCCGGAGTTCGCGTAGTCCCAGATGCCGCTGGGGCCGGGTACGACGACGTACGGCAGTGTCTGGGAGTTCAGCGGTCTGCCGTCGGACTGGGGGAAGGCCGTTGCGGGATGGAACCACGGGTCGGTGTCCCTGTTGCAACGTGCGGTGACCTGGCCGTCGCAGGCGATGTCCATGTCGGCCTTCCAGTACACCGCGCCCTTCTTGCCGCAGACGGGGACGGAGGGCGAGGTCCCCTCATCGGTGCTGTACCGGCCGTCCGAGATCCGCGAGCAGGACTCCACCTTGGCCAGCAGCTCGGCCGCACCGACCGTGCCCTCCCGGGTCTCGGTGACCGTGCTCTCCTGTGCCTCGATGGGGCTGGCGGACACGGCGACCGTGCCCTCCCGGGCCTCGGTGACCGTGCCCTCCTGCGCCTCGATGGGGCTGTCGGACACGTCGGCCGGGAGTGCCCCGGCGGCGAGGACTGCGGCTGGAGCGGCAACGGCGAGGGTCATAGTTCGCATACGCACTGTGGAGCCCTTCTGTCCGGGACGTCGGCCTTTGGACGACCCTGACTGACCCTGATCCCTGTGGCGTGGAGGCAGCGCCCGGTCTTAGGCCGCTCGGCGGAGCGCTACTTGTCGATGCCGAACCGGCGTGAGACCTCGTCGATGGTGAAGCGTGCGCGGAGTTTGCAGGCGGAGTTCTGGTTGGCGAACAGGCCCGGAACCCAGAACGCCTGTTCTTGGGGAACGGTCGCCTCCCAGTCGACCGGCACGATCCACTCGCGGGAGTCCCCGTCCCCGGTGGCCGCCGCGGGGCGCAGGTAACTCCCCCTCAAATCAAGCGACTTCATCTCCCGCTGGTCCCCGTCCGCGGCCAGGCGCGCCTCCTCGAAAGGCTGCGCCTCGCCGATGACGGTTCCGATGCCCACGTAACCCCTGGACGGGATGTGCGTGAAGATCCGGGCGCCCTGGGGGAGTCCGCGCAGGGTGCGGGAGTACCACTCGCCGCCGCCGGCGGAGATGAAGCCGTACTTCCTGGCGTCGTCCCAGTTGCGGCCGCCCGTGTCCTGGTGGCCGAACGCCACGTACCAGTCCTGCCCGTTCCACGGCTCTTGTTTCCCGCGGGAGGTCGCGACGCGTGCCGGTGTGGCGGTCGTGTCGTCGACCAGGGCGGTCCGGGCGAGGTAGGAGCGGCCGTCGTCCTCGAAGTAGCGGAAGAACAGCACGTTCAGCGGCACGCCGTAGCCCGTGGACAGATACGTGACGATCCGCTCCGTCGCCGGATCGACCTCACTCGCCACCACGGTGAGCGAGTGCGCGCTGTTGAGCTCCTCCGGCGGGCTGGCCCCGAACCGGGCGGCGAACGCCTGGTCGAAGGCCTCCTCGTCGTGGCGGCGGGCTGCGTACTCCGCGTGGATGTCGCGGACTTCGTCGTTCGTGAGCCCTTGGACCCATGACCCGTAGTCGAGGATCTGCGCCACCACGTCCCGGGGCGTACGGTCGCGCTTGAGCTCCAGCACGTGAAGATTGCCGTCCGCGTCGATCCCCAGCAGATCCAGGAACTTCCCGTACGGCGTCGGCACCTGCCTGCCGATCAGAAGCAACGGCGTACCGAGAATGGCCGGATCCGCCTCGATCAGCTCTTCGAGCCGCGACTCCAGCGCCATCCGCCGAGTCGTCACCCGCACAGGTGCCCCGTCCACGCGCCACAGCCCGACCTCGAGCGGCATCCAGACCTCCACGGCCGGCTCAATCGACCGGCTCCATCGATACGACGACCCCAGTCAAGCACGTGGGGTACGGCCGGGCGGAGGCAGCGAAGCCGCCGCCCAAGTGGTCAGCGGGCGGCGGCTTCCAGTGGGGCAAGGAGTGTGCGGTCAGGTCGCGTGGAGGGTTGCCGGGTCCGGGCCGATGCGGCGGTCCTCGTTGAGGGCGCTGATCGCGGCGATGTCCTCGGTGTCCAGGGAGAAGTCGAAGACCTCGATGTTCTCCTTGATCCGGGACGGAGTCACGGACTTGGGAATCACCACGTTGCCGAGCTGGATGTGCCAGCGCAGGACGATCTGCGCGGGCGTACGGCCGTGCTTCTGGGCGATGGCCACGATCGCCGGGACCTCCAGGAGGCCCTTGCCCTGGCCGAGCGGCGACCAGGCCTCGGTGGCGATGCCCTGCTCCGCGTGGTATTCACGCAAGGCGAGCTGCTGCAAGTGCGGGTGCAGCTCGATCTGGTTGACGCCCGGGATGACGGACGTCGCCTCGATCAGCCGGTCCAGGTGCTCCGGAAGGAAGTTGGAGACGCCGATCGTCTTGACGCGACCGTCGGCCAGCAGCTTCTCGAACGCCTTGTACGTGTCCACGTACGTGCCGTTGTCGGGCATCGGCCAGTGGATCAGATACAGATCCACGTAGTCGAGGCCGAGCTTGGCCAGGGACGTGTCGAAGGCGCGCAGCGTCGAGTCGTAGCCGTGGTCGGCGTTCCAGAGCTTGGTGGTGACGAAGAGGTCCTCGCGGGCGATGCCGGAGGCGCCCAGAGCCTTGCCCGTGCCCTCTTCGTTGCCGTAGGCGGCGGCGGTGTCGATGCTGCGGTACCCGGCCTCCAGAGCGGTGGTGACCGCCTGCTCCGCCTCGTCGTCCGGGATCTGCCAGACACCGAAACCCAGCTGCGGCATCTCGACGCCGTTGTTCAGGATGATCGGGGGGACCTTGCTCACGAGCTCTCGATCCTTCAGTCGTCGTTGGTAATCCCATCGTCAACGATCACAGGCCGTCATTCATTCCTGGCCGTCATCGCCGACGAAATCAGGGATTGGCCAGATGTCGATCGTCTCTTCGATCCTATCGGTACAGACCATTGACCGTGGCCTGTCATGACGCGACTCTGTTCCAGGTCACTGAACTTGGTGCATGTATATGACCTCCTGTCGAGGACGAGGTGAGAGACCAGTGAGCACCACACGAAGAAACCTGCTCGGGGCGGCGCTCGGCGGCGCGGCCTCCGCTGCCGTCGGTCTGCCCGCCACCGGCGCGCACGCCACCGGCCGGGACGCCGCCGCGTCCTGGCAGTTGAAGTGGTCCCCGTCGGCGAGCGACGACGGGCTCGGCGCCTTCGAGACCCTGGAGGACGACCGCGCCGACTCGCACCCCGCCGCCTCCCCGCACATCTACGCCACCGGCAACAACTGGCGCTTCAACATGCACACCGTCGACCGGGACACCTCGACCGACCGCCAGCGCCACGAGGTCACCGGCCTGCGGACGGGCAGCAACAGCTACCTCAGGTGGACCGAGGGGCAGACCTGGCGGCTCACGTACTCGATGTACATTCCGAGCTCACTCAAGGCGACCACCTCTTTCACGCACATCATGCAGATGAAGCAGCCCGGCAGCGGTAGTTCGCCGATCGTCGTGCAGTCGCTGCGCCGGGTGGACGGCGTGCAGACCATCGAACTGAAGCTCTTCACCGACGACATCCTCGTCGGCCGTACGAACCTCGAGCCGCTGCACAACAAATGGACCGACGTCGACTTCCAGATCAAGGTCGGCAACGGCTCGGCGGGCTCGGTCCGCTGGATCCTCAAGAGCGGCTCCACGACGGTCATCGACAAGTCGAGGACGGGCGTCGACACCTTCCTCGCCGACCGCGTGCGCCCCAAATGGGGCATCTACCGCTCCCTGGGCGACACTTCCGGCTCCCTCCAGGACTGCCATCTCCTGTTGACGAACCTGCGGGGCTACCAACTGGTGTAGAGCGAACTCGCAGGCCTCCCGGCGGCTCCCGCGGGGCGCTACGCCTGGTACAGCGCCTCGACCTCCGACACGTACGCCTTCTCGATCGCCTTCCGCTTCAGCTTCAGCGACGGCGTCAACAGCCCGTGCTCCTCGGTGAACTGGTGGGCGAGTATCCGGAACGTACGGATCGATTCGGCCTGCGACACCAGTGTGTTCGCCGCCACCACCGCCCGGCGCACCTCGGTCTCCAGATCCGGGTCGCGCACCAACTCGGCCGGGGTCAGCTTCGACTTGCCGCGCATCTGGAGCCAGTGCTCGACGGCCTCCCCGTCCAGCGTGACGAGCGCCGCGATGTACGGCCGGTCATTGCCGACGACGATGCACTGCGCGACCAGCGGATGGTCGCGCACCCGCTCCTCCAACTGCCCGGGCGAGACGCTCTTGCCGCCGGACGTCACCAGGATCTCCTTCTTGCGCCCGGTGATCGTGAGATAGCCGTCCTCGTCGAGTGAGCCCAGGTCACCGGTGGCCAGCCAGCCGTCGTGCAGGGTCGCGTCGGTGGCTTTGGGGTCGTTGAGGTAGCCCTGGAAGATGTTGGGGCCGTGCAGCCAGATCTCGCCGTCGTCCGCGATGTGCACGGTGGTGCCAGGAAACGGCTGCCCCACGGTGCCGTACCGGGTGCGCTCGGGCGGGTTGGCGGTCGCCGCGGCGGTGGACTCGGTGAGGCCGTACCCCTCGTAGATCTGGACGCCCGCGCCGGCGAAGAACAGCCCGAGCCGCCGGTCCATCGCCGAGCCGCCGGACATGGCGTGCTTCATCCGCCCGCCCATCGCCTCGCGGATCTTGGAGTAGACAAGCTTGTCGAAGAGCTGGTGCTGCACCCGCAGGGCCGCCGAGGGGCCGGGCCCGATGCCCCAGGCCTTCGCCTCCACAGCGTCCGCGTACCGCACGGCGACCTCGACGGCCTTCTCGAACGGGCCCGCCTTGCCCTCCCGCTCGGCCTTCCTGCGGGCCGAGTTGAAGACCTTCTCGAAGATGTACGGCACCGCCAGGAAGAACGTCGGCCGGAAGGCTGCCAGATCGGGCAGCAGGGCTGCCGCGTTGAGCTGCGGCTGGTGTCCGAACTTGACCTTCCCCCGGATCGCGGCGACCTGCACCATCCGCCCGAAGACATGCGCCAGCGGCAGGAACAGCAGGGTGGCCGCCTCATCGCCCTTCTTCGAGTGGAACAGCGGCTCCCAGCGCTCGATGGCCGTGTCCGCCTCGAACATGAAGTTGCCGTGCGTGATGACACAGCCCTTGGGGCGGCCGGTGGTTCCGGAGGTGTAGATGATCGTCGCGATCGACTCGGGCGTGACCGCGCGCCGGTGCCGGTGCACCACCTCGTCGTCGAGGTGCGCGCCCGCCTCGTACAGCTCGTGCACCGCGCCCACGTCCAGCTGCCAGAGCCGGCGCAGTGCCGGCAGCCGGTCGATGACCGTGGCGATCGTCATCGCGTGGTCCTCGTGCTCCACCATCGCGGCCGACACCTGCGAGTCGTGCAGCGTCCAGAAGACCTGCTCGGCCGAGCTCGTGGGGTAGATCGGCACGACCTGGGCGCCGATCGACCACAGGGCGTAGTCGAAGAGGGTCCACTCGTAGCGCGTACGGGACATGATCGCGACCCGGTCGCCGAACCGGATGCCCTGGGCAAGCAAACCCTTGGCAAGAGCCAGCACTTCGTCGCGGAACTCCGCCGACGTCACATCGCGCCACTCGCCGTGCTCGTCCTTGCGGCCGAGCGCGGGATAGAGCGGGTCCTCCAGGGCATAGTCGTAGACGGCATCGGCCAGGCCGCCCACCGGCGGCGCCGACGCCAACGGAGGGTTGGTGAACTCGCGCAATCCCCGCTCCTTGTGGCGCTCCGCACAGCGCCGTGAAAGCTACCCCACGTGGCGCTGCCGCGGGAGTAGCGGTGGCTTGTGCGGTCGTTGTGTTATACGTGCTGGTCAGGGCCTTATTTGCGACTTCAACGGGGTGGGTCGGGACATAATTCTTACGGGTGCGTAGGTTTCCGGCTCTTAATCTCCACGGAATCTGTACGAATGCGCTCCGCTTGGTGCGCTGTGGGGTGGGTGCCCCTTGGGGCGGTGGGTTCCCTGCGGGTTGTCTGTGGCTGGTCGCGCCCACGCGGCGGAGCCGCAGATTGACACAGCCCCGCGCCCCTGAAGGGGCGCTTGCCTGAGCGTCCCCTGTCCAGGGTGAACCCGCCTCAGGGCTTGCCGAACCCGCCTCAGTGGCCGGTGTGTGGGCTGACGCCGCCTTGGAGGATGCGAGTCGCCAGGGCGTCGGCTGAGCCCTGTGCCGGTGTGTGGCGGTGGGCTTGGGTCAGGACGAAGTCGACTCTGCCCAGTTCGGGGAGGTCTGCCCGGGATGGGACTCGGACCAGGCCCGGGGGGATCAGTCCTCGGGAATGGGCCATCACGCCGAGCCCCGCCCGTGCGGCCGCGATGAGGCCGTTGAGACTGCCGCTCGTGCAGGCGATGCGCCAGGGGCGGCCCTGGCGTTCCAGAGCTTCCAGGGCCAGGGCTCGGGTGATCCCCGGCGGCGGATAGACGATCAACGGCACCGGACGCCCGGCATCCAGCCGGAGGCGTTCCGCGCCGATCCAGACCAGGCGGTCGTGCCAGACGAGTTCGCCGTGGGGGTCCTCGGGGCGGCGTTTGGCCAGGACCAAGTCGAGCTTTCCGTCGGCTAGTTGCTCGTGCAACGTGCCTGAGAGCTCGACCGTCAGCTCCAGGTCGACCTCGGGGTGGTCGTGCCGGAAGCCCTCCAGGATCTCGGGGAGGCGGGTCAGTACGAAGTCCTCGGAGGCTCCGAAGCGCAGCCGGCCACGCAGCCGCGTCCCCGTGAAGAACGCCGCCGCCTGCTCGTGCGCCTCAAGGATGCGGCGCGCGAAACCGAGCATGGCCTCGCCGTCCTCCGTCAGCTCCACGGAGTGGGTGTCCCGCGAGAACAGCTGCCGCCCCGCCGTGCTCTCCAGCCGGCGCACATGCTGGCTGACCGTCGACTGACGCAGCCCGAGGCGCCGGGCGGCCTGGGTGAAGCTCAGCGTCTGGGCCACGGCCAGGAACGTACGCAGGTGTGAAGGGTCGTACACGCTCCTCAGGCTATCGCGATCCGTGATGACAGTCAGAGCCGTATGCCGGATTCCCGATCACGCTCGGAAGGAGGACCATGGAGAGGGCACGATCCTGCGTCCAGACCGACGAACAAGAACCGACTCAGCAACGGAGCACCGTGAAACGCCTGACGTGGCCGTCCTGGCTGCCGATCGACCCGTACATCCTGCTCCTGCTCGGGACGGTGGGCCTCGCGGCGCTGCTGCCCGCCCGGGGGACGGCGGCCGATGTCGCGTCCGGGGTGTCGACGGGCGCGATCGCTCTCCTCTTCTTCCTGTACGGGGCACGCCTGTCGACCCGCGAAGCCCTGGACGGGTTGCGCCACTGGCGGCTCCATGTCACCGTCCTGGCCTGCACGTTCGTGGTGTTCCCGCTGCTCGGTCTGGCGGCCCGCGGCCTTGAACCGGTGTTCCTGACGCACTCGCTCTACATCGGACTGCTCTTCCTGACGCTGGTGCCCTCGACGGTCCAGTCGTCGATCGCGTTCACGTCCATCGCGCGCGGCAACGTGCCCGCCGCGATCTGCGCGGGCTCCTTCTCCTCCCTCGCGGGCATCGTGATCACCCCGCTGCTCGCGGCGACGCTCCTCGGCAGCACCGGCGGCGGCTTCTCCGCGGACTCGATCCTCAAGATCGTGATGCAACTGCTCCTGCCGTTCGTGGCGGGGCAGGTGCTGCGACGCTGGATCGGGGACTTCATCGCACGCCACAAGCGGATCACCGGCCTGGTCGACCGCGGCTCGATCCTCCTGGTCGTCTACGCCGCGTTCAGTGAAGGCATGGTCCAGGGCATCTGGCACCAGGTCAGCCCGCTGAGGCTGGCCGGGCTGCTCGCGGTCGAGGCGGTGCTGCTCGCCGTGATGCTCACCCTCACCTGGTACGGCTCGAAGGCGCTGCGCTTCAGCCGCGAGGACCGGATCGCCATCCAGTTCGCCGGGTCGAAGAAGTCCCTCGCGGCCGGACTGCCCATGGCAAGCGTGCTGTTCGGTGCGCAGGCCTCGCTGGCCGTACTGCCGCTCATGCTCTTCCACCAGATGCAGCTCATGGTCTGCGCGGTGATCGCCAAGCGCCGCTCCCGCGACCCCGAGCCGGACCTCAGCCCGAGCCCAGCTTCAGGGTCACGAATCGCGGTCGGTACAGGGACACGTTCCGACTGAGATTCGACTGCGCCGTGGTCCCCGTCGCGTCCAGCCAGTTGACGTCGTAACTGAGCACGAGCCGCCCGCCGAGCGCCGGGTGCACCTGCGGGTTGTACGCCGCGACTTCCCCCTTCTGCTCGGGCAGCGGCGGGCTGAAGCCCTTGGTGGGCCCGCGCCAGGGGCCGGTGGGCGAGCACGCCCAGTACGAGGTGACGGTCGTCAGCCCCTCGGCGCCCGCCGCCATCGTGAACAGCACCCAGGTGCCGCCGTCCCGCACGACCGTGAACGCGCTGCCCACGCCCTTGCGCTGCCCGTCACCGAGCACGGGCCTCATCCGCGAGGAGATGGCGGACCACCGTCCGCCGTCCCAGTACTCCCACGCGTCCGGCTCCGCCAGCCGGTTGCGGGGCACCCGCGCCACGTACGCCTTCGAGGCCGGCCGGGAGGCGGCCTGCGCGTCGTCCCCGCCGAACACATACGTCCAGTCCTCGTCCCCGGTCACCGCCGTCGTGCCGAACAGCACCCGCCGCTCCGGATCCTGCACCTGCTGCTGGTCGAGGACCTTGACGATGCCCTCGACCCGCAGATCGGGCAGCGAGAGCGTGGCCACCTCCGTGGCGGTGGGGACGCCGTAGATCCAGGGGTACGTGCCGTTCGTACGGGTCCACAGCAGGACGCGTACGACCTTGTCCGAGGACCCGGGGGAGCGGGCCTCGACCTTGGCGGCGACCGGCCAGCGCCACTGACCGGGGGCCGGGTCCGGGAACAGCGGCGCGGGCAGGGTGCTCTGGAGGCGGCCGTCCGACATGACCACGGCCGAGTTGCGCACCAGGGGCGCGTTCTGGTCCCGCCAGGCGAACGACTCGCCCACCGGGTTCGGCGGGCCGTACACCTGGCCGAGATACGTGTCCGAGAACAGCCACAGCACCCGGCCGTCCGGCAGCCGCACGGAGTGGGTGCCGTCGCCGCCGGTCCAGTCGTCGGCACGGGAGGCGTCATCGCCGTACCGCGCGAACTCGCCGGTGAGGTCCGGCTCCGCCGCCCAGGACGAGGCCGTACGAGGCGTGCAGCCGCCCTCCCGGTCGTCTTCCTCCGGGAGGGCGGTGAGCAGCACCGCCCCGAGGACCAGGGCAAGGAACAGTCCCAGCCCGGCCCCCGTACGGTGTCGTACTCGTGAGTCGTCGGGCACGGCACGGGACGTTAGTTGCTGCCGCGCACCCGGTCCATGGGCAGCCACAGGACGGTGTCCCGCGTCACAGAGCTCGTACTGCCCGTACTGCCCGTGCTGCCGACTCCGGTCAACTCCGTGTCGCTGAGCGCCCGGTCGTAGACGCGCACATCATCGATCGCGCCCGCGAAGTGCGCCCGGCTGTCCAGCTTCTGGCCGATGTGCACGCCGAACGGTGAGTTACGGCTCACGGAACCCGGCACGTCCGCCGTGCTGATCGGCGTGCCGTCGATGAACAGCGTGAGCTCCCCTCCGCCGCGCCGCAGCGCCAGATGGTGCCACTGCCCGTCGTTGTACGCGCCACTCGTGCGGACAGAGGCGGACTGCGGGGCACTCGCGCCGTCCCGGACCGTGATCAGCCCCTGAATGCGGTTCGAAGCGGGTTCGCCGCGCAGCCACACCTGCGGCTGTGTGGTGCCGACCCCGCCCATCCAGAGCAGCGGCTGCTCACCGGTGGTGGCCGTGTAGCGGAACCACAGTGACGCCGTGAAGTCCTTTGTCCCCAACGGCAGTTCACTGTCATACGGCAGCCTTACGGCGTCGTCGGCGCCGTCGAACTCCATCGCCCGGCCCAACACACCGTCCGTCGGGCGCGCGCCACCGAGGACCGCCGCGGGACGCTTGGGAGAGGCCAGATCGGTGGTCTTGGGGTCGGGGCCGCGACGCGGTTGCAGCCAGTCCTCCGTGAACCGTGCGAAACGGATCTCGTCGCGCGCGTCTACTGCCCCGCCCTCGTACATCAGGCCGACTGTGTCACGGCTGATGTCCACCATGTCCGAGTAGCCGGACCAGTCCGTCGTGACGACCGTGCCACGGTCCACGCTGTCCCAGGTGCGCCCGCCGTCGTACGAGGAGCGGACCATCATCGTCCGGCGCCGGTCCGGATCGGCGGGGCAGGCGAGCAGGAGCCGCTCGCCCAACCGCACGGTGGAACCCTGGACCTGGGGCGTGTAGAGGTCCGGCTGGGTACGGAAGGGCGAGGTGAAACTGTCGCCGCCGTCACGGCTGAACGTCTGCGTGCGGTGGCCGAGTTCGGTGCCGTCCTGCTCACGGCCGCTGATGAGGATCACCCCGTCGGCCCGCTCGGTCATGGTGATCTCGGACGGCTTCTGGCGGAACGTACCGCCTGCCGGTATCGAATAGGAGTCCGTCGCCCCGATCCGCCAGCTGTCGCCGCCGTCGTCGCTGACGATCAGCGCGGCATGATTGGCGGAGACCCGACTGCCGTTCCACGTCTCGGTGTTGACACCGAAGACGAGCCGCCCCGCGTGCCGGCCACGGCTCAGCTGGATGCCGTGCACGGGCCCGGTCGCGTACCAGGAGTTCCAGTGGTCGGGCAGGATCTCGTCGCTGAGGTCGCGCGGTTCGGACCAGGTGAGCCCGTCGTCGTCGCTGTGCTGCATATGGGGAGTGCGGTCGCACGGCACGTCGCAGTTGCGACCGTCCGTACGGCCCGTGTTGTACGTCTCCGCCAGCACGATGCGCCCGGTCTCGCGGTCCACGATCGGGGCGGGGTTGCCGTGGGTGTCGCCGCCGCCCTCGTTGACGACCTGGAGGGGACTCCAGGTGCGCCCGCCGTCCGTGGAGCGCTTGAGCACGATGTCTATGTCGCCGGCGTCACTGCAGTCGTTCACCCGGCCTTCGGCGAACGCCAGCAGCGTGCCTTGCGTCGTTTTCACGACGGCGGGGATCCGAAAGCACGCGTATCCGGGATCCTGAGAGGCCTTGAAGAGGATCTGCTGCTCGAACCCGGTGGTTCCTGCGGCCGGTTGGAGCCGGTCTGGAGCTGGTTGTGGCGATAGCGCGAGTAACGCGGCGGTGGTGACGCTTGCGACGGCGGTGGTTCTGAGACGTGCGCGAACACTTGACGGCATGGTGCGACCTGCCCTTCATCCGTCCGGACATCTGGACATCCCACGTCCAACGTGCGCGCCACAGACGCTACTTGGGCTCTCAGTGGGCTCACAAGAAGCGTGCAGCGGTCGTTCCGTCCGTTCCGTGATCACGAATGCCCGTGCGGCGACTGTGAATCGTCCGGGGCCACGGATGGGGGAGGTCAGGTGCTGTGGGTGGAGGAGTTCATTCTGACGGAGCAACAGATGATCGCTCAGCCTTCTTGCGGCCCTTGAGGACGCATAAATCAGCCCGTCGTGGGGGTCCCCCCGCTCGAGCGAAGCCGAGAGTGGGGGAGTTTGAGGACGAGGCCGAAGGCCGATACGGGGGTCTGGGGGCGGAGCCCCCAGGAGCGGCGCGACTGAGGCGGAGCCCCATCGCGGCGCAGGGGGCGCTCCCCGCCGGTCGGGGCCCCGCCGCCGTGTCGCGGGGAGCCGGTCAGCCGTGGGCGGCCGCGGTCCGCAGGGCGATCCGGTGTTCGCCCGCGTACACGTTCATGGAGGCGCCCCTGAGGAAGCCGACGAGGGTCAGATCCGACTCCGCCGCCAGGTCCACCGCGAGGGACGAGGGCGCCGAGACCGCGGCCAGGACGGGTATGCCCGCCATCACCGCCTTCTGGGCGAGCTCGAAGGAGGCCCGGCCCGAGACGAGCAGGATCGTGCGGGAGAGCGGAAGCATGCCGTTCTGGAGGGCGCGGCCGACCAGCTTGTCGACCGCGTTGTGACGGCCCACGTCCTCGCGGATGTCGAGCAGCTCTCCGTCCTCCGTGAACAGGGCCGCCGCGTGCAGACCCCCGGTCCGGTCGAAGACCCGCTGGGATGCGCGCAGCCGGTCGGGGAGACTCGCGAGCAGCTCGGGTTCGAGCCGGACCGGGGCGGCTTCGCCGTCGTCGATGGCCCACCGTGCCGTCGTACGGACGGCGTCGAGGCTCGCCTTGCCGCACAGGCCGCAGGAGGACGTCGTGTAGACGTTGCGTTCAAGGGTGATGTCGGGGATGACGACGCCGGAGGCGGTCTTCACGTCGACGATGTTGTACGTGTTCGAGCCGTCCACCGTCGCGCCCGCGCAGTAAACGATGTTCTGCAGCTCTTGCTGATCGCCCAGCACGCCCTCGCTGACCAGGAACCCCGCCGCCAGCGCGAAGTCATCCCCCGGAGTACGCATCGTGATCGCCAGCGGCTTGCCGTTCAGCCGGATCTCCAGGGGTTCCTCGGCGACGAGCGTGTCCGGGCGGGACGAGACCACCCCGTCCCGGATACGGATCACCTTGCGTCGTTCCGTGACTCGTCCCATGTTCTGATCAGCCCCGGTTCTGTACGTGCTGGTAGCCGAAACGGCCCTTGATGCAGAGATTGCCGTGGGTCACCGGGTTGTCGTGCGGCGAGGTGACCTTCACGATTTCATTGTCCTGCACGTGCAGGGTCAGATTGCAGCCGACTCCGCAGTACGCGCACACCGTGGTCGTCTCGCTCTGTGCCGACTCGTCCCACGTACCCGCCGCCCGCATGTCGAACTCCGATTTGAAGCTGAGCGCTCCCGTCGGGCACACCTCGATGCAGTTGCCGCAGTACACGCAGGCGGAGTCGGTGAGCGGGGCGTCGTGCTCGACCGCGATACGGGCGTCGAAGCCGCGCCCGGCGACGGAGATCGCGAAGGTGTTCTGCCACTGGTCGCCGCAGGCGTCGACGCACTTGTAGCAGAGGATGCACTTGTCGTAGTCGCGGACGTAGAGGTCATTGTCGATCTTTGGTTGTTCATTCAGCCGGGCCGCGTCCGGGCCGAAACGGTCCGGCTTGGCCTCGTACTCCTTGAGCCACTCGGCGACCTGGGGTGTGGTCGACAAGTCGACCGAGGAGGCGAGGAGTTCGAGGACGATCTTGCGGCTGTGGCGGGCGCGTTCGGTGTCGGTCCGCACCTCCATACCGGGCTCGGCCCTGCGGGAACAGGCCGGGACCAGGGTGCGGGAGCCCGCCACCTCCACGACGCAGACGCGGCAGGCATTCTTGGGGGTGAGGGTGTCGCCCTGGCAGAGAGTCGGGATGTCCTTCCCGGCGGCCCGGCAGGCGTCGAGGATGGTGGAGCCCTCCGGGACCCTGGCCTCCTCGCCGTCGATGGTGAACTCCAGCAGACGACGGGGGATCCCCAGCGGCGTCACGGTCATACGGCGGCTCCTGTGCTGCGGCAGGTCGCGGTCATTCGTACGCCCCCAAGCGGTCGATGGCGGATTCCACGGCGTTCCACGCGGTCTGTCCGAGACCGCAGATCGAGGCGTCCCGCATGGCGCGGCCGACCTCCCGGAGCAGGGCGATGTCGCCGGCCGCGTCCGTGCCGGTGCGCTCGACGATGCGGTGCAGGGCCTCCTCCTGGCGCACGGTCCCGACCCGGCATGGCACGCACTGACCGCACGACTCGTCGCGGAAGAACTCTGCGATACGGAGCAGGAGGCGGGGGAGGGGAACGGTGTCGTCGAAAGCCATCACGACTCCCGAGCCGAGCGTCGTTCCCGCCTCCCTCGTGCCCTCGAAGGTGAGAGGGATGTCCAGCTCGTCAGGGCGTACGAAGCCGCCGGCAGCGCCGCCGAGGAGGACGGCGCGCAGTCGTTCACGTACGCCTGCCAAGTCCAGCAGTTCGCCCAGTGTCGCGCCGAACGGGAGCTCGTAGATACCGGGGCGGTCCACGCTTCCCGATACGCAGAACAGCTTGGGGCCGGTGGATTTCCCGGTGCCGATCGCCGCGTACGCCTCGGCCCCCATCGTGAGGATCGGCAGCACGTTGACCAGTGTCTCGACGTTGTTCTCGGCAGTGGGTTTGCCGAACAAACCCTTCTCTACGGGGAAGGGCGGTTTCGAGCGGGGCTCTCCTCTGTAGCCCTCGATGGAGTTGAAAAGGGCGGTCTCCTCACCGCAGATGTATGCCCCCGCGCCGCGGCGGATCTCGATGTCGAAGGCGTAGCCCTGGCCGAGGATGTCGTCGCCGAGCAGGCCACGCGCGCGTGCCTGACCGATGGCGTGCTCCATGCGCTCGAGGGCGCGTGGGTACTCGCCACGCAGGTACAGGTAGCCCTTGTGCGCGCCGATCGCGTACGCCGCGATCGTCATCGCCTCCACGAGGGAGTAGGGGTCGCCCTCCATGATCACGCGGTCCTTGAAGGTGCCCGGTTCGGATTCGTCGGCGTTGCAGACGAGGTAGTGAGGGTGGTCGGGCTGGGAGGCCGTGGCCTGCCATTTGCGGCCGGTGGGGAAGGCGGCGCCGCCTCGGCCGACGAGGCCCGCGTCGGTGACTTCGCGGATGACGCCGGCGGGGCCGAGGGTGAAGGCCCTTCGGAGGGCGGTGTAGCCGTTGTGGGCGCGGTAGTCGTCCAGGGAGGTGGGGTCGGCCGCTCCGATGCGGTGGAGGAGGCGCAGTGACGGGTCGCCGGACTGGGGGACGGCTGTTGACGCGGGGGGCTCGTCAGGTGCGGCGCCGGGGGAGGTGGCTGCGAGGACGGTGGACTCGACGGTGGCGGGGGCGGCTACGGCGGTGGCCCGCAGGCCTGCGGCGGTCGCCGGACGGGCTGAAAAATCAGCCCCTCCGGCGATTGGGGAGCGGGGGTCCGGGGGCAGCGCCCCCGGCGGGGTCTGGCGCGGAGCCCCAGTTTCGGGAAGGGGCGGGGTAGGGAAAAAGCCCGCCGCAGGCGCCCCCGCCCGCACCACCAACGCCGCCGGCGCCCGCTCACACAACCCCAGACACGGACTCCGCTCCACGGAAACCCCGCTCCCGAGCCCCAGCCGCGCCTCGACCCCCGCGCACAACTCCGCCGCCCCCGCCCCCACGCACGCGAGGTCGGTGCACACGTGCAGCACCGTCGCGGGCCGCGGCTTCACCGAGAACATGGCGTAGAACGTGGCCACCCCGTACGCCTCCGCCGGCGGCACAGTCAACCGGCGGCACAGGTAATCCAGCGCACCCTCGCTGATCCACCCCACGCGATCATTGATCGCGTGCAACCCCGGCAACAGCAGGTCACGACGATCCCGCGCCGCACGGCCCCCACGTGCCCACCTCAGGTCGGCGTCGGACCGGTCCGCGCCCTCCCACGACGACTCCGGAGGCCCGAGCAGCGCATCGACCGCCGCCCGTTCCTCGTCCGTGGGCTTGCTGTCACCGAAGTGCAGATCCACCAGATCACCTCACTTGAGTCGCAACCGGAAGCTTCTCGATCCGGATCGCCGACGCCTTGAACTCCGCGGTCCCCGCGATCGGGCAGTTGGCCTCGATCGTCAGCTGGTTGGTGTCCACCTCGTCGGGAAAATGCATGGTCATGAATGCCAGCCCGGGCCGCAGTGCCGGATCGACCCACACCGGCGCCACCACCGCACCGCGCCGGGACGACACCTGGACCTCTTCGCCCACCACGACCCCGTAGCGCTCCGCGTCCTCCGGACACAGCTCGACGTACTCCCCGCGCCGCAGCGGCGACGCGAAACCGCCGCTCTGCACACCGGTGTTGTACGAGTCGAGCCGCCGCCCGGTGGTCAGACGGATCGGGTACTCCTCGTCCGTCAGATCGACGGGCGGATCGTGCTGGACGAGCCCGAAGGGCGCGAGACGGCCGCGGCGGGCCGGATCCGCATCCCACAACCGCCCGTGCAGGTACGTCGGTTCGAGCCGGTCCGTGTCCGGGCACGGCCACTGGATGCCCTGGTGTTCCTCCAGGCGCTCGTACGTCATCCCGTAGTGGTCCGGCGAAACCGACCGCAGCTCGTTCCATACGGTTTCGGAGTCCGCGTACTTCCACTCGTGGCCGAGCCGGGCGGCCAGCCCGCAGATGATGTCGATGTCCTCGCGGGCCTCGCCGGGTGGAGTGACGGCTGCCCGTACGCGCTGAACTCGCCGCTCGCTGTTGGTCGTTGTGCCGTCCGTCTCGGCCCACCCGGCGGTCGCGGGCAGCACCACGTCCGCCAGCTCGGCGGTCTTCGTGAGGAAGATGTCCTGCACGACGAGGAAGTCCAGGGCCTTGAGGCGCCGTATGGCCTGCTCGGTGTCTGCCTCGGACTGGGCGGGGTTCTCGCCGATGCAGTAGACGGCCTTGAGCGCGCCCTCCTCCATCGCCTCGAACATCTCCGTCAGGTTCAGCCCGTAGTGCGGCTGGATGACCGTGTCCCAGGCGGACTCGAACTTCAGCCGGATGTCCGGATTCAGGATGTCCTGGAAGCCGGGCAGCCGATTCGGAATCGCCCCCATGTCACCCCCGCCCTGCACGTTGTTCTGGCCGCGCAAGGGCTGCAACCCCGAGCCGTAACGCCCCACATGACCCGTCAGCAGGGACAGGTTGATGAGCGCGCGTACGTTGTCCGTGCCGTTGTGGTGCTCGGTGATGCCGAGGGTCCAGCACAGCTGGGCGCGCTCGGCGCGGGCGTACGCGTGCGCCAACTCCCGTATCGCGGCGGCCGGTACGCCCGTCACCTTCTCGGCGAGCGAGAGCGTCCAGGGCTCGACGAGTTGCTTGTACTCCTCGAAACCGGTGGTCGCCCGCTCGATGAAGGCCTCGTTCGCCAGCCCCGCGTGGATGATCTCGCGGCCGATCGCGTGGGCCATCGGGATGTCCGTACCGACGTTCAGTCCGAGCCAGCTCTCGGCCCACTCGGCGGTCGACGTCCGGCGCGGGTCGACGGCGTACATCCGGGCGCCGTTCCTGATCCCCTTCAGGACATGCTGGAAGAAGATCGGGTGTGCGAAACGGGCGTTGGAGCCCCACATCACGATGAGGTCGGTGTGCTCGACCTCCTCGTACGACGACGTCCCGCCGCCCGAGCCGAATGCGGCCGAGAGGCCGGCGACGCTCGGAGCGTGGCAGGTGCGGTTGCAGGAGTCGACGTTGTTGGTGCCCATGACGACGCGCGCGAACTTCTGTGCCACGTAGTTCATTTCGTTGGTCGCGCGGGCGCAGGAGAACATTCCGAACGCACCACGGGCGGCGGAGAGCCCGCGGGCGGCGCGGTCCAGCGCCTCGTCCCAACTGGCGCGCCGAAAGGGCTCGTCGCGGGAGTCACGGACGAGGGGGTGCGTAAGTCGGGTGTACGTCTTGGGAGTTCGGTCGCGTTTGTTGGTACGGCTCATGCGGCTCATGCGGCGGTCCTCAATGCGAGCAGATCCGAGATGGCGTGGACGGTGCGGAGCGTCGGCACCTCGACCCCGGTGATCTCCGCCAACTCGACGACGGCGGCGAGGAGTACGTCGAGCTCGAGCGGTTTGCCGCGCTCCAGGTCCTGAAGGGTCGAGGTGCGGTGATCGCCGACGCGCTCGGCGCCGGCCAGCCGCCGTTCGATGGAGACCCCGACCTCGCAGCCCAGCGCCCGGGCGACCGCGAGCGTCTCGGTCATCATGATCTCGATGACCTTGCGAGTGCCGCCGTGCAGGCACATCTGCCGCATGGTCGCGCGCGCGAGGGCGCTGATCGGGTTGAAGGAGATGTTGCCGAGCAGCTTGAGCCAGACGTCGTTGCGCAGGTCCGGCTCGATCGGGCACTTGAGCCCGCCCGCCCGCATGGCCTCGCTGAACGCGGTGCACCGCGCCGACACCGAGCGGTCGGGTTCGCCGATGGAGAATCGGGTGCCTTCGAGATGGCGTACAACTCCCGGTCCTGCCAGCTCCGTTGCGGCATACACCACGCACCCGACGGCCCGTTCGGGCGCGAGCACCGCACTGACCGCGCCGTCCGGGTCCACGCTCTCCACACGATGGCCGTCGTACGGGCCGCCATGCCGGTGGAAGTACCACCAGGGAATGCCGTTCTGGGCGGCGACCACCGCCGTCGTGCCATGAAGGAGCGGCTCGATCAGCGGCCCGCACGCCGCGTACGAGTTGGCCTTCAGACCCAGGAAGACGAAGTCGGCGGGGCCGACCTCGGCCGGGTCGTCGGTGACGTGCGCCCGAGCGGTGAAGTCCCCGCGCGGGCTGAGCACTTGCACTCCGTGCTGCCTCATGGCCGCCAGATGCGGTCCACGGGCGATGAGATGCACATCGGCGCCCGCGCGATGCAGCGCGGCACCGACGTAGGCGCCGATCGCACCGGCGCCGAGAACTGCCACTTTCACTTGAGGGTCTCCGTTCGGTCGAGGGATACCGCGGAGGTGACTGTGGTGTCGAAATCTGTCGACGGAATATTGTCTACAGTATGGGAGTTGGCCCAGCAAGGGTTCGCGCACTACCTGGGACAGCCTTGAGAGAGGGCCCCGGCTGCTTCGGCGATACCACCACCTGCGTACGCGGGGGCTCGGCCTCGCCCGCTGGCCCTCCGCGTTTCCGGCGGCCACAGCGGGAGACTCGCCGTGTGTGGTCGCGTACGGAGCGGAGCAGAGAGGGAGTCCGGCATGTGCGGCTCGGGGCCTCCAAGCCGTGTGTCCCGACGCCGGCCCGGTGCGGGGGAGTAGGACCGTGAGCCGCACGCGCGGCACACCCGGACGGCGCCCGCGGCTGCGCTTCGACGGCTGGATCGCAGGCATCGGTACCTCCTCTGGAACGCGCCTCGTGCTGGGGCACTGGCAGCGGTCGCCGTTCGGGCCGTTCAGCGACGTGATGATCGAGCGGGCCGACGGGGAACGGCTGCTGCTGGCCCCCTCCCACCGGACGGCGGACTTCGTCGGCGGCACCTACACCTTCGACACGGTGCGCGTCGTGCCGGTCGACGTGAGCGTCGCGGACGACACCTGGACCGTCACCGCAGGCCCACTCGACGTGCGCTTCACCACCGGCCGCCGAGGCGTCCCCGGGCTCATGCTGCGGGCCGTACCCGAGGCACTCGCCGCCCGCCCCGCATGGGCCGCGCTGAGCAACTGGCCCGCCCACTTGATGCCCACCCATGTGCGCACCCGCGGCCGTGCCGGCGTGGGCCGCCGCGAGTGGTACGGCGTGCGGGACATGCGGCCGGTCGGCGTGGTGTCGGCGGTCTTCGAGGGCCACGACCTCGGTGTCATGGCGCCTGTCGAACCGCCCGTGCGCTTCGGGTTCGGTTCGGTGCCCAGGAAACCCACCCTCACGCGGGTCACGACGACGGTGGAGCTGGGCCCGTGACCTTCGTTTCCTGGCGGGTCGCGGGGGTACCCGGCCGGCCTGCGAAGGGAGCGGAAGGGTGGCCCATGGGCAAGTCGAAAGCTCCGGCTCCCGCGGAGACGGTCGGGGTGGCGCAGGGCGCGTTCAACGTCGTGGGCGGTCTGTGGCCGTTACTGCATCTGCGTAGCTTCGAGTGGGTCTTCGGGCCGAAGACCGACGTGTGGCTGCAGATGACGACGGGCGGCCTGCTGGTCTCGGCCGGCGTCGCCCAGCTCGCGGCGGCTCGGTCGCCGCAGAGCGCGTCCCATGCCCGCCGCATCGGTCTCGGCACCGCCTCGACCTTGCTGGCCATCGACCTGATCTACGTACCCAAAGGCCGGATCCGGCCCACCTACCTCCTCGACGCCGCGATGCAGACCGGATGGATCGCCGCCTGGCTGCGCTCCGCCCCCGGCACGAAACACGGGGAACGTCAGGAGTGACGAACGCGGGCCCCACCGTCACCCAAAGGACGGCAAGGTGCGCCGAGCACACCCGAAACATGACACGGCGTTCGCGCCGGGAAGGCCGATGATGAGTGAGCAGACCCCGTCCCGGGCAGAGGGCGACCGGCAGGACGACACCGCGACGGACCTCGAGCCGGAGGAGGCCGGTCGTCGCGAGGTGCCGCGGACGACACCTTCGCAGGCGGCGGGGGACCGCGAGGGCGAGGAAGCCGGGGAGCGGGACGCGGAGTGGGAGAGCGGCTGGTCAGGACCGTGATGCGGCAGTGCGGGATTGTCCGGTCACCACGGTGGAAGCGGGTTTCCGGCCGTGCACGTCAGTCTGTGCGGAGGGCGGCCCCTCCCTGCATCGGCACGGGCTGACGTACACGGCCGACCTGGATGTCGTGGACGACGGCGGCAGATCGTGGGGCGCGTTGCGGTGAAGCATCGTCGCCGGTGGAAACGGCTGCCCCTCGTAATCGAGCAGCCTGTACGGATCGCCTGGTCCTCAAATAGGCGGAACCAGCCAGCCCGCTAGGTTGAATGGACGAATCAGTCAGCCATTCGGCCCTGAAACGGCCGCTGCAAGGCGCGGTGACGAACCGGCAGGACTAGTTTCCGCTGGGCTTGTTACGCCCTGCCCAGCGACATGTCCGAACCGGTGGGCAAGGCTCCGCTGTCCCAGCTGCGCCCGTCTACCACCGATTGCTGCCGACTGAGGGATCCATGGCGACACATACTGAACCGGTTGCTCCGGTACCGGCGGCGGAGCGCCGCGGCGCAGGGCAGGTGATCGTCACCTGGATCACCACGACCGACCACAAGAAGATCGGGCACCTGTACCTGATCACGTCGTTCGCGTTCTTCCTGATCGGCGGGGTGCTGGCGATGGCGATCAGGGCGGAGCTGGCCCGGCCGGGGCTGCAGCTCATCTCCAACGAGCAGTACAACCAGGCGTTCACCATGCACGGCACGATCATGCTGTTGCTGTTCGCCACCCCCACGTTCGCCGGATTCGCCAACGCGATCATGCCCTTGCAGATCGGCTCACCGGACGTCGCCTTCCCGCGGCTGAACATGCTCTCGTACTGGCTGTTCCTGTTCGGCGGGCTGTCGGTGCTCAGCAGCTTCCTGACGCCCGAGGGTGCCGCCGACTTCGGCTGGACCGCCTACACCCCGCTCAGCAGGGAGGAACGCACCCCTCAAGTGGGCGGTGACCTGTGGATCATGGGGCTGGCATTCGCCGGATTCGGCACGATCCTCGGCGCGGTCAACTTCATCACCACCATCATCTGCATGCGCGCCCCCGGCATGACCATGTTCCGCATGCCGATCTTCACCTGGAACGTGCTGCTCACGTCGGTCCTGGTCCTGTTCGCCTTCCCCGTCCTGGCCGCCGCGCTGCTCGCACTGGAGGCGGACCGGAAATTCGGCGCACACATCTTCGACCCGGCGAACGGCGGTTCGATCCTGTGGCAGCACCTGTTCTGGTTCTTCGGCCACCCCGAGGTCTACATCCTCGCCCTGCCGTTCTTCGGCGTGGTCACCGAGATCCTTCCGGTCTTCTCCCGTAAGCCGATCTTCGGCTACATGGGCCTGGTCGGCGCCACCATCGCCATCACCGGCCTGTCCGTGACCGTGTGGGCCCACCACATGTTCGCCACCGGTGCCGTGCTGTTGCCGTTCTTCTCCTTCATGAGCTTTCTCATCGCCGTACCGACCGGCGTGAAGTTCTTCAACTGGATCGGCACGATGTGGAAGGGCTCGATCTCGTTCGAACCCCCGATGCTGTGGGCGGTCGGCTTCCTCGTCACGTTCCTCTTCGGCGGCCTGTCCGGAGTGATCCTGGCCTCCCCGCCGATGGACTTCCACGTCACCGACAGCTACTTCGTGATCGCGCACTTCCACTACGTGCTGTTCGGCACGATCGTCTTCGCGATGTTCGGCGGATTCAGCTTCTGGTGGCCGAAGATGACCGGCACCATGCTCGACCAGCGCCTCGAGAAGGTCCACTTCTGGACGCTGTTCGTCGGCTTCCACACCACTTTCCTCGTCCAGCACTGGCTCGGTGCTGAGGGCATGCCCCGGCGCTACGTCGACTACCTCGCCGCCGACGGGTTCACCGCACTCAACACCGTCTCCTCCATCGGCTCCTTCCTCCTCGGCCTGTCCACCCTGCCCTTCCTCTACAACGTCTGGAAGACCGCCCAACGCGGCAAACGGGTCGAGGTCGACGACCCCTGGGGATACGGCCGCTCCCTGGAGTGGGCCACGTCCTGCCCGCCGCCCCGCCACAACTTCGTCACCCTGCCGCGCATTCGCTCCGAATCCCCCGCCTTCGACCTGCACCATCCGGACCTGGCACAGCTCGACGAGCGAGAGCTCACCGGCAAGCGCGACGTCCTGGACGCCGGCGGTGACAACGGCGAACGGCCATGAGCCACGAAGCGCACGGCGGACCCCACGGCGACCGGGACAGCGTTCTGGCCGACGAGGCCGAGGGCTACCTGCTCGCCCACGTCCATCACGACCGGGCACGCCGCGAGGCCGAATCCCTCTGCGCCCGCATGCCGTGGCTGACCGCCGCCCAAGCCGAGGATCTCACCCGCCACTACGTCCACCAGCGCATCGGCCTCAGCCGTCAGATGCTGCTCGACGTAGTCGAGCGAGCCGGCCGGCTGCGGCAGGAGTACGAGGACCGGTACGCCGACCTCCGGCGCGACCTGCTCAAACGCCACGCCGCCTGTGCCTGCGCCGTCCTCGCCTGCGCCGGAGGCGTGAGCACACTGGCGTGCCTGCTCTCCCGCTGACAGTTGAGTCCGTACACGCGGAAACCCGCCGATGGTCCCTGGCTCCCGCCCATCCGTATGGACCGCCGAGGCCGGCGGTCCATAGGAAGCGTCAGTCGTCGGACGCGTGTCGCCGGAGCCGCGCTCGGTTCCCCGCCCGTTGCCGGTGAGCGGGGCGCAGGGGTCGCCTGATAAAGCCAAGCCGGCTCCGGCAGGCCTCTAGGCAGCCGGCATGCCGCGGTTTCGGCCGGTTGACCGACGTGAGTCGGTTTGGCGGGCGGCGGCGCTGGCTGCCAGCCCCAGCAGCAGAGCCACGGTACCCACGATGACGTTGCTGACGATGGACCTCGTAGAGGTGACGTCACCTGCCACGACCCAGGGGGCGATGATGGTCCACACGCCCAGGGCGCAGGCCGCCCACGCCATGCTGTGCGTGCGCTCGTAAGCACGCCCGAAGCCTCCGCTCATCAGGACCGCATAGGCGATGCCGACGATCAGGTTGTTGACGGCCAGTGTCGTGAAGCCGTTGAACCCCGCGATCCACGGCGACGCCGCCAGATACAGGCCCGTGAGGAGA
Source organism: Streptomyces sp. NPDC048825 (assembly GCF_043198355.1). Taxonomy (NCBI): domain Bacteria; kingdom Bacillati; phylum Actinomycetota; class Actinomycetes; order Kitasatosporales; family Streptomycetaceae; genus Streptomyces; species Streptomyces sp. NPDC048825. The sequence goes on from NZ_JBICUR010000008.1 coordinate 29,759, forward strand.
GCCATCGTCTCCACGGCTTGCGCCTGGGGGGTGGTCGCCGCGCGCTCGGCCATCTCGTGGCGCGTGCGCATGTCGAGGATGTCGGGATGGGTTTCCATGGATGATCCGGGAGAGGTTGTCATTCCTGCCACCTCCGAGGTTGCGTGATTTCCGGATGCGAATCAGCGAGTACCCACATTTCAGCTCTGTCCGTCCGAGGGCCGCAAGGCGCTGCCGTGCCAGGAGCGCTGGACGCGACCGTTCCAACCGTGAGCAGGTTCCGCTCCCGTCACTCGCCGCCGGTGGTCTTGTCCACCAGTGCGCTGTACGCCAGTTGCAGCGCGTCAGCCCCCGCCAGGGCGGTGAGAGCGCCCATGGCGGCGCGTGTAGCGCGTGGCCAGAGCAGCTGGCCGGCGGTCAAAGTGGAGGTCACCCAGACGCTCGTGCAGAAGGGACAGGTCACCAGCTCGCCGACGGTCTCCTTGCCGCCGTGGGGTTGCGGCTCTTCGTGCAGTTCCGCCGGGCCCTGCGGACTGACGTACCTGGTGAAGGGGGACCGCAGCGGACTGGTCACCGATCCCTTGCTCAGTAGTCTGCTGAGCCGGAACGTGGCCACCGAGGTCAGGACCACGTCCCAGGGCTCGGGCCGGTCGGGCAGCGGGCGCCCCCGGATCCGGACCGCCGTGGCCCAGGCCGCCGTATACGCGCCGAATCCCGCCATGGCGGCGAGATAGCCACCCAACGGCCGCTCGTGCTCTGCCGAGTAGTCCCGTGCAGCGCGGCGGAGCAGCCCGCGCGCCTTCCGTCTGAAGCGGCTGTCAGCTTGCCTGTCCATGCGCTGTCCCCATTCCGGTTCCGGCGGCCGATCGGCCCCTGCACCGTGAGCGGATGCACCGGGTGCCCCAGCCACCTGCCGTGCAGCACGTCCAAACGGTTCAGCAGTCAAAAGGACCCGGCTCTGCTTCCCCGGCGACGAGGAGGCATTGCAGCCATGAGCAGCCGGGTCACCACCAGCGCGAACGTCAAACGAAGCCGTGAGGGCGGCACGTGCCGCGACGTGGATGTGGGCGGCCTGTGGCTGCTCTACCGCACAGAGCTGTTCGAGGCCACGCGACAACAGCCGGTGCTGCACGGCGTGGTGCACGCGCACATGCTCGCGGCCGGGCTGCTGTTCGCCTTCGCCGTGTGTCAGCTCGATCCGGTGGGCCGCCGCTGGAGTATCACCGTCCGCGGTGCCACCTTGCTGGCCGCCGGCGCCGCGCACGGCGTGCTGGCCAAGACCCTGTACGCGCTCCCGCCACCCGGCACCGACTTCACCACTGCCGACCTGCACAGCGGGGCCCAGTGGATGTACTACGGCGGCGACGTGGTGGAGGCGGCCTTGGCCGTGGTGCTGGGGTTGGGCTGGTACACGGCCGGTGGACGTGCCCGGGCCCGTCGCACGCGTCGAACTCGATACCCGTCGCGGCACGAACGTACGGCCGACACGATGGCGTGGACTGGTCATGCCAGTCCACGGTGGTGCGGGCAGGACAAACCGGACCAGACGCAGCTTCGAGGCAGAGGTTGACTGACTCAGCGGGGGCACTCGGTGAACATCGACAGCTTCGAGACCCTGAGGGAAATCATGAACGTGACAGCACGAGGTACCGGCGACGGTCAGACACGGCAGAGAAGGCTGGAGATCTATCTCAATGATCACCTGGCCGGGGCGACGGCCGGTGTGGAGCTCGCCCGGCGCATGGTCCAGGAGCACGGAGATTCGCCATACGGCGACGACCTGAAGAACCTGGCGGCGGAGATCTCGCGGGACCGGCAGGCACTGCTGCGACTCCTGGCAGACCTCGACGTTCCCGTGAAGCACTACAAGGTCTACGGGGCATGGCTGGGCGAGAAGATCGGGCGTGTGAAGCCCAACGGGCGCCTGCTGCGTCGCTCCGGCCTCACCGTGATGGTCGAACTCGAAGCACTGCGGCTGGGGGTACAGGGCAAGGCGTTGCTCTGGCGCGCCCTGCTCTCCGTAGCGGCACAGGACTCACGCCTGGACTCCGACCGGCTGGAGCAACTGCTGCAAAGGGCGGGGCAGCAGAGCGAGACGTTGGATTCCCTGCACGGCAGGGCCGCAACGGCGCTGCTGTCCCCCACCCCACTGCTGGCAGCGACATCACAAGCCACCACCGGGAAGGACACACCCGCGTGATCACTCCCGAGCAGATCGAGGCCCTGCTCGAATCCGGCGCCCGCTGACTCGACACCGAGGGGGATGCCTCCCGTCAGCCCCCGACGACCGTTCGTCGCGTCCGGCATACCGTTCATCGCATACCGTCGACGAGTTAGGGTGAGCCGACTTCCCAACTGGGCGCCGGATTCCTATCGTTCGGGATCATGAGTCCACCCATAGCCCCGCCCGGCTGGAGCCGCTGGCTGGTTCCACCGGCTGCCCTTTCGGTCCATCTCTCCATCGGTCAGGCCTATGCCTGGTCCGTGTTCAAGCCGCCCCTGGAGTCCGCGCTCGACCTCAGCGGTACGCAGAGCGCGCTGCCGTTCCAACTGGGCATCGTGATGCTCGGGTTGTCCGCAGCGTTCGGTGGCACGCTCGTCGAGCGGAACGGGCCGCGCTGGGCGATGACCGTGGCCCTGTGCTGCTTTTCGTCCGGCTTCCTGCTGTCGGCGCTGGGGGCCGCCACCGAGCAGTACTGGCTGATCGTCTTCGGCTATGGCTTCGTCGGCGGGATCGGTCTCGGCATCGGGTACATCTCGCCCGTCTCGACGCTCATCAAGTGGTTCCCGGACAGGCCCGGCATGGCCACCGGCATCGCCATCATGGGCTTCGGCGGCGGCGCGCTGATCGCCTCGCCGTGGTCCGCGCAGATGCTGGAGTCGTTCGGCTCCGACAGTTCCGGTATCGCGCTCGCCTTCCTCGTGCACGGGCTGACGTACGCCGTCTTCATGCTGCTCGGTGTCCTCCTGGTGCGCGTGCCGCGCACAGAAAAGCCGGTGGCCTCCGGGCCGAGTGCCTACGAGGGCGTGCAGGTGTCGGCGCGCAACGCCGTGCGCACCCCGCAGTTCTGGTGTCTGTGGATCATCCTCTGCATGAACGTCACCGCGGGCATCGGCATCCTGGAGAAGGCCGCCCCGATGATCACGGACTTCTTCGCGGACACCTCGACGCCGGTCTCGGTTTCGGCGGCGGCCGGCTTCGTCGCGCTGCTCTCGGCGGCCAACATGGCGGGCCGTATCGTCTGGTCGTCGACGTCCGACCTGGTCGGACGCAAGAACATCTACCGCCTGTACCTGGGCGCGGGCGCCCTGATGTACGCGCTGATCGCGTGGGTGGGGGACTCTTCGAAGCCGCTGTTCATCATCTGCGCGCTGGTGATCCTCTCCTTCTACGGAGGCGGCTTCGCGACCATCCCCGCCTATCTGAAGGACCTCTTCGGTACCTACCAGGTCGGCGCGATCCACGGCCGGCTGCTCACCGCCTGGTCGACCGCCGGAGTCCTCGGACCGCTGATCGTCAACTGGATCGCGGACCGGCAGGAAGAAGCAGGCAAATCCGGTGAGGCCCTGTACGGACTGTCGCTGATCATCATGATCGGGCTGCTGGCCATCGGTTTCGTCGCCAACGAACTCGTACGCCCCGTCCATGCCCGCCACCACGTCCCCGCCCCGAAGGAGGCCGCCGATGTCCACGAGCGACAGCAGTCCGCCTAGCACACCGGCCGACACTCCGCCCGGCCGTCGGGGGCTGATCGCCTTCTCCTGGGTGTGGGTGGGTGGGCCGCTCGCCTACGGTCTGTACGAACTGGTGCGGAAGGCGACGCAACTGTTCACCGGGTAAGTGCTCGGGTGTCCAAGCGTTCAACAAAAGCCGACAAGGCTGACGCCGCTTTCCTGTGGCTTCACCTGCCCTCGTACCCGTGAGTACCCGAACAGACTGGTGGGTCATACACCCAGGCAACGAGGGGGACCGCCCATGAGGGGCTCACGCATCGCCGCCGTCGGCCACTACCAGCCCGCCAAGGTACTCACCAACGAGGACCTGGCGGGTCTGGTCGACACCAGCGACGAGTGGATCAGGAGCCGGGTGGGCATCCGCACACGGCATATCGCCGGACCCGACGAACCGGTCGACGAGCTGGCCGCGCACGCCGCCGCCAAGGCCCTCGCGGCGGCCGGACTCGCACCCGACGACATCGACCTGGTCCTGGTGGCGACCTCCACCGCGGTCGACCGCTCGCCGAACATGGCCGCCCGGGTCGCCGCCCGGCTCGGCATCCCGTCCCCGGCCGTGATGGACCTCAACGTCGTCTGCGCGGGCTTCACGCATGCGCTGGCCACCGCCGACCACGCCGTACGCGCCGGGGGCGCGAGCCGGGTGCTCGTCATCGGCGCCGACAAGATGTCCGACGTCGCGGACTGGACGGACCGTACGACCTGCGTACTCGTCGGGGACGGGGCGGGGGCCGCGGTCGTCGAGGCCTCGGAGGAGGCCGGTATCGGGCCGGTTCTGTGGGGTTCCGTGCCCGAGATGGGGCACGCGGTACGGATCGAGGGCACGCCTTCGCGGTTCGCGCAGGAGGGGCAGAGCGTCTACCGGTGGGCCACCACCCAGCTCCCGCCCATCGCGCGCAAGGCCTGCGAGCGGGCGGGCCTGGCCCCGGAGGACCTCGCCGCGGTCGTCCTGCACCAGGCGAACCTGCGCATCATCGAGCCGCTCGCCGAGAAGATCGGCGCCGTGAACGCCGTCGTCGCGCGCGATGTCGCCGAGTCCGGCAACACGTCCGCGGCGAGCATCCCGCTCGCCTTCTCGAAGCTCGTCGAACACGGCGAGATCTCCACCGGCGACCCGGTGCTGCTCTTCGGCTTCGGCGGCAATCTGTCGTACGCGGGACAGGTGGTCCGCTGCCCATGACGTGCGGGTTCGTGGTGGTGTGACGAGCCCAACTCCCCCTCGCCCTGGCTGTTGTGCGCCGTAGACTGTAGACGAAAGACAATTGATACTGGCTGCACTGGCTTTCCGGCTACCGCGCTGCCGTTGCCCAGGAGGGGGACCGCGATGTTGTCGACAGGACTGCCGCAGGGGGCGGTACCCAAGCTCGAACGGCCGGGGCCGCTGAGGGATCGTGTTTACGAGGCGCTCCTTGAACTCATCACGACGCGCGCCCTGCAGCCCGGCCAGCACCTGGTCGAGAGCGAGCTCGCCGGGCATCTCGGGGTCTCCCGGCAGCCCGTGCGCGAGGCCTTGCAGCGGCTGAACACCGAGGGCTGGGTCGATCTGCGGCCCGCGCAGGGCGCGTTCGTGCACGAGCCGACGGAGCAGGAGGCGGACCAGCTCCTCACGGTCCGTACGCTCCTCGAGGCCGAGGCGGCCCGGCTCGCCGCGGCTGCCGCGGGCAGTGCCGGCATCAGCGCCCTTGAGGAGCTGTGCGCAGAGGGTGAGCGGGCGGTGGACGCCGACGACGTGGACGGCGCGGTCGCGATGAACGCCCGCTTCCACGCGAAGGTCATGGAGCTGGCGGGCAACGCGGTCCTCGCGGAGCTGGCGGCGCAGGTCGACCGCCGGGTCCGCTGGTACTACACGCCGGTCGCCCGCCAGCGAGGCCACCAGTCCTGGATCGAACACCGCGAACTCATCGCGGCGATCTCGGCCCGCGACGAGCAGCGCGCGACGGAGGTCATGCGCGCTCACACGGAGCACACGCGCAGGACGTATCACGCGCGCGAGAAAGCCTGACCGGCTCCGGTTCGGACGACAGCCTTTTCTCCAACCCGCGGGTGCGCTGCGGTAGTTGAGGCCGAGGATCACCTTGAGGGCCGTACCCGGCCAGGGATGCCTGAGTGTGTCGCCGCGTCCGAAATCGCGTTGCGTGGCAGTTCCCGGGCGCCTTAGCTTTGCGGATGACTTCTCACCTCCACGCGCTCTGCTTCGATGCGAACGACCCGCTTCGTCTCGCGCGCTTCTGGGCCGGCTTCCTCGGCTGGGAGATGTCCGACGACCTTTCCGAGGGCATTGTGCTCCTGCCGAGCGATGACACCGGGTTCCGGATGCGGTTCCTTCCGAGCCAGGAGCAGAAGACCGGCCAGAACCAGATGCACTTCGATCTGACGAGCACGTCCCTCCAGGACCAGCAGCAGACGGTGGCGAGGGCGCTCGGACTCGGTGCCCGTCACATCGACATCGGCCAGCGTCCCGAGGAGGGGCATGTGGTGCTCGCCGACCCCGAGGGCAATGAGTTCTGCGTCATTCCGCCGGGCAACGCCTTCCTCGCCGACTGCGGCTTCATCGGAGCGCTCGCATGCGACGGTTCGCAGGAGGTCGGGTACTTCTGGAGCCAGGCTCTGGGCTGGCCGTTGGTCTGGGACCAGGACCAGGAGACCGCGATCCGCTCGCCGCACGGCGGTCCGAAGGTCACGTGGGGCGGTCCGCCCCTGATGCCGAAGACCGGAAAGTACCGGCTGCATTTCGACCTCGCTCCCCCTGCCGACGGCGATCAGCAGGCTGAGGTCGACCGCCTCGTCTCCCTGGGGGCGACTCGCATCGACATCGGCCAGGGCGAGGTCCCCTGGGTGGTGATGGCGGATCCCGATGGCCATGAGTTCTGTGTGCTGAGGCCCCGATAACGCGAGCGATCCGGGTGGGTGGCCCTGCCTTCCTCAGGGTGGGCTCGGAGCCACCGTCGGCCACTCTTTGTCCTGTGAGTGGAAAAAGTCGGCACGAATTCCTGCTCAACTTCTTCCCACCCCCGGCAACCGCTGCTACGTTCCCCTCGAAAGCACGACGAAGCTGTGCCGATGAGGCGGGGAGGGGCTCGTGAGACGTATGACGGCGCGACCCGCGAACGCCCACCAGGCGCGGCTGCTCAGGCTGTTGCGTGACGACGGGCCCAACTCCCGTGCCCAGCTGGGCGACCGGGTCGATCTCTCGCGGTCCAAGCTGGCCGTGGAGGTCGAGCGGCTCCTGGAGACGGGGCTCGTGGTGGCCGACGGACTCGCCGCCTCGCGCGGTGGCCGCCGGTCCCACAACATCCGGCTCGCGCCCGCTCTGCGCTTCCTCGGCGTGGACATCGGCGCGACGTCGATCGATGTGGCCGTCACCAACGCCGAGCTGGAAGTGCTGGGACACATCAACCAGCCCATGGACGTACGCGAGGGCCCGGTCGCGGTCTTCGAGCAAGTCCTGTCCATGGCAGCGAAGTTGAGGGCCTCGGGGCTCGCGGAAGGTTTCGACGGCGCCGGCATCGGCGTACCAGGACCGGTCCGTTTCCCCGAGGGTGTCCCGGTCGCCCCGCCGATCATGCCGGGCTGGGACGGGTTCCCGGTGCGCGAGGCGCTGAGCCAGGACCTCGGCTGCCCCGTCATGGTCGACAACGACGTGAACCTGATGGCCATGGGGGAGCAGCACGCGGGCGTCGCACGCTCCGTGGGCGACTTCCTCTGCGTCAAGATCGGCACCGGTATCGGCTGTGGCATCGTCGTCGGCGGTGAGGTCTACCGCGGTACGACGGGCAGTGCCGGCGACATCGGCCACATCCTCGCGGTACCGGACGGCCGCCAGTGCGCCTGCGGCAACCGGGGCTGCCTGGAAGCCCACTTCAGCGGCGCCGCACTTGCCCGCGACGCCACGGAAGCCGCCCAGCAGGGGCTGTCGCCGGAACTGTCGAGCCGCCTGGAGACGAACGGCAGCCTAAGCGCCGTCGACGTCGCCGCCGCGGCCGTCGCGGGCGATACCACCGCGCTCGATCTGATCCGCGAGGGCGGCTTCCGCACCGGCCAGGTCATCGCCGGACTCGTCAGCTTCTTCAACCCCGGCCTGGTGGTGATCGGCGGCGGGGTGACCGGCCTCGGCCACACCCTTCTCGCCGCTATCCGCACCCAGGTCTACCGCCAGTCGCTGCCCCTCGCGACCGGCAACCTCCCGATCGTCCTAGGGGAGTTGGGCCCCACCGCCGGAGTCATCGGCGCAGCCCGGCTCATCAGCGACCACCTGTTCTCACCCGCTTGACGCAGCACGTCACGCTCCACCAGGGCCGCACGTAAAGCCACCAGCACAGCACCCGCGCCGCTCCGACACAGCACCCTGGCATCACCCCAGCACAGCACCCCGCACCGCACCGCCCCTGCCCTACCCCGCCCTGCCCTGAACCGGCCCGCACGCCCGCCAAGGGGAACCGTCATGGCATCCGAACCACCGCTGCTCACCATGTCCGGGATCACCAAGTCGTTCCCCGGCGTCCGCGCGCTCGACGGCGTCGACCTCGACGTCCAGCCCGGCGAGGTGCACTGTCTGCTCGGCCAGAACGGTGCCGGGAAGTCCACCCTCATCAAGGTCCTGGCCGGCGCACACCAGCCCGACGACGGCACCATCAGCTGGCGCGGCGACCCCGTCACCCTCCGCTCGCCGATCGCGGCCATGCGCCTCGGTATCGCCACCATCTACCAGGAACTCGACCTGGTGGAGGGCCTGTCGGTGGCCGAGAACGTCTACCTGGGTCATGAGCCGACGGCCGCCGGTTTCGTCGTACGACGCAAAGGTGCGCGCTCCTCGACTACCGCCCTGCTCAAGCGACTTGGTCACCCCGAGATCGACCCGGCCCGGCTCGTCGGTGACTTGTCCGCCGCCCAGCAGCAGATCGTCTCCATGGCACGGGCTCTCTCCCACGACGTACGCCTCATCGTCATGGACGAGCCGTCCGCCGCACTCGACCCCGACGAGGTCGACAACCTCTTCCGCATCGTCGGCGACCTCACCGACGACGGCGTCGCCGTCGTCTACATCTCGCACCGCCTGGAGGAGATCCGCCGCATCGGCGACCGCGTCACGGTCCTCAAGGACGGGCGCGCGGTGGCCGGCGGGCTGCCCGCGAAGTCGACGCCGACGAGCGAGGTCGTGGCGCTGATGACGGGGCGGAACGTGGAGTACGTCTTTCCCGAGCGGCCTGTGCACGACGCGCTCCCGGAACCGGTACTCGAGGTCAAGGGCCTTGCTCGAGAAGGGGAGTTCGCACCCCTCGACCTCAGCCTCCGGCCGGGCGAGATCGTCGGCCTCGCCGGACTCGTCGGCTCCGGACGCTCCGAGATCCTGGAGACCATCTACGGCGCGCGCAAGCCGACCGCAGGACAAGTCCTCGTCGAGGGAAGGCGGTTGAAGCCGGGCAGCGTACGGGACGCCGTCCGCGCCGGACTCGGACTCGCCCCCGAGGAGCGCAAGGCGCAGGCCCTGCTGATGCTGGAGTCCGTCACGCGGAACGTGTCCGTGTCCTCCATGTCCCGCTTCTCGTACGGGGGTTGGCTGGACCGGAGCGGCGAGCGAGAAGCGGCCCTGAAGGCCACGCGCGAGCTGTCGCTGCGCCCCGACAACCCCTCCGTGCCCGTGCGCACCCTCTCCGGCGGCAACCAGCAGAAGGCCGTCCTGGCCCGCTGGCTGCTGCGCGGCTGCCGGGTGCTGCTGCTCGACGAGCCCACCCGTGGCGTCGACGTCGGCGCCCGCGCCGAGCTGTACGCCGTCATCCGCCGCCTCGCCGACGAAGGCCTGGCCGTGCTCCTGGTCTCCAGCGAAGTCCCCGAAGTCCTCGGGCTCGCCGACCGCGTCCTGGTGCTCCGCGAGGGCCACGTCGTGCACACGGCGCCCGCCCGGGAGCTCGACGAACCCCGTGTACTCGACCTCGTCATGGAAGGAACTCCGGCGTCATGACGCAGCACGCATCACCGCCCCGGGATGACACCCCGAAAATGTCGCCGGTGGAGGGACCCAGCCCCTGGCGGGCACTCACGGCCCGCGCCGACGTCCGCACCCTCTCGCTGCTCGGCGTACTCGCCGCCCTGATCGTCATCGGCGGCATCACCAAGCCCGACCAGTTCCTCGACACCCGCAACCTCCAACTCGTCCTCACCCAGGCCTCGGTCATCGGTGTCGTCACCGTCGGCATGACCTTCGTCATCGTTTCCGGCGGCATCGACCTGTCCGTCGGCGCGATCGTCGCGCTCGCCTCCGTATGGGCCACGACGGTGGCCACCCAGGAGTACGGCTTCGTCGGCATCCTCTTCACCTCGGTGATCGTCGGCGTGGGCTGCGGCCTGGTGAACGGCATGCTGATCGCGTACGGAGCCATGGTCCCGTTCATCGCGACGCTTGCCATGCTCGCCTCGGCCCGCGGGCTCGCCCTGCAGATCACCGACGGAAACACCCAGGTCGTCACGGTCCAGAGCGTGCTGGACCTCGGCGGGCGCGACGCCTACATCCTGGGCATCCCGCCGCTGGTCATGGTCTTCGCGGTGGTCACCGTCATCGGCTGGCTGCTGCTCAACCGCACCACCTTCGGGCGGCGCACGGTGGCCGTCGGCGGCAACGCGGAGGCGGCCCGGCTCGCGGGCATCGACGTACGCCGGCAGCGGCTGTACCTGTATCTGCTCTCCGGGCTGTGCTGCGGCATCGCGGCCTTCCTGCTGGTCGTGCTGGCCGGTTCGGGCCAGAACACCAACGGCAACCTGTACGAACTCGACGCCATCGCCGCCGCGATCATTGGCGGCACGCTGCTCAGCGGCGGGCGCGGCACCATCACCGGCTCGGTGCTCGGCGTCCTGATCTTCACCACGATCACCAACATCTTCGCCTTGAACAACCTGCAGAGCGATGTCCAGCAGATCGCCAAGGGCGCGATCATCGTCGCCGCAGTGCTCGTCCAGCGCCGTACCGCGCACACGACTTGACGCCGTATCACAAGCGCGATCTGACGCCGTATCAGAAGCACGACCTGAGGTCGTAGCACCAGCACGACTTGAGCCGTTTCGCACGTCCTTCACGGAAGGGTCCACCGCCATGCCAGAGTTCACCAGCCGCAGAGGACTGCTCTTCGGCACCGCCGCCGTCGGGGCCGGTGCGCTCCTCACCGGTTGCACGAGCAACGAGTCCAGCGACGAGCCGGCCTCCAACGACCAGCCCGCCGCCGACGACAAGCCCGGCAAGCCCGTCACCATCGGCTTCGCGGGCCCGCAGGCCGACCACGGCTGGCTGAACGCCATCAACGACAACGCCAAGAACCGGGCCAAGAAGTACAAGGACGTCACGCTGGAGATCACCGAGGGCTCCAACGACACCGCCCAGCAGATCGGCCAGATCGAGACCCTGATCAACAAGAAGGTCGACGTCCTGGTGGTCCTGCCCGCCGACGGCAAGGCCCTCACCCAGGTGGGGCTCCAGGCCATGCGCGCCGGCATCCCTGTCGTCAACCTCGACCGGATCTTCAACTCCCCGCAGGCGTACCGCTGTTGGATCGGAGGCGACAACTACGGCATGGGCCTGAACGCCGGTCACTACATCGGCGAGAAGCTCAAGGGCAAGAAGAACGCCCGCGTCATCGAACTCGCGGGGCTCGACAACCTGGAGCTGACCAAGCAGCGCACGCAGGGCTTCGACGCGGCCCTCAAGAACTACCCGAACATCAAGAAGGTCGCCCGGCAGGCCGCCGACTTCACCGTCGAGTCGGGGCAGGCCAAGATGTCCCAACTCCTGCAGGCCCAGTCGAACTTCGACGCCCTGTGGAACCACGACGACGACCAGGGCGTGGGCGCCCTGCGCGCCATCGACCAGGCCGGGCGCGACGACTTCCTGATGGTCGGCGGCGCGGGCGCGCTGTCCGCCTTCCAGGCCATCAAGGCGGACGACGGCGTCCTCAAGGCCACCGTCCTCTACCCGCCCACCATGGCGGCCTCCGCGATCGACCTCGCCCGCGCCCTCGGCCAGGGCAAGGGCGTAGGCGGCCTCGCCGAGTTCGAGATCCCGGCGTCCCTGACGCTCTACTCGGCAGTCGTCGACAAGGAGAACGTCGACCAGTACATGCCCACCGGCTTCAAGTGACAGGGCCCGTCAGGGGCGCGGGACCGTGAAGCATGCGGCTCGACAAGCGCCCCTTTAGGGGCGCGGGGAACTGCGCGTCCAGCCACGACGGACCCGCAGTTCCCCGACCACACATGCGCCCCGCTCACCCCCCACCGCGCCACGACACGAGGAGGACTCCCGCATGGGACAGCCGCACCAGCCCGACGAGGCAGCGGTCGAGAAGCCCGACGGTGCAAGGCCGCCGCTAGGCATCGGCATGGTCGGATACGCGTTCATGGGCGCCGCCCACTCCCAGGGCTGGCGCACCGTGGGCCGCGTCTTCGACCTGCCACGCCGCCCCGTCCTCGCCGCCGTCTGCGGCCGCGACGGACAGGCCGTACGCGCGGCGGCGGACCGGCTCGGCTGGGCGGCGGCCGAGACCGACTGGCGCTCGCTGATCACCCGGGACGACGTCGACCTCGTCGACATCTGCACACCCGGCGACAGCCACGCCGAGATCGCGCTTGCCGCACTGGCCGCCGGCAAGCACGTGCTGTGCGAGAAGCCCCTCGCCAACACGGTGGAGGAGGCCGAGGCGATGACCGAGGCCGCCGAAGCCGCCGCCCGACGCGGCCAGGTGGCGATGGTCGGCTTCAACTACCGCCGGGTGCCCGCCACTTCCCTCGCCCGGAAGATGGTCGCCGAGGGACGGTTGGGCGCCCTGCGCCACGTACGGGTGACATACCTTCAGGACTGGCTGGTGGACCCGCAGTTCCCGCTGACCTGGCGGCTGCGCAAGGAGACGGCGGGCTCGGGCGCGCTCGGCGACCTGGGCGCGCACATCGTCGACCTCGCGCAGTACCTCGTGGGCGAGCCGGTCGTGGGAGTGTCCGCGCTCACCGAGACCTTCGTACGGGAAAGGCCGCTGCCCGGCGGCCCGACCAGCGGCCTGTCCGCCGTCTCCTCCAACGGCGTCGGCCAGGTCACCGTGGACGACGCCGCCGTCTTCACCGGCCGTTTCGCCTCGGGCGCCCTCGCCTCCTTCGAAGCCACCCGGTACGCCACCGGCCGCAAGAACGCCCTGCGCATCGAACTCAACGGTGAGCACGGCTCGTTGGTTTTCGACCTGGAACGGCTCAACGAGCTCGAATACCACGACCATCGGGAGCCCGGCACCCACGCGGGCTTCCGCCGCATCCTGGTCACCGAGCCCGATCACCCCTACCTGGAGGCCTGGTGGCCGCCCGGTCACGGCCTCGGCTACGAGCACACCTTCGTCCACCAGGCCCGCGACCTGGTGACCGCCATCGCCGAGGGCAGCGCGCCGGTCCCGTCCTTCGCCGACGGACTGCAGGTGCAGCGCGTACTCGCGGCCGTCGAGGAGAGTGCCGCGAAGAATTCCGTATACACCCCCATCGCGAGTTGAGGAGGGCCCTTCCATGCCGCGCAACTTCACGCTCTTCACCGGCCAGTGGGCCGACCTGCCGCTCGAGGAGGTCTGCCGGCTCGCCCGCGACTTCGGCTACGACGGACTCGAACTCGCCTGCTGGGGCGACCACTTCGAGGTCGACAAGGCACTCGCCGACTCCTCGTACCTCGACTCCCGGCACCAACTGCTCGACAAGTACGGCCTGAAGTGCTGGGCCATCTCCAACCATCTGGTCGGCCAGGCGGTCTGCGACGCCATCATCGACGAACGCCACCAGGCGATCCTCCCGGCCCGCATCTGGGGCGACGGCGAGGCGGAAGGCGTACGGCAGCGGGCGGCGTCCGAGATCGCCGACACCGCACGCGCGGCGGCGGCCTTCGGCGTCGACACCGTCATCGGCTTCACGGGGTCCGCGATCTGGCATCTGGTCGCGATGTTCCCGCCCGCCCCCGAGTCGATGATCGAGCGCGGCTACGAGGACTTCGCCCTGCGCTGGAACCCGATCCTCGACGTCTTCGACCACGAGGGCGTGCGGTTCGCCCACGAGGTCCACCCCAGCGAGATCGCCTACGACTACTGGACAACCCAGCGCGCGCTGGAGGCAGTTGACCACCGTCCGGCCTTCGGGCTGAACTTCGACCCCTCGCACTTCGTCTGGCAGGACCTCGACCCGGTCGGCTTCCTGTGGGACTTCCGGGACCGGATCTACCACGTCGACTGCAAGGAGGCGCGCAAGCGCCTCGACGGACGCAACGGCCGTCTGGGCTCGCATCTGCCGTGGGGCGACCCGCGCCGCGGCTGGGACTTCGTGTCCGCGGGACACGGCGATGTGCCCTGGGAGGACGTGTTCCGGATGCTGCGCTCCATCGACTACGAGGGACCCATCTCGGTCGAGTGGGAGGACGCGGGCATGGACCGCCTCCAGGGCGCCCCCGAGGCACTCACCCGCCTCAAGGCGTACGACTTCGAGCCGCCGACGGCGTCCTTCGACGCGGCCTTCGGCGGCAACGACTGAGGGTTCCGGCATACCTCCGGGGTGACGGCGCACCCCGGCGCTCCGCACACGCCCGTACGACCAGCCCCATCGTGGAGGCATTCGTGCACTCGTACGTCAAAAAAAGGAACACCACAAGCCACACCAGACGCCCGAGACTTCGTGGGGCCTTCGCGTTGCTGAGCGGTCTGCTGCTCGCGGGCGCCTCACTCGGCCTCACCGCCCCCGCGGCCGGCGCAGCCGTTGCCGACCCGGGTGGCGCCCCGGCGGCGGCTGCCGAGCCCGCGGCCGAGGACTTCCAGCAGGTCACCCTCGCCAAGGGTGAGCCCGAGGTCGGCGAGCCCATGTCGCTCGCCGTCCTCCCGGACGGCTCGGTCCTGCACACCTCGCGCGACGGGGAGCTGCGGATCACCGACGCCGCGGGCAACACGAAAATCGCGGGCAAGCTCGACGTGTACGCGCACGACGAGGAAGGTCTGCAGGGCATCGGCGTCGACCCCGGCTTCGCCGACAACCGCTTCATCTACCTCTACTACGCCCCGCCGATGAACACCCCGGCGGGCGACGCCCCGGAGACGGGCACCGCGGCCGACTTCGCGCCCTTCGACGGCGTCAACCGGCTCTCGCGCTTCGTCCTGAAGGCCGACGGCACCCTCGACAACGCCAGCGAGAAGAAGATCCTCGACGTCCCGGCGTCCCGTGGCATCTGCTGCCACGTCGGTGGCGACATCGACTTCGACGCGGCGGGGAACCTGTACCTGTCGACCGGTGACGACTCCAACCCGTTCCAGTCGGACGGCTTCACGCCCATCGACGAGCGCGCGAACCGCAACCCGGCCTTCGACGCCCAGCGCACGGCCGGCAACACCAACGACCTGCGCGGCAAGATCCTCCGCATCAAGGTGAACGCCGACGGCTCGTACGCCGTCCCCGACGGCAACCTCTTCGCGCCCGGCACGGACAAGACGCGCCCCGAGATCTACGCGATGGGCCTGCGCAACCCGTTCCGCTTCAGCGTCGACAAGAAGACGGGGATTCTGTACGTGGGTGAGTACGGCCCCGACGCAGGAGCCGCCGACCCGGCCCGTGGTCCCGCAGGCCAGGTCGAGTTCGCCCGCATCACCAAGCCCGGCAACTTCGGCTGGCCGTACTGCACCGGCAACAACGACGCCTACGTCGACTACGACTTCGCAACCGGCGCTTCCGGTGCGGCATTTGACTGCGCCGCCCCCAAGAACACCTCGCCGAACAACACCGGCCTGACCGACCTGCCGCCTGCGCAGCCCGCCTGGATCCCGTACGACGGCCCGTCCGTCCCCGAGTTCGGCGACGGCTCCGAGTCCCCGATGGGCGGCCCGGTCTACCAGTACGACCCGAACCTCGACTCGCCGGTCAAGTTCCCCGAGGCCTACGACGGGGACTTCTTCGCCGGGGAGTTCGGCCGCCGCTGGATCAAGCGCATCACCTCGGACGCCGACGGCACGGTGCAGTCGATCAACGACATACCGTGGACCGGCACCCAGGTGATGGACATGACATTCGGCCCGGACGGCGCGCTGTACGTCCTCGACTACGGCATCTCGTGGTTCGGCGGTGACGAGAACTCGGCCCTCTACCGGATCGAGAACGCCAGCGACGGTCACTCGCCCGTGGCGCAGGCCGCCGCCGACCGGACGTCGGGCCAGGCGCCGCTGAGGGTGAAGTTCTCGTCCGCCGGCACCAGTGACGCCGACGGCGACTCCCTCACCTACAGCTGGGACTTCGGCGACGGCGGTAAGTCGGCGTCGGCGAACCCCACGCACAGGTACACGAAGAACGGGACGTACACGGCGACGCTGACGGCCAAGGACGCCGGCGGCCGGACAGGCAGCGCGAGCGTGCAGATCGTCGTGGGCAACACTGCGCCCAAGGTGACCCTGGAACTGCCGGGTGACGGGCAGCTGTTCAGCTTCGGCGACGCGGTGCCCTTCAAGGTCAAGGTCACCGACCCCGAGGACGGGACCGTCGACTGCGCCAAGGTGAAGGTCAGCTTCGTCCTCGGCCACGACAGCCACGGACACCCGCTCACCTCCGCCAACGGCTGCTCCGGCACCCTCCAGACCAGCGCCGACGGCGGCCATGACGAGAACGCCAACATCTTCGGCGTCATCGACGCGGAGTACACCGACGGCGGTGGCGGCGGCCAGGAGGCGCTCACCAGCCACGACCAGGCGGTCGCGCAGCCCAAGCACCGGCAGGCCGAGCACTTCGGGAAGACCTCGGGCACCACGGTGCAGTCGCGTACCACCGCGCACGGCGCAAAGACCGTCGGCGACATCAACAGCGGCGACTGGATCTCCTTCGAGCCCTACGTCCTGAGCAACGCCACGAAGATCACGGCACGGGTCGCCTCCGGCGGCGCGGGCGGAAAGCTCGAGGTCCGCGCGGGCTCACCCACGGGGACTCTCCTCGGCACCGGCACGGTCCCGGTGACCGGCGGCTGGGAGAACTACCAGGACGTCAGTGCGTCCCTCACGAAGGCACCGCGCGGTACGACCAAGCTCTACCTGGTCTTCAAGGGACGCGGTGCCGGAGCCCTGTACGAGGTGGACGACTTCACCTTCACGACTCGCTGAAAGGGGTGGGCTGTCATGCGCGCAAAAGGCAGAACGGTGACCGCCGTGCTGGGCGCCGCCCTGCTCATCGGGTGTGTGTCGGGACCGGCCGCGTCGAAAGGGCCGGAGTCCGAGTCGAAGGAGGCTGACGTCAAGGGCCGTGCGGACGGCCGGGTGCTGGTGTTCTCCAAGACCGCCGGGTTCCGGCACGACTCCATCCCGGAGGGGATCGCCGCGGTGAAGGACCTCGGCGCCGAGGGCGGATTCACGGTGGACGCGACAGAGGACGGGGCGGCTTTCACCTCCCGCAACCTCGCCAAGTACGACGCCGTCGTGTTCCTGTCCACCACCGGCGATGTGCTCAACGAGGCCCAACAGCGCGCCTTCGAGGGCTACATCCAGCGCGGCGGCGGTTACGTGGGCGTCCATGCCGCCGCCGACACCGAGTACGACTGGGCCTTCTACGGCGGCCTCGCGGGCGCCTACTTCCAGTCGCACCCGGCGATCCAGCCCGCACGGATCGACGTCGAGGACCGGGCGCATCCGGCCACCTCGCACCTGGGGGAGGCCTGGGACCGTACGGACGAGTGGTACAACTACCGCTCCAATCCCCGGGACCGGGCCCATGTCCTGGCCTCGCTCGACGAGTCGTCGTACACCGGCGGCACGATGAACGGCGATCATCCGATCGCCTGGTGCCAGAACTACCAGGGCGGCCGCGCCTTCTACACCGGGGTCGGTCACACCAAGGAGTCGTATGCCGATCCCGCCGTCCGGCAGCACCTGCTGGGCGGAGTCCGCTGGGCGATCGGGGCCGCGGAGGCCGACTGCCGCCCGGAGAACGGATACCAGCCGCTCTTCGACGGCACGGAGGCGTCACTGTCCGCCTGGAAGCAGGCGGGGCCGGGCTCGTTCACCCTCGGCGACGACGGCACGCTGACGTCGTCGGGTGGCCTGGGCATGCTCTGGTACGGCGACTCGGGGTTCGGCTCGTACTCGCTGAAGCTCGACTGGAAGGTGGCCGGGGACGACAACTCCGGTGTCTTCGTGGGCTTCCCGGTCTCCGACGATCCCTGGTCGGCGGTCAACAACGGGTACGAGATCCAGATCGACGCCACGGACACGCCCGACCGCACCACCGGGTCCGTCTACAGCTTCCAGTCCGCCGACATCAAGAAGCGCGACCGTGTGCTGAACCCGCCGGGGGAGTGGAACACGTACGAGATCCGCGTGGAGGGCGAACGGCTCCGCGTGTATCTCAACGGCGTGAAGATCAACGATTTCACCAACACCGATCCCGCGCGAAGCCTGCGCGACGGTCATATCGGCATCCAGAACCACGGGGCCGACGACCAGGTGTCCTTCCGTGACATCCGGATCAAGGAACTGCCCGAGAAGGCGTCGACACGGTCGGCTCCACCGGGTGACTGAGCGACGGCGGGCGGGGGACGCCGGACTCCCGCCCGCCGTCTTACCTCCGCTTACTGCTGTGTTTGTGCACGGCTCTCTGGCTTTCTGTACGGCCGTCGGTTTTCGTACGGCCCTTTTGGTTCGCGTACGACAAGGAGGCTGACCATGTCCGCCGAACCGTTCCCTTCCGAGTCCCGGATGTCCGAGTCGCGGGTGCCCGAGCCACGGGTGCCCGAGCCACGCGTGGGCGTGTGGCTGATCGGAGCGTGCGGTTCCGTCGCCACCACCGTTGTCGCGGGCTGCGCGGCCATGACCGCCGGCCTGCACCCTCCGACGGGCATGGTCACCGAGAGCGACCTCTTCTCCGGCTCCGGACTGCCGACGTTGTCGTCCCTCGTCTTCGGCGGCCACGACACGGAGGACTGCCCCCTGCCCAAGCGCGCGGAAGTCCTGGCCGCCGGGGGAGTCATGCCGCACGGCCTCCCGACGGCCGTGGGCGCGGAACTCGCCGCTGCGGACCGGGAGATCAGGCCGGGCGGCCCCCTCCCCGGGGACACCCGGGACCCGGAGGAACTGGTGGCCGCCTTCGCCACGGACATACGGGACTTCGTACGCCGTCACGGTCTCGCCCGGGCGGTGGTCGTGAACGTCGCGTCCACGGAACCCGCTCCGGCCGGGGCCGAACTGCCCCCGAGCTCCCTCTACGCGGCGGCGGCGTTGCGGGCCGGCTGCCCATACGTCAACTTCACGCCGTCCACGGGTCTGCACCACCCTGCGCTGGCATCAGCCGCCGTCTCCTCCGGGCTGCCGTACGCAGGCCGTGACGGCAAGACCGGCCAGACCCTGCTGCGGTCGGTCCTCGGCCCGATGTTCGCGCAGCGGGCGCTGGCGGTCCGCGCCTGGTCCGGCACGAACCTGCTGGGCGGTGGCGACGGCGCGGCCCTGTCCGACCCGGCTGCCGCGGCGGCGAAGAACGCGGGCAAGGAACGCGTCCTCGCCGACACCCTCGCCGCGGTCCCCGAGGGCGAGGTCCACATCGACGACGTACCGGCGCTCGGCGACTGGAAGACCGCCTGGGACCACATCGCCTTCGACGGCTTCCTCGGCACACGCATGATCCTCCAGACCACCTGGCAGGGCTGCGACTCCGCCCTCGCCGCACCCCTGGTCCTGGACCTGGCCCGCTTGGTGGCACGGGCCCACGAGATGGGTCTGTCGGGCCCGTTGCGCGAACTCGGCTTCTACTTCAAGGACCCGGTGGGCGACGGGCCTTCGGCGCTCGGGGAGCAGTACGCGGAACTGGCGCGGCTCGCGGGGCGGTTGGGGGCTTCGGGGGCGTCACACGTGTCGGGAGCGCAGGGGCCGCGGGAGCCGCGAGGGCTGTCGGAGGAGGGGCGATGACGGGGCCGCGCGAGGTGACGCAGGGCGCTTCGGCGGATGAGTCCGCGCGGCACCGGTCGGGGCTGCCGAGTGGCGGTGAGTCCCCGTTGAACCGAAGCACCGGCCCGGCCGCGACCGGTGTCGATCACCCTCTCCGCTACGGCTACGGCACCAACGGCCTCACCGACCTCCGCCTGAACGATGCCCTCTCCTTGCTCGCCGATCTCGGCTACGACGGCGTAGGTCTGACGCTCGACCACATGCACTTGGACCCCCTCGCCCCTGACCTCGCGACCCGCACCCGTCGAGTCGCCCGAAGGCTGGACGAACTCGGACTGGGCGTCACCATCGAGACCGGCGCCCGCTATGTCCTCGACCCGTGGCGCAAGCACGGTCCGTCGCTGCTCGACCCGGATCCGGATCAACGGGCCCGACGCGTCGACCTGTTGATCCGGGCGGTCCAGATAGCCGGCGACCTGGGCGCCCACGCGGTGCACTGCTTCAGCGGCATCGCCCCCGAGGACACGGACGAGGACACCGCCTGGAAACGCCTCGCCGAAACACTCGCCCCCGTCCTGGACGCCGCCACCACCGCCGGCATCCCACTCGCCATCGAACCCGAACCTGGTCACCTCCTCGCCACCCTCACCGACTTCCACCGTCTCCGCCGGACCCTCGGCAGCCCGGACGCCCTCGGCCTCACCCTCGACATCGGCCACTGCCAGTGCCTCGAACCCCTCTCACCCGCGGAGTGCATACGCGCCGCCGCCCCCTGGCTCCGCCACGTCCAGATAGAGGACATGCGCCGCGGCCTCCATGAGCATCTCCCCTTCGGTGACGGAGAGATCGACTTTCCGCCCGTACTCGAAGCCCTGGCCACCACCTCCTATCAGGGCCTGATGGTCGTAGAACTGCCACGCCACTCCCACGCCGGCCCTCAACTCGCCGAGCAATCCCTCCAGTTCCTCCAACGCGCAGCCGCCGGTCTCAAGTCCAAGGATCTCGACGGCTCCCAAGTCCCCGACAAGACCCCGATCCCCGGCGAGGGCCCCGCCGCCTCCGAAGGGAGAACCCCGTGAACCACCTCCACAACGCCGCCGCTCCTTCTCCCACCGCCGCTTCTCCCGCCACGCAGTCGGAAACCGTCGCCGCCCTGCACGCCCGCCTGAACTCCCAGCTGGACGCCACCGCCCGCGCCTGGCTGGACCGGGCACTTGACGAAGCGGAGGCCCACCCGGGCGCTCACGGGCCCATATCCGTCTGGGAGTTGCGCATAGCCGAGGCGGGTCGCCGTTGCGGTCCCGAGCATGCTGACGCCGCCCGCGTCCTCCTTCTGCACAGGGCCCGGGCCGACGCCGACACCCTGGCCCGCGTCTACCGCCAGGGCACCGCCGCCGAACGCCGCGCCGTCCTGCACGCCTTGCCCCACCTCGTACCCGGCCCCGACGCCCTGCCGATCGTCGAGGACGCCCTGCGCACCAACGACACCCGGCTCGTGGCCGCCGCTGTCGGCCCGTACGCCGCCCGGCATCTGGACGCCCACAACTGGCGGCACGCGGTCCTGAAGTGCCTGTTCACCGGCGTCCCCATCGACGCGGTGGCCGAACTGCCCCGCCGCGCCCATGCCGATTTCGAACTGGCCCGCATGCTCGGCGACTACGCCGACGAACGCTCCGCCGCGGGCCGTCCCGTGCCCGAGGACCTGTACCGCGTCCTGGCCCTGACCGAGCCCGGGAGCGACGTGCCGACCGCTTCGGCACCGTCGGACCACCCCGGCACCCCGTCCGGCAAGGAGTCCTGATGCGCATCTTCGACCCCCACATCCACATGACGTCACGGACCACCGACGACTACGAGGCCATGTACACGGCCGGTGTCCGAGCCGTCGTCGAGCCCTCCTTCTGGCTCGGCCAGCCCCGCACCTCACCCACCTCGTTCCTCGACTACTTCGACTCGCTACTGGGCTGGGAACCCTTCCGCGCCGCCCAGTACGGCATCGCCCACCACTGCACGCTCGCCCTCAACCCCAAGGAGGCGAACGACCCCCGCTGCGTGCCCGTCCTGGACGAACTGCCCCGGTATCTCGTCAAGGACCAGGTCGTGGCCGTCGGCGAGATCGGCTATGACTCGATGACTCCCGCCGAGGACTCCGCCCTGGCTTTCCAGCTTCAGCTCGCCGCCGACCATGGGCTGCCCGCCCTCGTCCACACCCCGCACCGGGACAAGCTGGCGGGCCTGCGCCGCACCCTCGACGTCGTCCGGGAGTCCGCGCTGCCCCCTGACCGGGTGTTGGTCGACCACCTCAACGAGACCACGGTCAAGGAAGCCAAGGACGGCGGCTGCTGGCTCGGATTCTCCGTCTATCCGGACACCAAGATGGACGAGGAGCGGATGGTCGCGGTGCTGCGGGAGTACGGGCCCGAGCAGGTCCTGGTCAACTCCGCCGCCGACTGGGGCAGAAGCGACCCGCTCAAGACCCGTAAGGTCGGCGACGCCATGCTCGAGGCAGGTTTCACCGAGGACGACATCGACCGGGTGCTGTGGCGCAACCCCGTGGCCTTCTACGGACTCAGCGGCCGGCTCACCCTCGACGTCGCCGCCACGGACGCCACCCATGAGGGCAACTCCATCCTCCGCGGCGCCCCGGTCACCGACGCGGCCACCCCGGAGGCGTAACCCATGCGCTTCCGACACCCCGACGGATCGACCGTCCACCTCGCCTATTGCACGAACGTCCACCCGGCCGAGACGTTCGACGGCGTCCTCGCTCAACTCCGCGACCACTGCGAACCCGTACGCCGCCGCCTCGGCCGCGACCGCCTCGGTATCGGCCTGTGGCTGGCCAAGGACGCCGCCCACTCCCTTGTGAGCGACCCGTCCGCTCTGCGCCGGCTGCGCACCGAGCTCGATGCCCGAGGCCTTGAGGTCGTCACCCTCAACGGCTTCCCGTACGAAGGCTTCGGCGCCGAAGAAGTCAAGTACCGCGTGTACAAGCCGGACTGGGCCGACGTCGAACGCCTCGACCACACCACCGCCCTGGCCCGTGTCCTCGCCGGACTCCTGCCCGACGACGTCACCGAAGGCACCATCTCCACCCTGCCGCTCGCCTGGCGCACCGCTTATGACGACGCGCGTGCCGCCCAGGCCCACACGGCCCTCGCCACCTTGGCCGAACGCCTCGACGTCCTTGAGGAGTTGACGGGACGCTCCATCCGTATCGGTCTGGAGCCGGAGCCCGGCTGCATCGTCGAAACCACCGCCGATGCCATCGCCCCGCTCACCGCGATCGAGCACAACCGCATCGGCCTCTGCGTCGACACCTGTCACCTCGCCACCTCCTTCGAAGATCCGCACATCGCCCTGGACGCGCTGAACACGGCCCGCGTCCCCATCGTCAAGTCCCAGCTCTCAGCCGCCCTGCACGCCGAACACCCCCACCTTCCCGGAGTACGCGAGGCCCTGGCCGCCTTCGACGAGCCCCGTTTCCTGCACCAGACCCGCACCAGCGCCACCGCAGCCGGCCTGGCCGGCACCGACGACCTCGGCGAAGCCCTCAAGGGCGACGCCCTGCCGGACACGTCCCCGTGGCGCGCCCACTTCCACGTCCCGCTGCACGCGGCCCCGGCCGCGCCCCTCACTTCCACGCTGCCCGTACTCAAGGACGCACTGACCCGGCTTGTGGGCGGCCCGCACCCGCTCACCCGGCATCTGGAGGTCGAGACCTACACCTGGCAGGCCCTCCCGACCGAGCTGCGCCCACGCGGCCGCGCCCAGCTCGCGGACGGAATCGCCGCCGAACTCACCCTCGCCCGCGACCTGTTGACGGACCTCGGCCTGAAGGAACTGCCGTGACCCAGGCCCGTGCACCGACCGGTGACCCAGTCCCGGCGCTATCGCGGGACGGTCGCGCCCAGCGACCCGTCACCTATTCGCGGCAGCCACGGCCGCATCCCCACGAGCGACGGTGAACGTCCGCTCCCCATCTGCTCCACCACCCGCTGTCGACGGCCGCCACGCGGTCACCGACGTGAAATCGCTCCTGCTTCATCTGGCCGGTCTCGACTGATCGGCGCCGACGGGCACGCCATGGCCCGCGGTCCCACCCGACCTGTCTCTTCCAACTGGTCACAAGTGAAGCACTCAGCACTGACAACGCCCTTCGACACCGAGGAGTTCCAGGCATGAGCCGCTCCAGCCGCACCGCCTTCACGGCCGT
Source organism: Streptomyces sp. NPDC048825 (assembly GCF_043198355.1). NCBI lineage: Bacteria > Bacillati > Actinomycetota > Actinomycetes > Kitasatosporales > Streptomycetaceae > Streptomyces > Streptomyces sp. NPDC048825. Next base: position 53,579 of record NZ_JBICUR010000008.1, read on the forward strand.
CACCAGCAAGAACGACGACCCCGAACTCACCCACCGCCTCAGCAGAAGAGGCATGCTCGGCGTGGCCGCGGGCGCCACCGCCGCCGCCCTGCTCGGCACCGCCGCCACCCCCGCAACGGCCGCCGAGGCGGGCCGTACCCGCCCCGTCCTGCCGCCCGGCCGGCTGGGCATCCAGCTCTACAGCCTCCGCGACAAGGTCTCCACGCTCGGCTTCGCCCCCGTCTTCGCCGAGTTGGCGAAGTACGGGTACGACGAGGTCGAGTTCGCCGGATACACCCAGGGCTCGGCGGGACCCATCACACTCGCCCAGCTCAAGCGACTGGCCCGCGACCACGGCCTGAACCCCATCGGCAGCCACGTCGGCTACTACTCCAGCGACCCGAACGCGTACACCTTCGCCCAGAACCTCAACAAGGTCCTCGACGACGCCCAGGCCCTGGGTCTCAAGCACATCGGCACCGCGTCGAACCCGTTCCGCTACGGCTCGACCGTCGACGCGTGGAAGCGCGCCGCCGAGGAGTTCAACACGTACGGCGCGGCGGCGAGGGCGCGCGGCATGAAGTTCTACCAGCACAACCACTCGGAGGAGTTCTCCTTCGCCACCGACAAGCCGAAGGTCCGCCTCTACGACGTGCTGCTCGCCGAGACCGACCCGAAGCTCGTCTACCTGGAGATGGACATCTACTGGGCCTACGTCGGCCAGTTCCGCTTCTCCAAGCGGGTCGACGGCACACCGGCGCCCTTCGAGCCCCTCGACTACGTACTCAAGCGGCCCAACCGCTACCCGCTCTTCCACGTGAAGGACGGCGTCAGCGACCCGTCGAACCCCTTCGGCTACCAGATGACCGACGTCGGCGACGGCGACATCGACTACCAGCGCTTCATCTCCGGCGTCACGCGCCTGAAGGGCCACCGCCTCGCCCACCACTGGCAGGCCGAACATGACAACCCCACCGAGTCGTTCACCTTCGCGCGCCGCTCCAGCGAGCACCTGCACTCCCTGCGCGAGAAGTGCTGACGGCTCCCAGAACGCGCGCCCTCCCTTCGGCACACCAGGCTGCCGAAGGGAGGGCGCGCGCTGTGGGCCCCGCCCGTCATCTCAGGCCATCTCCTCACCGATCGGGTGCGGGTTGGGCTCGATGCGCTGCTTGCGGGGCCGCCCGGGTGGGTGCAGGAACAGGGCCATGAAGCCGGCGAACAACGAGATGGAACCGGCGAGGATGAAGGCGCCCGCGTAGTCCCAGGCGCCCACGACCACGGCGCCCATGCCGGATCCCAGCAGGCCGGACACCAGCTTGGAGCTGTAGACGAGGCCGTAGTTGGAGGCGTTGTTGTTCTCGCCGAAATAGTCCGCGGTCATCGCCGCGAACATCGGGAAGATCGCGCCGCCACCGAATCCGGAGATGCTGGAGAACACCAGGAACAGCGGAAGGTTGCCGATGTTTCCGGACCAGAGGATGCCGTACTGCGACAGGCCCAGCACGATGCAGACGAAGATCAGGCACTGCTTACGGCCGTACCGGTCGGACAGCCAGCCGATGACGCCGCGCCCGGTGCCGTTCACGATCGCCTTCATGGACATGGCGGTCGCCACGATCCCGCCCGCGAAGCCGACGTCATTGCCGAACGGCACCTGGAAGGCGATACCGAAGATGTTGACGCCCGAGGTGCACAGCAGGCAGAACCACATGAGACCCACTCGGCCCGTCCGCCATGCCTCGATCGGTGTGTACTGCTTCACGGCGGGCGGGTTCTTCTCCAGTGCGCGCCGCGCGCGCGGGTCGTCCGGTTTCCGCAGGGGGTCGACCTCGGCGGGCCACCAGTTCTTCGGCGGATCCTGGAAGAAGTAACCGGCCACGGCGACGACCGCCGCCAGGAAGACGCCGACGGAGACGAGGACCCAGCGGAAGTTCGAGAGATCCATGAAGCCGGTGAAGATGAACACGAAGGGCACCGAGCCGTAGGCGAAGCCGCCGTTGACGAAGCCGGTCTTGCCGCCCTTGCGCTCCGGATACCACTTGCCGACCATGTTCACGCAGGTCGCGTACACCATGCCGGCGCCCATACCGCTGAACATGCCGAAGCCCACGTACGCGACGATCACATGCGGTGCGTAAGCGAGTGACACATAACCCAAGAGCGTGCCGACCGCGCCCAGCATCATCGCCCAGCGAGCGGGCAGCTTCCCGCTCTCACGGAGCTTTCCGGCGGGGAAGGCCACAGCCGCCTGGAAGAACACCCACACGCCGAGCATCCAGAAGATGTGCCCGTTGCTCCAGTTGTGTGCCGTGTGCAGAGTCTCCTCGGCGGAGGCGAACGCGTACTCCGCCGAGCTGATGCCCATCATGCCCACCCAGGGCAGGATGACCATCCACTTGCGTTTGCGGCCCATGATGTCGATATCGGATTCACCGATCCGGTACATCCGGCCGTTGGCGTCCGTCACCTCCCTGTAGGGGACGGATGTGGAGATGTCAGTTGTCGCCATGTCGATCGAACCCTTCGCGTGGAAGAAGTCTGGCCAGCGCCCCCTGTCCGTTCTCTTCGCGCCGGGGCCCGCGGCGAGCGGTCACCGCAGGCCCCGTGGTTCGGGCCGTCGCTCAGTTCATCGACCGCCCCCCAACAGTCCCGCCCGTCTCCCGCCACCGCCCTACCGGAGGGCCTTCGGCCCGCAGCCTTTCTGCGGCCCGCGCCCACCGGTACTTCGCGCCCAGCACCGCCACCGGCTTCTCGGTCGTGTACGGGTACGCCACGACGCCCCGCTCGAAGAGGTACTGGCACGCCTCCTCGACCTCGACGTCTCCCGCGAGCGACGCCACCACCGGCTTCTCGATGCCGCGCTCCCGGAATTCGGCCACCACGCGCGCGGTGAGCTCGGCGAAGACCATGGGAGGGGTCACGATGGTGTGCCAGTAGCCGAGGACGAGCGAGTGGATCCGCGGGTCCTCAAGGCCCAGCCTGATCGTCGCCTCGTACGTCGACGGGGGCTCGCCGCCGGTGATGTCCACCGGGTTGCCGGCGGCTCCGAAGGGCGGGATGAACTTCCTGAAGGCCTCGTCCAGGTCCGGCGGAATCTCCATCAAGGAGAGGCCGTTGTCGGTCACCGCGTCGGACAGCAGTACGCCACTGCCGCCGGCGCCCGTGATGATCACGACGTTGTCGCCCTGTGGGGCCGGAAGCACCGGCAACGCGCGCGCGTACTCCAGCATGTCGTTCAGGCCGGGGGCCCGGATGACACCGGCCTGCTTCAGGATGTCGTCGTACACGGCGTCGTCGCCCGCGAGAGCGCCCGTGTGGGAGCCCGCGGCCTTGGCACCGGCCGCCGTACGGCCCGCCTTCAGGACGACCACCGGCTTCTTGGGTACGGTCGCCTGCGCCGCCTCCACGAAGGCGCGCCCGTCCTTGAGGTCCTCCAAGTGCATGGCGATGCACTGGGTGTTGGGGTCCTCGCCGAACCATGTCAGCAGGTCGTCCTCGTCCAGGTCCGACTTGTTGCCGAGCCCCACGATCGCCGAAACACCCGTCTTCGTAGTGCGCGCGAAGCCCAGAATGGCCATTCCTATGCCACCGGACTGCGAGGTGAGCGCGACGCCGCCCTTGACGTCGTACGGCGTGCAGAACGTGGCGCACAGGTCCTGCCACGTCGAGTAGTAGCCGTAGATGTTCGGCCCGAGCAGCCGCACGCCATAGCGCTCGCCGATGGCCACGATCTCGTCCTGGAGTTGCTGCTCACCTGTTTCCGCGAACCCGGAGGGGATCAGTACGGCGTTGGGGATCCCCTTGCGTCCCACCTCCTCAAGGGCCGAGGCCACGAACTTGGCGGGGATCGCGAAGACCGCCACATCCACCTCGCCGGGAACGTCGGTGACACTCTTGTACGCCTTGCGGCCCAGAATGTCATCGGCCTTGGGGTTCACCGGATGAATCTCTCCGGAGAAGCCGCCGTCGACGAGGTTGCGCATCACCGAGTTGCCGATCTTGCCCTGCTCGTTGGAGGCACCGATCACGGCGACCGAGGACGGCTGCATCAGACGGCGCATGGAGGTGAGGATCTCCTCGCGCGTGTACGTACGACGCGCCTTCGGGACCGACTCCGCGAGGATCACACGGATATCCGCCGCGATCGCCCCCTCCGGAGTGGCGATCACCGGATTGAGGTCCACCTCGGCGATCTCCGGGAAGTCCGCGACGAGTTCGGAGACCCGGCGGATCTGCTCGGCGATCGCCCACCGGTCCACGGCCGGCGCGCCGCGCACCCCATGCAGGATCTCCGCCGAGCGGATCGAGTCCAGCATCGACAGCGCTTCGTCGGCGTCCACGGGGGCGAGGCGGAAAGTGACGTCCTTCAGGACCTCCACCAGCACCCCGCCGAGCCCGAAGGCGATGACTTTCCCGAACGTCGGATCGGTCACCGCTCCGACGATGACCTCCTGCCCCTGGGGCAGCAGCTCCTGCACCTGTACGCCCTCGATACGGGCATCGGGCGCGTACGCGCGCGCGTTGTCGATGATTTCGCGGAAGGCGGCCCGTACGTCGGTCGCGCCTTCCACTCCGACGATCACGCCGCCCGCGTCGGTCTTGTGCAGGATGTCCGGGGAGACGATCTTCATCACGACAGGCCCGCCGAACCGCGCCGCGTACGCGACCGCCTCGTCGACGTCCGTCGCCAACTCCTCGCCGGGGACGGCGATCGCGTACGCGTCGGCGATCACCTTGCCCTCGGGCGCGGTCAGCGCGGTCCGGCCCTCGGCCCGTACGGCGTCGAGGAGCCGACGCACCCTCAGCACCCGGTCTTCGGCCATCAATCAGATCACTCCGTTCGACTTGAGCAGGCGCAGCTCCTCGTCGCCGAGGCCGAGCTCGCCGACGTACACCTCTTCGTTGTGCTCGCCGAGCAGCGGCGAACTGGTCACGTCCACGGGGGAGTCGGAGAGCTTCAGCGGACTGCCCACGGTCACGAACTCGCCCCGTTCGGGATGCGGCACCTTCACGACCATCTCGTTGGCGACCAGCGACGGATCCTCGATGATCTCCTTGGTCGACAGGATCGGCCCGCATGGGATGTTGTGGGCGTTGAGCCTCTCCAGGACCTCCCACTTGGGGAGCGTGGCCGACCACTCCTCGATCAGCTGGAACATCTTGTTGAGCTGCGGCAGTCGCGCCTCCGGCGTCGCCCACTCGGGGTCGTCCGCCAGCTCCGGCCGTCCGATGAGCTCGGTGATCGGCTTCCAGCCGACGGGCTGCACGATGACGTACACGTAGTCGTTGGGCCCGCCCGGCGCGCACTTGACGGCCCAGCCGGGCTGGCCGCCGCCGGACGCGTTGCCGGACCGGGGAACTTCGTCGCCGAAATCGTCGTTCGGATATTCAGCGAGCGGGCCGTGTGCCAGGCGCTGCTGATCGCGCAGCTTCACCCGGCAGAGGTTGAGCACAGCGTGCTGCATGGCCACATTGACCCGCTGACCGCGCCCGGTGTTCTCCCGCTGAAGCAGCGCCGCGAGAATCCCCGCCACGGCGTGGATGCCCGTGCCCGAGTCACCGATCTGGGCCCCCGTCGCCAGCGGCGGCCCGTCCTCGAAACCGGTGGTCGACATCGACCCGCCCATGGCCTGAGCGACGACCTCGTACGCCTTGAAGTTGGTGTACGGGCCGTCCCCGAACCCCTTGATGGAGGCATAGACGATACGCGGATTGATCTCCTGGATACGGTCCCAGGTGAAGCCCATGCGGTCGATCGCGCCCGGTCCGAAGTTCTCGACCATGACATCCGAGCGCCGGATCAGCTCGGTGAGGATCTCCTTGCCGCGCTCGGTCTTGGTGTTGAGGGTGATGCTCCGCTTGTTGCAGTTGAGCATCGTGAAGTAGAGGGAGTCGACGTCCGGGAGGTCACGCAACTGCTTGCGCGTGATGTCACCGGTCGGCGCCTCCAGCTTGACCACGTCCGCCCCGAGCCAGGCCAGCAACTGGGTTGCGGAGGGGCCGGACTGGACGTGCGTCATGTCGAGGACACGGATGCCTTCGAGAGCCTTGGGCGCGAGGTTCGGTGCTTCGTTCGTCGCGGTGTGCGTCGCGGTGCTGGTCATGGCGGGCACCTCACTTGTACATCGTCTGGTTCATGGTTCCGGGGGCGTACGCGTCCGGGTCGACCCAGACGTTGATCAGCGAGGGCTTGCCCGACTCGCGGGCGCGCCTCAGGGCGGGACCGATGTCGGCGGGGTCGCGGACCTCCTCGCCGTAACCGCCGAGCATCTGGGCGAACTTGTCGTACTGGACGTCGCCGAGGGTGTTGCCGACGCGCTCGCGTGCCTCGCCGTACTTGGCCTTCTGGCCGTAACGGATCTGGTTCATCGAGGAGTTGTTGCCGACGATCCCGACGAAGGGAAGGTTGTAGCGGACGAGAGTCTCGAAGTCCCAGCCGGTGAGCGAGAAGGCACCGTCTCCGAAGAGGGCCACCACTTCCTTGTCGGGCCGCGCCTGCTTGGCCGCGAGCACGAACGGGACGCCGACACCGAGCGTGCCGAGCGGTCCCGGGTCCATCCAGTGCCCGGGTGACTTGGGCTGCACGACCTGACCGGAGAAGGTGACGATGTCGCCGCCGTCGCCGATGTAGATGGAGTCCTCGGTGAGGAAGTCGTTGATCTCGCTGACGAGCCGGTACGGGTGAATGGGCGAGGTGTCTGACTTCAGGCTGGGCAGCCGCTTCTCGATGGCCGTCTGCTCGGCCGCGCGCAGTTCGTCGAGCCACTCCTTGCGCTTCGACGCGCCCCCGTTGAGACGTCCGGAGGCGGCTTCGGTCACCGACTTCAGGATGAGGCCCGCGTCGCCGACGATCCCGAGGTCGATGTCCCGGTTCTTGCCGACGGTCCGGTAGTCGAGGTCGATCTGCACCACCGTCGCGTCCGGCGACAGCCGCTTTCCGTAGCCCATACGGAAGTCGAAGGGCGTGCCGACGATGACGATGACATCGGCGTTGGAGAAGGCGTACCGGCGGGAGAGCTGGAAGTGGTGCGGGTCCCCGGGCGGCAGGGTGCCGCGTCCCGCGCCGTTCATATAGGCGGGGACGTTCAGGGCACGTACGAGATCGATGGCGGACTCGGTGCCGCGGGTCGTCCACACCTGGCTGCCCAGCAGGATCGCGGGCTTCTCGGCATGCACGAGGAGGTCGGCGAGCTTCTCGATCGCCTCGGGGTCGCCGGCCGAGCGGGTCGAGGCCCGGTAGTGGCCGGCGGCGGGGACCCGGGCCTTCTCGGCCGGCACCTTGGCGTCGAGCACATCGCGCGGGATCTCCAGGAAGGAGGGCCCGGGCGCGCCGTGGTAGCACTCGCGGAAGGCCATGGACACCATGTCGGCGGCGCGTGCGGTGTCCGGCACGGTCGCCGCGAACTTCGTGATCGGCGTCATCATGTCGACGTGCGGCAGGTCCTGCAGGGATCCCATCTTGTGCTGCGTGTGCGCCCCTTGGCCGCCGATCAGCAGCATGGGGGACTCCGCACGGAAGGCGTTGGCGACACCCGTCACGGCGTCGGTCGTGCCGGGACCCGCGGTGACGACCGCGCAGCCGGGCTTGCCGGTGATACGCGCGTAGCCGTCGGCGGCGTGGGCGGCGACCTGTTCGTGGCGTACGTCGACGACCTCTATGCCTTCGTCGACGCAGCCGTCGTAGATATCGATGATGTGGCCGCCGCACAGGGTGTAAATGACCTCCACACCCTCGGCTTTGAGTGCCTTGGCGACCAAGTGCCCACCGGAGATGAGGTTCTGGCTGTTGTCGTCGGGCATGGCGAAGTCCTGTCCCTTCGTAGGGGATCGGGCACGCGAACCTGCACTTCGGACACGGTTCGCGCACTGCTCATGGCTGCCGTCGCGGTTGATTGCATACAGTCGACGAATACTGTATGAAACTTGTTATCCCGCATCCGGTGGGTGGTGTCCAGGGGGCGTGCGGCACTTTTGAGGCAGGAGCCGGAATGGACCTGTACGAACACCAGGCAAGGCAACTCTTCGAGGAACACGGCATCTTGGTGCCGCGGGCCGAGACCACCGACTCGTCCAAGGAGGCACGCGAGATCGCCCGCAGGCTGGGCGGGCGCGTCGTCGTCAAGGCGCAGGTGAAGACCGGTGGACGCGGCAAGGCGGGCGGGGTGAAACTCGCAGCCGACCCGGCCGCCGCCGAACTGACGGCACGCCAGATCCTCGGCATGGACATCAAGGGGCACACCGTCGGCAAGGTGATGCTGGCCCAACCGGTCGACATCGAGAGCGAGTTCTACGTCAGTTACGTACTCGACCGTGCCGCCGGCCGTTTCCTCGCGATCGCCTCGGCCGAGGGCGGCATGGAGATCGAGGAAGTGGCCGCGACAAGGCCGGAAGCCGTGGCACGCATCCCCATCGACCCGGCTGAGGGCGTCACCGCGGCGAAGGCGGCGCACATCGCCGACACGGCGGGCCTGCCTCCGCAGACCGTCGACGTCCTCGTACGACTCTGGGAGGTGCTGACCCGCGAGGACGCCGTACTCGTCGAGGTCAACCCTCTCGTGCGTACCGCTCGAGGGCAGATCCTCGCGCTCGACGGCAAGGTCACCCTCGACGACAACGCCCGTTTCCGGCAGGCCCGCTGGGGCGAACAGGAGTCGGCGCACGATGACGCGCTGGAGGCGGCGGCAGCCGCGAAGGGCCTGAACTACGTGAAGCTGGACGGCGAGGTCGGCATCATCGGCAACGGCGCGGGCCTCGTCATGTCGACCCTCGACGTGGTCGCCGGCTGCGGTGCCCGCCCCGCCAACTTCCTCGACATCGGCGGCGGAGCCAGTGCACAGATCATGGCCGACGGCCTCTCCGTCATTCTCTCCGACCCGGCCGTCAAGTCCGTCTTCGTCAACGTCTTCGGCGGCATCACCGCCTGCGACGCGGTCGCCGACGGCATTGTGCAGGCCCTGGAGGCCGTCCAGTTGACCAAGCCGCTGGTCGTACGCCTCGACGGAAACAACGCTGGACGCGGTCGGGCGATCCTCGACGACCGCGCGCATCCCCTGGTCCAGCAGGCCACCACCATGGACGGCGCCGCGCGCCGCGCCGCCGAACTCGCCAACGCCGGCTGAAGGAGCGGGACATGGCCATCTATCTCACCAAGGAGAGCAAGGTCCTCGTCCAGGGCATGACCGGCGGCGAGGGCATGAAGCACACCCGGCGCATGCTCGCGGCCGGCACCGACGTCGTCGGCGGCGTCAACCCGCGCAAGGCCGGGCAGACCGTCGACTTCGACGACCGGGCCGTACCCGTCTTCGGCTCCGTACGCGAAGGAATCGAAGCGACCGGCGCCGACGTCACCGTCGTCTTCGTCCCACCCGCCTTCACCAAAGCGGCAGTTGTGGAGGCCGCCGACGCGGGCATCGGACTCGCCGTGGTCATCACGGAGGGCATCCCCGTCCACGACTCGGTCGCCTTCGCCACGTACGCGAAGACGAAAGGCACCCGGATCATCGGCCCCAACTGTCCGGGCCTGATCACCCCCGGACAGTCCAACGCGGGCATCATCCCCGCCGACATCACCAAGTCCGGCCGCATCGGCCTGGTGTCCAAGTCGGGCACGCTCACCTACCAACTCATGTACGAACTCCGCGACATCGGCTTCTCGACCTGCGTGGGCATCGGCGGCGACCCTGTGGTCGGCACGACTCACATCGACTGCCTGGCGGCTTTCGAAGCGGACCCCGAGACCGAACTCGTCGTGCTGATCGGGGAGATCGGCGGCGACGCCGAGGAACGAGCGGCCGCATACATCCGAGAGCACGTCACCAAGCCAGTCGTCGGCTACATCGCGGGCTTCACCGCGCCGGAGGGCAGGACGATGGGGCACGCCGGCGCGATCGTGTCCGGTTCGTCCGGCACGGCGCAGGCGAAGAAGGAGGCACTGGAGGCGGCCGGGGTCCGCGTGGGTGGTACGCCGACTGAGACGGCGCAACTGGTGCTCGCCGTACTGGCCGCGGAGCCGTGCCGTCACTCATAGTTGAGCAGAGGTGACGTTCCGAAGTCACGTCACCTCGCACCGTTATGTCCCCCGCCCCCGACTGTGCACCGAGAGCGGAGCAATCGCATGGCATCCACCCTCACCCTCAAATCAGGCACGTCCTGGACCGACGCCTGGCAGCGTTGCCTGGCCGTGGCCCCCGAGGCGTTCCGGGACGACCGTGTCCTCAACCTCTGGAACGCCGCCTGGCAGGCGGACGGCCGGGCCCTGCCCGCCACCAGCCCCGTCGACGGCAGCCCGATCGCCGGGCCGCCCCGCCTCGACGGCGCCACTGCCCGGCAGGCCGTACGCGCCTGTCTCGACCAGCACCGCGCCTGGCGCCACGTACCCCTGGACGAACGCCGCGCCCGCGTCGCGGCCACCCTCGACGCCCTCACCCAGCACCGCGAACTCCTCGCCCTCCTCCTGGTGTGGGAGATCGGCAAGCCCTGGCGGCTCGCGCAGGCGGACGTCGACCGGGCCATCGACGGCGTGCGTTGGTACGTCGACGGAATCGAGCCCATGCTCGAGGACCGGACCCCGCTCGACGGGCCCGTGTCCAACGTCGCGAGCTGGAACTACCCGATGAGCGTGCTCGTTCACGCAGTACTGGTACAGGCATTGGCAGGGAACGCGGTCATCGCCAAGACCCCGACCGATGGTGGCGTCGCGTGCCTCACCCTGGCCTGCGCGCTCGCCGCACGCGAAGGGATTCCCGTCACCCTCGTCAGCGGCAGCGGAGGCGAACTGTCGGAGGCGCTCGTGCGCGCGCCCGAAATCGGCTGCGTCTCCTTCGTCGGCGGCCGCGACACGGGCGCCGCGGTGGCCACGGCCGTCGCCGACCTCGGCAAGCGACACGTACTCGAACAGGAGGGACTCAACACCTGGGGCATCTGGAACTACACGGACTGGGACGCGCTCACGGCGGTCGTCCCGAAGCTCTTCGACTACGGCAAGCAGCGCTGCACGGCGTACCCACGCTTCGTCGTCCAGCGTTCACTGTTCGACGAGTTCCTCGCCGCGTACCTGCCGGCCGTACGCACCTTGCGGATCGGCCACCCGCTCGCGGTGGAGCAGCCCGACGACCCGTATCCGCAGCTCGACTTCGGGCCGGTGATCAACGCGGCCAAGGCGAAGGAGCTTCACGACCAGGTCGCCGAGGCCATCGACCGGGGCGCCGTCCCGTTGCATCGCGGCAAGCTCACCGACGCGCGCTTTCTGCCCGGCCAGGACACGGCGGCCTACGTCCAGCCCGTCACGCTGCTGAACCCGCCGCCGTCCTCACCGCTGCACCACGCGGAGCCCTTCGGCCCGGTCGACACGATCGTCCTGGTCGACACAGAGGCCGAGCTGCTGGCAGCCATGAACGCGTCAAACGGCGCCCTGGTCGCCACCCTCTCGACCGACGACCCGGCCACGTACGAGCGGCTGGCCCCGCAGATCCGGGCGTTCAAGGTCGGTCACGGGAAACCACGCTCCCGCGGCGACCGGGATGAGCTGTTCGGCGGCTTCGGAGCGTCCTGGCGCGGCGCCTTCGTGGGCGGCGAGCTGCTCGTGCGCGCGGTCACCCAGGGCCCGGCGGGGGAGAGGCTGCCCGGCAACTTCCCTGACTACCACCTGATGCCCTGAGTCACACGACGTGACCACGTGACTGCGTGACCGCGTGACCGGGGGAGCTCCGCACGTCGTCGGCCTGCTGCGACTCCTCGGCGTTGTGGCCGCCCGATTACTCGCGGTGCCTCCCCCGGTTTGCTCTCCCGCCCCCTGTGCGGCCCGGATACGCAGGTGAATCGACGTCCCAAAGCTTGGTATTGTTGTCCCTGTCGCCGCGCGGAACACTCCCCGCAAGGCGGCAGACACCTGGTCCGGGTGGCGGAATGGCAGACGCGCTAGCTTGAGGTGCTAGTGCCCTTTATCGGGCGTGGGGGTTCAAGTCCCCCCTCGGACACATACCGTATTCCCAACTTGTGCGGGTCGAGCTGAGCCTCGGCCCGCACGAGCTGTTTTCCGGGGTCGTAGGTGAGCCGGAGCCCGAGGTTTTGGTAGACGTCGGCCTTGTCGTGTGGTTCGGCGTCGGCGAGTGCGTCGCGGATGTTGCCGAGTGATGTGATCATCGCGCCTGGGCGCTTGCCGTGGGTGTCTGGAGGCGTCAGGCCTCGGGCGATTGCTCCAGCATGGCGAGTGTCAGGACGTTGCCGCCGATGCCCCAGCCGCCGTCGGCGACCTCCTCGACCAGGACCATGGTGCTGGCGCGGGCTCGTTCGCCGTAGATCTCGACGTAGAGCTCGGTGGTGCGGGTGACGATCTTCTCCTTCTGCTTCTCGTCGAGGGTGCCGGCAGGGACCTTGAAGTTGGCGAACGGCATGGGGGTTCTCTTTTCTGGAATGGGTTACAAGGAGGTGCGGCCGCGCGGTCGGTGTCGGCGGGTGCACCGGCGTGGACGAAGTGGTTGGTGCCGGAGGTGAAGGCGCCGGGGGCACTGTCGACGCCGAAACGCAGCACTTCAGGACGTGGGCGATGGCGGCGTCGGCGGATGCCTGGGAGGTGACGTCGAGTTTCGACGGCGTGCAGGTCGGCGTTGTGGCCGACGGCGTAACGCCTCATGTCTTCCAAAGGCGCCGTGGTCGGTCAGATGATGCCGCCGTTGGCGCGGACGACCTGGCCGTTGACCCAGTGGCCGGCCGGCGAGGCGAGGAAGGCGACGACCTCGGCGATGTCAGCGGGGGTGCCAAGCCGTTCCAGCGGGGCCTGGGCGGCCAAGCGGGCGATGGTCTCCTCGTCCTTGCCCTCGAGGAACAGGTCGGTGGCCGTTGGACCGGGGGCGACGGCGTTGACGGTGACGTCCCGGCCGCGCAGCTCTCGGGCGAGGATCATCGTGAGCGCCTCGATGGCACCCTTGCTGGCGCTGTAGGCACCGTAGCCGGGAAAGGCCAGGCCTACTACGGAAGTTGAGAAGGTGACCATTGCTCCGCCGCTGCGGATCTTCCGGGCGGACTGCTGGGCGACGACGAAGCTCCCGCGGATGTTGGTGCGGTGGACCGCGTCCAGCTCCGCCAGGTCCAGGTCAGCGACCGGGGCCAAGTACAGCCGGCCGGCCGCGTGGACGACTACGTCGACGCCGCCGAACTCGGATTCGGCGGTGTCGAACAGCGTGGCCACCTGCTGCTCGTCGGCGACGTCCGCCTGGACGGCGATGGCCCGGCCGCCGGCGGCGGTGACCTTCTTGGCGGCGGCCTCGGCCAGTTCACGATTGCCCGCGTAACCGACCACGACGGCGAATCCGTCGGCGGCCAGCCGACTCACCGTCTCGCGGCCGATACCGCGGGAGCCTCCGGTGACGATGGCGACGCGGGGCTGGTCTGCATGGTGGTTGAGCGCGGTGCGACTCGCCGCGGTTTCTTGGGAGGACATGGAGACTCCTGTGAGAGATGTCAGAGGTGGGATGCCACGAGGGGTGGATCGTGGCGGGGGGGGCGTCGGCGCTGTCGCCGGCTGCTCCCTGTTTGCGTCTCCAGCGTGGGCCGGTGCTGCCGCGACAGCCATGGCTGTCTCTACCCAGGGGTTGCCACCCCCTGGCTCAGAACGCCGGTGCGAGTGACGATAGGCAGCGTGAACCACTCCGAACTCGCCGCGTTTCTGAAGTCCCGGCGCGCCCGAATCCGCCCGCCCGACGTCGGCCTGCCGACCGGTCCGCGGCGCCGGGTGCCCGGACTGCGACGCGAGGAGGTCGCCCAGCTGGCGGGCCTGTCCGCCGACTACTACACCGAGTTGGAACGTGGACGCGGCACCCAGCCCTCTGCTCAGGTGCTGGCCGCGCTGGCCCGGGCGCTGCGTTTGAACGGCGACGAACGCGACCACCTGTTCCACCTCGCCGACCGGATGGTCCCCCCGGCTGCGCACGCCCCGACCGCGCACGTCCAGCCTGGCCTGCTCGGCCTGCTGGACCAGTTGACCACCACTCCCGCCCAAGTCATCACCGACCTGCACGAAACCCTCGTCCAAAACCCCCTGGCAGTCGCGCTCGTCGGCCGGCCCCCGGCGGCGCGCGGCCCCGCGGCAAGCTTCGTCTACCGCTGGTTCACCGATCCCGATGCCCGCACCCTCTACCCGGCCGAGGACCACCCCTACCACTCCCGGGTCTTCGTCGCCGACCTACAGGCGGTCGCCGCCCGGCGCGGCCGCGACACCGAAGTGACCCAGATGGTGGCCGCGCTTCGACGGCGCAACCAGGAGTTCGCCGGACTGTGGGACACCCACGACGTCGCCCTCCGACGGACCGACCACAAACGCATCGTGCACGCCACGCTGGGCGTCATCGAGCTGGACTGCCACAGCCTGTTCAGCGAGGACGGACGCCAGCGTCTGCTGTGGTTCAGCGCCCCACCCGGCACCGAAGGCGCCGCCCAGCTGCAACTTCTCTCCGTCATCGGCACCCAGGACATGACTCCCAGCGCGAACGAACTCGGACGGCCACAGGCCTGAGCAGGGTCTTCAAGCGGCACGGTAGCGGCCAGACCGGGAGCGCGGGTACGCCGCCGCGCGCAGGTGCAACGAGCGGGAGGCGCACTTGCGGTGCCGTACCGTCCACGATGAAGGCGCCGCCTCGTGGGGCAGTGGATGGTGGAACAACGCTGCGCGTACGGGCCTGCCATAAGCCGGGCGAGCGCACCGAACGACTGGAGGCCCTCGGCGTGGCCTGGGGCGCCGCTCGCTCTCGGCGCCCGCGTAGCCGGGGTCGCCAGGACGCCGACGACGATCCCGCGAGACCGGTGAGACCGGACAAGCACGGGGTGAGGTCCCGTTCCGCCCGGGCATGGCGATCCTAGGAGTATCGCGGCCACCCTGCGCTGCTGCATGGAGTGTGGTGCCGGGGCTACCGTCGATGGCATGGACAGCGACAACCTTCTGGGGCAGTTTCTGCGAGCTCGACGCGGCCTTGTGCGGCCCGAGGAGCAGGGCGTGCCCGTGATCGGCCAACGTCGTGTGGCGGGCTTGCGCCGGGAGGAAGTGGCCATGCTGTCCGGGCTGAGCACCGACTACTACGTGCGCCTGGAACAGGGCCGCGAGAGGAACCCCTCGGTTCAGGTGGTCGACGCGCTGGCCCGAGCACTGATGCTGGACGACGACGCGATCGCCCATCTTCACCGGCTGGCCCGGCCCGTGCCGGGACGCTCCCGCAAGAACACCCGGCGCCAGCGGGTCAGTCCCGCTCTGCTGCAGATGATGAACAGCTGGACCGGCACACCTGCCGTGATCCTGGGGCGCCGTATGGATGTGCTGGCGCACAACCCCCTGGGCGGCGCCCTGTTCGCCGGCCACACCTACAGCGGGGACCTGATGCGGCTCGTCTTCCTCGACCCCGACGCCCGGGATTTCTACCCGGACTGGGACCGGGTCGCCGCCAACACGGTCGGCGGCCTGCGCGAGGCAGCGGGAACCGACTACGACGACCCGCAGTTGATCGAGCTGGTGGGCGAACTGTCACTCAAGAGTGAAGCGTTCCGTACGTTGTGGGCGCGTCATGACATCCGCCAGAAGAGGCATGAGACCAAACGCTTCCGGCATCCGGTCGTCGGCGAACTCACCCTGCACTACGAGTCCTTGACCATCAACAGCGCGCCGGGTCAGCAACTTGTCGTCTACCAGGCCGAGCCCGGCAGCTCCTCCGCCCACGCACTGTCGCTGCTCGGCAGCCTCACCGCGACGGAGACGGCGCAACCTTCGGATTCCGTGCGGCAGGACATCGCCGCAGACGACTGAGTTCACTCCGGCCGCATTCCTTGGAGTCCGCCGCGCCCGTATGCCGCGGCGTCTCACTCAATGACGCGCTCAACGACGCGCTCAACGAAGGGACATATCTCCTATGTCAGTAAATGCTGAGCCCGTCTGGTTCATCACGGGCTGCTCGACCGGACTCGGCCGCGCCCTGGCCAATGCGGTTCTCGACCGGGGTTGGCGAGCGGTGGTCACCGCCCGCGACACGCGGTCAGTGGCGGACATCGTCGCCCGCCACGAGGACCGAGCACTGGGCCTCGCGCTCGATGTCACCGATGCCCAACAGATCGGCGAGGCCGTCGCGGCCGCGCAGGAGTCCTTCGGCCACATAGACGTACTCGTCAACAATGCGGGCTACGGCTACCTCGCGGCTCTCGAGGAGGGCGAGGACGATGAGATCCGCGCCCTGTTCGACACGAACGTCTTCGGCCTCGTGGATGTCACGCGCGGCGTTCTGCCGGGAATGCGCGCCCGCCGCCGCGGCCACATCGTCAACATCTCCTCTCTCGGCGGCCTGGCCGCCTTCGGCGCCACGGGTTACTACCACGCCACCAAATTCGCCGTCGAAGGGCTCTCCGAATCGCTCGCGGCCGAGGTGTCACCGCTGGGCATCAACGTGACGATCGTCGAGCCCGGAGCCTTCCGCACCAACTGGTCCGGTCCCTCCATGCGCCAGTCGGCCACGCAGATCGACGACTACGCGGACACCGCCGGCGCCCGCCGCAAGAGCACCCTGGACACGTACGGGCACCAGCCCGGCGACCCCGAACGCGCCGCCGCCGCCATCGTCGAAGCGGTGCAGTCCGAAAACCCTCCGCTGCGCCTGCTCCTGGGCAAGGTCGCTCTCGACGTCGCCCTTGCCCGGCTCGACACCCTCAAGACCAACTTCACCGCATGGCGCGACGCCACCCTCAGCGCCGACTACCCCGAGGACCGCACCGCTGTCTGACGGAAACGACCCCTTACTGGAGGAGACATGCCCACCCTGGCGATCATCGGAGCCGGACCGAACCTCGGTCTGGCCGCTGCCGCCAGATTCGGAGCGGAAGGCTTCGACGTAGGCCTGGTCGCACGCAACCGCGACAGGCTGCAGCACATGCAGGACACACTGAAGAGAGAGGGCATCACTCCTGCGGCGCGGCAACGGACATCACTCGTCCGCAGGCCGCAGCCGCTGCACTGACGGAGTTGGCGGAGCGCCTCGGCCCGATCGATGTTCTGCTGTACAGCCCGCTGCCTTCCCTGGACTGGATCAAGTCCGTCACCCACACCGCCTCCGACGACGTCCGGTTGTCGCTGGGACTGAGCGTCCTCGGCGCCATCGACTCGGTTCAGGCCGTGCTGCCCGCCATGCGAGAGCGTGGCCGAGGAACCCTTCTCTTCACCACAGGAGGTGCCGCCGTCGCACCCAGCACCGCGCGTGCCAGTTCCGCCGTCTCCTACGCCGCGGAGGTGGCGTACGCCCGTCTGCTGCACGAAGAACTGAGCCCCGAAGGCATACGTGTGGCACACACCGCGATCGTCGGCGCCCTTGGCCCCGGGCTACAGCATGAGCCCGCGACGGTGGCCGAACTCCTGTGGCGACAGCATGCCGAGGGCGGCGACTTCCAAACCGTCTGCGCGAGATGAAGCCATTGGCCCACAGGGTCGTGCACCGGGACTCGACGTTCGGATGTGGTGCGGCTCGCGCGGGCCGCGTTGTCCGGGCATTTCGCGGTGCGCCGTCAGCGACGAGGCCGGATGGGGCGCCTCGCTGGTGTCGGGGGATCAGCCGGTGCCGCCGATGGCTGACAGCAGCCGTTCTCGGGTGGGCGAACATGGTCCGCACACGCTCCGGATCCGGTGGGTGAGCGGACGGTGGATACGGCTCCACTCTCAGCCGCCGACCAGGCCCGGACCAGCCCTTTCCCTGTCCGCTAGTTGTTCACTTCGCGCTCAGTCGACCTTCGCTCCCGGCGCACCCGCGTCGTGCTCCAGCTCCCTGGGACCGTCAGGCCACCGATGCCGGTTCGTCAGCGAGATCGGCGTGCGCGACACCGTCGCCCACGCCAATTGTCGCCGCTTCGACCAGCACGGAGTGCTCGTTGTGCACCGACATGCGCACGCCTGCGGGCGCAGACCGCCAACAGCCGCGACGCTACGGGCGCTGCCGCACAGGCCGGATGACCAACTCGTTGACGTCGACATCGGCGGGCTGGCTGATCGCATAGGAGATCGCACGAGCGATGGCATCGGGCGAGATGGCCGCCGAGCGGTAAGCCTTCATTGCCGCCGCGGCTTCCGGTTCGGTGATGGTGTCGGCCAGTTCGGACTCGACCACGCCAGGTGAGACGGTGGTAACCCGGATGAAGGGCTCGGCCTCCTGCCGCAGTCCTTCTGTGATCGCCCAGGCCGCATACTTCGTGGCGCAGTACACAGCAGCCGTGGGAACCACGGAGTAGGCACCGATCGATGCAATGGTGATGAAGTGCCCGCTGTTCTGCCGCTGGAAGTGCGGCATGGCCGCGGCGATGCCGTGCAGCAGACCCTTGACGTTGACATCGATCATCCGGTCCCATTCGTCCACCAGCAGTGAGTCAAGGCGCGACAGCGGCATGACGCCGGCGTTGTTGACGATCACGTCGATGTGCCCCCGGGCAGTAACCGTTTCGTCGACGAACCTGGCCACGTCGGCCCGGTCGGTGACATCGAGACGGCGTACATCGATGCTGCCGCCGTCGGCTCGGACGCTCTCCGCCAGGCTGGTCAGCCGATCCTCTCGACGCCCACCGGCAACGACGTGGTGGCCTTCCGCAGCAAGCCGCCTGGCGATGCCTTCGCCGATGCCGCTCGTGGCACCCGTGACGAGTACGACCTTCCGGTTGCTGCCCTGCTCCGTGGTCTCCGGGGTAGTCCGTGTCACCGCGTCCTCCTTGCTCAGTCAGGGCAGAAGCCCCGTTGACGGATCGTTCACCTGCGAACTTGCCGTACTTTCCTTGGCACAAGAAGGCCGGGATCTTCCTAGGAGCACTGCACCCACCGCACTGGCTGACGAGGCAGTGCGGCCGTCACTGACACACCCCGCGTCGGGTCACAAGGTCAAGTCCGCGGCGATCCACTCGGTGACCGAGCCGTGGCGGGGCTTCCAGCCGAGAATGTCGCGGGCTCGTGTGGCGCGGACGCGACTGTTGGAGGCCAGGGCCTCGGTGGTGAATTGGGGCCCCAGAAGGCGCCGACGGCCTCGAAGATCTCCTGAGGTCGGGGGCACGGTGCGGTCTCAGCTCACTCGGCCAGGGACACGAGGCGAATGCGCGGTGCCCCGATTGGGCGGGTGTTGTGGGACGTTCACCGGCTCCGACGAGTGGCCACGGCCTGGCGGGTGTCCTCGGATACGAGGTCGGCGTTGATGGCCGCTGCCGTGTTGACGCCGGCGGCAGCGGCGCCGATCACCTGCTCGGCGAGGTTGGTGACGTTGCCCGCCAGCCACACACCGGCCACCTCCGTGGCGCCGGTCGGATCGGTGGCCGGCACGTAGGTGCCGATGCGCTGTGTGCCGAACTGCTGCGAGGTCGTGCGCAGGCCGAGCGAGACGAGTACATCGGCGCGGGCATGGGCGTTGGGCGGGACGACGACGGCACGCACCGCGACGGTAGGCCCGTCGTGAAGCCGGACACCGCTGATCCCGTCGTCGGTGACCTCCAGACTTTCCACCGTGCCCTCCACGAGGGCGACCTGCCGTGCCGCGAGCTGTTCTCGTTCCTGGTCGGTGAGTTCCAGGCTGCCGTTGAGGAACACGGTCAGGTCGGTGGTCCACTGCCGCCACAGCAGGGCCTGGTGCATGGCGGCCGGGCCCTGGGCCAGGATGCCGATGGGCTGGTCACGAACCTCCCAGCCGTGGCAGTAGGGGCAGTGCAGTACGTCGCGGCCCCAGCGCTCGGCCAGCCCGGGAATGTCCGGCAGTTCGTCCACCACGCCGGTCGCTACGAGGAGACGCCGTGACTCCACCGCGGAACCGTCGGCGAGGACGACCCGGAAGTGTCCTTCGGCGAGGCGTTCCGCCGAGAGGACGCTGCCGTCTCGGAATTCGCCGCCGTAGCCGGCGACCTCGGTCCGCCCGGTCGCGAGCAGCTCCAGCGGCGAAATGCCCTCCCGGCCCAAGTAGTTGTGCGCGTGGGCGGAGGGTGCGTTGCGTGGCTTGCCGGAGTCGATCACCAGGACGGAGCGGCGAGCTCGGCTCAAGGTCAGGGCGGCGCTCAGCCCCGCTGCCCCGCCGCCCACCACGACGACATCGAAGCGTCTGCCCTGCGAGGGCTCGGTCATCTGAGCGTTCATGTCGTCAGAGTGAGTCGACCGCCACCGGACTGGCCAAATCGCTTGCGGTTTCGGCAATTCTGGGTTCGACCGGCACCGCCCACGTCGCTCAACCGTCAGACGGCGACGAGCTCCATGCCGAAGTAACCGCCACCCACGGGGTACGTCTGCGAGCGGCGCCATCCCGAGGCCGCGAAGAGGACGTCGAATTCGTCCAGATCGCGTTCCATGCCGTTTGTCATGGTGAGCATGGTCATGTCCGCCCGGGTGGCGAAGTCGGGCTTACCGATCTCGCCGATGACCATCTCGACGACCAGTGCGCGTCCCCCCTCGTTCACGGCTGACCGGCAGTTCCGAAGGATCACCGCGCATTGGGTGTCGTCCCAGTCGTGCATGATCGTCTTGAGGAGGTAGAGGTCCGCGGAAGGAACCTCCGCGAAGAAGTCGCCCGCCACCGCGGAGAAGCGGTCGGACAGACCACGCTTCTCGGCCTCGCCGCGTGCGCTCTCGACAGCGTGAGGCAGGTCGAGCACCTGTCCGCTCAGCTGGGGGTTGGCCTCCATCAGCGCCAGGACGAAATCACCGTTGGCACCGCCGACGTCGACAACGGTGGACACACCGGCGATGGAGACCGCGCCCACCGCTCCCTGCGTCACCAGGCCGGACAGGTCTCCCATCGCCTGAGCGAAGAGCGCGGCTTCGTCAGCGTTCTCCGGTTGCGCGAAGTACTCGAAAATGTCCGATCCCAGCGCCTTCTTGGTCTGAGAGGCTCCCTGGCGCACCGCATCGGGGAAGTGGGCCCAGGACTGCCAGTGCGAGTGCCCAGTCTGGGTCAGTACCAACGAGCGCAAGGAGCCGGGCACACCTGAACGCAACAGCCGGCCTCGCCCGGTGAGAGCGAATCGATGACGCCCCTCGTGGCTCAGCAGGCCCAACGACGAGGCCGCGCGCATCAGCCGGTACGTGGCCTGCGGATGACTGCCCTCGCGCTCGGCCAACTCTTCGGCCGTCATGGCTCCGTCGGCGAGGTGATCGGCTATGCGCAGCGCGGCCAGGGCGCGCAGGGTCTGGGCGACGACGACGCCGCTCAGCAGGTCGAAGACAGCGGCGGCATCCGCTGCGGGATCGCTCGGCACGACGTCAGTGCCACGCACCATGTCAACCTCATCAGCCTTATCGGGCATATCAGTCATAACAGTTGGAAACCTCTCAGGGTTCAGAATGGGCCGGAGACTGTCGAAGGCAAGCGCGGGAGACCCGATCCGGCGGCGCGGCGGCTCCTCGAGCGGCACGACGCTGGAACGAGCTGACCTCCGTCCGCACGGGACCGAGCTGCTGTCCGTCCGCTGCAGAAAAGGCGAAACCCGGCCTCCGCGCTCCGCGGCATCGGCCCCACCACTCACCCTAAGGAGATCGCTGCGGCGCACGCTTGTACCGCAGCGTCACTCCGGTTGAACGTCAGCGTCATGGACGGGGCGTCATGGACGGGGCGTCATGGTGAAAGATGAGGCCGTGTAAGCCTGCGAGCCACTGTCGAGTTGGGAGGTTGGCAATGAGCAACACGGGAAGCACCGCAACGAGGGCCGGAGGGCCAGGCAGGAACTTCTTCGTGGATGTCACGGCCCCGACCGCCAGGCGGGACGGCTTCGACGTCTTCCGACGCGAGTGGGAGGGACAGGTCGGAGAGGCGCTCCCGCTGCCCCCCTTCGAGCCGCTCGGGTCCGGTGACTTCCGGGTCATTGTCCGCGCCTCCAAGGTGCACGACACGGTGATCGCGGACGTCTACGGTGAGTCGATGGCCGGCGGCACCCGGGGTGCCTCCCACCACTTCGACGACCGGGTCCTGGTGCATGTGATGCAGCGCGGCAAGTGGCGCTTCGTCCGACCGCGCGACCGTGGCGAGGCCACCGTGCCGGCCGGGCGTTTCCTCGTGCGGCACAACGGCCCGCCGGTGCGGTTCGAGATAGAGCCGCGCACGGCAGCGAAGGTGCTGATCCTGCCGGCCTCGCAGCTCGGACCGCTGGGCGACCGGCCGATCGTCGGAGCGGCCGACTCGACCGAAGTACGTCTGCTCATGGCCTACGCCAAGTTGGTCGACGCGACGCTGAACGACCTCACGCCCACCGGTGTACAAGCCGCCCGCAGCGCTCTGATCGAACTGGTCAAGGGAGTGCTGACACAGGGGTTCGACGACAACGAGCCCCGGCTGGCCCCCGCGCTGGCCCAAGCGGCGAAGGACCTCGTGGACAGCCGCCTCACCGATCCTGATCTCTCCCCCTCGGCCCTGGCCCGCGAACTCAACGTCTCCGTACGGACATTGCACCGGGCGTTCGCCACGGCTGAGGAGTCAGTGAGCGCGTATGTCCGCCGCAGGCGGCTGGAACAGGCCCGCCTTGAGCTCGCGTCATCGGCCGGCCGACCGAGCACTTCCGAACTCGCCGCCCGCTGGCGATTCGCCGACAGCAGTCACTTCATCCGTGCCTTCAAGAAGCAGTACGGCCAAACGCCCACCCAGTTCGTCCGGTCGGGCAGCACGGTGCCTGGACGACCCACCAGTTCCGTAATTCATGGCCATGGCTCCATGACGTCCGAGGCGATCGAACCTCCAATTGCACCCACAGTCGACAGGCGCTGACGTCGGCAGGTGCTGAGTCCGTCCAGGGTGAGGTCGAGAGGGCGCGGGCCGCATGTCCAGAACGGCGAAGCCACCTCGGTAGTGCTTGCTGCCGTGACCGACTCCCTCGGCCCGTGGGCCACCGACACGATGGCCGTCCTGCTCGTCTCCTCGCTGCTCGCAGCCTCTGGCCAGGCACGCCAGGAGGGGCGGTCTCCAGGAGACCGCCCCTCCTGACGCTGCGGCACCGGGGTCCGTGCCGCTCACTGTGTCGTGCCGGAACCGCCCTCGTGAACGGCGGCCCTCGGCTCGATTCCGGTGGCACCGACCGTCTCCCGCCAGGCCTCCAGGCCTGCCTGGAACGCGACGATGCCCGCCTCCGGGAGGGCGATCTCGATCGCCTCCAGGATCTCCTGCGGCGTGACCCCGAGGTCGAGGGCCACCCGGATATGGCTCTGGATGTGTCCTTTGCCGGCCCTCATCACGGTGAGGCTGAGGATGAACAACAGCTCCTTGGTGCGGCGATCCAGGGCACGGGGCCTCAGATAGGCCGCCTCGACCAGGCCGTTCGTCGCCTGGAGGACATCGAAGTCGTGCTGCGCCATGACCTTGTGATAGTCGAGGACGTACCCGCGGTCGCGGGCCATGGCGTCGATGTACTCCTCCGCGGTCTGCGGGGGGACCGTGTCGGCGGTCATCCTCGGCCTCCTTCGTGCAGGGCGGTACGGATGTGAGGTGTGGCGGGGACGAGGAGGCGGTTGGTCTGGCGCACGAGCAGCTCGCGCACGCGCCCTCGGAAGGCCGTGAAGTCGTCGTCGCCCGCCAGTTCGGCACGCCTCTTGGCACGGTCTTCCAGACCCTCGAAACCCCAGAAATAGACCACCGTGTTGAGTTCACCGACCTCGGTGGTGCAGCAGCCGAGCAGGTTGCCGAGGATCCGTACCTGAGGCTCGCGGCCGTACTCTTCCCACAGCCGGACGTAATGGGCCGCCGCACCCGGCTTGAGAACGTAGTCACGTTGCTCGATGATCACGACGCCTCTCCCTCCGCAACGGGAACCGAGCGCCAGGCATCCTTGAACTCCGCGGACCGCGAAGGCGCGAGAAGTCGTTCGAAGGCGTCGCTCACCGTCGCCAGGTCGCGGGGATCGGTCAGGGCCGCGAGATACCGATCGGGCCGGACGACGGCGACGCTGCCCTGATGCTGGGCGAACCAGTCCCGCAGCGTGCCGTCGACGTCCTCCACCGTCACCGAGTCGGTCATCGACGTGCGCCGCTCGGTACGGGACCGACCGGAGCGGGATTCGACGACGGTGATGTAGCGAGTGCCGATACGGTCCCAGAAGGCACGGGAGTCGGCATCCAGATGTACGAGCGGATCAGTGCCGTAGCCGATGAGGGCGAACCACTCGCCGAGTGTCTCGTCGAGCGGCAGCACCCGCCCTTCGGCGGTCTCGACCCTGGGCTGGATGATCATCCGGCCCGCCGGTGAACTCTTCCGCACGGTCCCGTGGCGGTGCAGCATGATGCCCTCGCTGTACCGGGGCAGGGGCTTGAACCGCATCTGTATGACCCAGTCGCGCACTGACGGTGCCACCGTGAGTCCGCGCAACAGGGTGTCGCGCGCGCGGGCCACGGTGGCACTCGTCGGTGAAAGGAACCGGCCGAGGGCGTCCGACAGTTTCACCATCGTCTTGGCGTGCTCGCGCCGCTCGGTGTCGTATGTGGCGAGAATCCTCGGATGGGCGCGGCCGGTGACGACCGCCGCCAGCTTCCAGGCGACATTGGTCGCGTCCCGTATGCCGGTGTTCATGCCCTGCCCTGCCCATGGGGGCATGAGGTGGGCGGCGTCGCCCACGAGGCAGATCCGGCCGTCCACGAAGCGGTCAGCGACCCGCGAATGGTGCGTGTAGACGCGGGCTCGGATGATGTTGAGCGCCGTGGGATCGGGCACGTGCCCGCTGAGGAGTTCGCGTACCTTCTCGGGCCGGAGCATGGCCTCGGCGTCCTCGCCGGGGAACAACATGAACTCCCAGCGGCGGTAGTTGTAGGGCAGGTCCAGGCAGACGTACGGGCGCTTCGGGTCGCCGTGCAGTCCCGTGTACGGGGCGTCGAGCGGATCGTTGTCGCACTCGATCACCACCCACTTGCGCGGGTGGGTGTCGCCGCTCAACGGGATGCCGAGTTGCTCGCGTACGGTGCTGCGGCCGCCGTCGGCGGCGACCACGTACTCGGCGTGGACGAGTACGCGTTCGCCCTGGGGGTCTGTGACGTGGAGCCGTGCTTCGGTGCCGTCCTGCTCCACACGTATGAGTTCGTGCCCCAGCAGAGGCCGGACGTGGGGATAGCGTTGGAGGCCGACGCGCAGCGTGCGCTCGGCGAGTTGCTGCATGAAGATGTTGCGCCGGGGCCAGCCGTACTCCTTGGTTTCCGGCCGGATGTCGGCGAGACAGAAGCCGTTCGCGGCGAACATCCTCAGCGGAACGTTCTGGATCATGTCGGCCAGCATCTCGTCGGCGAGCCCGATGCCCTGGAAGCTGCGCAGGCATTCGTCGTCCATGCCGGCCGCGCGCGGGTAGTCGACGATTTCCTCACTGCGGTCGATCAGCAGGGTGCGCACACCGTAGAGGCCGAGGTAGTTCGCGACCGTCGCTCCGACGGGTCCGGCGCCGACGACGGCGACCTGGGTGCGGTGTTCGACGGGTTCGGTCATCGGAGAACCTCCGAACTCCTGAGGAATCTTGTGAGGTGGTGATGGAAGAGATCCGGGGCGTCGTCGTGCACGTAGTGGCCTGCCCCGGGGATCTCCACCGTGTGGATGCGCGGGTTGCGTTGCGCCATCGCGGCCATGGTGGTGGCGGGGAGGAAGTCCGACTCCCCGCCCCGGACGATCAGGGTCGGGCACCGCAGGGCCTCGACGTACGGCCACAGGTCCACCTGCCGGGCCGGATCCGGGTCGAGGCGGGCTGCCGCGATGCCCGCCAGGTCGAGCTTCCAGCGCCACCGTCCCTCGTCGTCCGGAGCGAGGGTGTGCCGCACCCTGGATTCGAGGGCGTCTTCGGAGATGTGCGGACGGATGCCGCGCCAGTACGCGCGGGCCGCCTCCCGGCTGGGGAAGTCGCGGGGGGTGTTCGCCACTTCGCGTTTGATGCGCTCGGCTCCCTCGCCGGACAGCGACGAGCCGGGTCCGATGTCCTCGACGACCGCCGCGCAGACCCGTTCGGGGTGACGCGCCGTGTAGACGTACGTGGTGGTGCCGCCCATGGAATGGCCCAGCAGCACGAACCGGTCCAGGCAGAGGCGGTCGGCGAACTGCTCCAGATCGGCGACGTAGGACTCCGTGTAGTACTCGCCTTGCGGATCCCAGTCGCTGTCACCTCGCCCACGAGCGTCCGGGGCCAGGACGCGGTAGCGGTCGCCGAGCCGCGCGGCCAGCGGCTCGAACGTCCGGGCGTAGCTGCGCAGGCCGTGCAGCATGACGATCGCGGGCCGGTCCTCGTCGCCCCACTCGACATAGTGCGTGCGCAGGCCGCCCAGCGTGATGAAGCGGTCCTGCCCCACTGCGGTGGTGTCGGCGGCCATCTCAGTGCAGCCCGTCCTGGCCCTGCACCTCGTCGGCGCTGATGCCGCCCAGCCGGGCGTGCAGCCGGCCACGCGTGGCGAACGCGAACACGACCACGACCTCGTCCGGGTTCGGGGTGTCGGAGAAGCTCACCGTGACGGTGTCGTAGTGCGAACGGACGTAGAGAGCGTCCTTGTGGGCCAGCGGAACGTCGAGGACGGTACCGGGCCCGCCCCGCTTTCCGGTCGAGGGCACCCACGCTTTCCCGCCGCCGACCGCCTCGCGCACCGGGTCCGCGAAGACCGCTGTGAGGAAGGCGTTGCCGTGTTCGTACTCGCCTGCCGTGCCGACCAGGCACGCCTTCCCGTAGCTCTGGACGGCACGGCCGCCGGCCGCCTCCTGGATGCGCCGGCCGAACTCCTCACCCAGCTTGGGCGAATCGGCGACGATGTCGCCGAGGTCCTGGCTGAACCGTCCGGCGTAGGGATTGTGGATCGCCGCCGCAATGACGATCTTGCTCACGGGCTCGCCGTCCGCGAGGGCGCCTGTCTCGTTGGCGAGGGTGTCCTCGGTCTGGGTGAACCACTTGCGGATGTGGTAGCCGGCGAAGTTGGGCTGGGGCACGGGTGTTTCCTCGGGGTACGGATGGGGACGGGATGCGGGCATGGCGGACTCCGGTGAAGAGGCGGGGCGGGTCAGAGGTGGCAGGACTAACCGCGCAGCGGTTCGATCTCCATCGGGTCGCTCGGGGCGCCGTAAAGACCGAGGATGCGCTTGCCCTCCTCGTCGTCGGTGACCGTCTCGTGGAAGAACTCGAAACGGTTGCCGTCCGGATCCGTGAAGTAGAGACCGAAGCCGATCTTGTGATCGGTGGTCTTGACCACGGGCACGTCCTTGGCCAGCAGCATCCCGTACAGCCGCCGCCACTCGTCGAGGTCGCCCTCCACCTCCAGCCCGTAGTGCTGCAGGCCGAGGCCTCCGGTGGCGGCTCCTTCCTCGGCGCGGATGAGGGCGATGTCATGGTGCTTCTTCCCGAAGGACAGGAACACCCACTGCGGGCCGCGTGCGGTGACCTCCATGCCGAGGACGTCCTCGTACCACTTGGCCGAGGCCTCCGGGTCGCGGACGAACAGCGACAGATGGGTCCGGCGCACCCGCGGCTTCACGATGTCCTGCGGATCGGCGGAGATCGGCGTGGGCTCCTCATGCGGGCCGAGCACGCGCTCGTCGGGCTCCATCTTCAGTGTCCTTCCGTGGTGGGGGCTATTGCCGGGGTCCAGGTCACGTCGGTGATCTCGCTGAACTCGCGCCACTCCTTGCGCCAGGTGCGACCGGCGTCGGTGGAGCGCAGGAGATGGCCGTACTTCGTTCCCGCGAAGACCAGTTCCGGGTCGGCGGGGTGGGTTCCGAAGGCCCAGACGGTCGAGTTGGCGGGCGTGTCCAGGGCGGTGTCCTGCCAGGTGCGCCCCAGATCTTCGGAGCGCAGGATCTTGGTGGTGGTGCCGGGGGTGCCGTCGCCGATGCCGAGGAGCAGGTCGTTGGTGCCGGGGAGCTGCCGGACCAGCCGGGTGTAGTAGATGCCGAACGTCTTGCGGGAGTCGGTACGGGTCCAGGTCTCACCGTCGTCCTGGCTGACGAAGAGCGCGTTGACGACGGCGACGACGATCGTCTTCGGCGGGCCCTCCAGGACGAGCACACAGTGGATGTCGGAGTTGGTGACGCCTTGGGGCAGGGTGGCGGGTGTGCCGTCGATCCGCTCCCAGGTGTCGCCCCGGTCGCCGCTGCGCCACAGGCCGCCTTCCTCGATGCCGAACCACATGTTCTTGGGGTCGTAGCGGTCGACGACGCAGGTCAGGATCCTGGGACGGTTGACGCCCGCGCAGAATTCCGGGATTTCAGGGGGGAGTTGTTCCCAGGTCGCCCCGCCGTCCGTGGTGCGGAACATGGCGGCCCGGGAGGGAGCGCCGGTTCCGACGAGCATCGTGTCCGGATGTGTGGGGTCGATCGCCAGCGACCAGATGGTCCGGTCGTCCATGGGCGAGTCGACGCGGCGCCAGGTGACGCCGGCGTCGGCGCTGCGCACGAGTCCCGCGTCGGCGCCTGCGAAGACGACGTCGGGCTGTTCGGGGTGTACGGCCAGGCAGCGGACGACGGCGTCGAACTCCAGGGCCTGCCCGAGTCCGAGACGGGACCAGGTGGCGCCGTCGTCGGAGGAGCGCAGGACGCCCTGGCCCGCGGTGGCGACCAGGATGGTGCCTTCCATGTCGTGGGTTTCCCTTCGGAACTGCGGAACGAACGGGTGGGGTGAGGGGCTGGTGGCCGTGGGCTAGAGGAAGATGCCGCGCGTGAGACCGCCGTCGATGCCCAGTGACTCGCCGGTGATCGCGGCGGCCCTGGGTGAGGCGAGGAAGCACACGGTCTGGGCGATCTCGACCGCCTCCAGAATTCGGCGGATCGGTGTACGGGCGACGAAGTCCGCCTCGACGTCGGCCGCGGTGATGCCGCGCTTGGCGGCCTCCTTCTCGTACAGCTCGTGGATGTGCTCGGTCTCCACCACGCCGGGATGCAGGGTGTTGACGGTGATGCCGGACGGGCCGAGCTGGTCGGAAAGGGCCTTCGTCAGGTGGACGATCGCGAGGTTGCGCATGCCGGAGAGAGCGTGGCTGGAACGGCCGGTCAGTCCGCCGATGTTGATGATGCGGCCGTAGCCGCCCGCCTTCATGCGCGGGGTGACGGCCTGCGCGCAGCGGAAGTAGCCGACGACCTTGGTGTTGATGTCGGCCAGCAGCAGTTCGGGGTCGGCTTCCTCGACCGAGTTGCGCACCAGCCCGGAAGGGGCGGCCGCGCCGTTGACGAGGATGTCGATCCGCCCAAGGTCGTCGGCCACGCGCCGCACCATGGCGCGTACGGACTCGGTGTCGTTGGTGTCCGAGGTGAGAGGGATGACCCGGCCGCCGGTCTCGGCCTCGAGTTCCTTGGCGGTGCGTTCCAGCAGGGGCAGCCGACGGGCGGTGATGACGACGGTCGCACCCTCGGCGGCCAGTTCACGGGCGGTGGCTCGGCCGATGCCCAGACTGCCGCCGGTGACGATGGCGGTCCTGCCGCCCAGTTCCAGGTCCATGCGTGTCTCCCACAGAGGCGATTGGCAATAAGGGGCTTCAGTGACAAGGTGTTTCGGCGACAAGGGCCTTCGGATGTCAGCTGAGGTTGACCCAGACGCTCTTGACCTCGGTGTAGTGGTCGAGCACGGTCCGGCCCATCTCCCGGCCCCAGCCGGACTGCTTGAACCCTCCGAAGGGCGACGCGGGATCCGTGAGGTTGTAGCAGTTGATCCACACCGTGCCCGCCTGCAGTTCGTCGGCGATGCGGTGGGCGTGGCCCAGGTCGGAGGTCCAGATGCCGGCCGAGAGTCCGAAGGGGGAGTCGTTGGCCCGCTCGACCAGGTCGTCCACGTCGTCCCATCGCATCGCCGCCAGCACGGGACCGAAGATCTCTTCCTGGACGATGCTCAGGCTGTCGTCGGGCGCCACGAACACGGTGGGTTCGACGAAGTAGCCGCCGTCGTACGGCGTGTCGAGGTCGGGCCGCCCGCCACCGGCGGCCAGTCGGGCGCCCTGCTCCCGGCCGGCGGCGATGAACCCGGCGACTCTCTCGTGGTGTCTGGCGGAGACCAGCGGCCCCATCTCGGTGGCCGGGTCGCTGCCGGGCCCCACGACGATGTTGCGGGCGCGCTCCGCGACGGCGTCCAGCACCTCGTCGAAGATCTTGCGGTGCACGTACAGCCGCGAGCCGGCCGTGCAGACCTGGCCCTGGTTGAAGAAGACGGCCTGGGCGGCGGCCTCGGCGACGGCCTGCGGATCGGCGTCGGGAAGCACGATGTTCGGGGACTTGCCGCCGAGTTCGAGGGAGACCTTCTTCAGGTTCCCGGCGGCGGCACGGACGATGGCGCGGCCCGTCTCGGTGGACCCGGTGAAAGCGATCTTGTCGACTCCGTCGTGCGCGGCGAGGGCGGCGCCCGCCGTGGCACCGCGCCCGGTGACGACGTTGACGACACCGTCCGGCACCCCTGCCTCCTGGAGCAGCTCGGCGAGCCGCAGCGTGGACAGCGGGGTCTCCTCGGCTGGCTTGAGGACGACCGTGCAGCCGGTGGCCAGCGCGGGCGCGAGCTTCCAACAGGCCATCGACACGGGGAAGTTCCACGGCACGATCAGACCGGCCACGCCCACCGGCTGCCGCGTGGTGTAGTTCAGCACCCGCAGTCCGCCACGCGGCGAGACGGGGATCGTGCTGCCTTCCAGCTTGCTCGGCCAGCCCGCGAAGTAGCGGAAGAGCTTCACACTGGTGCCCACGTCCACGGCCCGCGCCACCGAGACCGGCTTGCCGTTGTCGCGTGACTCCAGCAGGGCCAGTTCCTCGGCGTGCGCCTCGATGACGTCGGCGACATGGTTCAGCAGCGCGCCCCGCTCCATGGGGCTCATCCGACGCCAGCCGGGGTCGTCGAAGGCGCGGCGCGCCGCTTGGACGGCGCGGTCGATGTCGGCGGCGTCGCCGTCGGGAACGGTGGTGAGCACGGTACTGGTGGCGGGGTCGATGCTCGGATACGAGCGGCCGCTCAGGGCCCCGACCCAGTGGCCCCCGATGAACATGGTCCGCGGTTCGGCCAGGAAGCGAGTGACCGCTTCCGCCGCGCCGGTGACCGGGGCTGCTGCGCTGTGCATGGTGGCTCCTCTCACAGGGCCATCTCGATGAGCTGAGGACCGTCGGCTGCGAGCGCGCGGCCGAGTTCGCGCCGAAGCGCCTCGCCCGTCTCCACCCGTGTGCCGGGCACGCCGTAGCCGCGGGCCAGCGCGGGCCAGTCGAAGGCCGGGTCGTCCAGGCTGGTGAGCGCCGTCGCGCCCGGGCCCGGCCGGCTCTGTCCATGCCGGCCGAGCTCTGTGCGCAGCACGTTGTAGGCGCGGTTGGAGGCGATGAGCGTCACGACGGGCAACTGCTCGCGGGCCATCGTCCACAGCGACTGGATGGTGTACTGCGCGCTTCCGTCGGACTGCAGGGCGACGACCTTGCGGCCGGGTGCGGCGATCGCGGCGCCGACGGCGGCGGGCAGGCCCTGGCCGATGGCTCCGCCGGTGTTGGTCAGTGCGGTGTGGCGGGCGGCGCGCGACGACGCGGTGAAGAAGGGGTAGCCGCAGGTGCCGCCCTCGACCGAGACGATGGCGTGTTCGGGCAGCATCGCCGAGACGATCCGGCCGACCGACTGCGGCGTCAGCGCTCCGTCCGGGAGCCCTTCACCGTCCGGTCGGGGCTGTGCTGCAGGCTCGGCAGCCCCGAGCGTGTCCGCGAGGACTTCCAGAGCGAGTGCGCCGTCCTCTTCCGGAGTGCTCAGCACCTCCACGGTGCCCGGCGGAGCCAGCAGGCTGGGAATCCCTTCGTACCCGAAGTACGACACCGGTTCCAACGCGCCCGCCAGCACGACCAGTTGAGCCTTGGCCAGGGCTTCGACGGCCTTCTCCGGGAAATAGGGGAGCCGGTCGAGGTCCGGAAGGCCGCCACCGCGCTCGGCGGCGGCCGGGAAGGTCTCGCTGTACAGCACCGCCCCGGTGGCGGCGGCGATCCGGGCAGCCGCCCGTTGACCGCGCTCGTCGAGTGCCGCACCGCCCAGCAGGAGGACGGCGCGCTCCCCGGCGCGCAGCCGCTCGGCGATCGGGTCGATGACCTCCGCCGCCACGTCCCGCCTGAGCCGGGTGTCGGGCAACTCCACGTCCACGGGAGCCGTGAGCACCTCTTGTTGGAAGTCGGCGGGGGCGATGAGCGTGGCCCCGCAGCCGGGCGGGGCGGTGGCGGCCGCGATGGCGCGGGCGGTGAGCTGGGCGAGGCCCGCGCCGGAGGCCGCGGTGCCGACCCAGCCGGAGACGGGGCTCGCGAGCGAGACGATGTCCGAGGTCAGGGGAGCGTCATGTACGAGATGCCAACTGGCGTGATCTCCGATGACGTTGAAGACCGGCGAGTGGGCCCGCCGTGCGTTGTGCAGGTTCGCGATGCCGTTGGCGAAACCGGGGCCCAGGTGCAGCAGCGTCATCGCCGGCCGGCCGGCGATGCGGGCGTAGCCGTCGGCCGCTCCGGTGCAGACACCCTCGAAGAGCCCGAGCACCGCGCGGGTGCCGGGAACCGAGTCCAACGCGGCGACCAGGGGCATCTCCGTGGTCCCCGGGTTGGCGAAGCAGACGTCCACTCCGGCGGCGAGCGAGGTCTCGATCAGGGCCTCGGCCCCGGTCAGGTCGCCGGACCTGTTCGCCTGCCAGACGGTGGTGGCGTGGGTCATGGAAGTTCCTCCGTGCACTATGCGCACCGTCCGTGCGTATAGTGCACAGCATCAGCATGGGACGACTCCGGCGTCAACCCCCGGGGCCAACAGACCCGTGCCATACGCTGAACGCGTGAGCGGAACTCGGAAGGTGGTAGGCGGCGTGCGGGCAGAGGCCGCGAACGACACGGGGGGCGGCGCCGGTGACGGACGCGAGGAGAAGGCGAAGCGCCCCAGTCAGCCGCCGTCGCAGACGCTCGTCCGAGGTCTGGCCGTCCTGCGGGCCGTCGCTCACCAGCCCCGTGGCCTGACGGTCGCCGAGATCGCCGCCCGGACGGGGCTGCACCGGACCGTCGTGCACCGCCTCGCGGGCACACTGGCCGCGGAGGGATTCCTGGCGAAGAGCGCGGACGGCGCGTACGTACCCGGGGGAGAACTGCACACGCTCGCGGGTGCTTCGCGGCCGACCCTCGCCGAGTTCGTCCAGCCGCTGCTGCAACAGCTCGCGGACCGGTACGGCGGTACGGCGATCCTGTTCTTCCCGGAACCGGACTGTGTCGTCGCCGTGGCCACGGCGGTTCCCCAGGACGCCGACTACCACCTCGCCTACCGCAAGGGGTCTCGCCAGCCGTTGGACCGCGGGGCCGCCCCGTGCGCGATCCGGGCCGGGCGGGCGCCCGCCGCCGACGACTCGGACGCCGTGCGTGAGGCGCGCCGCCGGGGATGGGTCACCACTCATGGCGCGGTGGAGCCCGGAGCCCACGCGGTCGCCGCTCCGCTGGCCCGCGACGGAGACGTACTGGACGCCTGCGTCATGTTCGTCTCGCACCGGCAGGACCGCGTCGACGAGGCCACACCAGAAGTGGTCTCCGCCGCGCGAGCGGCCCGAGCGTTCCTGCTGGGCCCGCGCTGAGCGCTCCGCCGATAGTGGCGCGCTGTGCCGTCTTTCGTCTGCGGCGCCGTCGTGGCTGGTCGCTCCCCCACTCTCGGCTTCTCCCCCACTCTCGGCTTCGCTCGAGCGGGGGGACCCCCATGAGCGGGGGGACCCCCATCGCGGCGGAGCCGCACATTGATACAGCCCCGCGCCCCTTAGGGGCGCTACCGAGCAGCCCATCTCGAATTTCTCCCCGGTCAACCACCGCCCCCACCGAAGGACTTCGGTGGGGGCGGTCGCATTTGTGTCCGCCGGGCCTTGACACCTGCCACGAGCCACAACACGATGTGCTCTCAACAAACGTACACCATGTACGAATAGCGCACAGCGGCGAAACTGGAGGCTGATCGGGATGACAAGCCCTGATCGCACCACCCTGGCCCAAGGCCGCCTGTCCCTGATCGGCGTCCTCACTCAATCACTCGGCTTCATGGGACCGGTCTTCTCGGTCGCGGCCCTACTGCCCCTGATCGTCGGTCTGTCGGCCACGGGACGCGGTGCCGGCGTCGCCACGCCGGTCGCGATCATCATCGCGGGCATCGGCATGTGCGGCGTGGGATGGATCATCGCCCAGTACGCGAAGCGCATCCATCTGTGCGGCTCTCTCTACGAGTATGTGAGTGACACCGCCGGACCGCGCATCGGTGTGATCACCGGATGGCTCTACTACGGAGCCATGATGGTTCTGGGAGCCGCGACATTCCTCGTCCTCGGCGGACTCACACAGGCATGGCTCAAGAGCGCCATGTCCGTGGACGTGCCGTGGTGGCCGCTGTCCCTGGGATACGCCGCTGTCGCCTTCACGATTCTCGTGGTGGGCGTCAACGTCTCGATCCGGGCGCAACTCATCCTCGCCCTGAGCGCCATGGTCGTCGTCCTTGCTTTCTCGCTGGTCATCATCTTCCGCGGCGGCCAGAACGGCGAAAGCTGGTCCGTCGAACCCTTCAATCCCTTCGCCGTGGGGAGTCTGAATCTTCTCTTCGGTGTGCTGTACGGCATCAACATGTTCATCGGGTTCGAGTCGGCGGCCAATCTCGCTGAGGAGACCTCGGACCCCAAGCGCCATGTGCCGCGGGCGGTCATGCTGTCGCTGGGCATCGTCGGGGTCTATTACGTGGTGGTTGCCTACGCGCAGGTCATGGGGTTCGGCCTCGACGCGGAGGCGTGGAAGAACAGTGTCTTCCCGCTGGAAACGCTCTCGTACGGTGGGGAGTTCGGGTCTGCCGCGTTCGGAAACTTCCTGGCGGTCCTGATCATTCTCGACATTCTCGCGGTGGCAATCGGAGTCGGCGTCGCATCGACTCGAGGCATGCTCTCGATGGCCCGCAGTGGTCGGCTGCCCTCGAAGCTGGCGGTTCTGCACCACCGGTTCCGTACTCCTGTATGGGGCGCCGTACTGATGGGCGCTGTTTCGTGTGTAGCCATCGTCGGTGTGCGCGTGGGGGGCGACCGGATGTTCGGCCAGGGGACCGGTCAGCCGCAATGGGCGTCGGCGTTCGGCTGGATGGCCGGCTTTGGCGGAACAGGCATGGCGATCATGTATCTCGTCGTCGGTGCCGCGGGGGTGAAGGGCCTCTGGAACCATGTCAGCCGAACCAAACTGCTCATCGCGGGAAGCGCCGGTGTAGCAGTGGCGGCCGGTGCGGTGTTCGGTTCGTTCTACCAGGCGGCCAGCCCTCTCGACACCGTTCCCTGGGCTCTGCTCGTGTGGGTGGCACTGGGCGCGGTCTGGTCCTTCTTCGCGCTCGGCCGGTCCTCCCGCCAGGGAGAACCCGTGACGGACCAGGCGGCGGAAGGCACCAGTGCAGTGACCCCACTTTGACGACAACCCGGACCACCACTCACCTCACCCTTCATCGCCCATGCCATCAGGAGGAAAGGCAGTGACCACCACCACGGCACACCCGTACGATCCGCTGAGCGCCAAGGAGATGGAGCAGGCCGTCGGCGTGGTGCGTGCCGGTCAGGCGCAGCGAAAGGCGATCAAGTTCCCGCTGATACGTCTGGACCTGCCGGACAAAGAGCTGGTGCGGGAGTTCGATCCCTCGCGCCCGATCCCCCGCGTGGCGTTCCTCGTCGTCTACGACCCCGAGGCCAGTGCCATGTTCGAGGCGCGGGTCGAACTCACCGACGACAGCATGGTCTCCTGGGAGCATCTTCCCGGCATGCAACCGCCGATCATGATCGACGAGTTGATGGCGCTCGACGAGATCGTCAAGAACGACCCGGCCTCGGTGGAGGCCCTGGCACGGCACGGTGTCGACGATCTCTCGCAGGTGCAGTTCGACCCCTGGTCGACGGGCACGCTGCCGATCGAGGGTGTGGACGCGCGACGACGCGTGATCCGCGCGACCGCGTACGTCCGGCACTTCACCGCGGACAACGGCTACGCCAGACCCGTAGGGAACCTCGTCTTCGTCATCGACTGCGACACCCGCTCGGTGGCGGCCATCTCGGAGGGGGATCCGCTGCCGCTCCCGCCGGAGAGCGGGAACTACGACGCGGGCAGCGTGGGACCGCTGCGCGACGACCTCCGCCCGATCGAGATCACGCAGCCCGAAGGACCCTCCTTCACGGTGTCCGGCAATGTCATCGAGTGGCAGCGATGGCGGCTGCACGCCCACATCGACGTGGTGGAGGGCCTGGTCATCAGCGATGTCTCCTACCAGGACGGGGGACGTCGGCGCCCGATCGTGCACCGGGCCGGCATCAGCGAGATGGTGGTGCCCTACGGCGACACCAGCGACGACTTCTACTTCCGGAACGTCTTCGACGCGGGCGAATACAGCCTGGGGAAGACCGTGGGGTCGCTCAGTCTCGGATGCGACTGCCTCGGGGAGATCCGGTACCTCGACGCCGTGCTCTCCGACGAGTCGGGCACCCCGCACACCATCGCCAACGCCATCTGTCTGCATGAGGAGGACTACGGAATCCTCTGGAAGCACTGGGACTTCCGGTATGTCGAGCAGGCGGAGGTCAGGCGTTCCCGGCGTCTCGTCGTGTCGTCGATCCACACGATCGGCAACTACGAGTACGGCTTCTTCTGGTACTTCTACCTCGACGGGACGATCCAGTTCGAAGCCAAGCTGACCGGAATCGTCCAGACGCGGGCCGTGGCTCACGGCGAGAAACCCGCCTACGGAACGCTCGTGGCGCCCCAGTTGGACGCGCCGAACCACCAACACCTGTTCAACATGCGACTCGACATGGAAGTGGACGGGCCGCGCAACACGGTCGTGGAGATCGACGCGGTGGGTCTCCCGATGGGACCGGACAACCCGTACGGAAACGCGATCGTCGCCCGCCGCACGGAGATCACCAACGAACGTGACGGCCGCAGGATGTGCGATCCGCTCACCGCTCGCACCTGGAAGATCACCAATCCCGGTGTGCGCAACCGCTTCGACGAGCCCGTCGCGTACAAACTGGTCCCCTTCGTCGGCCCGACGCTGCTCGCCGCTCCCGAAAGCGATCTGGCACGACGCGCCGAGTTCGCGCGGGCGCATCTGTGGGTGACCCGGTACAGCCCGGACGAAGTGCATGCGGCCGGCGACTACCCGAACCAGCACCCCGGGGACGGGATCGGCAAGTGGATCGAGCAGGAGCGCGACCTGGCCGACACGGACGTGGTGCTCTGGCACACCTTCGGCACCTCGCATCTGCCACGGCCGGAGGACTGGCCCATCATGCCGTGCGAGTACGTCGGATTCGCGTTGAAGCCGGTCGGGTTCTTCGACCGCAACCCCTCGTTGGACGTGCCGCCCCCGGCCGGGCATGGCGCGAAGAGCTGTCACCCCGCACCGCAGCCGGGTGACCGGCACGGCGAGTGACCTTGCCGGGCCCGCACCCGTACACCGGACGCGTGCGGGTTTCCGGCTGTCCCGCCGGGGCGACGCACCGGCGTGGGGCGCTATCGCCTGACCACTTCCGGGGCGGCCGCGCCGACCAACTGGGTCGCGGCCGTCCCGGCGGCCTCCGTCACCAGATGGGGAACCTGGTCGTCGACGAGCTTGAGGCCGAGTTGCACCACTCCGAGGCTCGCGGTCGACCAGTCCGAGACCCGAATGGGGGCCGCGATGCCGATCGCACCTTCCTGGATCGAGCCCACGCTGACGGCGTAGCCGCGACGACGGGCCTCGCGGACGTCGTCGGTGTCCTCGTCGCTCTCCGGCCTGCCGGCGAGGATGGCGATGCCGTCCGCGCCGATGGTCAGAGCGTGCCGGGCGCCTTCCCGCATGGCGAGGTGCATGGTGGAGTTCGGCGGCTCCGCCGTCAGCAGGATCAGGGCCTGGTCGTCGTCGGCGACGCTCAGCAGCGCCGTGCTGTTGGTCTGTTCGCTGAGCCGTCGCAGAATCGGCAGGACGGTGGCCTGCAGCCGTGGTTTGAGTTGCCCGGCCAATTCGGCCACGCCGAACCCGAGGATGTATCGCGTGCCGATACGGGCGACGAGGCTGTGTGCCTCCAGGGTGCGCAGAAGACGGTAGACGGCCGCCCGGGCGATGCTCAGCTGCTCGGCGAGCTCCGCCGCCGTGAGACCGTCGGCGTTTCGTGCGAGCAATGACAACACCGTCAGCCCGCGGTCAAGAGTCAGGGACGTTTCCCCGCCGGTCGCCGCCACGATCTTCTCTCGCCTCCTGCCCTTTTGTGCCGGACATCATGTCACGGCCGCCCGAACGGCCCCCTGCCCGCGGGACGAACTCTCGTCCCCCGGCGCTCCCCTGACACGGGATGCGGCGCGCGATCCCCGCATGGTTCCGACCCCTTGACCGGGGGTCGCCCTCATCCCTATGGTTTCGAATATCGTCCAAATAGAACGGTAATCGTACTCATGCTAGCACGCACAGAAGCCGAACAGCTGGTCAGCACGGTTCCGACGGAGCCCTACTTCGCCGGGCGATGGGGCAGCGGTCAGAGCATCGACACCTTCGACGTGATCGACCCGGTGACCGAACGAAGGCTCACCACCGTGGCCGCCGCCGGGGCCCGGGAAGTACACGAGGCCGTATCCCACGCCCGGTCCGCTCTGGATGAAGGTGAGTGGGGGAGAACGGACGGAAGCGCCAGGGCGCTCCTGCTGCACCGTCTGGCCGATCTCGTCGAGGCCCGGAGTGAGGAGTTCGCGACGCTGGAGTCGCTGGACATCGGCAAGCCCGGCTTCGAGCCGCGGGCCATCGACCTGCCCCAGGCGATCGGGGCCTTCCGGTACTTCGCCGGCTGGGCCGACAAGCTGGAGGGCCGCTCCGTCCCGACGTCCCCCTACATGGGCCGGCCCACGCACAGTTACACCGTGCGCGAGCCGGTCGGAGTCGTCGCGGCCATC
Organism: Streptomyces sp. NPDC048825; assembly: GCF_043198355.1. Classification (NCBI taxonomy): domain Bacteria; kingdom Bacillati; phylum Actinomycetota; class Actinomycetes; order Kitasatosporales; family Streptomycetaceae; genus Streptomyces; species Streptomyces sp. NPDC048825. The sequence goes on from NZ_JBICUR010000008.1 coordinate 92,380, forward strand.
ACGCCCTGGAACTCGCCGACCATGATCGGATCGTGGAAGATCGCGCCCGCGCTCGCCGCGGGGTGCGCCGTCGTCCTGAAGCCTCCGGAGGACGCGCCCCTCACCTCTCTTCTCCTCGCGTCGCTGATCGAGGAAGCCGGGTTTCCGGCCGGGGCGTTCAGTGTGCTTCCGGGGCTCGGAGCCGTGACGGGCCAGGCGCTCATCGATCACCCGGGGGTGGACAAGATCTCGTTCACCGGAAGCCCCGAGACGGGATACAAGGTGGCCGTGGCGGCCGCGAAGGGATTTCGGCGCACGACCCTGGAACTCGGCGGCAAGAGCCCCCAGATCGTCTTCGGGGACGCCGATCTGGACGAAGCCTCGCAGGGAGTGGCGGTCGGAATCTTCGCCAATCAGGGCGAGGTGTGTGCCGCGGGCAGCCGCATCCTGGTCGCGCGTTCCGTGTACGACGAGTTCGTCGAACGTCTGGTGGCGCGTGCCCGCGACATCAAGGTCGGCGACCCGTTCGACGACGACACCACGATGGGCGCGTTGATCAACGCACGGCAGCTGGAGCGCGTTTCCCAGTACGTCGCGGCCGGAATCGACGACGGCGCCCGCCTGATCACCGGGGGCGGCCTACCGGACGGCAAGGGCTTCTTCGTCGAACCGACATTGTTCGCCGAAGTCGACAACACCATGATGATCGCCCGGCGGGAGATCTTCGGGCCCGTGGGTGCGGTCATCCCCTTCGACTCGGAATCCGATGCGATCGGGATCGCCAACGACAGCGATTACGCGCTGGCCGCCACCTTGTGGACGTCCGACGTCAGCAGGGCGCATGTGGTCGCTCGCCGCGTGAAGGCCGGGGCTGTCGCGATCAACGGCTGGGCGCCCCTCGACCCCCGCCTGCCGTGGGGCGGTTCCAAGCTCAGCGGTCAGGGGCGGGAACTCGGCTGGGCCGGTATCGAAGCGAACACCGAGGAGAAGACGGTCACCGCCGTCCTCTCGTACACACCTGACAAGTGAACCGGCGCCAGGCGCCCACTTCGTGATCGAGCATCATCCCTCGGAAGGGGTTTTCCGTGTCAGCACACGTGTTGGTCGTCTACTACAGCGCGACGGGGTCCGTGCATCAGCTGGCGAAGGCAGTGACCGAAGGAGCTGAATCCGCGGGCGCCGAGGTACGGCTCCGCAGGGTAGCCGAACTCGCTCCCGCCGAGGCGATAGCCGCGAATCCGGACTGGGCCGCGCATCGGCAGGAGACGGAATCGACCGTCGAGGTGGTCGAACTCGCCGACCTGGAGTGGGCCGACGGATACGCCTTCGGCACACCGACGCGTTACGGCGCGCCGGCGGCCCAGCTGAAGCAGTTCATCGACACCGCGGGAAGCCTCTGGCAGGCGGGGAAGCTGTCGGACAAGCCGGTGACGACCTTCGTCTCCTCGGCCGAGCAGCACGGCGGCCAGGAGTCGACGATCCTGTCGCTGAACAACGTCTTCTACCACTGGGGCGCGGTCATCGTCTCTCTCGGCTACACGGACGACATCGTCTACGCCGCCGGTGGGAACCCCTATGGGACATCGTGGCCCGCAGGATTCCCCTCGAACGCCCCGGACGAGGTCACGCTGGATTGCGCCCGTTTCCAGGGAGCCCGGTTGGCGCGGTTCGCGACGCTGCTCGCGGCGGACAGGGCGCAGGCGTCCGCCGCGCAGGGCTGAGCGGGCAGTCAGGACGCGGTGACCGTCACACCGGTCCCGCAGGGCGCCCGACGTGAACCGATGAGGCACTGCGCCCCGTGAGTTGGAACGTCGACTCCTCGCCGGCGCGGCGGCGAGACGTCGGCGTGCGGCTGCGGCCCCGTCGCGGTGATCTGCCGTCCCGCGACGGGGCCTGCCCGTCGGTCACACGGAGTCGACGTCGGTGGTGGCGAGCTTCGCGTAGACCTCCGGCCGCTTACGGCGGATCCGCATCGCGAGGACCGCGCCGATGGCGAAGACGACCGGAGTGAGCGCGGCGAGCGTCCAGTTGACGGCGGGCGGGGCGCCGGTGAAGAGATTGAGGCGGGTGCAGACCAGCCCTGTGATCGCGGCCAGGAGGAGTGCGGCGGTCGCGGGTGCGGCGACCGTGCGCAGGCGTCCGGCCCCGCCGGCACCGGGGTTGCGGCGGAAGAAGACGACCACGGCGCAGGCAGCGAGTGTCTGCAGCGCGAGGATGCCGACCACTCCGGGGGTGTTCACCCACAGCAGGAACTCGTTGTACGGGTGCGCGCCGATCGCGGCGAAGACGGCGGTGACGACGGCCGCCAGCACGGTCTGCGCGATGCCGGATATCCAGGGCGAGCCGTGCCGGGGGTGGATGCGGCCCAGGCGGGCGGGGGCGGCGCCCTCGACGGAAAGTGCGTAGCCGTAGCGGGTGATGGCGTTGTGGAAGGCCAGCAGGGAGGCCAGGAGGCTGCTGACGATCAGGACGCGCTGGAGGTCGGTGGCCCAGTCGCCCACGTAACGGGTCATGGCGGTGAAGAACATCTCGGCGGGGTTCTTTGCCGCTGTCCCGACGGCTTTATCGTCGCCGAAGGCCTGGACGATGACCCAGACGATGAACGTGTAGAAGAGGCCGAGGAAGCCGACGGCCAGGTAGGTGGCGCGGGGCACGGTGCGGTCGGGATCGCGGGCCTCCTCGCGGTAGAGGACGGTGGCCTCGAAGCCGATGAAGGCGGCGATGGCGAGTCCCAGCGGTGCGCTCATCTGCGAGGTGAAGACGTTGGAGGGGGCGAAGGAGGCCAGGCTCAGGCCGTCCGCACCGCCCTTGACGAGGATCGCGCCGGCCAGCAGCACCAGGATGGCGGTCTCCGCGATCAGCAGGGCGCCGAGGACCTTGGCGCCCACGTGGATCGACCGGAAGCCGAGGAACCACACCACGGCGATCGCGGCGAAGGCGTAGACCGGCCAGGGCAGGTCGACACCCAGAAGGTCGTTCGCGGTGCCGGCGGCGAAGAAGCCGAAGGCGCCGTAGGTGCCGATCTGCAGGGCGTTGTAGGAGAACAGCGCCAGCAGCGCCGCTCCCAGTCCGGCAGGGCGGCCCAGGCCCCGGGCGATGTACGAGTAGAAGGCGCCCGCGTTGCGGATGTGAGGCGTCATGGCGGTGAAACCGACCGCGAACAGGCACAGCACGACGCCGACCGCCAGATAGGCGACCGGGGCGCCGATGCCGCCGAAGAGGATGGCGAGCGGGGCGATACCGGCCATCACGGTGAGGGGAGCGGCGGCCGCCACGACGAAGAACACGATGTCGGTGACGCCGAGCGCGGCCCGCTGTAGTTGGCGGGTCGGCTCCGACCCGGGGGCCGTTGGAGGCTGTTGGGGAGCGGTGGAGGTGTTGGGCTCGGTCATGGAGGTCTCCGCGTGATGCGTGAGGTCGACGGGTGGGTTACTGACCTGGTGCGCGGTCCTGCCGTGACGGCGCCTTTCGGCTACCGTCCTTCGGCAGGAACGGGGGAGGGGACGTAGGAGCCGTAGGTGCGCCGTCCGGCGAGCCACGTGCCCAGGACGGGCAGGCCTGCCAGGTCGCGCGGAGCGATCTCGACCGGGTCGGCGGCGAGATGCACCAGGTCGGCCCACATACCGGGGCGCAGGACGCCCCACTTCTTCTCCTCGAACGCCTGGTAGGCGCATCCGGCGGAGTAGGCGGCCAGGGCGGTCGCGGTGTCGATCCGCTCCTGGGGGAGCCAGCCGCCGTCGGGGATTCCCTCGGGCGTCTGGCGGGTCACGGCGGTGGCGATGCCCCGCAGTGGTTCGTGATCGGTGACCGGCCAGTCGCTGCCGAAGGAGATGCGGGCGCCGGAGGCGAGCAGGGCGGCGATCTGGTACTGCCGCGCGCCGCGTTCCGGGCCGATCTTCGGCAGGATGAGCTCGGTCATCAGCCTGTCGGGCTGGGCCCACAGCGGCTGGAGATTGGCGATCACCCCGAGTTCGGCGAAGCGGGGGAGGTCGGCGCGGTCGATCAGCTGGGCGTGGGCGATGACCGGGCGGCGGTCACGGGTGCCGTTGGTGCGCACCGCGGCCTCGATCGCGTCGAGGGCGACCCGGACGCCGCCGTCGCCGAGCGCGTGGATGTGCGGCTGGAAGCCGAGGGCGTCGACCGCGGTCACGGCCTTCGCCAGCTCCGCCGGTGTCCAGTTGGCGATGCCGTGGGAGTGGGGGCAGTCGCTGTACGGCTTGAGGAGGGCGGCCGTGCCGGATTCGATGACCCCGTCGGCGAAGAACTTCACGGTGTGCGCGGTGAGCAGCCCGGGGGCGGCACCCTCCACACGTTCACGCTCGGCAGCGAGCCCGGCGATCCGTTCGCCCCAGTGCTCAGGCCCCACGAAGAAGCCGAGGTCGGCACGGACGGGAAGCCCTGAACCGCTGGTCGCCGCTGTGATCCAGACATCGGCATGGTGCGGTTCCACCCAGGCGTCCTGCACCCAGGTCACGCCGGAGGCGGCGAATCGGGCGGCGGTCTCGCGCAGCGCATCCACCTGCGCTTCGTGGGACGGCTGGGGTACGAGGTCAAGTACGGGCAGCACGGCACCGAACTCCCGAAGCGTGCCCAGCGGTTCGGTGGAGCCTTCCCGGCGCACTATCTCCCCGCCGTCCGGGTCGGGCGTGGCGGCGGTGAACCCGGCCCGGCGCAGCGCCTCGGTGTTCACCCACGCCGTGTGGTGATCCATCGTGCGCAGTACCACGGGCCGGTCGGGGACGGCCGCGTCCAGCCAGCGGGCGTCGAAGCGACCGTCAGGGGCGAGCCAGGCGTCGAAGCCGTCGCCGGTGATCCACTCGGCCTCGGGGTGCCCGTCGGCCCAGTGCCGTACGGCCTCGACGATCCCCTCCATGGAGGTGCACTCGCGCACGGGTGCTCCGAGCAGGCCCAGACCGCCCATCACCGGGTGCGCGTGTCCGTCGCCGAACGCGGGCAGCAGCGCGCCTCCTCCTAGATCGACGACGGTGGTGTCCCTGCCCCGGGCGGCGAGCGCCTCCGGCCCGAGCGCACTGATCCTGCCGCCCGTGACGGCGAGTGCGTCGAGCACCGGGCTTTCGGCGGCCCCGGTCCTGACGGTCCCTCCGGTGAACACGATGTCGGCATGCATGGCGGTGACGCCCTCCCGTCGTACGACGACTTAACTGAAAGCCATTCGGTTTTCGGTAATGTAGGGGTCCCTCGAACAGCCGGGAAGAGTTTTACTGAAAGTCATTCGGTAAAGTTCCGGTGACGTCGTGCAGGCGACCGTGCCGCCTGCCGCACGGGGAGACATACGAAGAGGAGCCCTAGTGCCAAGGCCGCGCACCCCTCTGCTGGACCGCCGACGCATCGGTGCGGCAGCGCTGAGACTCGCCGACGAGCAGGGCGTCCTCACCATTCCCGCCCTGGCCAGGGAGCTCGGCGTCGCCCCGTCCGCGCTCTACCACCATGTGTCCGGCCGGGGCGAGATCATCTCGCTCATGCGGGAAGAGCTGGCCCTGGAGACCAGCCCCGACGACTGGAACTCGTCACAGCCCTGGGAGCAGGCCCTGGAGGAATGGGCCCGCTCCTACCGCAAGGCCTTCGCCGCGCACCCCGGGGCGGTGCCCCTGCTCGCCACCGCCCCGCTCGCCGAACCCTTCATGCACGTGATGTACGAGAAGGTCGCCGAACTCCTGCTGACCGCCGGCTTCACCGCGAGCCAGGTCATGCCTCTGATCACCGCCATGGAGAGCTTCATCCTCGGCTCCGCTCTCGACCTCGTGGCCCCGCCGGTGATGGTCTCCGACGTGACCCGCGAAACCGCCCCGCACCTCACCGCCGTACTCGACGACACCCCCACCGACCACCGCCGCGCCGAACTCGCCTTCGACGTCGGTCTCCGCGCCCTGATCACCGGCTTCCGGGCGCTCCTTCCCCGGTGACCGGCTCGCACGGCCCCACACCCGCCACTCAAGGCCTCACCAGAGGAGCCCCGTCATGACCGCCTCGTTCCACGTCCTGACCACCGGCTACGCCGACACGCGGGTCGCCGGCACCGTCACCCTGGTCGTCGACGGCGCGACCGTCGCGATAGTCGACCCCGGCATGGTCGCGGACCGCCGGCTCATCCTGGACCCGCTGGCGCCCCACGGGCTCGCCCCCGAGGACGTCACCGACGTGATCTTCAGCCACCACCACCCGGACCACACGCTGAACGCCGCCCTGTTTCCCGAAGCCCGCTTCCACGACCACATGGCCATCTACCAGGACGACGTCTGGGAGGACCGGAACGCCGACGGATACCGGCTCTCCTCGTCGATCACTCTCATGACCACGCCCGGCCACACCGCCGAGGACGTCAGCACCCTGGTGACGACGGACGAGGGCCTGGTGGTCCTGACCCATCTGTGGTGGACCGCCGAGGGGCCGGCCGACGACCCCTTCGCGCCCGACCGTGATCAACTGCGCGCGGCCAGGGAGAAGGTCCTGGCTCTCGGCCCGGCCCTGATCGTGCCGGGACACGGGGCACCCTTCGTGCCTTCGGCGTCGACGCCCCTCTAGCCCCGGCTTGTCCTCGAGGCTCGTCGGCCGCCTGGCCTGCTGCGGCCGGTTGAGCGCCGTGTCCCGCGGCGGGATGCTGGAGGCAGCACCCGTGACGGGTGACGCAGCGCCGTGCCGGGGCGCGGCAGGAACGAGGTCGGGATACCCCATGGACGATGAGCCCGACACGACCATAGGAGCAAGGGGAGTAGCCGCACCCGACGACTTCGCGGTCGTCATCGACGCCCGCGGAGCCGTCATGGTGTGGAGCGCCGGAGCCGGGCGGCTGCTCGGGTACGAGCCGGAGGAAGTGACGGGGCGGCCGGCCGCCGACCTGCTCGCCGCGGAGCTGCCCTATGCCATGCGGCACCACGTGGCCGCCAGGGAGCCATGGACGAGCGATCTGGCGCTGCGGAACCGGGATGGAGACCGTGTCACCGTGCAGCTCCGGGGCACGCCGCTGGTGGACGCGGACGGAGGCACCCACTGGATCGTCACCCCGGCGGCGGTGACGTACGCCTCCGGGCCGACCGATGCGGGGACGGCGGAGCTGTGGGACCTCACGCTCGCGCAGTTCCCGTTGCCCGTGGCCGTCTACGACAGCGAGGCGCGTTTTGTCACCTGCAACCAGGTGATGAGCCAGGCCATGGGGCTGACACCGGAGGAGATGAGGGGCCAGACGTTGTGGGAGATCTATCCCACCCCGCCCCTGGACGAGATCGACCGCCTCCAGCACCAGGTTGTGCGCACCGGCGAGATGATCTTCCGCGAGGAGCAGCCGTTCCGGGCCTCGGGTGAAGTCCGCGACCACGCGTGGTCGCTCTTCCTCTCCCCGCTCAAGGACCGGGCGGGCGCGGTGCTGGGGTTGTCGGCGCTGGTGATCGACATCACCGAGCAGTACTGGGCCCGGCGTCGCCTCGCCGTGCTGAACGACGCCGGCGTGCGCATCGGCAGCACTCTGGATGTGACCCGGACAGCCGAGGAACTGGCCGAGGTGGCGGTGACGGGGTTCGCCGACTTCGCCACCGTCGATCTGCTGGAGTCGGTCGTCCAGGGACATGAGCCGCAACCGATACCGCCCGCCACGCCGGTCGTCTGCCGCCGTACCGCGCAACGGTCGGTGTTCGCAGGGTGCCCGGAATCCGTGGTCGCTGTGGGCGACACCGACGTCTGGCCTCCCGGCTCGCCACCGGCCCAGGTGCTGATCACCGGCCGGGGCAGCCACTACAGTGCGGGCGATCCGCTGCTGCGCGCATGGTCGACGGCTTCCCCGGCCCGCGCCGAGAGTATGAGCCGATTCAAGACCCATTCGGTGATGATGGTGCCGCTGAGCGCGCGGGGCGTCACCCTGGGCGTGATGCACCTCGTGCGGCACCGTACTGCGGATCCCTTCGTCCAGGACGATCTGACGCTCGCCGAGGAGATCGCCGCCAGGGCGGCGGTGAGCATCGACAACGCCCGCCGTTACACCCGCGAGCACCGGACCGCGCTCACCCTGCAGCGCAGTCTGCTGCCCGAGCGGCTGACGGGAGCGGAGGCGGTGGACCTCGCCCACCGATACCTCCCCGCCGGTTCGGGGGACGAGATCGGCGGAGACTGGTTCGATGTGATCGCCCTGTCCGGGGGACGGGTCGCGCTGGTGGTCGGCGACGTCGTGGGCCACGGCGTGCACGCCTCGGCCACGATGGGCCGCCTGCGCACAGCGGTACGGACCCTCGCCGACGCCGATTTCACCCCCGACGAGCTGCTCACCCGGCTGGACGACCTGGTCATCCGCCTAGACCGGGAGGAAGGCCCGGATACGCGAGGGCAGGCGGAGGGGGCGGTGGGAGAGGTCGGGGCCACCTGCCTCTACGCCGTCTACGACCCCGTCACCGGCCGCTGCGACCTGGCACGGGCAGGGCACCCGCCGCCCGTCCTGGTGAGCTCCGACGGCACCGTACAAGTACTGGACCTGCCCGCCGGGCCACCGCTCGGCCTGGGCGGACTGCCCTTCGAGGCCGCCCGGATCGAGATGGGCGAGGGCAGCCTGCTCGCCCTCTACACCAACGGCCTGATCGAGACCCCCGACCGCGACATCGACGTCGGACTCGACCTGCTGTGTGAAGCGCTGCGCCGCCCGGCAGCCGAACTGGAGGAAACCTGCGACGAAGTGCTGCGCAGGGTTTTGCCCGAACCCCCTGCCGACGACATCGTCCTGCTCCTGGCCCGCACCTCCACGCTCGGCGCGGACCAGGTGCACACCTGGCAGCTGCCCATGGATCCCGCGGCCGTCGCCGGGGCCCGCAAGGTGGCGGGTGAGCAGCTCGACGCCTGGGGGCTGGCCGAGCTCGAGTTCGCCACCGAGTTGATCGTCAGCGAGCTGGTCACCAACGCCATCCGGTACGGCCACGACCCCGTCCAGCTGCGGCTCATCCGCGCCGACGCACTCATCTGCGAAGTCTCCGACGGCAGCAGCACCGCCCCGCACCTGCGGCGGGCCCGCATCTTCGACGAGGGCGGACGCGGACTGCTGCTCGTCGCCCAGGTCGCCGAGCGCTGGGGCAGTCGTCAGACCTCCGTCGGCAAGACGATCTGGGCAGAACAGCCCCTGCCGGATGAGCGTGCGCGCGAGCGCGACAGCCGGCCCAGTGTGAGCGCCTGACGCACACCCGCCGCGGTCAGGGTGTGCCGTTCTCTCGCCGTACCGGGCGTCGTGTGGACCGGCGAGGGACCAGGACCGGCTGCACGAGCCGATGCCGGTCCACACCGCTACGGGCGTTGATGAGAGCGATCAGCAGGTCGACCGCTTCGTCGCTCACCCGGTCCGGGCGGAGGCTGAGGGTGGTGACGGGCGGGTTCGTCGTCGCGTAGTCCGGATCCTCACTGATGCACGCCACCAGCAGATCCTGCGGCACTCGAAGCCCGTGGTGCCGGGCGGCGGCGAGGATGTTGTGACCGGAGTCGGAGTAGATGCCGATGACGGCGTCCGGTCGTGGATCGCGGTTGAGCAGCCGGCTGACCGCGTCCCGTTCAGCCGTGAAGTAGTCGGGCAGCGCGGCGTACTCCTCGACGAGGGCGGGCATGTCCTGCTCGGCGCACCAGGAGGCGTAGGCGCGTCCGATCAGGTGCGGGTACTCGTCGTCGTGCAGCGGCTGGGAGAGTGCGATCCGCCGGGCGCCGGCCTCCGTGAGGTGGTCGAGCAGGAGGCGCAGGCCCGCGTCGTAGTCGGTGTCCACCCACACGTCGCCCCAGTGCGGCTGGGGCGGCCGGCCGTCGCAGACCATGGGGATGCCCCGCTTCCGTAGGAGGGAACCCACCGGGTCGTCGGCGCGCGGTTCGACGTGGATGACGCCGTCCATCGGCGTGTTGAGCCACATCCACGGTGACAGCGAACATGGCATCACCATGAGCAGGTAACCGCGCTCATGCGCTGCGGCGATGGCGCTCAGCGCCAGCTGTGCGTAGTACGGGATCTCGGTGTACGGGACGGGAAGGTCGCCGTATGTCGTCATGGTCAGACCGAGCACTCCGGTGCCGCCGCGGGCCAGGGCACGGGCCGTGCTGGCCGGGGCGTAACCGAGTTCGCGTGCCGCGGCGAGCACGCGCTGCCTGGTCGTCTCGGACAGCCGGCCGGTGCCGTTGAGCGCGTTCGACACCGTGGCAGTGGACACCTCGGCCCGTGCGGCCACGGCACCGAGCGTGGGGCGTTGCCAGACACGCGAGCTTCTCATGTGTACCCCAACAGCGCCTGTTGTTCCCCAACAGCCCCATGACGGCTTGTGGTTAACACCTTAATCACTCAGCGTACCCGGCGACGGCGGCCAGGACGACGGCCGCCGGGTGGGGAGTTATCAGATGCCAGATGTTCACGGAGGTCTCCGCGACCACGGAATCTCGTGCCGGGTGATGCGAGGTCGGAGTCCAAGCCTGTAAGGCACGGTATGGTCCGCTCGACCAGCGTGCCGATCGCGGAACAAGAACGGCCGAGGCGAACAGAGCCTCGTTACGTCAAGTTCCCTTTTCCTGCCCCGATCGGGGCCGTATCAGACCAGGACGCTCGGTCCTCGCGATCTCGCGGGTGCCGGGCGCGAACGTGTCACATGGACATAAAAAGGGGAAGCGGTGGAGGCGACGAGTACGCAGGTGCGGACAGGCACCATACCTCCGGTCGTTGCGGCGCGTTGGGCGCTGTGGACGTTTGTCATCGTCAACTTGGTGATCGTCGAGGCCTTGTTCCTCACCGCCGGGACCGGCAAGAACGAGGTGCTCACGGTCGCGAAGTTCTTCGGCCTGCACGCCGCCGTACTGATGCTGTTCCAACTGCTGTTGGTGGCCCGGCTGCCGTGGCTCGACCGCCGTATCGGCATGGACCGGTTGACGGTGTGGCACAGGTGGGTCGGCTTCACCCTGCTGTGGACCATCCTCACCCACGCCGTACTGGTGGTGCTGGGCTACGCGAGGCTCGATGACGCGTCGATGACGAAGACGTTCTTCGCACTGGCCGGAGTGCCCGCCTCCCTGCTCGGGATGGGGGCCGCGGCGATCATCGTCGTGGTCGCCGCGGTGTCCGCCCGGAGTGTCAGACGGCGGCTTCGGTACGAGACCTGGCACGGCCTGCATCTGCTGCTGTACCTGGCGTTGGGACTGGCATTCGTCCACCAGTTGCAGGAGACCACGACGTTCAGCTATTCCGCGCCCGCGAAGATCTACTGGTGGGCCCTGTGGCTGTTCGCGTTCGGTGCCCTGGTCACGGGCCGGATCGTCATGCCTCTGTGGCGCAACGCCTATCACCGATTCGAGGTCACGGCGGTGGTGCTGGAGTCGGACGACGTGGTGTCGGTGCACGTCACCGGCCGTCACCTCGACAGGCTGCCGGCCAGGGCGGGCCAGTTCTGCATCTGGCGGTTCCCCGGGCACAACCACTGGTGGCTGGCCAATCCGTTCTCGCTGTCGGCGGCACCCGACGGCCGCACGCTGCGCCTGACCGCCAAGGCGGTCGGCAGCACCAGCGCCGGCCTGCGACACGTCCCGGTCGGGAGCCGCGCGTTCGTCGAGGGGCCGTACGGGGCGTTCACCTCGTTGCACCGAACGCGGCCCGGCGCACTGCTGATCGCCGGAGGAGTGGGGATCACGCCGGTTCGAGCCCTGCTGGAGGAGGAACCGGCCGACGACGTCGTCGTGCTCTACCGGGTGCGCAGCGAGGACGACGCGGTGCTGGTCGACGAGGTACGAACTCTGGTCGCGGACCGCGGCGGGCGGCTGCACCTGCTCACCGGCCGCACGGGGGAGGGCAGCCCGCCGTTCGAGCCCGACAGCCTCCTCGCCCTGGTTCCCGACATGACCGAACGCGACGTCTACGTCTGTGGCCCGCCCGCGATGACCTCGACCGTGCTCAGCACCCTGCGCACGCTGAAGGTTCCTCCCCGGCAGGTGCACGCCGAGCGGTTCGGCCTGGCATGACGGGCGGGGGCGGCGGGCGCATCGAAGCCTCAGCGCAATCCACGGGCTTAGCCCCGCCGCCCCCACCGTGCGGTTCCGAAGTCCTGTGTCCCGTAGCTGCCTGGCTGAGCGAGACGACGTCGCCCCAAGCGGTCTTCGGCCCGTCGGGCCCGCAATACGTCGTCGCCGTCCTGCCACAGCTCGACGCGGGCCGTGGCGCCGGGGGCGTGCTTGCGGACGTTCGTCAGCGCCTCCTGGACCGTGCGGTAGAGGCCCCGTTGCGCGGGTGTGCCCACGGTGGGCGGAAGCTCACCCGACAATTGCGCCTGGGTACCGCTTGATTCCACTAGTTTGTGCAGGTCGGCCAGGGTGGGCTGAGGAGTGAGCTCGGTGGCGTGGCCGCCGGAGGCGCGCAGCAGCGTGACCATGGTGCGCAGTTCGTCGAGCGTGGTGACGCTCAGCGAACGGATCGTGCGGGCGGCCTCTTTGGCTTCCGCATCCTTGGTGGCGACCTGCAGCGCTCCGGCCCGTACGGCGATCAGGCTGACCTGGTGGGAGACCACGTCGTGCATCTCGCGGGCCAGCTGGGCGCGTTCGCGGGCGAGCACGGCCTGGGCGTGCAGCACCCGCTCGTGCTCCCTGGCCTCCTCGACCTCCGCCAGCCGCCGCGCCAAGCTGCGCCGGAAGGCCAACGCGGCGCAGCCGAGTGTGGCCAGCGGAGCGCTCCGTCGAGGGGCCGCGGAGCGCTCCGAGCGAGCCGGTCAGAACTGGCAGGTGTCCATCCAGCGCGTGACCAGGGAGGTGTTGTTCTTGTCGGCTTCGCGGGCGGGACCGCACAGGAACGGGCTGAAGCGGGTGTCGGCACGCAGCCAGAGGCTGAAGAACGACACGATCCACTTGCCCTGCTTGGCCTTGTTGCCGTAGCCCGTCATCGGGCACAGATGGTCGCCCGGAACCTCGATGTACAGCTTCTCGGCCTGGGACATGGAGTTGTACCAGGGCACCGCGTAGCTGTTGCCGCCTGCGACGGGGTCACTTTGACAGGTCATGAAGAAGGTGGGCTCGGTGACTCCGGAGAAGTTCCCGTTCACGTAGTACGGGGCCGTGGGCACGCCCGCCCGGAAGCGCGCGTCGTCCCGGAGGGCCGCCATCACGCCACCGCCGCCCATCGAGTGACCGGTCGCGCCCAGGGTGCCGTTGAGCTTCCCCGATATCGGGTTGCCGGTGGCGTTGCCGAGCGCGAGTAGCTGGGTGCCGGCGGCGGTGATCTGGCGGCCGCGCGATTCGGGATCGTCGGTGAGTGTGTTGGTTCCGACGTTGATGACGACGAAGCCCCAGGAGGCGAGGCGCGGTGCGAGCCACTGCAGGTTCTGCTGCGTGCCCTGATAGCCCGGCATCAGTACGACGCCCGGGTACGAGCCCCTGGTCGTCGGGTACGTGACCGTGCCGGAGCCGTACCCGCTCGGGTTGGGAACGGTGTAGGTGGCGGTGGTCAGCGGCCCGTTGGTGGCCTCGAGGGAAGCGGTCGTCGGGTCCGGGATCCCGTTCCCCGGAGAGGTGCCGCCACCGGAGCCGTACACCTGGAACTCCCGCAGCGAGTAGCCGTAGGCGGTGCCGCGCTGGGTGCCGTGGACGCGGACGTACCGGCCGCTGCCGTTCACGTCGAGGGTCTGCACGCCGCCGGTGCCTGTCGTGGTCGAGTAGATGGTGGTCCAGGCGGTGCCGTTGTCGGAGGTCTGGATCTGGAACGCGCGGGCGTACGCGGCCTCCCAGCGCAGCACCACTTGGCTGATGGTGGCGGTCGTGCCGAGATCCACTCTGAGCCACTGCGGATCACTGAACGTGCTCGACCAGCGCGTCGCGGTGTTGCCGTCCACCGCCGCCGACGCGGGGGTGGACGCGTTCTCGGTGGACGAGGAGGTCGCGGGCTTGCCCTGGGACAGCAAGTCGGCGGCGGCCGCCGGCGGGGCGGTGGCTGTCAGCAGAGTCAGCGCCAAGCCGATGGTGGTTGCCAGTGCGATCAGTGCCGTCATGGCACGGGAGCGGGTCCGTAACGGCGCGGTCGAGTCGGTTGAACAACTGGATGGACGCATTGATTTACCTCCGGGAATCGGTGAGAGCGGTAACCGGATAGCGAGGTGCGCCCGCACTGTGAGCGCTGCCGGACTCGCCAGTGCCGGCTATCGGGACTGGTCGAAGAGCCAGTCGATGACCACGTCGTTCTCGTACGTCTGGGCCCATGACAGGTGTGGGTTCACCGGTGTCGTTCCGGGCGTGTAGCTCGTGAACAGGACGTGACTGCGCGTGGCCCGGGCCTGCCGCAGGAGCGCCCGGGAGCGGGGCTCGAACTGTGCCTTGGGCAGATCGTTGGCCCATTCCCCACGGGTGACCCGTGCACCGGCGGTCTCCAGCGCGTTCATCAGTGTCCAGGTGCCGGGATTGCCGAACCGGCCCTCCCGGTAGGGGACGACCGGGTCGTCGACGGAGTGGTCGGCCCAGATCGGGATGTGCGTGATCCTGTCCATGGAGGCCGTGTCGCCCCAGCCGGCCGTGGGCAGGGCTGCCGCGAACACGTCGGGTCGCTTGGCCAGCAGGCTGTAGATACCGCGCCCGCCCGAGGACAGGCCGACGAGATAGAGCCGGGCTGTGTCCACGTTTCGGGAGTGCTCGCTCACGAAGGTGTCGATGAGTTCGGTCAGCGCGGCCTGGACCTTGGCGTCGGTCCAGTCCGTGCCGTCGGGTCCGTCCATGGGACGGGGCAGGGGGATCTGCGGAGAGAGGACGAACGCGGGGTTGCGGCGCTGTCGTTCCGGTTTGGCGAACGTGACCGCGATCCGGTTGGAGGTGAGCTGGGTCATGTTGTTGTCCGCGACTTCGCCACCGCCGTGCAGGGTGACGACGAGCGGGTACCGCGTGCGCGTCCGAGGGTTCCGTATGAATCCCTCAGGCTGGTACAGCCGGAAGTCCAGTTCGAAACCTGCGGAGTCGGTGAAGGAACCGGCGGCGAAGTCGTCGACCACGGGATTGATGACGTCGTCGTTCCGGCTCGCGAACGGACCGGCCTTGAGTACGGGTTCACCTTTCGGGGTGCGCACGTCCTCCACCTGTCTGACGGAGTACGCGCGGTCGAGCGGAAGGGGATCGGTGCCGACGGCCCGCGCGTTGGAGTCGTTCGGGTCGAGTTCGATGATCAGGCGGTCCCCCGGCCGTCCGGGGTGAGATCGGTCGTCCACTTCGGCGGTGGCGTTGGAGTAGACCCGGGTCACCGTGCGAGCCGCTGTTTGCCCGCCCACAGTGGCCTTCACCTGGAAGGCCGAGGGCGGGATCACCCCGCCGCGTAAGTCGATGCGATGCGAGTACTGGATGGCGACGGCTGTCACCAGCCAGTTGTTCCTCGGCGTCACCCGCGTGACGAGGTCCGTTCGCAGGACCGGATTGAGTTCGGAGGCCGCTTGTCGTCCTTCAGATGTGGCTGTCGTGGTGTCGGCGGCCGCGGGGGTAGCCGTGCTCACGGCCGGCGCCGCGACGGCACCTGCGGTGACGGCGAGCACCGTACGTCTGGTGATCCATCTCATGGGCCCTCTTCTCGGTCGGTGGGGCACCCGGACCAGGTGCCTCTGTGTGTGGATCCGGTCGCCCGGCTCGGGCTCCCGGAGCGGGCGGCACGTTCGAGACTTGAGCGGCATGTGCGGTGGGCTGCTCTTGGCGTGTTCGTCGAGCAGCGCCTGTTGCTGTTCGCAGGTGGGGCGGTTGACCAGCGGCGGGACCCGGACAGGGCCGGGCCCTTCCCCGGGGGCCGGAGGGCCTGCCGCTCCTGCCCGTCGGGCGTCGTGGGAGTGACTGACCTGCCGGCTCGACTCGGCTGCCGTGGCAGTCGTGGCAGCCGTCGAAGCGGCCGGTTCACGGTCGTTCCACTCGACCTCGCCCTTGCGCACGTCGGTGGCAGGACCCCGCGGGGACAGCGCGCCGAGACGGTTGCGCGCCTGGCGGCAGCGCAGGTACGAGGCCACCAGCGCCCAGGCGATCCCGAAGCCCATCGCGGGCAGCACAGGGTCGAAGACCTCGGAACTGTCCAGCTTCAGCGCCGCCATGGCGCGTACTTTCGAGCCAGGCCAGGGGATCATGTTCACCACGCCCGCGGCCAGGCAGACCACTCCGGACAAAACCAGGCTGTTCGTGCAGCAGTAAGGCGGCGGTCGTAGCGAAGCACAGGGCTGCCGGCATGGCGGCGCTCGCTTTCTCGGGGACGGCCCTCGGCGGCGGTGGGCGGGGGCTGTGCGCGGGCAGGCCGAGGTGTTATGCGAGAGTTTCGGAGCACGGACGGATCGGTGTCCAGCATCAAACCGAGATCGGTCCATGCGACAAGCGCATCAATGCAAGCGGGCGCGCCCTGTGCGAGGCGAAGGACGAGAACCGCCTGAACGGTCGCAGTGGGGATGCATGCCATGTTCAGGTCGGCGCGCAGAATGACCGGTTGGGGTCTTGGTGCAAGCCCCCAACCGGACACACGCAGCACGCCTACAGGAGGTGCCGGCCGGGATTCGGCCGGCACCTCCTGTTTTTCGTGGTCGTAGGTCAGGCATAGCCCGAGCTGCCGGTAGACCTCGGCAGCGGATCTCCTCTGGGTGAAGCCTTTGGCGGATGTTGGGCGACTCCGTCAAGTGGGCGGCGCCATGGGCGCATTCCCGGGCCGCGCCAGGAGGGCTGCAATCCGGCCAGGGCTTCCCACCGCGATCGCATCGTCTCCCGCTCGGCGGCCGGGGTGGGAGAGGTCCTCCGGCGGCGAGAACGAGCGGTGCTGCGCACCCCGTCAGTTACACCGCGGTGCACGCCGTGCGGTGTATCGGTCGCGATCTGTTCGTTCAGCTCCTGACCAGCAGGCCCCGGCTGCGCAGCACCCGCCGCTCGAGCGGGCTGAAGATCAGCAGATCGATGGCGATACCGACCAGCAGGATCAGGAAGATGGCCAGGAACACCTGCGACATGCTGGCGTTGGTCCGCCCGTTCTCCAGCAACTGGCCAAGACCGACGCCGAGATCGGGCGAGGAGGCGATGATCTCGGCGGCCATCAGCGAACGCCAGGAGAACGCCCAGCCCTGCTTCAGCCCCGCCAGGTAGCCGGGGAGAGCCCCGGGCATCACGATGTGCCAGGCCTCGAGCAGTCCCGTCGCGCCGAGCGTCCGCCCCGCCCGCAGGAACAGCGGCGGGATCTGATCGATGCCGGCGACGAGGCCGTTGGCGATGGACGGGACCGCGCCGAGCAGGATCACGGCGTACATCATCGAGTCGTTCAGGCCCAGCCAGAGCACGGCGGGCGGAACCCAGGCCACTGACGGCAGCGACTGCAGACCGGACAGGATGGGGCCGATGGCCGCCCGGACAAACCTCACCCGGGCGACCAGCAGGCCGAGTGGCGTACCGATGGCGAGCGCCATCAGGAAGCCGAGCAGACCGCGCGAGACGCTGGTCCAGATGTAGTCGAGAAGCGTGCCCTGCAGCCAGGCCTCGGTCACCTCGTCCCACACCGCGGACGGTGAGGGCAGCTTGTAAGCGGGGACGACCGCCGCCCACACCAGCAGCTGCCAGACCACCAGCACCAGCGCGACTGCGGTGACCGGCGGCAGCACCTTGCGTATCAGGGTCTCGCGCAGTGGCGTACGGCCGACCTGCACCGTGTCCAGCGCGTCGAGCCCGGCCTCCAGTCCCGCCAGATCGTGTGAGTCCTGGGGCTCCCCGGCCGCCGGAGAGCCGTCCTTCTTGCTCTCGGCGCCGGTGTCAGTGCTGGCCATGGCGGCGGATCTCCCTGCGTAGTTCTTCGGTGATGTCGGCGGACAGCTCGGCCACCGCGCTGTCCTCGATGCGGCGCGGCTGCGGGATGCCGACCTTCCACTCCCGGGCGATCCGCCCCGGCCGCGAGGACAGCAGCACCACCCGCTGCGCCAGCCGCACCGCCTCCCGCACGTTGTGCGTCACGAACAGCACTGACAGTCCCGTCTCGCGCCAGATGCGAGTCAGCTCGTCGTGCAGTACGTCCCGGGTGATCGCGTCCAGCGCCGCGAACGGCTCGTCCATCAGCAGCAGCCGACTGTCCTGGGCCAGCGCACGGGCCAGGGCCACCCGCTGGCGCATACCGCCCGACAGTTCGTGCACCCGCTTGCGGTACGCGCCCTGCAGCCGCACGAGTTCCAGCAGCCGTTCCGCCTCCTGCCGGCGCCCCGGCTTCGCGACCCCGCGCAGCTTCAGCGCGAGCTCGATGTTCTTGCCCGCGGTCAGCCACGGGAACAGCGCGTGCTCCTGGAACAGCAGTGCGGGTCGCCCTTCCGTGCCGATCGAGCCGGCGGACGGCAGGTCAAGGCCCGCGACCAGATTCAGCAGCGTCGACTTGCCGCAGCCGGAGGCCCCCAGGAGGGTGACGAACTCTCCCGGTGCGACATCGAGCGTGATGTCGTCCAGCACGAGCTGCTGTCCGCCGGGCGCGCCCGGCGCGGGGAAGGACTTCGAGACATGCTCGATACGGGCGGCGTACGTCACCGCCGTGGCGTCCTCGGCAGCCTTGGCGATCGTGGTGGCCATGGTCGTCACCTCCTGGGAACTCATCGGGCCTGGTTGTCGTTACTCGGCGCCGAGACCGGCGTCGTCGACCTGATCCTTGCCCTCGGCCTTGAGGACCTTGTTGAGCGGCGCGAGGTCGTAGATGCCCTTCAGATCGGGCTCCTCCAGCAGACCGGCCTTCACCGCGTGCTCCGCCTCGGTGTTGAGAGTGGCGGCCAGCGGGTCGTCGAGGAAGGTGATGGACTTCCAGGCCGGATCGATGACCTCGGCGGGCAGCGCCTTGCCGGACTCCTTCTTCAGCGCCTCGTTGGCGGCGGCCTTCGCCTCCTCCGGGTTGGCGTTGATCCACGCGTTGGTCTCCACCGAGCCGCGCAGCACGGCCTCGACGACGTCCGGGTGCTCCTTGAGGAACTTCTGCGACACGATGATGTTGGTGATCACGAACTTCTTGTCCGGCCACAGATCGGCCTCGTCCAGCAGCACCTTGCCGCCCTCGGCGACGAGCTTGGACGCGGTCGGCTCCGGCACCCAGGCGCCGTCGATGGAGCCGGACTTGTAGGCGTCCGGGGTGATCTTGTTGTCCGTACGGACCACGGACACGTCGCCCCCGCCGCTCTGCGCGTCGACCTTCCAGCCCTTCTCCGCGATCCAGTTGAGGAACGCGACGTCCTGGGTGTTGCCGAGCTGCGGCGTGGCGATCTTCTTGCCCTTGACGTCGTCCAGGGACTTGATCTTGTCCGGGTTGACGACGAGCTTCACGCCACCGGAAGCGGAACCGCTGATGATGCGCAGGTTCTTGCCGCTCGACTTCGTGTAGCCGTTGATGGCGGGGGAGGGGCCGATCCAGCCGATGTCGATCGACCCGGCGTTCAGCGCCTCGATCTCGGAGGGGCCGGCGTTGAAGGTGGACGCCTTGATCGTGGTGCCGCCGAGCTCCTTCTGGAGCAGACCCTCCTGGACGCCGACCAGGGCGGTGGCGTGCGTGAGGTTGGGGAAGTAGCCGATCTTGACTTCGTCGACGGAGAGCTTCTTGGCGTCCGCAGCGACCTCGGCCTGCTTGCCGTCGTCGGTGGACTCGGCACCGTAGCCGCAGGCGGTGAGCAGGAGAGGAAGCGCGGCGATGACGGCGATGGTGCGCAGGGCGGTGAGCGGTCTTGCGGCAGACACGGAGGTGTCCTCTCAGGGAATGGGCGATCAAGGAGGTACGAAAACGCGAGGCGTGCTGATTTGTCGGCACACACCAGCACTCCACTCCTCGGCCTCGGCGGCACACGTGCCGTCGCGGGCTGAGAAGCGGAACGTGGGGGGAGTGGTCAGCGGAGGCTGTCCGATCCGCTGGCGGAGGCGGTGGCGGAGCGGGCGGGGAGGCAGTCCTGGTTCGGGCAGAGTCAGATTCTGCGCGTCAGACGGGCCGACAGATGGCACTCGACGTACGGCCGAGGTCGATGTGACGGCGGGAGGTAAGCAGGGGCAACAACCTGTGTGTGCGGTCGAGCGTTCGCATGGCCACCCCCGTGTTTCCCTAGTTTTCCTACCCGGTTGCTAGGGATCGTGGCAGAAGGATGCGCCTACCCCAAGGGGGTGTTCGTATGGTGGACAATGTCATCTCACAGCATGGGATCGTCCATGCATGGCCCAGCGTGTCAGGGGTTCACCCAGGCGCCCGGGAGACTGGTCAACGCGGGCAGGTCGACGGGAAGTTGGGCCGATGCGACGTCGCCGAGCCGCCGGGGAGGGGCACGTGCCCCTCCCCGGCGGCCGCTGGGCTCAGGCCGCGGCGGGGGTGTAGTGGGAGGCTTCGTCGCCCTCGACGACGTGGCTGAGAGTGCCGTCGATCCCGGTGGGGACGTCTCCCGCGACGGTCACCCGGTGCAGCAGGCGCGGCAGGTCGCCGTAGTCGTCGGGGGCGTAGTGCTGGGTGATGCGGTTGTCGAACAGGACGAGGTCGCCCGGCGTCCAGGCCACCCGCACGATGTTCTCCGGGCGGGTGACGTACGACTGGAAGATGCGCAGCAGGTCCCGGGAGTCGGACGGGCCGAGGCCGACGATGCTCTGGGCGAAACCGCCGATGAACAGCCCGCGCTCCCCGGTCTCGGGGTGTACGCGGACGACCGGGTGCGCGGTGCGGTACTTGCGGGAGATGAACCGCCTGCGGTGTTCGGCCGCCTTCTCGTTCTTGGGGGCCGCGTAGTCGTAGTCGTTGGTGTGGACCGCCCACAGCTTGTCCGCCAGCTCGCGCAGCGGCTCCGGCAGATCCCGGTACGCAGCGGCAGAGTTGGCGATCAGGGTGTTGCCGCCGTAGGGCGGGATCACGATGCCGCGCAGCGTGGATGCCTTCGGAGGCGTACGGACGAAGGTGACATCCGTGTGCCATTGGTTGGCGCGGATGCCCTCGTCGCCGTCGACGGGCAGGATGTGGGGCTGCCCGTCGACGGAGGGCACAGTCGGGTGCGCGGTGGTGAGCTCGCCGAAGAGGGAGGCGAAGCGGAGCTGGTCGGCGTCGTCGAGGTTCTGCTCGCGGAAGACGAGCGCCTTGTGCTCCAGGAGCGCGGTGTTGATCTCGGTGACGACGGCGGGGTCGAGGTCGGTGGACAGGTCCACGCCGAGGATTTCGGCGCCGATACGGCCGCCGATCCGGCGGATGTCGAAGCCGGTGCTGGTGGTCATGTGCAGGTGTTCCTTTCAGAAGGTGATCAGCGGATGGGGATCAGTCGGGAGGTCGTCAGCAGGTGATGGGCAGGGAAGCTCCCTTGGACCCCGGTGGTCCGAGGGGGGGGCCGACGGCCTGAAGCGCGCGCCGGGGGTGCGGCCCTCGTCCCGAGCCGACGTGCCGGTGGTAACTGCCGAGCAGGCGGTCCCCGTCCAGGGGTTCCTCGTCCCGGGCGGTGGAGCCGTCGGGCAGCGGGCGGGTCAGGGGCGCGACGTACAGAGCGTCGGCCGGGCAGGAGCACGTGCCCCTGCCCGGCGGCCGCCGGGCTCAGGCCACGGGCCGCCGCTGACGACCAGGACGTCCGCGGTGAGGTCCAGCCCGTCATGCGGGCCGCCCTTCTGCCGCGGCCAGGCGGTTGGCGGGGCGGGCCAGGCCGTAGTGCTCGCGCAGGGTGCGGCCGGTGTACTCGGTGCGGAAGAGGCCGCGCTGCTGCAGGATCGGGACGACGTGGTCGACGAAGTCCTCCAGGCCGCCCGGCAGATGGGGCGGCATGATGTTGAAGCCGTCGGCGGCACCCTGGGTGAACCACTCCTCGAGCTGGTCGGCCATCTGTTCCGGTGTGCCGGCGAACACCCGGTGACCGCGGCCGGCACCCAGGCGGGCGATGAGCTCGCGCAGGGTGAGGCCGTCCCGGCGGGCGAGTTCGGCGACGAGTGTGAAGCGGCTCTTGTTGCCGTTGATGTCCCGCTCCTCGGGGAGTTCGGGCAGCGGCCCGTCCAGCGGCAACCCGGTCAGGTCGGTGCCGAGCATGGCGGACAGCTGGGCGAGCCCGTATTCGGGTACCTGAAGGCCCATCAGCTCCTCTTCAAGTGCGCGGGCTTCTGCCTCGGTCGAGCCGATGACGGGGGCTATGCCGGGAAGCACCAGCAGCTGGTCCTCGGCGCGGCCGTGGCGAGAGAGCCGTGACTTGAGGTCCTTGTAGAAGGCCTGGCCGTCGGCGAGGGTTTGCTGGGCGGTGAAAACGGCCTCGGCGTACTGGGCGGCGAACTCCTTGCCGTCCTCCGACGAACCGGCCTGTACCAGCAGCGGGTAGCCCTGCGGGGTGCGCGGTACGTTCAGAGGGCCCTGCACCCCGAAGTACGTTCCGCGATGGTTGATCGCCCGCACCTTGTCGGTGTCGGCGTAGACGCCCCGCTCCCGGTCGAGCAGGATCGCGTCGTCCTCCCAGCTGTCCCACAGCTTGGTGGCGACGTCGACGAACTCCCGCGCCCGCTCATAGCGCAGCTCGTGCTCCAGGTGCTCGTCCTGCCCGAAGTTGCGGGCCTCGTTCACGGTGCCGGAGGTGACGATGTTCCAGCCGGCCCGGCCGCCGCTGATGTGGTCCAGGGAGGCGAACTTGCGGGCGGTGTGGAAGGGCTCGTTGAAGGTGGTGGAGACGGTGGCGATCAGGCCGACGTGCTCGGTGACCGCCGCCAGGGCGGACAGGAGGGTGAGCGGCTCGAAGCCGCCGAGCGCGTTGTGCCGGACCTTGCCCCACAGGGCCAGGCCGTCGGCGAGGAAGACCGAGTCGAGCAGGCCGCGTTCGGCGGTCTGCGCGAGTTGCTGGAAGTAGCGCAGATCGGTGACGCGTTCGGGCTGGGTGCGGGGGTGGCGCCAGGCGGCGTCGTGATGGCCGGCGTTCATCAGGAAGGCGTTGAGATGCAGGCGTCGGGGGCTGGTCGCGGTCATGGGGTTCCTCGGATCGGAGGTGGTGAGACGCAAGGGGCAAGGAGACCAACGGGGCAGGAGACGAGCGGGGCGTTGCGGCGGGGCCGGGCGGCGGGGAGACGAGAGGGCGGCCGAGGTCAGCTGTCGGCCGGGCTGCGCCAGGAGCTGAGCCGCCGCTCCACGGTGACCAGGAGCTGGTTGAAGGTCACGCCGATGGCGGAGATCGTGATGATGCCCGCGTACATCTGCGGGATCGCGAAGTTGTACTGCGAGGCGTTGATCAGATAGCCGAGTCCCGCCTTGGCGCCGATCATCTCGGCGGCGACCAGCACCAGGATGGACACCGCTCCGGCCAGCCGGATGCCGGTGAACATCACCGGTACCGAGGCCGGCAGGATGACCTTCTGGAACAGCCGGGGAGCGGAGAGGTTCATCGACTTCGCCAGCTTCAGCAGGGTCGGGTCGACGTTGCGGACCGCGCTGATGGTGTTGAGCAGGATCGGCCAGGTGCACGCGTACACCACGATGGAGATCTTCGAGGTCTCGCCGATGCCCAGCAGCAGTACGAACACCGGCAGCAGGGCCAGCGCCGCGGTGTTGCGGAACACCTCGAGCAGCGGTCCGAGGAGGTCGGCGACCGGCCGGTACCAGCCGATCAGCAGGCCGAGCGGCACGGCGACGGCCACGGCGAGACCGAATCCGCTGAATGAACGCGTCAGGCTGGCACGCGCGTTGTCGGCGAGCTGACCGTCGGCGGCCAGCCCCCACCAGGCGTGGGCGACCTCGCTGAACGGCGGCAGGAAGGTCCGGTCGACCAGGCCAAGTCGTGGTGCGGTCTCCCACAGCAGGAGCAGAGCCACGATCGCAACGGACTTGGTCGCCCCCTTGACGAGCAGGTACGGCAGGCGGCGGACCGCATGGCGGAACCGGGCCGCCGTGGAGCGGACCTTGCGCACGCTGGGCGGTGATGCGTCATGTGGCGCCGGCACAGCGGACACTGTGGACATAGCGGGGGAAACGGCCGGGACGGGTTCGGCGGTGCTCACAACGCCCGGCGCCGTGGTCTTCTCGGTGGCCGTGCCGGTGGTGGGGCTCATACGGAAGCCTCCTCCTTCTCCAACTGCTGGGCCCTGGCCACCTCGTCGTGCAGCAGAGACCAGATCTCGTGCCGGTGTCGCGCGAACTCGGGACTGGAGCGGAGGTCGTCCGTCGCCGTACGGGAGTCGAAGGCGACTGGCACGATCTGCTTGATGCGGCCCGGCCGGGACGTCATGACGGCGACGCGCTGTCCGAGGTAGACGGCCTCGTCGATGCCGTGCGTGATGAAGACGACGGTCTTGCCGGTGCGCTGCCAGATGCGCAGCAGTTCGTCCTGCAACGACTCCCGGGTCTGGGCGTCCAGCGCGGCGAACGGCTCGTCCATCAGGAGCACATCGGGGTCGTAGGCGAGGCTGCGGGCGATCGCCACCCGCTGCCGCATCCCGCCCGACAGCTCGTGCGGATGGCGGTCCTCGAACCCGGTCAGGCCGACCAGATCCAGGAACTCCCTGGCTCGAGCGGCACGTTGGCGTCGTGGGACGCCGGTGGCCTCCAGGCCGAACTCGACATTGCCCTGGGCCGTCCGCCACGGCAGCAGCGCATACTGCTGAAACACGATGCCTCGGTCCAGGCCCGGGCCGGTGACGGGTGTGCCGTCCAGCAGGATCCGTCCGCCGGTGGGCTCGTTGAGGCCGCCGAGCAGATCCAGCAGCGTGGACTTCCCGCAGCCGCTCGGACCGACAAGAACGATGAACTCGCCGGCCGCTATCTCCAGATCGATGCCGTCGAGGGCGGTGAACCGGGTTGCCCGTCGAGCCCTCGTCCGGTCCTTGACGGTGAAGTCCTTCCGTACGTCCTCGAACACAATCTTGGGTGTAGTGGGTTCCGTGGTGGATTCCGGCATGGGATCAGCTCCCGCTCTTCGTGGCGGAGGAGGACTTCTGGTTGCGGTTGAACTCATTGGTGTAGAGGTCCGACAGCGTGACCTGGCCCTTCTTGATGTCACCGCGGTCGGCCAGCCAGTCGATCCACAGCTGGAGTTCCTTGCCGGTGATCAGGCCCGCCTTCTCGGCGACGCCGTAGGAGCGCCAATACCTCAGGGGAGCGGTGTCCTCGTTGCGGCCGCGCTTCTTCACGATGTCCGTCATCCGGGCGATGACCTCTTCGTGCGGAGTGGAACGGGACCACTCGATGGCCCGCCCCACGGCGGTGACGAAGATCCGGGCCGTATCGGGGTTCTGCTTCAGGAAGCGGTCCGTCATCACGTAGGTGCCGGCGCTGAACTCACCGAGCAGTTGGTAATCGGTGAACAGCGGGCGGATGCCGCCGGCAGCCAGGGCCTTGTCGCGAAGGATGCCGCCGAGCACGGCCACGTCGATCTGCTTCTGACGCAGCGTCTGTTCGGTGTTGACCGGAGGTACCACGAGGGGCTCGGCCTTGTCGATGTCCGCCCGGGACAGACCGCCTCGCTGCAGGTAGATGTCGAGCATGGCCTCGGAGTGGGCTCCGAGGGTGTTCATCCCGATCTTCTTGCCGGTCAGGTCCCTGGCCGAGCGGATCGGGCTGTCCTTGAGGACGTAGAAGCCGTTGTAGGCGTACTTGTCGGCGCCGTAATAGCTGATGACGGCCTTGATGGGGGCGTTGTTCGCGGCCAGTTTGACGACCGCGCCGTTGAACGCGCCGCCGAAGTCGACCTGGCCCGTGGCCGCGGACTGGATGTCCTGCGGCCCGCTGATGGTGTTGCCCACCCACTCCAGCTTCACGTCCTCCAGATAGCCGAGATCCTCGGCCAACTCCGGCAAGATCACCTGACCCGCCCAGCCCTGGTACCTGAGCGTCTTGGTCTGGCCCTTGCCCGAGGTGGCCCCGGCGGTCGTGCCGCAGCTCACGGCCACCGCCGAAAGACCGAGCAGGGAGAGGAACTGGCGTCGGGTCGATGCCGTAGTGGCCATGGAAAGGTCCTGTTCACACGAATGGGGACTTAGGTGGAATCGATGGCATGAAGAAGCCGTAACCGAGAGTGGTGCTCGGTAATTGGGCGCAAGCAAGGCGGATTCCGAAAGGGGCAAGAGATCCGTCAGGAATGCCTGCTGGAAATCAGTCGTCTACGCCGACAACGGTCGTGGTGGCCGACTGTGAAATTGGAGCGGGAGAGGGGTGCCCGGCAGCGCGTTCAGCGGCCGGCGGCACAGATGGCGCTGGCCTGACGTCGCAGGTCGACGTGCAGGCGCGCGGCGAGGTTCTCGGACTTGCTCACAGCCAAGAGAGTTGCAGCGAAATCCGGCCAAGTCAATGTCGCCTGCGTGAGCGTCTCATATTCTCAACCGGCCGACATGTGAGTGAAGTGCGGCGTTCACAATTGTCTGGATGCCGGGCTGCGTGGCGAATACCGATCATGCCGAGTTCGCCGGGGAAAAGCCGAGCGGCAGCGCAAGGTCAGACAGGCAGGACGAACGGAGGGTACGCGCCGTTGAGGAAATAGTCTCCGATATCGCGGAGCCGGTGAGTGACGGGCTCGTACAAGGTGTGCGTCCGGGCATTGCGCCAGAAGCGGTCGAAGCCCAGCCGCGAAGACGCGGAGCGGGTGCCGATGATGTCGAGGGCGCGGGAAGTCGACTCCTGCGCAGCCCTGGAGGCGGCGGCTTCGGCCATGGCCACGAGGACCGAGATCTCCGCGTACTCGTCGTAGGTGAGGTCTTCACCGCGTGCCAGCCCGCCGTGCACGGCTACCAGTGCTTGATCGGCGAGCGCGGACGCTGAGCGGGTGAGAAGTGTGAGTTCTCCATAGACGCTCAGCACATGTGGGTCCTGGGGAGAGCCGACGGGCCAGGCGGGGTGCCAGGGGGAGTGGCCTGCCCTGCTGTACTCACGGGCTTCGTCGAGCACTCCCTCGGCCATGCCGAGACAGAGCTGGACGGAGAGAAGACGCCCGACCGGCGATACCAGAGCAGCCAGGGGCGACAGAACGTCCTCGTCCTCGGACAGGGAACCGAGTACGTCGTCGGCAGAGACCGGGACGGCGTCGAACTCCACGCTTCCGCCGGCCGCGAGCCGCTGGCCGAAAGTGTCGGCATCGCCGTCGATCCCCACGCTGTGACGGGCGGGATCGACGACGACAGCGAGTGGTTCGCCGGTGTCGGCCCGTGCGGCCCGCACGGCGAGGCGGTCGGCTACCAGGACCCCGGTGGCGTAGCTCTGCCGGCCGTCGAGCACATAGCCGGCGGCTGTCCTGGCCAGTGTCAGAGGCGATTCCTGGCGGGCGAAACCACCACCCCAGCACCACTGCTCCGCCGCGGACTGCTGCTCGACCTGAGTGGCGAGGGAGGGCTCGGTGAAGAACCGGGCGCTCCACGACAGGAAGTAGTGACAGCCGAGCAGTTGACCGATCGCACCGTCGGCCGCGGCGACCTCCCGGACGACGGCGTAGGCCGTGGGCCAGTCCGCGCCGCCTCCCCCGAGCTCGGCCGGTATGAGGAGCGTCAGCAGTCCCGCCTCGCGCAGCCGGGACACCTCGTCGAACGGGGCCTTGCCCGCCTGCTCCCTGGCCACCGCGTCCGTGGCCAGGTCGTCCGCCGTCTCGCGGGCCACGAGCAGCCAGTTCGCGCGGCCGGGCCCGGTCCGGTCGGATTCCGAGGCGGGGCCGGACGGCGCGATGGCAACGCCCATGGCGGTGGTCTCCTCAAGGTCGGCGGCAAGGTGCGGTGTCGATGCTCTCTTGCTGGTCGGGCACGTACTTGTAGCCCACGCGCCGTACGGTGATGATCCGGTGCCGGTGAGCCCTGCCCAGCTTGCGGCGCAGCCGCGCGATGTGGACATCCACGGTGCGGCCGTCGCCGATGTGGCCGTATCCCCAGATGCCGGCCATCAACTGCTCTCGCGAATGCACCTGGTGGGGATGCTGTGCGAGATGGGACAGCAGCCCGAACTCCAGGTAGGTCAGGCTGAGTTCGCGTCCGTCCACCTCTGCGACATGGCGCGCGGGATCGATGCGGACAACACCGCCTCCTGTCTGCTGCACGGGAGGCGAGTCCGTGTGGGCGACCGGTCGGATCTCCGGCCGCGTCACGTCCTTGGCGAAGAGCCGGGCGGGATCGGTGCCCTTGGGGACGAGGATGAGATAGCCGACGAGGGGAGCGGAACCGTTTCCCTCGTCGCCGTCCTGCGCGATGTCGCCCACGAGGCGGAGATGGCGCGTGTCGGGGAGTGGTGAATCCGATGGAGTGGCCTGGGCCGGAGGTGCCGTGGTCATGGCGGTCGTCCTTCAGAAGTACGTCGGCGCAGTGAGTGGGTGCGCCTGATCAATGAGGAGGAGAGAGAAGGAGCGGAGCGGCACGCGCAAGGTGTGAGCCGCGTGCCTTACACGCGACAGCAGGCGGCGCTGACGACGTGACCAAAGTCGACATGCCGACGACTGACGAGTCGTTGCTGCGTGTGGGCCATGTGCATCATCCTGCGCGCCCGCTGGGCGGGCCGTCAATGCTTTCCTAGTAAATCAATAGGAAATGCAGGGCATGCGACACCAGGGGCGGGCTCACCGGTCCCGCCCGACCGCCGGGCGGGCGGGCGTCACGGTGACCACCCGGCGGCACAGGTGGGCAAGCACTGCGCAGGTCGTGGACAGGGCGTGGGCAGGTCCACGCAGGTACGGTGCGGCCGGGGTCCGGCGTCATCACGCTCGCCGCGTCCCTCAACGCGGCCGGAGGGGCTTGCGCACGCGGCGGAGCCGATCCGCCATCGATCTTTGGGACCGCAGCGGGGATCTGTCCACAAGGAGTCGGAGTCGGTCAAGGCCGGTCCGGCATACGAGCGCTGGTTGACGAAGAGCGAGATGTACTGCTCAATTAGTCGCATGGATGCCCATCAGCGCTTGGTCTCGCGCGACCACATCGACTTCGGTCGAGTGTGGTCCGCAGCGTGTTGCGCCTGACGCGGCAGCGGGCCGTCTGACCGGCCCTTCCCTCGCTCGGTGACCCCGTCGCGGGCCGAGTTCTCCCTTCGTATCACCGTCGCGCGCGGGCGCTGATCCGCGTACGGACACGGTCCCTGCGAGCCCTTGCGCGCGCTGCCGCCGCCCCGATTTCCCGACACCCCGGTTTCGTCACGCTCCCGCCAGTCAGCGATTCCCTGACGTTCCGTCACATCTAGTGCACCAAGGGCTGTTCCGTCCTGCCCGCGTGCGCCCTCAGGCCCATAGCCCGTACGAAAGGCATTCCCATGCCCGTGGAGTTCCTTGGCATCGCCGCGCCCAACAACGGCTCCGAAACCACCCCGCGCTCCGGCGCCGCCTTCGACAAGGAGTACACACTCCGGCTCGCCAGGGCGCACGAGGACCATGGCTGGGACCGGGTGCTGTTCGCCTACGGGTCCGGATCACCCGACCCCGCACCGGCCGCCGCCTACATCGCGAGCAGGCTGGACCGCCTCCAGATCCTGCTCGCCCACCGGCCCAATGTTTCGTACCCGACGTACGCCGTGAAGACCTTCGCCACCCTCGACCAGATCAGCGAGGGCCGCCTGACCGTGCACTTCATCACTGGCGGCAACGACCACGAACAGGGCCGCGAGGGCGCGGCGGTGAACGGGTGACCTCCGTCGCGCAACCACCGCCGCCCTCCACCGAGTTGACGGTCGTTCACGTGACCGTGGCCGACCCACGGGTCGAACCACTGCTCCGCGAACTCGGCGACGAGTACTCGTCCCGCTACGGCAAGGATGCTAACGCCGAACTCGCCCGCTACCCCGACGAGGAGTTCACCGCACCGCACGGCGGCGTCCTGCTCCTGCTCCTGGAGCGCGGTGAGCCGGTCGCGGGCGGTGCCTTCCGCCGGTACGACGAGACCACGGCCGAGCTGAAGCGGATCTGGACGCACTCCGCCCACCGTCGGCGTGGCCTGGCCCGACGGGTCGTCGCCGAGCTGGAGCGCGAGGCGAGCGCTCGCGGCTACCGGCGCATCTACCTGACGACCGGGCCGCGCCAGCCCGAGGCGCGCGGCCTGTACCTGGTCACCGGCTACATCCCGTTGTTCGACACGGAAGCCGACCCGGAAACCATCGGCCCGCTGCCCTTCGAGAAGCACCTGACCGCCGAAGCAGATACACCAAGGTCAGCCGGCCTGTGAGCCTCCGAACGATCAGAGTCCGTCCACGCATCGTCACCGCCCCGCAGCATGGCCGCAGGGTTCAATCCGCCCGAGCACACTGAGAGTTGAGCAGGAACACCAAGATGGGACTCACCACCGATTCCGCCGCCGCGCCACCCGGCGCGGCTTCCCCGGGCGCGGGCGCCGGAGCCCGGCCCGTTCCACCCGCCAAGGACGACCCGGCCTCGCTCAAGGTCGTACCCGCCCGCCACTACGCCCGGTGGGTGGCGGCCGTCGCCGTGACCGTGCTGGTCGTCCAGTTCGTGCACGGACTGGCCACCAACCCCGTCTGGGAGTGGAACGTCTTCTTCGACTACGTCCTGTCGGAAACGATCGTCCAAGCGGTCGGCGTGACTCTCCAACTCACCGCCTACGCAACGGTGCTGGGTTTCCTCATGGGTTCCGTACTGGCCTTCATGCGGCTGTCGCGCAGCCCCGTGCTGCAGACCGTCGCCTGGACCTACATCTGGATCTTCCGGTCGATCCCGATGATCGTCCAGCTGGTGTTCTGGTTCAACCTCGGTGCCCTGTACGAGGAGTTGGGCGTCGGTATCCCCTTCGGTCCGGTGTTCTGGTCCGTCGACAGCAACAGCCTCATCGGCACCATCGGCGCCGCCATCATCGGGCTGACGCTGCATCAGGCCGCGTACGCCGCCGAGATCGTGCGCGGCGGTGTCATCGCCGTCGACCACGGACAGCTGGAGGCCGCCGCCGCACTGGGTATCCCCCGGCTGCGCCAGATTCGCCGGATCGTGCTGCCGCAGGCCATGCGCGCCATCCTGCCCACTGCCGGCAACGAGGTCATCGGCCTGCTCAAGGGCACCTCGGTGGTCTACGTCATGGCGATCGGTGAGCTGTTCTACCAGGTGCAGGTCATCTACGGCCGCAACGGCCGGGTGATCCCGCTGCTGATGGTCGCCACCGCCTGGTACGTGGTCCTCACCTCACTGCTGTCGGTCGCGCAGTACTACGTGGAGCGGCGCTACGCCCGGGGCGCCAACCGCACCCCGCCGCCCACACCGTTCCAGCGCACTCGTCGCTTCGTACGCAACCTGCGGGCCGCGGCGGCACAGCGCAACCAGCCCGTCGTGTCCCTGGACCTCGCGGGAGGCAAGCGATGAGTGACGTGACGATCGACGTCGACGACGTGACGGATGACGTCGGCAACGTGATGGTGGACGTCCACGGCGTCCACAAGAGCTTCGGCCCGCTGGAGGTGCTGCGCGGCGTCGACCTGACGGTCCGCGCCGGCGAGGTCACCGTGATCCTCGGCCCGTCCGGCTCCGGAAAGTCCACGCTGCTGCGCACCATCAACCACCTGGAGAAGGTCAACCGCGGCTGGATCAGCATCGACGGCGAACTCATCGGCTACCGCCGCTCCGGCGGGAAGCTGCATGAACTGAAGGAGAAGGACGTTCTGAAGCAGCGCACCCACATCGGGTTCGTCTTCCAGAACTTCAACCTCTTCCCGCACCTGACCGTGCTGGACAACCTCGTCGAGGCACCGGTCTCCGCGTTGCGTCGCCCCCGCAAGGAAGCAGAGGAAACCGCTCGGCGGCTGCTGGAGCGGGTCGGTCTCGCCGACAAGTCCGACGCCTATCCACGGCAGTTGTCCGGAGGCCAGCAGCAGCGCGTCGCCATCGCCCGCGCACTCGCCCTCGAACCCAAGGTGTTGCTCTTCGACGAGCCCACCTCGGCGCTCGACCCGGAGCTGGTCGGTGAAGTCCTCGACGTCATCAAGGACTTGGCCCGCACCGGAACCACCATGATCGTCGTGAGTCACGAGATCGGCTTCGCCCGCGAGGTCGCCGACACCGTGGTGTTCATGGACGGCGGTGTCGTCGTGGAGCAGGGCCCGCCCGCAGCCGTCCTGGACGCCCCGCAGCACGAACGCACCCGCGCCTTCCTCTCCAAGGTCCTCTGACCAACCTCACCCGCTTTCTACAAGCCAGGAGCACGACCATGTCCACCTCGATCACCCGCCGATCCACCGCCGCCGCGCTGGGACTCACCGCTGCCCTCGTCCTCGCCGCCTGCAGCAACCCCTCGGACGGCGGAACCACCGAGGTCGCTGACAAGACCGGCGCCCGCACGAAAATCAACCTGAGCCCGGATCAGAACCGCATCACCACCGACAAGGTCGACTCCATCGCCGCCGAGGTACCGGAGAAGATCCGCAAGAGAGGAACCCTGGAACTCGTCTCCTCGTCCGGCTCCGCCGCGCCGCTGACCTTCTACGCCACCGACAACAAGACCATCATCGGCGTCGAGCCCGACCTCGCCCACCTCGTTGGCGACGTGCTCGGGCTCAAGCCGCACATCAACACGGTCTCCTGGGAAAACATCTTCGTCGGCCTCGACAGCGCCAAATACGACGCCGGCCTCAGCAACATCACCGTCACCGAGGAGCGCAAGGAGAAGTACGACTTCGCCACCTACCGCGAGGACAACCTGGGCTTCGAGGCGAAGAAGGGCAGCGGCCTGAAAGCCACCGGGCCCGAGGATGTGGCGGGCAAGACCGTCGCCGTGGGCAGCGGCACCAACCAGGAGAAGCTCCTCATCGAGTGGAGCAAGGAGAACGAGAAGGCCGGCCGGAAGCCGGTGGACATCAAGTACTACCAGAACGACAGCGACACCTACCTCGCTCTCCAGTCCGGCCGGATCGACCTCTACCTCGGCCCCAACCCGACCGCCGCCTACCACGCGGCCACCACCGGGAAGACGGAGGTCGTCGGCACGTACTCCGGCGCCGGAGCCACCCTCCAGGGACTCATCGCGGCCACCACGAAGAAGGACAGCGGCCTGGTCAAGCCGCTCGCCGACGCGATCGACGAGATCATCGACAACGGCGCGTACGCCAAGGTGCTGAAGCGCTGGGGCCTGTCCGACGAGGCCGTGACCAAGTCCGAGATCAACCCGCCCGGCCTGCCCAGGACCGCCGAGTAGCAGACCCGGAGCGGAGGCCGCACGCCTCCGCGTCCCTTCCCTCCCCTTCCTTCGCGTCTTCGTGCAGGACTCGTTCCGGCGCGCAGGACTCCTTCGTACAGGACACGAGGTCATGCCCCGCGAACTCCACCTCTCCATCGAACTCGACGGGACCGGCCACCATCCCGCCGACGCCGGTCCCACCGCACCCCCGACCGCCGCCCACTGGCCGGACCTGGTTCGTCTCGCCGAGCAGGGCGCCCTGGACTTCGTCACCTTCGGCGACGCCCCCGCGCCGCCACCCGACGGCAGTGGCGACAGCGGCGACCGGCTCGACGCGGTGGCCGTACTGGCTCGCGTCGCCGCCATGACCAGCCGGATCGGCCTTGTCCCGACCGTGACCACCACCCACACCGAGCCCTTCCACACATCCACCGCCCTCGCCAACCTGGACTTCCTCAGCGACGGCCGGGCCGGCTGGCAGGTCGACGTCTCCACTACCGGGGCTCGCGCCGTGGGCCGCTTCCCCCGGGCAGCCGCCGCCGAGCTGTGGGCCGAGGCGACCGACACCGCCGAGTTCGCCGCCCGGCTGTGGGACAGCTGGGAGGACGACGCGGAGACAGGGGACACCGCCACCGGCCGTTTCACCGAACGCGACCGGCGCCATCACACGGACGTCGACGGCCCGCACTTCTCCGCCCGCAGGCCGCCCATGGTCCCCCGCCCGCCGCAGGGGCGGCCGCCCCTCGCCGTCGCCCTCGATGTGCACGACTCGGACGGGCAGTGGGAACTGGCCGCGAGCCACGCCGACGTCGTACTGCTGGACGCCGATCAGCCGGCCACCGCCCGGCTCGCCCGCGCGGCGCTCCAGCACCGGACGGCGGAGGCCGGACGCGATCCGGACGCGCTGCGGGTGCTGATACGCGTCGCGGTCGATCTCGGCGGTGGATCCGGGCCGGGACCCCACTCAATCCCACCCGCCGACACGGTGCGCTTCACCGGCACCGCCGCGGACCTCGCCGGACTGCTCGCCGACTGGCACGCGGCCGGCGGCGCCGACGGCTTCCACCTCCTTCCGGCCTCGGCCCCAGCCGATCTGCCCGCCGTGGTCCACGAGCTTGTCCCGCCGCTGCGTGAGCGCGGAATCTTCCGCGCCGACTACACCGGCCGCACCCTCCGCGACCACCTCGGCCTGCCCCGCCCCGCAGGCCGCTACGCCCGACGGACGGGCACGGCCCGATGACGCACACCGCGACGACCGCACGAGCGACCACCGCAACCTGAAAGGTCTCCGCATGTCCACCGTCCTCTCCGTCTCAGGAAGCCCCTCCGCCACCTCCCGTACCGCACGGCTGCTGCGTCACCTGGACGACCGGCTCATCGCGCAGGGGCACGAGGTCATCCCGCTGGACGTCCGCACCCTCCCCGCCGAGGCGCTGCTCGGGGCCGACTTCCGGCACCCGGCGATCGTCGAGGCCACGGCCCTGTTCGAGCGGGCGGACGGGTTGGTGATCGGTACCCCCGTCTACAAGGCCGCCTACTCCGGGCTGCTGAAGTCGCTGCTCGACCTGCTCCCGCAGTACGCACTGCTGGGCAAGACCGTTCTTCCACTGGCCACCGGCGGTACCACCGCCCACGTCCTGGCCATCGACTACGCCCTGCGCCCGGTGCTGAGTTCCATGGGTGCCGCGCACGTCGTCCCCGGCTGGTTCACGCTCGACAAGGACATCGCGGTGGGCGACGACGGCACGCTGACCGTCGCGCCGGGCTCGGCCGAGGCCCTGGCGCAGGTCACGGATCAGTTCTCCGCCGCGCTGGGCGGCCGTACGACGCTGCTGGCGGCCACCGGTTGAGCGCCGCGACCGTGATCGGCGGCGACACCGAGGCCCTCGCCCTCGCCGCCGAACCGGCCGTGGACTTCCACAAGAACGCCAAACGATCCCGACGATCCTGATCGGAGACCCCAAGTGTCCCTCACCTTCCACTGGTTCCTGCCCACCAACGGCGACAGCCGCCACGTCGTCGGTGGCGGTCACGGCACCCCGGCCACCGCCTTCGGTCGGGACCGGCCACCGACCGTCGCCTACCTGAGCCAGATCGCCCGCGCCGCCGAGGACCTCGGCTTCGTCGGCGCGCTCACCCCGACCGGCGCCTGGTGCGAGGACGCCTGGCTGACGACGGCGATGGTCAGCCGGCACACCGAACGCCTGAAGTTCCTGGTCGCCTTCCGGCCCGGCTTCGTCTCGCCCACACTCGCCGCCCAGATGGCGTCCACCTTCCAGCGACAGACCGGCGGACGGCTGCTGCTCAACGTCGTCACCGGCGGCGAGGGCCACGAGCAGCGCGCCTACGGCGACTTCCTCGACAAGGATGCCCGCTACCGGCGTACCGGCGAATTCCTGCAGATCGTCCGGGAGTTGTGGCAGGGCAAGACCGTCGACCAGTCGGGCGAGCACCTCCGGGTCGAGGACGCCACACTGGCCCGGTTGCCCGACCCGGTCCCCGAGGTGTACTTCGGCGGCTCCTCGCCCATCGCCGGCGAGGTGGCCGCACGGCATGCGGACGTCTACCTCACCTGGGGCGAGCCCCCTGCCGCCGTCGCCGAGAAGATCGCCTGGATCCGGGCACTGGCCGAGAAGGAGGGCCGCAGCATCCGCTTCGGCATCCGCCTCCACGTCATCACCCGCGACACCGCCGAGCAGGCGTGGGCCGAGGCCCGGCGGCTGCTGGACGGCTTCGACGCGGAGACCGTACGGGCCGTGCAAGCGGGTCTCGCCCGCAGCGCGTCCGAGGGACAGCGGCGCATGCTGGCCCTGCACGGCGGCAGCCGGGACGACCTGGAGGTCTACCCCAACCTGTGGGCCGGGATCGGCCTGGTGCGGGGAGGCGCCGGCACGGCACTGGTCGGCAGCCATGACGAAGTCGCCGAGCGGATCGCCGAGTACCACCGGCTCGGCATCGACGAGTTCGTGCTCTCCGGCTACCCGCACCTGGAAGAGGCGTACTGGTTCGGCGAGGGCGTGCTGCCCCGGCTGGCCGAGCAGGGCCTGTGGACTCACCCGGTCCGCCCGGCGTCGGGAGAGACGGTAAGGCCCTCTTGACTTGGCACGTAGGCGACCTGACACTCCAAAGCAGGTATCCCTAGTGGATTGGTAGGAAATGATGGAGTGTCTGGGGTCGCCCGCCGACCGTGCCGTACGCGCGGCTCGGCCATCTCTCCTTCTGACCTCCCGCCGCCACATCGATCTCCTGCGTGTCTGCAGCGCGGCGAGCCCTCTCCCGACGCACCTCTGAGAACCAGAAGCCGGACCGGACCCAGGGAGACACATGCCCGCCGTACCCTCGACCGCCGTGCCGTCCCTCCCCTCCCCGCCGTCGTTCCGGGGCAGGATCGGCTGTGACGCGAGCAGTGGCTACTACGCCGTGCCGAGCCGCTACCGCCTCCACCTCTCGCTGTCCTGTCCCCACTGTCTGCGGATCGCCATCACCCACAGCCTGCTCGGTCTGGAAGAGATCCTCCCGGTGGCACTGTTGCCGGCCGTGCCCGAAGGCCCCGACGGCGGACACTCCGCTCTGCGCCCGTTGTACGAGGCCACTTCGCACCGGCATCCCGGTCCGGCCGTCGCACCGGTGCTGAGCGACGACTGGACAGGACGGATCGTCAGCACGCACACGCCGGACATCCTCCGGGACCTGGCCCGGCACTTCGGTGGTGACGGCCCCGACCGGCCCGCCCTCTACCCGCACGGCGCGGAGGACGACATCGAGGCCGTCGGTCGCCTCTGCGAGTACCGCATCAACGAAGCCGCACAGCACGCCGGGCAGGCCGGCGCCGACCTAACGGTGCGCCGGACCGCCCTCAATTCCCTGCTCCGAGTCCTGGGCTCAGTGGAATGGCGGCTCGCCCACCACGACTTCATCCTGGGCGACGAAATGACCGCCGCCGATGTGCAGTTGTGGGTGATCCTGGTGCAACTCGACACCGTTCACCGCCTGCACCTGGACGCCGCCGCGGTCCACCGCATCGCCGACCACCCGCACCTGTGGGCCTACGCACGGCGGCTGGCCGCCCACCCCGCCTTCGGCACCCGCCTCGACCTGGACGGCATCGCCCGCAGGCATCATGCGCACTGCCACGGGCTGGAGGCCGCGGGGGCGGCGGTGCAGATCGTGGACTGGTCCGGGCTGATCCCCGCCGATCGAATCGGGCTGCACAAGGTTGCAACAGACCAGCAATACAGCGGATGTTGACGGACCGTGGCCGATGCATGGAGCATCGGTGGGAAGAAATGCAACGAGTCGGCGGAGCCATCCGCGGAGAACAGAGGGGAGTCGCGATGCAGCGCCGTCGGCCGGTGTACGCGTACGACCCGGCCCTCGTTCCGCTCCGCGCCCCGCGCTGGGTCATGCGTCGTCACGTCGATCTGCACCGCGTCTCCAGCGCCATCTGTCACGCCTGACGCCTCCGGCTGCCCGCACACCGCGTGCAGTCAACGCCGCGTTTCTGCGCCCCTCTTCGCGCTTCTCCACGCTCTTTCGCGTGTCTTCGCGCGTCTTCTGAATTCCTCTTGACTTCTTCGCAACCCCTGCCCCGGCTTGTCACGCGCGGGGCCGGTGATCTCGTACGGACCTCACCCGGACCTCACGGATCTCACTGATCTTGTTGGAACTCGCGGACCTCATTGGATCTCAGCGGAACTCACGGACCTCACGGAAGGCACCCACCGTGTCCTCAGCACCCCCTTCTCGGCTGCACCTCGCCGTCGCCCTCGAGGGCACCGGCTGGCATCCGGCCTCCTGGCGCGAGCCGGTGGCCCGTCCCCGGGATCTGTTCGCCGCCGGTTACTGGGCCGATCTGGTCGCCGAGGCCGAGCGCGGCCTGCTCGACTTCGTGACCTTCGAGGACGGCCTCGGCCTGCAGTCCTCCCAATTCCTCGAGCCGGACGGCCGCACCGACCAGGTCAGCGGTCGACTGGACGCCGTCCTCCTCGCCGCCCGCATCGCCCCGCTGACCCGGCACATAGGCCTGGTCCCGACCGCGGTGGTCACTCACACGGAGCCGTTCCACATCTCCAAGGCCATCGCCACCCTCGACTACGTCAGCACCGGCCGTGCGGGCCTGCGGGTGCAGATCACCGCCCGCCCCAACGAGGCCGCGCACTTCGGCCGCCGCACGATCCGGCGTATCGACGCCTACGACAGCCCTTCCGCGCAGGAGGTGATGACCGACCTCTTCGACGAGGCCGCCGACTACGTGGAGGTCGTCCGCCGGCTCTGGGACAGCTGGGAGGACGACGCGGAGATCCGGGACGCCGCCACCGGCCGTTTCATCGACCGCGACAAGCTGCACTACATCGACTTCGAGGGCAGGCACTTCAGCGTGAAGGGCCCGTCCATCACCCCGCGCCCGCCGCAGGGCCAGCCCGTCGTCAGCGCCCTCGCCCACCAGACCGTCCCGTACCGGCTGGTGGCCCGCCAGGCCGACATCGGCTACGTCACCCCGAACGACGCCGGCCAGGCGCGCGCGATCGTCGAGGAGATCCGTGCCGAGCAGGAGGTGGCCGGCCGCGCCGAGCAGCCTCTGCACATCTTCGGCGACCTGGTGGTCTTCCTCGACGACACCCCGGCCGCCGCCACCGCCCGACGCGAGCGCCTCGACGCCCTCGCCGGGTCCCCGTACACCAGCGACGCCCGCATCTTCACCGGTACGCCCGCCCAACTCGCCGACCTGCTCCAGGAGTTGCAGTCGGCCGGGATGGGCGGCTTCCGGCTGCGTCCCGCCGTTCTCGGCCATGACCTCCCGGCGATCACCCGGGGACTGGTCCCCGAACTCCAGCGCCGGGGTGCTTTCCGCCGCGCATACGAGGCCG
Organism: Streptomyces sp. NPDC048825; assembly: GCF_043198355.1. Classification (NCBI taxonomy): domain Bacteria; kingdom Bacillati; phylum Actinomycetota; class Actinomycetes; order Kitasatosporales; family Streptomycetaceae; genus Streptomyces; species Streptomyces sp. NPDC048825. The sequence goes on from NZ_JBICUR010000008.1 coordinate 131,184, forward strand.
ACACGCTGCGCGGCCTGCTGGGCCTGGCCCGCCCCGCAAACCGATACGCCGCAGCTGCCACTGCTGTCACCGCCTGATCCGGAGGAACCGTACGACGATGAGCAAGCCTCTGAAGCAGATCCACCTGGCAGCCCACTTCCCCGGCGTCAACAACACCACCGTGTGGAGCGACCCGAGGGCAGGAAGCCACATAGAGTTCAGCTCCTTCGCACACTTCGCGCGCACGGCCGAACGCGCCAAGTTCGACTTCCTGTTCCTCGCCGAAGGACTCAGGCTCCGCGAACAGGGCGGGAAAATCTACGACTTGGACGTCGTCGGCCGCCCCGACACCTTCACCGTCCTCGCCGCGCTCGCCGCCGTCACCGAGCACCTCGGCCTGACCGGCACCATCAACTCCACCTTCAACGAGCCCTACGAGGTCGCCCGCCAGTTCGCCAGCCTCGACCACCTCTCCGGTGGCCGCTCCGCCTGGAACGTCGTCACGTCCTGGGACGCCTTCACCGGCGAGAACTTCCGCCGCGGCGGCTTCCTCCCGCAGGAGGAGCGCTACTCCCGCGCCAAGGAGTTCCTAGCCACCGCGAACGAACTGTTCGACTCCTGGCACGGTGACGAAATCCTCGCCGACCAGGCAAGCGGCACCTTCCTGCGCGATGCGAAGGCCGGCGCCTTCGTTCACACCGGGCAACACTTCGACATCGAGGGCCAGTTCAACGTCCCGCGCTCCCCGCAGGGCCGCCCGGTCATCTTCCAGGCGGGCGACTCCGACGAGGGACGCGAGTTCGCCGCCTCCGACGCCGACGCGATCTTCAGCCGGTACGCCACCCTCAAGGAGGGGCAGGCCTTCTACGCGGACGTCAAGAACCGCCTGGCCAAGTACGGCCGCCGCCCGGACCAGCTGCTGATCCTGCCCGCCGCGACCTTCGTCCTCGGCGACACCGACGCCGAGGCCGACGAACTGGCCCGCGAGGTGCGCCGCCAGCAGGTCAGCGGGGCAACGGCACTCAAGCACCTGGAGTTCGTCTGGAACCGGGACCTCTCCTCGTACGACCCGGACGGCCCGCTCCCCGACATCGACCCGGATCTCGCCGATCACCACATCGCGAGGGGTCGGGCCCAAGTGCGCATGTACCGCGATCCGCTGGCCACGGCCCGCGAGTGGCGAGAACGCGCCGCCGCCAACAACTGGTCCATCCGCGACCTCGTCATCAATACCGGCAACCGCCAGAACTTCGTCGGTTCACCCACCACCGTCGCCCGGACCATCAACGACTTCGTCCAGGCCGACGCCAGTGACGGCTTCATCCTCGTCCCGCACATCACCCCGGGCGGCCTCGACGTCTTCGCCGACAAGGTGGTCCCGCTGCTCCAGGAACAGGGAGTGTTCCGCACGGAGTACGAGGGCCCGACCCTGCGCGACCACCTCGGCCTCGCCCACCCGGACGACGTACGGAGCGAGATACCGAGTGAACGGGTGGCGTCGTGAAGTTCCTCGCCATCACCCTGATCGTGCACGCCCCGGCCCCAGTGACCGGCCTGCAGAAGCCGACCGACGAACGCTTCCGCGAGGTTCGGTTCGGCCACTCGATGCCTCATCTGCACACGGCTGTCAACGGATTGACGGGCAGTCAGCCCCAGGACGCGCTGGAACTGTTCCCGTCCGAGGTCGCTCCGGTGCTGCGCCGCGGGATCCCCGACCCGCCGTTCGATTGGGGCCCTGTGCTCCCCGTACCACCGATCCCTGAGGAGCCCGCCCATGTCTGACATCCGTCTCGGCGTACTCGACCTGGTCCCCATCCCGTCCGGCTCGACGGCGGCAGACGCCCTGCGCAATTCCATCGACCTCGCACAACAGGCCGAGCGCTTCGGATACGCCCGCTACTGGTTCGCCGAGCATCACCTGAATCCAGGTGTGGCAGGTACGTCCCCTGCCGTCGTCCTGGCCCTGACCGCCTCCGCCACCTCCACCATCCGGCTCGGCTCCGGAGCCGTACAGCTCGGACACCGCACCGCCCTGTCCACAGTGGAGGAGTTCGGCCTGCTCGACGCACTGCACCCAGGCCGGCTCGACCTCGGCCTCGGCCGCTCGGGTGGCCGCCCACCGGGACAACCGGCCACCCCGCTGCCGACCGCGACCCCGGTCGTCGACGGCCGCGCCCCGAACGGCCTGGTCATCCCACCCCGCTTCTCCTTCGAGCACCTGCTCGGCTCGCCCCGAATCGCCCTGCAGCGCAAGCTGCTCCTCCTGCCGGGCGCCGAGTCGCAGGATTACGCGGAGCAGATCGACGACATCCTCGCCCTGCTGGCGGGCACCTACCGCTCCCCGGAGGGCGTAGAGGCGCACATCGTCCCGGGTGAGGGGGCCGACGTGGAGGTGTGGATCCTGGGCAGCAGCGGCGGCCAGAGCGCCGAGGTGGCGGGCGCCCGGGGCCTGCGCTTCGCCGCGAACTACCACGTCAGTCCGGCCACGGTCCTGGACGCGGTGGAGGGTTACCGGGCCTTCTTCGAGCCCTCCGAGTTCCTCGACAAGCCGTACGTCAGTGTGTCCGCTGACGTCGTCGTCGCCGAGGACGACGCTACGGCCCGCGAACTCGCCACCGGCTACGGCCCATGGGTCCGCAGCATCCGCACCGCGGAGGGCGCCATCGAGTTCCCGACGCCGGAGGAGGCGCGCGCCCTCGCATGGACGGACGAGGACCGGGCCTTGGTCCAGGACCGCCTCGACACGCAGTTCGTCGGCTCCCCGGTCCGGGTGGCCGATCAACTGGAACAGCTCCAAGAGGCCACGGAGGCCAACGAGTTGCTCATCACGACGATCACCCACGACCATGCGGACCGAGTCCGCTCGTACCAACTGCTGGGGGATGAATGGCGCCGCCGGGGGCACTCGTTCCAATCGAGCTGATGCTTGAACAAGCAAGGCCGTCGTGACTGATCCTTTACGGGCCCCGTCCGGACGCCGTTCGGTCTGAGCCGGTTCTGCGTGTCGACGCGGACAGCCACGCCACCTTGAACAATGTGTTGGGCATGAGGTCGGTTGACGATTTCCGCGCTCGGAGGCGGTTGAGTATCGATGTCTGCACCATCGGTCACGGCTCACAACGCTGTGGAGCCCCTTGTCTCGCCGGTCAACTCACACAACGAGTGGGACCCGCTGGAGGAGGTCATCGTCGGGCGCCTCGAGGGCGCGACGATCCCCTCCCACCACTCGGTAGTGGCCTGCAACATGCCACCATGGGCGGCGCGATTGCAGGGGCTCGCCGCCGGTTTCAGGTATCCGCCCGTGCTGATCGAGCGGGCGCAGCAGGAGCTCGATCAGTTCATCGCTCTCCTGCGGTCCCTCGGCGTCACGGTCAAACGCCCGGACGAGGTCGACCACAGGCGACGCTTCGGCACCCCCGACTGGTCGTCGCGCGGTTTCTGCAACACCTGCCCGCGGGACAGCATGCTCGTGATCGGCGACGAGATCATCGAGACCCCGATGGCATGGCCGTGCCGGTATTTCGAGACCCATTCCTATCGCGCGATCCTCAAGGACTACTTCCGGCGCGGCGCGCGCTGGACGGCCGCACCAAAGCCGCAGCTGACCGACGAACTGTTCGACGCGGATTTCCGCATACCCAAGGCCGACGAGCCGGTGCGCTACATCCTGACCGAGTTTGAGCCGGTATTCGACGCCGCGGACTTCGTGCGCGCGGGACGCGACCTGTTCGTCACACGGAGCAACGTCACCAACCGGATGGGAATCGAGTGGTTGCGCCGCCATCTCGGACCCGGCTATCGCATCCACGAGATCGAGAGCCGCTGCCGCACGCCCATGCACATCGACACCACGTTCGTCCTGCTCGCGCCCGGCAAGGTACTGGTCAATCCGGATTACATCGACGTCGACCGCCTGCCCGACGTGCTGAACTCCTGGGGCATCCTTGTCGCCCCCGCCCCCAATCCGATCTACGATCCCTTGCTCAGGATCACCTCGATGTGCGGCAAATGGCTCAGTATGAACGTTCTCATGATCGACGAGAAACGGGTGATCGCGGAGCGGCACCACACCGAGATGCTGCGCGCGCTCGAAAGGTGGGGGTTCGAGCCGATCCCCTGCGACCTGCGGCACTACGCGCCGTTCGGCGGATCGTTCCACTGCGCGACACTCGACATCCGGCGTCGCGGCACGCTCGAGTCCTACTTCGACTGATCCGCCCGCCGATGGCGCGTGCCAATGGCCCGGACGCGCCATTGCAGCTGAGGCTCGGCGGTTCGCCTCGGCGGACCCTCGAACGATCCCCGGCGGGCTGATGGCCGAGGATCACGTTCCCGTCGCCGGCGGAGACCGGCACTGTCTCGCCATCGTCCTCACTTCCGGGGCCGGCGGCTGAGGCATAAGCCTTGGAGCGGGTCGAGGCAGAGCCATCCGAGCCGGCCGCCGGTCGGCCGTCCCCTGTCGATTGTCGATGCATGCCGCGGCTCCGGATCCCGGTTGCCGAGCAGGCCAAGCCTCGTAGGATCGCCATCAACGGCAGCGACCCACCCAAGCAGATCAGCGGCTGAACCCCGCAGCCACGGGCGGGCGCCTGGGCACGGGGCTCTCGCCGGGCAGCGCACCCTTTCGCAGCCGTGACCGTCCGATCGGGAGGACACCATGCGCACGGACTGGGACGCCTTCCTGTCCGACGTTCAAGAGCGCGGCGAATACCCCACACAGGCGGAGGCAGAGCGCGCTTCCCGAGTAGTCCTCGCTCTGCTCGGCGCGCATCTGGTGGGCGAAGTGCGCCTGGAGTTGGCAGCCGTGCTCCCTGAGACGCTGGCGGGCATCCTGCTCAACCCTCTCCAGGCGCATGAACCGCTCCCGCCCGAACGGTTCATCCGGGCGACCGCGGCCTGGATCGAAGGCGCCACCGAGAAGACCGCGGCCTGGGACGTCAGCGCTGTGCTCAGCGTCGTGGCCGACACCGCGGGCGAAGACCTGACCCAGCGGATTCTGCTCCAGCTCCCGCCCGGCTACGACCTGCTCTTCGGCCGCCCTCAGCCGATCTGACGGCGAGGGCAGTTCTTTCCCCCTACGCCACGCTCGGCTTCAGCGACCAGGCGAACCTCGGCGAAGGCACCATGTGGCCCACCGCCCACCGCCCACGCCCTGACGGAGCTGCCCCCTGCCACCGAGGCACGGATCCCACGCTCACAGGGGCATGTCCGCCGTGAGGGCAACGGGTCGGGGCACCGCGGCGAACGCCGACAGCGTGAACCACTCTGGCACCGCCCGGCGCAGCGCCTCAGGGCCGTCCAGCTTGACCGCGCCGACACGCAGCGCCTCGGACCAGCTGAGGTCACCACGCCAGACTTCGATCATGCGGCGCAGGCCGGCGGTCACCGTTACCGTCACCGCGTAGCCGGGGTCCACGTCGCAGACGTCGGTGTCCTCGGGCGTAATCACCAGCCACCAGTCCCGAGTGCCCGTGGGGACGTCCGGGAAGCTGAAGTGGACCACTGTCCGTCCGTCGGGGACGGCATCACGGACGACGTTTCGATGCAGGTCCCACAACAGCAGTTTCGGATCGAGGTCCTCGTCGCCGATCTGTCCGATCCAGCGGGTGCCCCAGATGCCGAGTGCCTCGATCACCGGCCGCAGTTCGAGTCCGGCCGCGGTCAGAACGTACTGGACCTCTTTGCCGTCGGTTTGCTTCTCCACGACGCCGGCGCGCACCAGCTGGTGCAGCCGCTTGGACAGCAACGTGGGGGACATCCGCGGCACACCGCGGCGCAGATCATTGAAACGTCGGCTGCCGAGGACGAGCTCACGGATGACGAGCAGCGTCCAGCGCTCGTCGAGCAGCTCCATCGCCTTGGCAACAGGGCAGAACTGGCGATACGAGGACCCCATGCCGGGCAGAGTATGCCCCCGCCGCCGGACAAACCAGGCCAGCCGCAGCCGGACGGTCTCGAATGCTGACGCCCCGGTACAGATCTGGGACTAGTAGACGGCGTACCCCGTTCCTAGGCTCTGTGCCGTGGCGGACAACGCGGAAAATGCGGACAACGAGAACAACACAGATAACGCGAACAACGCGGACAACGAGTTCGGGGTTCCCACAGCCGTTGTAGTGCACGGAAGGCGTCCAGAAGGAGTGCTGTCATGAGCGAATTGACCGACGCGGTCGAGGTCGACCGTGCTCTGAAAGCCAAGCACCGGGCGATGTGGGCGCAGGGTGACTACCCTGCCGTGGCAGCCGAGATCATCCCCGAGCTGGGTGTGATCCTGGTCGAGGCGTGCGGAGTGCGCGGTGGTGGCGAGCGAAGCGACATGGGGTCCTCCGGGGGCGAAGGCCGGGGGAGGAGGCTGCTGGACGTGGCGGCCGGCTCGGGCAACGCCGCGATCCCCGCGGCGCTGGCCGGCGCGAGCGTGGTGGCTTGTGACCTGACCCCGGAGCTGTTCGAGGCCGGGTGGCGACTCGCCGCGCAGCGCGGCGCCGAAGTGGAGTGGCGAGAGGCTGACGCCGAGGCGTTGCCGTTCGGGGACGGCGAGTTCGACACGGTGCTGTCCTGCGTCGGGGTCATGTTCGCCCCGCATCACCAGCCCGCCGCCGACGAACTGGTTCGCGTCTGCCGCCCGGGCGGCACGATCGGCTTGCTCAGCTGGACGCCCGAAGGCTTCCTCGGCCAGATGCTCGCCACGATGAAGCCTTACGCGCCGCCGCCCCCGCCGGGTGCGCAGCCTCCGCCCCTGTGGGGAGACGAGGACCACGTCCGCGCCCTGTTCGGAGCCCGGGTCACTGACATCGAGGCGCGTAAACAGACGGTGCTGGTCGACCGCTTCAAGAGCCCTGAGGAGTTCCGCGACTACTTCAAGGCACGCTACGGCCCGACCATCGCCACCTACCGAGCCATCGCCGATGACACCGCCCGCACCGCCGCGCTGGACCGTGACCTCGCCGAGCTCGCCCGGCGATACGACCAAGGGGCGGGCAGCACGGCCATGGAGTGGGAGTACCTGCTGTTCACCGCCCGCAAGTCAGGTGATGAGGTGCATGCTTGATCCTGTGAACGGGCGGGCAGCGGCGTCCGCGTCTCCCGGATGAGACGCCCGCCCTTCACACCCCTGGCCCAGCCGAGGGTGAGCAGCTCACCCAGCAAGGAGCCCACGCATGAACGACGTGTCGGCCTCCTGCCGGCTCATGCCGGGTGCGTCGGACTCTCCGGTGATCCTGCACGTGCCGCACTCCTCGCGGGCGATACCTGCGGACGTACGGGGCGGGATCGTGCTCCACGATCGAGCGCTGGAGCGGGAGTTGGACCACATCACCGACTCGCACACAGCTCGGATCGCGGCGGAGGCCGCCTCTCGTGCCGCCACTGAGCCCTGGCGGTTCGTCAACCGGCTGTCGAGGCTGGTCATCGACCCCGAACGGTTCCCGGACGAGCGGGAGGAGATGCTGGCCGTCGGCATGGGCGCGGTCTACTCACGGACCACACACGGGGAGGAGCTGCGCCCGGCCGACTACGACGCACAGCCGCTCATCGAGCGGTTCTTCCACCCGTACGCCGCCGCCATGACGGACGCCGTGACCCAGCGGCTGGACGCGGTCGGGCGGGCCGTGATCATCGACGTCCACTCCTACCCGACCGAGCGCCTGCCCTACGAGCTCCACGGTGACGGACCCCGGCCGCCCATCTGCCTGGGCCGGGACGACTTCCACACCCCGGCCGATCTGCTGGCCCGTGCCGAGAAGGCGTTCGCGGGCTTCGGCGGCACGGGAGTCAACAGCCCCTTCGAGGGGACGTATGTCCCGCTGAAGTACTACGGGAACGATCCACGGGTCAGCGCCCTGATGATCGAGATTCGGCGGGACGTCTACATGTCCGAGCCGGGCGGCCCGGCCGGCCCTGGCCTCGACGCACTGGCGGGCGCGCTCGCCGAACTGGTCGACATGGCGGGTGAGACCTACCGAGGCCGCTGAGCCGGTCGCACATCCGGAGCGGGAGGGGCACGCTGGAATCAGCCACTCGCGCTGCACGGGCCCGCCGGTGCGGGGACGAGCCCGTACGCCGGTGCACGGGAACAGGACGAGGTGACCACGGATGCGCCACGGGGTCGTGCCACCACTGCGCCTGGCCTGCCGGGGCCCTTTCGGCGAGGAGCGGAGCGGCGGGCATGACCGGCCTGTGGGACCCGGGGAACCCATAGAACCCCTCGGATCGTCGAGCCCGTCTGGGCCAGCCGGCTCGCCGGGTGCTCCGGATTCTTCCGGGGCGACTGATTCTCGGGTCTCCCCGGACACGGCCGACCCGGTGAGCGCAGGCAGGAGCCACCTCCGCAGCCGCGGGCACCGGAGAAGGGAACTGGGTCGCTTCATCCGCATCAGAAGTACGCGCGTATGGCAGCGCGGCAGGGAAGTGGAGCTGATGCACCGGGCCATGGGCTTCGCCGCGCTGGGACTGGTGACGATCGCCCCGCTGCTGATCGTGGTCGCGGCGACCGCCCCGATCCAAGAGCGCGGCTTCGCCCAATGGGTCGTGGACGGCATGGGGCTGACCGGGCGTCCCGCCGACGCCGTGCAGGACCTCTTCGCCGCACCCGGCAAGGTCCTGAGCACGACCAGCGTCCTGAGCGTGGTGCTGCTCGCGCTCTTCGGCGTGCCGTTCGCGGGCAGTGTCCAGACCGGTTACGAAAAAGTGTGGGGCCTGGCGGCCGGGCGCTGGCACACCGTATGGCGACGCGTGGCGTGGCTCGCCGCGCTGACGGCCTACCTCTTCGCCGTAGCGCACAGCGGGGACGTCCTGGGGCCGGGAGCCCTGGGCACATGGGCCCGCATCGGGCTGTCCTCGCTGCTCGGCGCGCTCTTCTTCTGGTGGGGGCAGCGCTTCCTGCTGGGCGGACGGATCTCATGGCGCGCCCTCCTGCCGGGCGCCATCGCCACGATGGTGGGCCTGGGCGGCCTGCGTCTGTTCTCCTCCCTGGTCTTCTCCCCGCTCATCGTGAGCAACGCGGTCTCCTACGGTTCGGTCGGCACCGTCCTGATAGTGACGTCCTGGCTGGTCGGTGTCGGCTTCGTCGTCTTCGGCGGCGCTCTGGTCGGCCGCTACTGGTACCTCCACGAACCGCACTACATTCCGCATCCCCACGCCCGCTCGCAGAAGCACTGAATCGTTGTTCGCAGCCACGACCTCATGATGACGGCGCACTCATCGGACGTCGCCGGCTCGTCCGCATCGGGTGTGATGCGTCAGCAGATCGAACCACTGAGGCATTGCAATGCATACAAGGACGTTCCCGTACCTTCGCCGCGCCGACAGACTGGGCCGATAAGACGATGGAGGTGTACGGGTGGCACGTCGGGCATGTGATGGTTGGGTCCGCAGAACGGCTCGGTGCCCCAGCGGTCGGCCAGTGCGGCGACCAGGAGCAGGCCGCGGCCGGACTCGTCGTCCGGTTGGGGTTCCGGAGGGAGTGCGGGCAGCTTCTCGCCGCTGGTCAGTCCACCTGACGCGAGTCGATCGCCGGGGAGTCGTGACGTGCTCACCCCGACGAGGGAAATCGCACCCGACCGCGTGTTGCTGGCCGTAGGTGCGCAGATCTTCCTCGCGCTCGACCAACCCCTCACCGTCAGCCAGGCGTGGGCGCGCTTCAATTCGGCTGGGTTCAGAGCCCGGGTACCGGATCCGGCCCCGGATCAGAAGCAGCCGTTGACGGTGGCGGCGAGGCCGTCGAGGACTTCCTTGGTGTCGGCCGGGTCGGCAGAGGCCCCGTTCTCGATGAAGGAGAAGACCTTCCAGCGCCCGTCCTGGCCGACGGTGAGACCGCTCAGGGCCAGGGCGCCGGTCAGAGTGCCGGTCTTGGCCTGGACCTCGCCCGTGGCGCAGATGCTGGGTTCGGTGTCGAAACGGCCGAGGCCAGGCCCCAGAGTGGGATCGGCCCGAGGACGGTCTTGTGGCGCGGGTCGGTCAGCAGATCCACCAGGTCCGCGAGAGTGGTGGCGGGTATCCGGGCGGAACGGGACAGCCCGCTGCCGTCGAACAACTCCACGCCGTCGAGCGGGACGCCGTACTCCTCGCTGAGTACCGTGCGCACGGCCGTCGCCCCGCCCTCGAACGTGGCGGGCTGCCCGGCGGCGATCGCGGTCATCCGCAGCAGCGTCTCCGCGATGTTGTTGTCGCTGTTGAGGATCATCCTTTTGACGATCTCGGACAGTGGCGGAGAACTGTGGCTCGCGACCGGCACGTCGCCGGCTGCAGTGGTGCCTCGGACGACCGTGCCGTCCGTGGTGATTCCCCGGTCGGCGAGCAGCCCGGGGAAGACCTCCCCGGCATCGAGGGAGGTGTCCATGACGGGGTTGCCGTCGACCACCAGGGGCCGGACGGGGGAGACCACGTCCGGGAAGTAGCCGTCGGTCCAGCCGGTGGCGAGTGCGGGCTCGGGGAAGAGGCTGTCGTCGACGCGCACCTTGACCGAGGTCAGGCCGGCGGCGGACAGGCCGTCGGCGGCCGTCTTCGCGAGGGCGGAGAGATCGTCGGTGGTCAGGACCCGGTCGCCGCCGCCGATCAGGGTGAGCGTGCCGTCGCCGTAGACGACGCGGGTGGTGAAGCGGTGGTCCGGGCCCAGCGCGGTCAGGGCGGCGGTCGCGGTGGCGAGCTTGGTGTTGGACGCGGGCATCAGTGCGGTGGACGCGTTGTTGCCGAAGATCTCACGGTCGGACTCGGCGTCCATCACGAAGCCGCTGAGATTGGCGCCGAGGCCGGCTTCTTTGATCCGGGACTCCAGATCGTCGGCGATCTTCTGGTCGGTCGGACTCAGGGGGGTGCCGTCGGCCGCGAAGGCCGGGTGGCCTGCCAGGATGGATCCGATGATGGGTCCGGTCGCGGTGAGGCCGAGCACGCGCCGGGCCGTCGGGCTCATGGGTTTTCGCTTGCGATGACGCCCGCCGGCAGACGCGCCGCCGTGGGCGCTGTGAAATCGCCGAAGGCCTGAGCAAGCGGAGTCAGCACCCGCAGTTGATGCTGTGGGTCGCGTGGCTCGTCATCATGGCGGACCAAAAGATCGCCGACAACGAGTCGCTGTTGATGCGGCACCTGGTGAGGCAGGTCCGGGAGCAGCATCAGGTGGTCGACGAACAGCTCGCTCACCTCGTCGATATCGACCCCGACGAGGTGTGGGAGCGCATAGACGCCGAGCCAGGGGATCTGAGCGACATCCTCGACATGGCCGACCAGGTGGCCACGGTGGACGGTGACGTCAACGCGCGCGAGAAAGCCGTCATCTCCGAGCTTCGATATCGCTGCCGCCGAGCCTGACGCCGTCATGCGCTACCTCACACGATGGCGAAGATCTGACGCGTGAGTTGTGGCCTGAACCGCCGTGTGTCCCGCATGCGAAGAGGGCTGTGCGCCCCCTCGCGTTCGCCGAGAGGGAAGCAATCGGTCTCCGCCCAGTTGGTGCTCGGGACGGCTGGGTGGAGCCGCCCGCCCGCCTCTGCAGGACGGGCGGCTCGGGCAGGGCTCAGTAGAGCTTGTTGACAGCCGTCACCGTGGTCGCCTTGAAGTCCGCGACCTGCGCATGTTCGAAGGTGCCCATCTGCGCCCACCGGACGTAGGTCACGGTCCTGCCGTCCCGGCCCACCGAGAACAGGCTGACGTCGGAGGAGCCCCAGTCGGAGACGGTGTGCAGGCCGTGGACGGTCGCGCCCTCCTCGACGTCGATTTTGCCGTAGTCCTTCTCGGTCGCCGTGAGGTCGGGAGTCTCTTCCATGAGCCGCTCGGCACAGTCGGCGATCTTCTGGCGCAGCAGGGCGGCAAACGCCTTGGCCCGCTGCTCACTGCGCTCCACCACGGTGACCTGGAACGCGTTGGTGTCGTACTCGGTCCAGTACTCACGGTGGCTGGAGATGGACGGCAGCGCCTCCCCCACGCAGACCGGCGGGTGCTCGGGCTGCCCGGCGACGACCGGACCGGCGTACCAGGGCGACATCGGGTGCGGCGGCAGCTCACCCGGTTCCAGGAACCGGGGAGAGCCCGCAGCCATCGCCGGGGCGGCAGCCAGGGTGAGTACGGCCCCGGTGGCCAGCGCGGCCAGCGCGAGCCGGGTACCGCGGATGCGGACGTTCATGATTCCCCCATGCGTTGTGTGTCGAGACGACCGGATGCGGAAGGAGGGGACGCGCTCGTGCGGCCCGCCAAGAACCTTCCGGTCATGACGTCTCGTAAGGCTCATTAAGGTGCTCTTCTGTTGCTCTGCACTCTTGCTGCAGATATGCAATGAATGTCACCGGACGGCAACGGAGCACGTGTTCTCCCGTGCCCCGGAGGGGGTTGGGTCCGCTGTTAGGGTGCTGCGCAGAAGTTGAGTACGAGGCGGGGGCGTTGAATATCGGCCGGTACCGGATCACAGACGTTGCGGACATGCCGCCTGCGTTGGCGACGGTCTTGGGGGTGGTCGTGATCGCCCTTCTCGCCGGGGTGGTGTGGGCACTGCTGTGGCTACCGGACCACACGAAGCTCAGGAGTCCGGCCGCACGCGAGCGCGCGAAGCGCCGCAAGGAAAGCCAGAAGCGACAGAAGGAACTGCGCTCGCGCCGGGAGTCCCTGCAGCGCAAGGCAGCCCGGCGCGAAGACACGACATAGCAGCGCTCCCCCTTGGCGGACCGGGGAAGTCTCCCCAACTGACCTGCTGGCGTGAGGACTTCAGCCGGACCGGGAACCCACTTCGGCCCATACGGTCTTGCCGCTCGGTGCATACGGCTCCGTGCCCCAGCGGTCGGCCAGCGCGGCGACCAGGAGCAGGCCGCGGCGTGGTGCCGGACCTCTGACGGACCCGTCGCGAGACGCACCCCTGACGGATGCGTCACCGCGCTATGTCCATGAGTTGACCCTCGACCTTGTGAAGGGCTCAGAGTTCGAGGTGTGGAGAGCGAGATGCGCAGCATTGGTGAGATGGCCCGGGACAGTGGACTGGGCGTGAGCGCCCTGCGGTTCTACGACCGTGCCGGAGTGCTTGTCCCCGCCTGGGTGGATCCGGTGAGCGGCTACCGCTGGTACGGCCCCGAGCAGCTTGAAGAGGCCCGGTTGCTGGCCCGGTTGCGCCGGGCGGGCATGCCGTTGGCGGACATCCGGCTGGTGCTGGCCGGCTGGTCCAGTGCGGACAGCGACCTGGTGCGCAAGCTCCTTCAGACGCATCTGCGCCGTCTTGAGCAGGGGTTGTCCGATGCCCGCAGTGAGTTCTCCACGCTCCGAGCACTACTCGACCACAGGGAGAACGCCATGACTTCGCTCCGCACCGCCACCGTCAAGCTGTCTGTCTCCGCACTTGAACTGGCCGCCGCGTTGGACGCGGTCCGTTTCGCCGCCAGTACCGACCCGGAGCTGCCGATGCTTGGCGGTGTCCTTTTCGACATCGAGGGCGAGGCACTCGACGTCGTGGCCACCGACCGGTACCGGATGGCCGTCGCCCGGGCGAGTACCGCAGGGCACGGCGGTACCCGCGTGCAAGTCATCGTGCCTGCCCCGCTCGCCGATGCGATGCGGGCGCTGCTGAGTGGCGAGGGACCGGTCCAACTCACCGTTGACGGTGACCGCGTGACGCTGGAGACCGGGGACGGGCGCGGTCAGGCGGCCGGCCAGTGCCTCGATCACGACTTCCCTGACTACCGTCGCCTCGTCCACTTGCCGGCCGGGCGTCGCGTCCTCGTCGATGTGTCGGCGTTCCAGGAGACGGTGAGGACCGGTCCCGTCCGCGCGAGCGACGTGCGCAAGCCGGACGACGTGTCCTGCGACCTCAGCGTGCTCAAGGTGACGGACGACGGCACGGTGACCATCTGCGAGGACGGTGACGACGGCCAGGACCATGTCGCCGTCAACCGCGAGTTCCTGCTGGACGCGCTCGCCGCCGGAGCCAGGGACCAACTGATCCTGGAGTTCGGCGCCCCCACGGCGCCCCTGTCAATCCGCCGTCCCGACACCGAGGACACGTTCTCGATACTGATGCCGGTCCGCCTGGAGAACTGACCGCGGGGCACGCGTCCCCGGGCCGCTCGCTCCTGCGCAAGCCGGGCGCGGCGATGGTCGCGTGGCAAACGTGGTGCACCGCTTCCTCCGACACGCGTGGGACCTTCGCTGGGTCCGGACAGGCTCGCCGTACGGAGCGTGCGGCCCTCTTGTGCGGGCCGAGGACCCCCTCGCCCCGCACAAGCCGTCTTCCGGGCTCGACCGTCATGGCGCCGTCGCGTCAAGGAGCCGCAGCCCCAAGGGAGTTGCCGCGTGCAGGACGGACTTGCCGTCGCGGTGGCTGGCCACTAGGCCGCCGTCGCGCAGGACGCCGATCTGGTAGCTGACGCTGGGCAGGGCCAGGCCCACTGCCGCGGCGACGTCGGAGGTGGTGGGGGCGTTGCGCCGGGCGACCGCCGTGAGGATCGCTGCGCGGGAGCGGCCCAGTAGGCGGATTAGTCCGTCTTCTGTCGTGTGCGGGACGTCGAGCGGGTTCTTGGGCACCGGGTAGACGAGTACGGGGGGTAGGTCGGGGTCCGCCAGGGCGGTTGGGCGGCGCCAGCAGAAGTAGGAGGGGACCAGGAGGAGGCCGCGGCCGTCGAGGTGGAGGTTGCGTTCCACGGGATAGTCCACTTCGAGGATCGGTTCGTTCCAGCGTGCCAGGGGGCGCAGCCCCTCCAGCAGGGCGCGGGTGCCGCCGTCCAGCAGGGCTCGGGTCCGCAGGGCGACATCGTTGGCTACCACCGTACGGACATGGGTCCAGTGCGGCTCCAGCAATGCCCTGTAGTACACGGCAAGGGCGCGGGCCAGCGAGGCGAGTGCGGCATTGCCCGGTCTGGCCAGTGACGTGGTCCAGCTCGGGAGGGGGCGGGACTCGGCCAGCTGCCCCAGCTCCCTGGCCAGTCGGGGGCGCGGGGTCGCGCGTACCTGGTCGAGTGCGGCCGACAGGTCGGGGCCAGTTGTCGGCGGTGTCAGGAAGTCCGGAATGTAACCGGTGCTCGGGATCAATCCCCTCAGCGGCTGAAGGGCATGGTGCAAAGCCGTGTCCCGCTTGATTCTGTCGCGGGCCGTATGGCGCCAACGGCCGAATTCAAGCGGTCCTTGTCCTGTTTGCAATCGGCACATACTGCAGACGAGTTCCCACAGCGGATCGGGCTGCCGGGCGATGCGAATGTTCTGGAGATCGTGGGAGGTGAAGTGAATGCGGAGCATGCATCCTCTTTCGCTCGCAGTCCGGTACGAGCCACGGTCACCCCACGGGCGGTGCGACCGCGGGGAAGGACGAGTCCCGTAGATTCCTGGTTGCGCGGTTGGGCTCATGGAGCGCCCGTGGGGGGCGGTTTTCGGCGCCAGAATGCGAAGTTCCGGATTCCCGCTCAGCGGGCACGGCGGCAGGCATGGCATCAGGCATGGCATCAGGCATGTATCCGGAATGGCGATGCCACATTTCGATGGGTTTCGAAAAGATGGCGGGTGGGGTGCGGGTCCTTCGAGAATCGGGTGGCGCCGAGGAATGACCGGTCGAGCTCGGTCGTCACTCGCCTCTGCCCAGAGCATCCATGAGAGCAAGAGCATCCCTGAGAGAAGGAGTCCGAAATGCGCTTACGTCGTCTGGCCACCGCGACACTCGCGACCGCCGCCTTGACCGCGGGCCTCACGGCCACAGCCGCCGGCCCCGCGTCCGCGGACCGCGACCTGCGCAAGGCCGAGTCCGGCTCGAGCGCCGCCGCACGGACCGCCGGCCAGGAAGGGGAGCAGAAGATCCAGGCCCGCTACACCGTCTGGGCCACGAATGTGAACGTCCGCTGGAATTACCCGAACCTGGCGTGCAACGACTACCCGTCCACCACGAATTGCCAGCTCATCGTCGGCAAGGTGTCGGCGGGCCAGTACTTCAACGTCGGGTGCCAGAAGCCCGGCCAGCCCGTCGGCGGCAACCCGAACTGGGTCTTCATCACCGCGAACGGCTTCTCCGGCTTCATGGCCAGTTACTACATCGAGTATCCGGACAACGTCCTTCCCGACGTTCGGTGGTGCTGATCGCGGACCGGCCTCGGGCCTTCGGGGAGGACTGGCCGCCGCGCAGGGGCTGAGGCCCGTACGCGATCCCGTCGTCACCAGTGCTTCATCCATCCCTGTCGCAGTCGGCAGGCCGTTGTCAGTGGCCCGCGCTAGTCTGCGCGCATCTGACCGATTTCCCCGATCAGGGAGGTTTTGATGGCCACGCGGCTCAATCCGTATCTCAGCTTCGATGGTGACGCCCGGCAGGCGATGGAGTTCTACAAGGAGGTGTTCGGCGGCACGCTGTTGCTGAACACTTACGGCGATTTCGGGCAGGAGAACACGCCCCTCGCCGACAAGATCATGCACGGCATGCTGGAGACCCCGAGCGGCTTCACTTTGATGGGCGCCGACGGCGCTCCGGGGGAGGAGTACACGCCGGGCAACAACTTCTCGGTGGCCCTGACCGGCGACGACGACGCCGAGTTGCGTGGGTACTGGGAGAAGCTGTCGGTCGGCGGCTCGGTTTCCGTGCCGCTGGACAAGCAGATGTGGGGCGACGTATTCGGTATGTGTACGGACCGGTTCGGCATCCAGTGGATGGTGAACATCATTCAGGCGCAGAGCTGAGCTCAGAACGGGACGGGGCGGAAGCGGATTCCTCCGTTTCCGCCCCGTGCCAAATGCACTATGCCCGCCGGCTTCTTCCACACCATTGCGGTCCTCGAACGTACCGACCCATACTGTGCCCGACTACGGGGGGAGACCGGGCAGTTGAGCGGGAGACGTACGCCTGCCGCGGTGCGGGGGACCGGATATCACGGACTGGTGCTGGGCGCCGCGGGCCTTGCCGTGCTGCTTGCCGCCACCGTGCTGGCGGCGCTCGCGGCGCTCTCCGAAAAGGCTGTCGAGGGCGGGGTGCAGCGGCGGCTCGCCGGTGATCCCGAGGCCGTGGTCGATGTCTCGGGGGCGTACCCGTTGAGTGGCGTGGGGGAGCTGGACGGTCTCGTACGGGCCGCTGTCGACCGTGCCTTCGGTGGCGTACCGCATCACACCTGGTCCGCGTTACGGGTCCCGGCTGTCCGGTCCGCCGAGCTGAGCGTGACGGAGGCGGACGGCCGTCGGCGGGACGACGCCAGCCTGTCCGTGGTGGCTCTTCAGGAGACGCGGCGGCATGCCCGGCTGGTGGCGGGGCGCTGGCCGAGCGCGGCCGGCGGGGGAGGACTCGTCGAGACCGCGATCAGCGATGTGTTCGCGGTGGAGCTCGCGGTGCGGCCCGGCGACGAGCTGCGGGTGCAGCCGGACGGCGGGCCGCAGGTGCGGATGCGGGTGGCCGGGCTGTACCGGGCGGACGGCCGCAGCCCGGCCGTCTGGGCGAACCTGAGCACCACCACCTTCGGTACGTCCGACTCCGTGGCGCTGGTGGAGCGCGAGGCGCTGACGGCGGCGCCCGCTCTGGCCGGGGACGCGGGCGTGCTCTGGCTCGGCGTTCCGGCCACCGGCGGGCTGCGGCTCGGGGACATCGGGCCGTTGGAGCGGCGGGCCGGACGGTTCGGCGGCAGCGACGTGACGCTCTCCGTGTTCCGCGGTACGAAGCCCACGACAGAGCTTGTTGCCAAGTCCACCCTTGACGATGCGCTCGACGACCTGGCGGCCCCCATCGCCGTGGCCCGGGCCGGCCTCTACATCCCGGCGACCCTGCTCGCCGCCCTGGCCGCCGCGGCCCTCGTACTCACCGCGCGCCAGCTCGCCGAGCACCGCCGCCCCGAACTCGCGCTGCTGGCCTCGCGCGGGGCCGGAACCTCGCGGCTGGCCTTGGCGACGGCCGTGCAGTGGGCGGCCGTGGCCGTGCCCGCGGGGCTGGCCGCGCCGTTCCTCGCCGGTCCGCTGCTCCGGCTGCTCGACGGGGCCGGGCTGATCCCCGGCGACGTACCCGCGTCGGCGACGCTTACCGCGGGCTGGGCTGCCGCGCTGCTCGCCGTCGCGGTACATGGTGCCGCGCTGCTGCTGCCGACCGTGCGGACCGTACGGGACCGGCATGCGGTGCGGAGGCTGAGGCTGCGCCTGGGGCGGTTCGCGGGGGCGCAGCGGCTGGGCGCCGACCTGGGGCTCGCGGCTGTCGCCGTGCTCGGCTGGCTGCAGCTGCGGCAGTATCGTTCGCCGGTCACGGGCGGCGGCGTCGACCCCGTACTCGTCCTCGCGCCCGTCGCGATGACCACCGCCGCGGCGCTGCTCGTCCTGCGGGCGCTCCCAGTGCTCGCGCGGGTCACCGAGCCCCTCGCGCGGCGCGGCACCGGGCTCGTGCTGCCTCTCGGCGGCTGGCAGATCGCCCGGCGGGCCGCGCGGCACGCCGGGCCCGCGCTGCTGGTGACGCTCGCCCTGGCCGTCGCAGCGCTCAGCAGCACCGCGCTCGCGATCCTGGACCGCGGCGACCATGACCAGGCGGTTTTCCAGGTCGGTTCCGACCTGCGGATCGACCCCGACGGGCGGCTCGCGCCCGGCGAACGGCGCACGGCGTACACGGCACTGCCCGGCGCCCGGGCCGTCACCCCCGTCGTCGACACCGAGGGCTACCTCGGCCAGAGCTGGGTCACCGTCACCGGCATCGACACCACGCGCGGCCCCGCGCCCGCCCTGCGCCCCGACCTCAGCGACCGGCCGGTGTCCGAGCTCGTAGCCCCGCTCGGCCGGAACATCCCCGCGTACGGGTTGCCGCTCGACGGTTCTCCACGCGAACTCCCGCTGCGCGTCCGGCTGTTCGCCGACGGGCCAGGCACCCCTGTGCCCGTGCGGCTCACCGTGCACTTCGTGGACGCGGACGGTCTCGCCCACGCGAGCGAGGTCGCGCTGGAGGACACGGACGGCGCGGCTCGTACCGTACGGCTGAAGGTTCCGGCCCAGGGAGATGGCGTACGCATCGTTCAGCTCGGCCTGAGCATGACCGGCGAGAGCGTACGGCGCACCTACCGCCTCAGCGTCGACCGCGTGCCCGGGCTCACGCGGCCCGCCGCCTGGCACGACTTGCGCACCGACGCCCCGGACCAGTGGGTCGCCGGCTGTCCCGGGGCCACGCCTTCGAAGAAGACTGGGAGTGCTCCGGGGCCCGTACTGTGCTCCGACCGTCCGGCGCCCGGCACGCTCCTGAACGCGGTGCTGCGCGGGCCCGACACCGAGATCAAGTACCCGACGTGGAGCGTGCGGCTCGGCACGGACCGCGCCAAGGGACGTCCCGCCGCGCCCGCGCTCGCCGACCGGACGATGCTGGACACCGGTGTGGTCCGTGTCGGGGACACGGTCAGGTTGCAGCGGGTGGGCGGCGGCAGCGCCCGTATCAAAATCGTCGGGGAGATCGACGCCGTGCCGGGCGTCGAGCGCGACGGACCCCGGTTGCTCGCCGACTCCCGTGCCATGGCCGCTCAGTTCGTACTCGACGGTGCGCTGCCCGGCGCCGACACCGCCTGGTGGGTGGCCGCCGAACGGGGGGATGCGGGTGCCGCGTTGCGCGCCGTCCGGGCGGACCCCCGGCTCGGCACGGCTGTCGACGTGCCGGGGACCCGGGCCCGGCTGGCCGCGGACCCGCTGCGGCAGGGTGCCCGCGGGGCGCTCACTCTGTGCCTCGTCCTCGCGCCGGCCTTCGCCGTCGTCGGCTTCACCTTGCACACGGCACTCTCGGCGCGGGCCCGGGCCCGGGAGTTCGCACTGCTGCGGGCCCTGGGTGTACGTCGCCGCCAGCTCGCCGCGTACCTGTGGACCGAACAGTTGGCTCTGGCTGCCGTGGCGGCGGTACTCGGCACGGTGCTGGGCACCTTGCTGGCCGCGCTGATCATGCCGGTGGTCACGGTCGACGACACAGGTCGGCCGGTCTATCCCGGGCTGCTGACCGAGGTGCCGTGGGGGCGGGTGGTGCTCACGGCGGCGGCGACGACGTTGGTGATCTGCGGCGTTGTGACGGTGGCGGCGCGGTTCCTGGGGCGGGTTGATCTGGCGAGGGTGTTGCGGGCGGGGGAGGACCGGTGAGGCGCGTTGTGTGGCTGCCAGGCCCGGTCGGCTTGGGCCGGGGTGCGGACCGAACTGCCCCTGTTCGTCTGCCTCTTGGTGAGGGTGTTGCGGGCGGGGGAGGACCGATGAGGCGCGTTGCCTTGCCGCTGAGTCCCGTCGGCTTTCGTCGGGGTGTGGCCGGAACTGCCCCTGCTGGCCTGCCTCTTGGCGAGGTGCCGCACGCGGGGGAGTGCATATGAGGCGCCCGACACGGCCGGTCCGTTCCGTCTCCCTGCGCGAAGCGCGGGCCGAACTGCCCCTGCTGGTCTGCCTTGTGGTGCTCGTGGCGTTGCTCACCGGTGTCGCTGCCGCGGGACCGGGGCTGCTCGACCGGCTTGCCGGGCGGGCGCTCGTCTCGCGGCTGGAGCAGGAGCAACGGGCCGAGCCGGGGGTTCAGTTGAGCGCGCGGTTCGACCCGGCGGGGAATGCGGGGGAGGACAGCCCTGCGGATGATCTGGGTGACGATCTGGGTCCCGTCACGGATGTGATCGAGAGCGCGGCTCCCGACGGCCTCGACGGCGGCCTCGTGCATGACTCGACCCGTGTCGAGCTGCCGCTCGTCCGCACCGCCACGGGTGCTGGGGAGGTGGGACTGGGGCTGGTGTACGCCTCCGACGCGCCGGGCCGTGCCGCCTACGCCGAGGGACGGCCGCCCGACCCGGACAGCAAGGCCGTGGAGATCGCCGTCTCCACCCGCACGCGCGATGCGCTGAGGCTGCGGCTCGGGCAGCAACTCCCGGTCCAGCCCGGGGCGTTGAGGCACGTCAACGCCACCGCCGTTGTCGTCGGGTTCTTCACCCCGCATCGCGACCGCTTGTGGCGCGAGCAGCCCCAGCTGGTGCGGCCCTCGCAGCATCTCCCTCGCAGCATCTCCGGAATCGACTGGGAGGCCCGCGCCCTCGTCGCCCCGCGCACCGTCACCACCCTCCAGTCGCAGGCGGGCGCCCCGCTCACCGTCGACTGGGGCCTGCGCCTCGACCTCGACGCGGACACCGCCACACGGTTCGCCGACGAGCAAGGACAGGGCGAACTCCAGCGGCTGCTCGCGCGCTACCCGGACGAGGCACGGACCGTCTTCTGCGGCGACATCGCCGACTACGGCGGCAACTTCTGCCAGATCGGCTCGCATGCCGCCTCCACCCTGCAGAACAGCAGCCAACTTCCCGACGCGATCACGGAGTTCGGCACGCAGTGGCGGCAGGGCCGCACCGTGATCTCCTTCGCGATGGCGTCCCTGCTCGTCACCGGACTGCTCACCGCCGCCGTCACGGCGCTGCTCGCGGTACGCCGCCGCCTCGACGCCCACCGGCTGCAGATCGCCCGCGGCGCCTCCGCGACGGGCCTCGCACTGGCACGGGCGGCACAGACCGCGCCCGCCGTGCTGCTCGGGCTCGCGGCCGGACTCGCCGTCGCGCGGGCACTGCCGGGCCCTTCACCCTCGTACGACTACGGAGTGCTTGTCGCCGCGCTCGTCTGGCTGCTGCTCCCCGCGCTCACCTGGCACGCCCTGCGCGACCGCACCACCCGCACCCGGCATGAGCCGAGCCGGCATGCGGCGGGCCGCCGGATCGTCGCCGAGGCGCTGGTCCTGCTGCTCGCCGCGGCCGGGGTGTGGGCGCTGCGGACCCGCGGCACGGCGGGCGACGCCGGGCCCGACCCCCTGCTCGCCGCGGTGCCCGCGCTGCTGGGGCTCGCCACCGTCGCCGTACTGGTGCGCTGCTACCCGCTGCCGGTACGGCTGTTGGCGCGCTGGTCCGCGCGGCGGCGTGGCGTGGTGGCCCTGATCGCGCTCTCCCGGGCCGCGAAGGAGGCACCGGCCCGGGCGCTCGCGCTGCTCGTCCTGGTGGTGACGCTGGCAGGAGCGGTGTTCGGGGGGCTGGTGGCCGGGACCCTGACGGACGGGCGCCGCGAGGCCGCCGCCTGGCAGGTCGGCGCCGACGCCTCCTTCCGCGGCGCGGGCCGCAACCCCGACGTCGCCGAACGGCTGACCCGGGTGCGCGGAGTGCGCGACACCGTCAGCGTGCGGCAACTGCGCGTCGACCCGACGAGCGGGACCAGCGGCGAGCGGTACGGCATCGCGAGCCTCATCGGTCTCGACGGCGCGAAACTCCGGGCGGTGGCGCCCGGTTCGGCCGCGGGCCGTGCGCTCGACGACGCCGGACTCACCGCACCGGGACGCGGCCGGGACATCCGCGTCCTGGCCACCGGAGCACGCGCCGGCGACCTGCTCACCATCACCTCGCACGGCAGGAAGATCGGCCTGCGTGTCGTCGGTGCCCTCCCCGACGACGTACTCCGCGACCCGGCGATCGGCCCCGTCCGCGCTACGACAGCTACCCGCGACCAACTGCTCCTCGCCGACAACCGCGACCTGAAGGCCTTCGCAGGAAGCGACTTCGAGGAGAGCGCCCTCCTGCTGTACGGCCCACGGCTGGACGTGGCGGACCTGCGGGCCCTCGTGCCGCGCGCCGCCTCCGACACCGCCGTCGGCGAGCTGCGCATCCGCGCCGAGGAGGAGGCCGAGGCCGACGCGGACGGCATGGTCGACGTCCTGGCGGCCGCGCATACCGCGAGCACCGGGCTCGCCGTACTCCTCGCCCTGCTGGCCCTCGTACTCGAACTGATGCTGTCCGCCCCGGCCCGCGGTCGCACCGCCTCCTACCTGCGCACGCTGGGCCTGGGTCACCGTGCCACCTCGGCGCTGCACCTGCTCCAACTGCTGCCGATGGTGCTGGCTGCCGTGGCGGGCGGCACCGCGCTCGGCCTGACACTGCCCGCGCTGCTCGGACCCGCCCTGGAACTGCGGGAGTTCACGGGCGGACCCGCCGCCCCCACGCCACGCCCCGACCTGCTGCTGACCGCTGCCCTGGGCGTCGGCCTCGGCCTGCTGGTGATCGTCGCGGTGGCGGTGGAGACCTGGATCGGACGGCGCCGCGGACTCGGCGCCGTCCTGCGCCTCACGGAGGAACGTTGACCGAACCTCACGGGAACGACTTGCGCAAACTGGAGGAGCGGGCCCGTGACGCCCAGCGTCCGCGCGCGGAGGACGGGCTCGTCGTCTGCGACAACCTGGTCCGCGTCTACCGCACCGAAGAGGTCGAGGTGCAGGCGCTCCAGGGCCTCGACCTCGTCGTCGAGGAGGGCGAGTGCATGGCGCTCGTCGGCGCCTCCGGATCCGGGAAGTCGACGCTGCTGTCCATCCTCTCCGGGCTCGACCTGCCCACGGCGGGCCGGGCCAGGGTCGCCGGACACGATCTGCTCGCCATGGGGCGCCGCGAACGGCTCGGCTACCGCCGGCACACTGTCGGCTTCGTATGGCAGCAGACGGGACGCAACCTGCTGCCGTATCTGACCGCCCTGGAGAATGTCGCGCTGCCGATGAAGTACACGCGCGTGCCGCGCGGCAAACGGGCCGCGCGCGCAGCCGAACTCCTCGACGTACTCGGCGTCGCCCACTGCCGCCACCGGCGGCCCGCCGAACTCTCCGGCGGCGAACAGCAGCGCGTCGCCATCGCGGTCGCCACGGCCAACGCGCCACGTGTCGTACTCGCCGACGAACCCACGGGCGAGCTCGACACGGCGAGCGGCGAGGAGGTGTTCGCCACGCTGCGCCGCGCCAACGAGGAGTTCGGCGCCACCGTCCTCGTCGTCACCCACGACCCCCTCGTCTCCGGGCAGGTCCGCCGCACGGTCCGCATCCGCGACGGCCGCACGTCGACGGAGACACTCCGCACGCCCGACGGCGCGGACGCGGAGGAGTACACGGTCCTCGACCGCACGGGCCGTCTCCAACTGCCCCGCGACTACGTGGAACGCTACGGACTGCGCGGCCGGGTCCGCCTGACAGCGGAGCCGGACCATGTGGGCGTATGGCCGGACGAGAGCGACCGGCCCGGGCCTGCCGGTCTGCCTTAGCAGTGTTCTGTGGACACACGCTGTGTTGCCTCAGGTCGTGTTTCGAGCGGGTCGGCGACTGCTGCGCCGCCCAGGCGCTTGAGGCGTTCGCCACGCCGAAAATGCTCGACAAAGCGCCGTCGCGGCCGGCGCCGGACCGAACAGGGGACGGTCCGGCCCGTGAAGTCCAGGGCCGTCGTGCCGGACAACGGGCACAGGACCGGTCGGCCCTGACGGTGGCCACTAGGCCCCATGACAACGAGGGTGTTTCCGGGTGGGCTGGGAGGAGAGAGCAAGGCGTCTGGACGTAGGAGGCATGATGAGTGGTCTGGTGGTCGTGGGTGTGGACGGGTCGGCGTCGGGTCTCGCTGCGGTGGAGGCGGCGGCACGGGAGGCGCAGGCGCGTGGAGCGGGGCTGCGCGTGGTGTACGCGTTCATCTGGCCGACCATGCATGTGGCCTTGGGCCCGTCGTCGCTGGGGCCGCCCGAGGGCGGGCTCCAGAAGATGGCCGACCGTCTGGTGGCCGAGGCGGTCGAGCGTGCCCGGGCGACGGCGCCGGAGGTCGATGTCAGCCACGCGGTGGTGACCGGCGAGCCCTTGACGGTTCTGGAGTCACAGTCACGTGCGGCCGAGCTGGTGGTGGTGGGGTCCCGGGGCATGGGAGGGTTCGTTGGGGTGCTGGTCGGGTCGACGGCGATTTATCTGGCGGCGCACAGCCGGTGTCCGGTACTGGTGGTCCGCGAACAGCCGAGTGCGGACGGGCCGGTCGTGCTGGGCGTCGACGGCTCGGCCGCGGGAGAGGCGGCGGTGGAGTTCGCCTTCGCCGAGGCCGAGCTGCGGAAGGCACCGCTGGTGGCGCTGCACGCCTGGACCACATGGAACGCGCCGCTGCCCGCGCCGCAGGACGCGTCGGTTCCGTACGCCAACCCGCCGGGCGCTCTCGCCGCGGAGGAGGAGCGCTTGCTGTCCGAGGCGCTCGCCGGCCACCGGGCACGGTACCCGGGTGTGGTGGTGGAGCACAGGGTGGTGCACGGCAGGACGCGCGAGGCGTTGATCGAGGCGAGCCGGTCCGCGCAGCTGCTGGTGGTCGGTGCCCGGGGCCGCGGTGGTTTCGCCGGGCTGTTGCTCGGTTCGGTCAGTCAGGCCCTGCTGCACCACGCCCACTGTCCGGTCGCGGTGGTGCGGGCAGCGGACGCGCGGCACTGACCGCGTTCGGTGCGAGGCCCCCCGCCCTGTTCCGCGGTGCGGGCGGGCGGGGGGCCGCCGGCCGGGTGGGTGCGAAGCGGGTGAGGACGGGGCCGCAGACGGCGAGGAGCATCACGTAGGTGGTGACCAGCGCCGCGAGGCGGCCCTGCGCGGGGGCGGCCAGGCCGATGATGACGACGGAGAACTCGCCGCGGGCGATGAGCGCGGTTCCGGCCCGCAGCCCACCGCGGCGGCCCGCGCCGTCGCGGCGGGCCGCGTACCAGCCGGTGGCCAGCTTGGTGGCCCCCGTGACCACCGCCAGCGCCACGGCAGCGGGCAGCATCGGCAGCAGGTCGCCCGGATCGACGGAAATGCCGAGGGCCAGGAAGAACACGGCGGCGAAAAGGTCGCGCAGCGGGCTGAGCACGGTTCTGGCCCGGTCGGCGGCGGCTCCGGTCAGTGCGAGTCCGATCAGGAAGGCGCCGACGGCGGCGGAGACGTGGATGATCTCGGCCAGCGCAGCGACGATCAAGGTGATGCCGAGGACCCGGAGCAGTACCTGCTCGGGATCGGGGTGGGACAGGATCCGGCTCACATGGTGGCTCCAGCGCCAGGACACGGCGATGGCCGCGACGACGGCTGCCATGGCGGCCGCGACGGCCAGCAGCGCCTGCCACCAGGTGCCTCCGGAGGTGACGACGGCGAGCAGTGGCAGGTAGGCGGCCATCACAAAGTCCTCCACCACCAGCAAGGACAGCACCGCCGGGGTCTCCCGATTGCCCAGTCGGCGCAGGTCGCCGAGCAGGCGGGCGATGATGCCGGAGGAGGAGACGTAGGTGGCGCCGGCGAGCGCGAGGATGCCGCCCGCGTCCAGACCGAGCAACCAGCCGGCCACGGCGCCGGGGGCGGCGTTGAGGGCGAGATCGACGACGGCGGAAGCGCGGTGACGCCGGACGCTGACGGTGAACTCGCGGACGGTGAAGTCCAGGCCGAGGACGAGCAGCAGGAGGATCACACCGATGGAGGCGCCCGTGTCGACGAAGTCCCGGGCGGCGGGAACCGGGGCGATGCCGCCGTCGCCCAGTACCAGTCCCGCCACCAGGTACAGCGGCACCGGAGAGAGGGCGAAGCGCCGTGCGACCGTGCCGAGCAGGCTCAGCGCGGTCAGGATGACCCCCAGCTCCAGCAGCAGGGCGATGGGTGTGTGCACCGGTCAGCCCTGGACGATGCGCTGGACGCCGGCGATGCCCTCGCGGGTGCCGATCACCACCAGGACGTCACCGGCGCGCAGGGTCTGGCCGGGCCCGGGTGAGGCGATCACCTCCTCGCTGCGGACTACGGCCACGATCGACGCGCCGGTGCGGGTCCGGGCCCGGGTGTCGCCCAGGACGCGTCCGGCGAACGGGCTGCCAGGACCCACGGTGACCTGACCGGAGCTCAGGCCGGGCACCTCGCGAGTCAGGTCGGCGAACCGCTCCGCGATGCGCGGGGCGCCGAGAATCTCGGCGAGGGTGTCGGCCTCCTGATGGGTGAGCCGGACCACCGGCCGGGCCTCGTCGGGGTCGTCACCGGGATAGACCACCAGCTCGAAGTCGCCCGAGCGCTGGGCGATGACCCCGATCCGGTCGCCCTCGTGGTTGACGAACTCGTACCGCAGCCCCACGCCAGGCAGCAGCACCTCGTTGACGTCCATGTGGCTCTCCCCGCCAGTCATCAATTCGGGTCTCCCGCGCGGACCCGTGGTCGCGGCCCGCCGTGCCCATGTCTTCGGCAGGCGCCGCGGGGGGCTCAAGTTCCCGTACAGGGGGTGTACGACCCGCTCGGTCGTGGCCATTGTCCTGACCGCCCGGGAGGACCCGGCAGGGCCGAGTGGCCCTCGGGACGGCCTGATGGCCCCTAGGCGCAGCGGGTGGCTGCGCCGAGGCTGAGGAGCGGAAGAGCGGCGCGTCGGCGGCGTTCCGGGACGGGAGAAACCCAGTGACTGATCCGGTGATCGTAGGTGTGGACGGCTCCGCCTCCAGTCTTGAGGCGGTCGACGTCGCGGCTCGTGAGGCGCACCTGCGTGGCGCCCCACTGCGGATCGTGCACGCCTTCGGCCATGCCCCAGGACACCTGCCGACCGGCGGACCGCCGTGGAGCCCGGCCGACCACGGTCTGGAGCCGATGACACAGGGAGTCCTGGCCCGCGCCGAGGAACGGGCGTACGGGGTCGCGCCGGGCATGACCATCACCCGGTCGGTGGTGGCCGGGGAGGCGCTCCAGGTACTGGAGATCGAGTCCCGGTCGGCATCGCTGGCCGTGGTCGGCAGCCGGGGCCTGAGCGGCTTCTCGGGGCTGCTGCTGGGCTCGACGGCGGTGCATCTGGCCACGCACGGCCGCTGCCCGCTGATGGTGGTGCGCGGCCGTCCCGATCCGGCCGGTGCGGTGGTCCTGGCCGTGGACGGCTCCAAAGCCGGCGAGGCGGCGGTGGAGTTCGCGTTCGCCGAGGCGGCACTGCGCAAGGCCCCGCTGGTGGCCCTGCACGTGTGGAACACCTGGAGCGAGCGCGCCTACGAAAGTCCCGGCGACCCCCTGAACGCCATGGTGGCGGACGTCGACCAGCTCCGTGAGGCCGAGCAGCACCTGCTGGACGAGACGGTCACCGCCTGGCAGAAGGTCTTTCCCCAGGTCGCGGTGGAGCGCCGCCTGGTGCGTTCCCGGATTCGTCCGGCCCTGATCGACGCGAGTCGGGGGGCCCAGCTGGTGGTGGCCGGCGCCCGGGGACGCGGCGGTTTCACCGGCCTGCTGCTCGGCTCCGTAAGCCAGGCCCTGCTGCACCACGCACACTGCCCCGTCACCGTCGTCCGCGGCAAGGGGTGACCGTGCCTCAGCAGACCATGGCCGGGAACCACCCCCTGCCGGTACAGACGCCCCCGCAGCCGGATGCCTACCGGCGCGACGCCGCCGAGGTGGCGGACTTGCTCGCCGTGGTCCCGGCCACGGGCCTGGCCACGGCGGACGCCGAGCGGCGGGCCGCCGCCTGGGGAGCCAACGAACTGGCCGAACCGGCCCGCAGGCCGCAGTGGCTGCGCCTGCTGGACCAGTTCCGCAGCTGGCTGATCGGCATCCTGCTCGCCGCCGCCGTCATCGCCGGAATCATCGGCGAGATCAAGGAACGCCCTCGTCATCGCCGTCGTCCTGCTCATCAACGCCACCATCGGCTACCTGCAGGAACGCCGTGCCGAGCGCAGCCTGGAAGCTCTGCGCCAGATGCTGGTCCCCACCGCGCGCGTGCGCCGCGACGGTCAGGTGAGGGCGATCCCGGCCAGCACCCTGGTGCCCGGCGATCTCGTCCTCCTGGAAGCCGGCGACCGTGTCCCGGCCGACGGGCGCCTGGCCGTCGCCGAGTCGGTCGAGGCCGCCGAGGCCGCGCTGACCGGCGAGTCCCACCCCGTGGCCAAGACGACCGCGCCCGCCGCGGCCGACGGCGACGACCCGGTACCCGTCGCCGACCGCTACCGACACCGCGACAGCCGCCACCATGGCCTTCAGCACGTTCGTCCTCTTCCAGCTCTGCAACGCCCTGGCCGCGCGCAACGAGGACGGCCCCGTCCCAGGACGCCACCAACTGCACAACCGCACCCTCTGGATCTGCCTGGCCGCCGTCCTGGCTCTCCAGGTCGTCGCCGTACAGGTGCCCGTAGCCCAGGGAGTGTTCGACACCGTCTCCCTCAGCCCGGCCCAGTGGGCGATCTGCCTCGCCACCGCCTCGACCGTGCTGCTGACCGAGCATGTCTGGCGGGCCGCACAGGCACGGTTCAGCCACCCGGCCGACGTGAAGCACGAGAACTGACCCTGTGAGACTCCACAACTTCGCCGGCTGGCGAGGCTCAAGAAGGTGACCGGAGGCGACCCGGCCGACGGGATGCGGGCCCGGCTCCCGTTCATCCGCGGCAACGGATGGCTGCGCTGAACACCACCGGTGCGGCGGGCCCGCCGCACCGGTCCGCGATGGGGCCGGGCGGACCGTGCCCGGGACCAGTGGCCCCTGCCCCGGAAACCCGCTGAACGAGACGCTGAAGCCGCATCACCCGACACAAGAGGAGGACACCATGGCCCGCACGATCACCGTAGGACTCGACGGCTCTGCCGAGAGCCTGGCCGCCGCTGAGTGGGCGGCCCGTGAGGCGAAGCTGCGCGACCTTCCGGTCAAGCTGGTCCACGTGTGGCAGCCGGTGCCGGAGCGCATGGCCCAGGCATCGCTCCTCGGAGCCGAGACCCACCAGCACTGGACCGAGCGGATTCCCCGCGAGGCCGCCGAGGGCCTGAGACTGCGTCACCCCGGAGTCGAGGTGAGCACCGAGCAACGTGCCGGCCGGCGCTCCGACGTACTCGCGGAAGCCGCCCGTGATGCGGAACTGCTGGTCATCGGCTCCCGGGCGCTGAGCGGGCTCGGCGGCTTCCTGGTCGGTTCCGTCGGTCAGGGCGTGGTCGCCCGGACCGAGGTGCCCGTGGTCCTCGTGCGCGCCGGTGAACAGTCTGACGACGAACACGCCATGGATCCCGCCGGCGTCCCGTCCGGCGCCACCGCGTTCCGGCCCGTCGTCCTCGGCCTCCCCGCAGGCAGCTCCGACGAGGCGGTGATCGCCTTCGCCTTTGAGGAGGCACGGCTCCGCGACACCGAGTTGCACGTCCTCCAGGGCTGGAACCAGTCGCCCTATTCCGTCTACACCATGGGATCCGGATTCGAGCCCCACGAGGAGTTCGCCCGCGAGAGGGCTGCCGTACTCACTGAGGCGTTGGGTGCCTGGAGGCAGAAGTACCCGGACGTCGAGGTCGTCGAGGTGTCCCGCCCCGGCAGCGCCGCCGACCTCCTGATCGACGCCTCTCGTGACGCCTCCCTGGTTGTCGTCGGCCGGCGCGTGCGCCGCAACCCCGTCGGCGCCCACATCGGTGCCGTCACCCACGCGGTGCTGCACCACGCCACCGCACCCGTCGCCGTCGTCGCCCACGACTGACGCTCTTCATGCCCCGGGCTGGGCATCGCTGCCAGGAGATCCTGCACCGAGCGCGGCGTCCGACGGCGTCCCGGCCCGGTAGTTCCAGGGCCGGCGGCAGCTTCGAGGGCGGTGGCTTGAAGGCCGGTGGCAACAAAGACGGTCCCGCCCGTACGCGACGTACACGGGCGGGACCGTTCCGGGCTGCTGCGCATGGCCGCGAGCCCTACTGCTCGCTGCGGCCTATCAGGTCGTAGCCGGCCTCGTCCACGGCCTCGGCGACCGCGTCGTATGCCAGGCGGTCGCCGCTGGACACCGTTACCCGGCCGGTTTCCAGGTCGACCTCCACGCCCGTGACGCCGTCGAGCGCGCCGACCTCGGACGAGACGGCCTTGACGCAGTGGTCGCACGTCATGCCCTTGACCTCGTAAATGTCCTGCACCATGACTCTGCTCCTCTCGCTGCCTGCCCGGCTCTTGGCTTCCTGCTTCTTCCTGACGCCTCCATCATACCCCTAGGGGGTATAGGTGTTGTCAAGGGCTTGAACGGCCTGTCTCCCCGTCACGTACTAAGGCACCAGCAGGTGCCGCAGTCGGTCGATGCGGAGGTATCGATGGGAATCCTGGCCTTGACCTGGTCCATCGCGGTGCTCGCCGTGCTGGTCGCCGCGTTCAGCTCGGTCCGGATGGCGACCACGAGAGGCGGGGCCCGGTTCGCGGCAGGCGGCGATCTGCTGATGAGCGTGTGCATGGCCGTCATGTCCTTGCCGGCGACGGTGGGTTGGTACGCGGAGTACGGCGTCGGGTGGGCGGTTGCGTTCGCGCTGCTCGGGCTCGGCGGGGTCGCGCTGGCCGTGAAGCACACGCGTGAGGGTGGGTGGAGGCGCGGTCGGCACTGGGTGCATCTGATCGTCGGCAGCGCGGGCATGGTGATCATGACGCTTGCCATGACGAGTACGTCCTCCGGGCCGGTGCTCGCTCTGGGCGGCTCCCATATGGCGCACATGCCGGGGATGGAGCACATGGCGGCAGGCGCCGAGCCGGCGGCGCACTCGCACACGGAAGCCATGAACGGTCACGGTCACGGGAGCGGCCAGGGGCTCGGGCAGGGGCACGGGACGGAGTCGTCCGAACTGGCCGCTGCCGCCGGAGCGTCCACGTCCTCGGGAGCTGCTGTCTGGCGTCTCGTGGTCGTGGCGCTCGCGGTCTACTTCCTGTTGTCGATCGCCGCGTCCGTGTGGGCGCAGGTCCGGGATGCGAACCGGAGCCACCGCCTCGCGGAGGGCCGCGAAGGCGGCCGGCGCCGCAGCTGGAGCCGTTGGCTGCTCGCCATGCCGGACACGGTCGTCGTGTTCCTGGCCTCGCTGACGTTCGCCGTCCGGGACAGGGCCCGGACGGCGAAACGCGGCCCTCACGGCCACCGCCGCCGCCCCGGCGCCGCACCCGAGGCCGCGCTGGCCGCCCATATCGGTATGGGCGGCACCATGGCGGCGATGCTTCTGCTGATGGCGGTTTAGGGCGGGCCTGTCTGTTTCAGTTCGCCGCCTGGAACCCCCGCAGCCGCAGGCTGTTGCCGACCACGAAGACCGAGGAGAAGGCCATTGCCGCTCCCGCGATCATCGGGTTGAGCAGACCGGCTGCCGCGAGGGGGAGGGCGGCGATGTTGTAGGCGAAGGCCCAGAACAGGTTGGACCTGATGGTGCGGAGGGTGCGGCGCGAGAGGCGGATCGCGTCTGCCGCGGCGCGCAGATCGCCCCGTACGAGAGTCAGGTCGCCGGCCTCGATCGCCGCGTCCGTGCCCGTACCCATGGCCAGACCCAGGTCCGCCTGTGCCAGCGCCGCCGCGTCGTTGACGCCGTCGCCGACCATCGCGACCGAACGGCCTTCCGCCTGGAGCCGCTTGACCACGTCCACCTTGTCCTGGGGGAGGACCTCGGCGATGACCTCGTCGATACCGACCTCGGCGGCGACCGACCGTGCGACCGCCTCGTTGTCTCCGGTCAGCAGGATCGGGGCCAGGCCGAGCGCCCGCAGCCGGGTGATCGCCTCGGGGCTGGTCTCCTTGACTGCGTCGGCCACCTCGAGAACCGCACGGGCCTCGCCGTCCCAGGCGACCGCGATCGCCGTACGTCCGGCCGCCTCGGCTTCTGCCTTGGCGCGCTCCAGGTTCACGGGCAGCCGGATCTCCCACTCGCCGAGCAGCTTCTCCCGGCCGACCAGAACCGCGTGACCCTCGACGATGCCCTGGACGCCGAGACCCGCGACGTTCGCGAAGTCCTCCGGGGTGGGCAGCTTGCCGACCTTCTGCGCGGCGCCCGCGGCCACGGCCTTCGCGATCGGGTGCTCCGAGGAGTGCTCCAACGCACCGGCCAGGCGCAGTACTTCGTCCTCGGTGGTGCCGTCGGCGGTGTGCACGGCCAGCAGGGTCATCCGGCCGGTGGTCACCGTGCCGGTCTTGTCGAGGACGATCGTGTCGACCTTGCGCGTGTTCTCCAGCACCTCGGGGCCCTTGATCAGGATGCCGAGCTGTGCGCCGCGCCCGGTGCCGACCATCAGCGCGGTCGGAGTCGCGAGCCCCAGGGCGCACGGGCAGGCGATGATCAGGACGGCGACCGCGGCGGTGAAGGCGGCGGTCAGCCCGGAACCGTTGCCGAGCCAGAAGCCGAGGGTGGCAAGGGCGAGGCCGATCACGACCGGTACGAAGACCGCGGAGATCCTGTCGGCGAGCCGCTGGGCGGCGGCCTTGCCGTTCTGCGCGTCCTCCACCAGCTTGGCCATACGGGCGAGTTGGGTGTCGGAGCCGACGCGGCTGGCCTCGACGACGAGCCGTCCGCCCACGTTGAGCGTGGCACCGGTGACGCCGTCGCCGACCGCGACCTCGACCGGCACCGACTCGCCGGTCAGCATGGAGGCGTCCACGGCGGAGGAGCCCTGGACGACGACGCCGTCAGTGGCGATCTTCTCGCCGGGGCGCACCAGGAAGCGGTCGCCGACCTTCAACTCGGCCGTGGGTACGGTCAGTTCGCGACCGTCGGCACGCAGGACCGTCACCTCCTTCGCACCGAGTTCCAGCAGCGCCTTGAGTGCCGCGCCCGCCTTCCGCTTGGACCGGGCCTCGAAGTAGCGGCCCGCGAGGATGAAGGCGGTGACCCCGGCGGCCGCTTCGAGGTAGATGTTCCCGGCGCCGTCGCTGCGGGCGATGGTCAGCTCGAAGGGGTGTGTCATGCCGGGAGTGCCGGCCGTGCCGAAGAACAGGGCCCACACCGACCACAGGAACGCGGCCGACGTACCGACCGAGATCAGCGTGTCCATGGTGGCCGCACCGTGCCGGGCGTTGGTCCAGGCGGCGCGGTGGAAGGGCCATGCGGCATACGTGACGACGGGCGCGGCCAGTGTCAGGGACAGCCACTGCCAGTACTCGAACTGGAGGGCCGGGATCATCGCCATCGCGACGACCGGCACGGCGAGGGTGACGGCGGTGATCAGGCGCTCGCGGAGCGGCCGCAGCTCGTCGTGGGCAGCGGAATCGGGCCTGTCCTCGCTACCGGTTGCCGGCTCTGAGCGTACGGGCGCGGGCTCGTGGGCGGTGTAACCGGTGGCCTCGACCGTGGAGATCAGGTCCTGGACGGAGACGTCCTCGTCCCGGTACGTGACCTTGGCCTTCTCGGTGGCGTAGTTGACGGTCGCCTCGACGCCGTCCATGCGGTTGAGCTTCTTCTCGATCCGGGCCGCGCACGAGGCGCAGGTCATGCCGCCGATGGCGAGTTCGACCTCGACCTCGGCGGCGCCGGGTGTGGTGGTGGCCATGTGCGCTCCTCGCAGCGTGATAGGCGGAGATATCGGCAATACCCCTCGGGGGTATGAACTGCGTCTCCATGTATACCCCCCTCCCGTATTCAAATCAAGGGCCGATTCGACTTGACTGTGTACCCCCTGGGGGTATGTTGGACAGCGTTGGTCGCCCCCGAGCGGCGACCCTTGAGAAGGGATCACGCCATGCACACCGCACTGAAGCTCACAACCTTCGCCGCTGCGCTCGCCGCGACCTTCGGCACGGCCTACGGAGTGGGCAACGTCATCGACCCCGTGGTGTCCGACGACCAGACCACCGAGGCCGCGCAGCACGGCGGCCACGCGACGGGCAAGGAGAAGGAGGGAGGCGGAGGCGCTGAGGCGGCCGGCGGGCACGCGGCGGAACCGCCCGGCGGGCTGCAGACCTCCGAGGGCGGCTACACGCTCGACCTGAAGACCTCGCGCATCGAGGCCGGCGCGGCCACCGAGCTGAGCTTCGCCATCGTCAAGGACAGCACCGGACGGAACGTGACCGCGTACCAGCGCGAGCACGAGAAGGAACTGCACCTCATCGTCGCCTCACGCGACCTCACGGTCTATCGCCACCTCCACCCCACCCGTGCCGCCGACGGCACCTGGTCGACCCCGGTCGATCTGCCGAAGGCGGGCGGCTACCGCGTCTTCGCCGACTTCAAGCCCAAGGGTGCTGCGGAGGGTCTGACCCTCGGCTCCGACCTCGCCGTGGCGGGCCCGTACAAGCCGGCCGAACTTCCCAAGGCCGCCCCCACCGCGATCGTCGACGGCTACAAGGTCACCCTCAACGGCGAGCTCCGCCCCGGCACGGGCAGCGAACTGAAGCTGAACGTCACCAAGGACGGCAAGCCCGTGCGCAACCTCCAGCCCTACCTCGGCGCATACGGCCACCTGGTCGCCCTCCGCTCAGGAGACCTCGCCTACCTCCACGTCCACCCCAACGGCGAGCCCGGCGACGGCGAAACGGAGTCCGGCCCGGAGGTGTCCTTCACGGCGACGGCCCCCAGTAAGGGCGCGTACCGCCTCTTCCTCGACTTCAAGCACGAGGGCAAGGTCCGTACGGCGGCCTTCACGGTCAACGCGGGCGGCACACCGGCAGCGGCGGAACGGACGACGGCGGAGCCGACCGCGGAGGAGCACGGTTCGGACGGCCACGGGCACTGAAAGTGGTGGGCGGTGCTGCGCCGGACGGTGACCGAGTCGAACTGGCAACCTGTCCACTTACGACGCCGAGTACGTGGCCCTGGCTGAAAGCTTCGGGGTGCCGTTGGTCACCAGTGACGCCAGGATGGGGAAGAGCGGCGCGTCGCGCTGTGAGATCTCGACCTTCGACGCATCTCCCTGCTGGGCGGCGTCACAGCAGGTCAAAGCCGCGATGAACCAGTCGCCTTGCCCGACGTGGCGAGTACGGGAAGCGGAGAGGACACGGTGGAGTAGTGCTCGGCGCGGGCGGGCTCGCGCGTCTCGCGAGGCGTCGGCCTGCCCTCGCGGTTCCTCCACAGCCAGCCGATGTCGCGGCCGAACGACCACACCAGCGAGCCCAGTGCCAGGACGACCGTTGCGAGGGTCGCGGCGTACGGGAGGATTTGCGCTCCCGCGAGCAGCAGGGCCACGCCCTGGAGCGCCGCCACCGTCTTGCGGCCTGTGCTCGGGGGGAGGGCGGCGTTCAGCCAGGGGAGGAAGCGGGCCGCGGCGACGAAGGCGTAGCGCATGGCGCCGATCAGGAGGACCCAGGGGCCGAGCTGCGTGGAGACGTACACGCTCAGAACCAGGATCAGGAAGGCGTCGACCTCCATGTCGAAGCGGGCACCCAGCGCGGTCGAGGAACCGGTGCGGCGGGCGACCTTGCCGTCGACCGCGTCGAGGATCAGGGCGACCGCGGTCAGGGCGACCAGGAGGGTGACCGGCGGCGGGCTCTGGAAGGAGTCCGCGACCAGGGCCGTGACGCCGCCGACGAGCGTGGCGCGGCCCAGGGTGACCCGGTTCGCGGGGCCGAAGGAGCGGGGGCGCGTGCGGTGCAGTGCGCGGGCGAGCACGGCCCAGGTGGCGAACGCGAACACCAGGCCCGTCAACCAGCCCACCGGCCCCATGCCGATCGCCGTGCCGATCACGGCCAGCAAGAGCAGTTGCACACCCGCTCCCACCGCCGTCTCCTGCTGCAAGAGCCTCGCGTCGTACGTGTTGTTCAGGGCCACCGCACATCCTCCGGCCAGATGACAAAGTCGATCACTGCCGCTTACGTTGTCCGCGGCTTCGCAACGGTCGGTACGTGCACGGTCGCCGGATCGTTCAGCCGGACTCAGCAGGTTCACAGCTCGGGCACGACTGAGCGGCACGACTTTTCAGGAGGATGACATGCCGATGGACCGCGCCGCGCGCGCATTCTGGCTGGAATCTCCGGGGCAGGGCGGGATACGGAACGTCGACCTCCCGAGCCCCGTCGAGGGCGAGGTTCTGGTGCGCACGCTGTTCTCCGGAGTCAGCCGGGGAACCGAGACCCTCGTTTTCCGCGGTGGCGTGCCGGAGAGCCAGTACGGCGCGATGCGGGCGCCGTTCCAGGAGGGCGATTTCCCGGGGCCGGTCAAGTACGGGTATCTCAATGTGGGCCTGGTGGAGGAGGGGCCGGCGTCGCTCGTCGGGCGGACCGTCTTCTGTCTCTATCCGCATCAGACCCGGTACGTCGTCCCGGCCGCGGCCGTGACCCCCGTACCCGAGTCGGTGCCCGCTTCGCGTGCCGTCCTCGCCGGGACCGTGGAGACCGCGGTGAACGCCCTGTGGGACGCCGCACCGCTCGTCGGTGACCGGATCGCGGTGGTCGGCGCCGGGATGATCGGCGCGAGTGTCGCCGCCCTCCTCGCCCGGTACCCCGCCGTCCGCGTCCAGCTCGTCGACGCCAACCCGGCACGCGCCGAACTCGCCCAGGCGCTCGGCGTCGACTTCGCGCTCCCGGCGGACGCCGCCGGGGACTGCGACCTGGTCGTGCACGCCAGCGCCACCGAGGCGGGGCTCACCCGCTCTCTGGAACTCCTCGCCCCGGAGGGGACTGTCCTCGAGCTGAGCTGGTACGGCGACCGGCGGGTCAGCCTGCCGCTGGGCGAGGCCTTCCACTCCCGCCGCCTGGTCGTCCGCAGCAGCCAGGTGGGCACCGTCTCCCCGGCCAGAAGCGGCCGCCGTACGTACGCCGACCGGCTCGCCCTCTCGCTCGAACTGCTCGCCGACCCCGCCCTGGACGCGCTGATCACCGGCTCGTGCGCCTTCGAGGAACTGCCGGAGGCGATGGCCGCGCTCGCCGCAGGCGAGACGCAGGCGCTGTGCCACCTGGTTCAGTACGACACTGAAGGGGCATGACCGGCCCGGATCGGTTCGGGACTACGCCCGGTGACCGGTCCACCGAACGACGCGTCCGAGCCACGCGTCCCAAACGAAAACCCGCCGAAACTTCCTCCCGTACCGCCTGAACACGGAGAACGGACCTGCCGTACTACACGGCACGCCCGGCAGAGGGATCAGACGCGCCGCACCTGGAGGGTCGTCCGTTGTTCAGCATCACCGTCCGCGATCACCTCATGATCGCCCACAGCTTCCGCGGGGAGGTCTTCGGACCCGCGCAGCGCCTGCACGGGGCGACGTTCCTCGTGGACGCCACCTTCCGGCGCGCAGAGCTGGACGACGACAACATCGTCGTCGACATCGGACTGGCCACTCAGGAACTGGGCGGGGTGGTGAGCGAGATGAACTACCGCAACCTCGACAACGAGCCCGACTTCGCCAACACGAACACCTCCACGGAGTTCCTGGCCAAGGTCATCGCCGACCGCCTCGCGGAGCGGGTGCACAAGGGAGCGCTGGGCGAGGGCGCCCGCGGACTGTCCGGCATCACGGTCACTCTGCACGAGTCGCACATCGCCTGGGCGAGTTATGAGCGTGGGTTGTGAACAAGTACGCGGACATCATCCCCATGTCTCTTCGCGCCATGCACTTCGTGATGCCCGGCGGAGTGGACGACCCGAGGACGCCCAGCGGCGGCAACACCTACGACGCCCGGGTGTGCCTCGATCTCCCCGCCTTCGGCTGGCAGGTCCACAAGCACGCGATCGACGGCAGCTGGCCCCGGCCCGGAGCCGCCGCCCGCGCGGAGCTGGCCCGCACCCTCGGTGAGATGGCGGACGGCAGCCGCGTACTCCTCGACGGACTCGTCGCCTGCGCCGCCCCCGAGATCATCGCCGCCGAGACCGAGCGGCTGCGCCTGGTCGTCCTCGTTCATCTGCCGCTCGGCGACGAGACGGGGCTCGACCCCGGCGTGGCGGCGGAACTGGACGCCCGCGAGCGCCGCACGCTGCGTTCCGTGCCCGCGATCGTGGCCACCAGCGAGTGGGCGGCCCGCAGGCTGGTCGCCCACCACGGGCTGGCCCCCGACCGGGTCCATGTCGCCGCGCCCGGCGCCGACATCGCGCCCCTGGCCGCCGGCACCGACGGCGTCTCGCGGCTGCTGTGCGTCGCCTCGGTCACCCCGCGCAAGGCGCAGCACCGCCTCGTCGAGGCACTCGCCACCCTCACCGAACTGAACTGGAGCTGCGTCTGCGTCGGCGGCCTGGGCCAGGACCCCGGCTATGTCGCCGAACTGAGGGAGCTCATCGACCACCACGGCCTCGGCGACCGGCTGCAACTCGTCGGCCCGCAGGCCGGAGCCGAACTCGACGCGAGCTACGCCTCCGCGGACCTCATGGTGCTCACCTCGTACGCGGAGACGTACGGCATGGCCGTCACCGAAGCGCTGGCCCGGGGCATCCCCGTCCTGGCCACGGACGTCGGCGGGCTCCCCGAGGCGGTCGGGCGCGCTCCCGACGGCGGGATGCCCGGCATCCTCGTACCGCCGGACAACTCGGTGGCGCTCGCGGCGGAACTGCGCGGCTGGTTCCTCGACGCAGATGTACGACGCCGGCTGAGGGCCGCCGCACGCGGACGCAGGGCCGCACTGGACGGCTGGGCCGCGACGGCCCGGAGTCTGGCCGGTGTGCTGGGGCGACTTGGACGAGACGAAAGGAAGGGGGCAGCGTGAGTACGAGCATGACGCCACCCGGGCGCGCGACGACGAAGGTTCCGGCGTACGAGGTGGGAACGATCCGGCTGGGTGACCGCAGGCGCGGCGCCGACACGGAGGCCGACGACGACGTGACGCGGTACGCCCCCGAGTGGCTTCAGCTGCGCGAGCCCGCCGACGCCGCCGCGCGGGCGGTCGAGCTCCTCGATCCCCTGCGGATCCGGCTCGCGAACCTGCCGCAGCGCCGGTCCAACGGCCTGGTGATCCACGACCTCGGCTGCGGCACCGGCTCCATGGGCCGCTGGCTCGCCCCGCGACTCGACGGCCCCCAGCACTGGGTCCTGAACGACCACGACCCCTATCTGCTGCACTTCGCCGCCGTCGGCTCGCCCCGCACGGCCGCCGACGGCAGCCGCGTCACCGTCGAGACGCAACGCGGCGATGTCTCCCGGCTGACCGCGGACGCGCTGGCCGGTGCCTCGCTGGTGACCGCCTCCGCCCTGCTCGACGTACTCACCGCCGAGCAGATCGAGGCGCTCGCCGAGGCCTGCGCCGGAGCCGGCTGCCCCGCCCTGCTGACGCTGTCGGTGGTGGGGCGCGTCGAACTCACGCCCGCCCACCCGCTGGACGACGAGATCGCCGAGGCGTTCAACGCCCACCAGCGCCGCGGCGACCTGCTCGGACCCGACGCGGTCACCACCGCCTGCGACGCCTTCGCCCGGCACGGCGCGACGGTACGGGTGCACCCCAGCGCCTGGCGGCTCGGACCCGACGAGTCCCCGCTGATGGCGGAGTGGCTGCGCGGCTGGGTCGGCGCGGCCGTCGAGGAGCGCCCCGAACTCGCCGAGCGTGCGGGCGCCTATCTGCGGGAGCGTCTCGCGGCGTGCGAGGCGGGGGAGTTGAACGTCGTGGTGCACCACAGCGATCTTCTCGCCCTCGCCCGTCCGACGGGAGGAGCGGCATGAGTGCGCAGGCGGTGGCAGCCGACGCGCAGCCACGCGCCGTCCGGGCCGAGCCCACGCCGAGGCCGGTCCTGGACGGCGGTGACGAGCAGGTGACACGGGGCGCACGGGCGGCCCGGACACCGAGGCCGGTCCCGGACGCGCGCCGCACCCTTCGCACGCTCTGGTCCCGTATCGACTCCCGCGCCCTGCGCACCCACTTCGGCACTTTCGCGGGCATCGCCATTCTCGGCGTACTCGTGTGGCGGACGGGCACCGGCGTCTTCGTGGACGGACTGCGCCGGGTCGACGGCCCCACGGTGCTGGCGGCCCTCGGGATCGGCGTGGTCACCACGGTGTTCAGCGCCTGGCGCTGGTGCCTGGTGGCCCGGGGCCTGAAGATCCGGCTGCCGCTGGGTCCTGCCGTCGCGGACTACTACCGCTCCCTGTTCCTGAACGCGGCGCTGCCCGGCGGCGTACTCGGCGATGTGCACCGCGCCGTACGGCACGGACAGAGCGCCGGTGACCTCGGCAGGGGCGTACGCGCCGTGGTCCTCGAACGTGTCGCGGGCCAGGTGGCGCTCATGGCCGCCGGCGGGGTCATCCTGCTGACGCTGCCCTCGCCGGTCCAGACCCAGACCCAGCACCTCGTCGAGGCGTCCGCCGTCGCGCTGGCGCTCGCCGCGGTGATCGCGGCCGTGGTCGCGGTCCGGCTGAAGGGCTCGTCGCCCTCGACGCGACGCATGCCCCGCCTGCGCAACGCGCTCGCCGAGGCGCGTGAAGGGCTGGTGGCCCGCCACACCTGGCCAGGTGTCGTCGTCTCGTCGGCCGTGGTGCTGGCGGGCCACCTCGTGATGTTCGTACTCGCCGCCAGGGTCGCGGGATCCGACGCGTCCCCAGTCGTGTTGCTGCCCCTGGCGGTGCTCGCCCTGCTCGCGATGGGACTGCCGCTGAACGTGGGCGGGTGGGGCCCTCGCGAGGGCGCCACCGCCTGGGCCTTCGGCGCCGCCGGACTCGGCGCGAGCACCGGCTTTTCGGTCGCCGTCGTCTACGGCGTGCTCAGCCTCGTGGCGAGCCTGCCCGGCATCGGCGTACTCGTCGCCCGGTGGGCCGTAGGGCCTGTGTCGAGAGTGGCGCCTGCCGGCCGACGCCTGGCACGCGCCCCCATCCTCGAACCGGCTTCGCACGGCTCGGATGGGGGGACCCCCTTCGCCGCACCGGGCGAAAGCCCAAGTACGTCCAGTACGAGGGCTTCCACCCGGCACGCCGAGAGCACGCACCAGACGCCGCCCGGCCCGCCCTGCGGGCGGACGACGCCACTCTCGACACAGGCCCTAGGCCTGCGGCGCCCCCAGCCCGCGTACGAGAAGGGCGTGCCGCAGCGCCACAACGGCCATGTCCCGCGCTCACCACCGGCGGACGCGGCCGACGGTCAGGGCCGGCTGCTCTCCGCGCCGTCCTGTCCGGCCCCCTTCTGTACGGCGTCCTCGGCGCCCGGAGCGGAATTCGCCGCTTCCGGCCTGAGGATCGAGAAATACGAACCGAAGCAGTCCACCAGGCCCGCCAGCAGCTCCTTGCCTTTTTCGGCGGTAGCCAGCGAAGGACGGCCGATGACACCGGACTCCGTGTAAGCGGACATATCGAGGGTGAGAAGATGCCGCCGGTCGTCGGCGAGGAAGTCGGAGGACTCATAACCGGGACGCACCATATCCGGATGAGCGTGCAGCAGGATGGACGTCTCCAATTCCCCCGCATGCATATCGCTGAGCAGCGAGGTCCGCACATCGGCCCGGACCCGCGCCTCCTCCCAGTCCTCCGGTGCCGGGAACAGCGCCATGCGCGTGCCGCTGCCCGCGGATTCCTGCACCACATTGCCCAGCACGTAGTTCCCGCCATGTCCGTTGACCAGTACCAGGGCGTCGATGCCCGAGCGACGAAGCGAGTCGGCTATGTCCCGTACCACCGCGTGGAGTGTCACCGCGGAAATACTGACCGTCCCAGGCCAGGCGGCATGTTCGTGCGAGCAGGCGATGGTCAGCGGAGGGAGGAGATGCACCGGGTACGCGGCGGCGACCTCACGGGCGATGGTGCAGGCGATGACGGTGTCAGTGGCCAGCGGTAGAAAGGGCCCGTGCTGTTCGAAGCTGCCGATGGGAAGGACGGCGACGCCGGGCCGACGCGCCCTCACGTCCTCCGTGGTGTCCAGCGGCAACAAGCCGGGGGTGGTCAGCTGTGTTCCCGAACCGGTCATGGTGTTAAGGCCTTTCGTTCCGTAGGCACCGACGAGAGCAGGCTAACGCGGCAACGGCAGATTGGATGCAGGAGAAAATGAAGGAAAGCAAAGGCGTGCTCGGTCGAAGTGCCAGCCCCAAGGCAGATGTTCAGTCGGGTGTCCAGCGTGTGGTGGATCTCCAACTGCACACCGTGTACGGAGATTTCTACGCCGTCGGCTATTTGGACCTCGAACGCGGGGATGAACAAGTGGCCCTCATATACGGCGATATCGACGGAACGGAGGACACGCTCACCCGACTGCATTCGGAGTGCCTCACCGGAGACGCCTTCGGGTCCACGCACTGCGAGTGCGGCGACCAGCTCTCGACCGCCCTGCGCACCATTGTGGCGGAGGGCCGCGGCATCCTCCTCTACCTTCGCGGCCACGAGGGCAGAGGAATCGGGCTTCTCGCCAAACTGCAGGCCATGAAGCTCCAGTCGGAGGGCCTGGACACGGTCGAGGCGAACCTCGCCCTCGGTCTCCCGGTGGACGCCCGTGACTACGGCGTCGCCGCGGACATGCTGCACGACCTCGGCGTGCCCTCCGTACGGCTGCTCTCCAACAACCCGCGCAAGAGCGAGGCCCTGCGGCACCACGGCATCGAAGTCGCCGAGCACGTCCCGCTGTTGATACCGCCGCGCGAGCACAACATCAGCTATCTGCGCACGAAGCGGGAGCGCATGGACCACCACCTGCCGCATCTGGACACGGTGATCCACTGGTCCTGAACCGGCCCTGAACTGGTCCTGACTGGTGCGGCGGCCCGGATCCGGATAGGAACAAGGGATGACAGAGACAGACGTCGTCCTTTACCTCTCCGGACACCAGGTGACGCAGCTGCTGAGCATCGACGCGGCCATCGCGTCGCAGCGCGCGGCCTTCACCGCGCTCGACGACGGCACCGCCGACCTGCCCGGCAAGATCATGGAGCCGAGCGGGTTCGACGACAGTGTGGTGCTGGCGTACGTCGCGCGGCTGTCCGCGGACACCGGGGCCGTCGCCAAGTTCGGCAGCGTCAATCCGGGCAACGCGGCGGCCGGGCTGCCGACCGTGCACGCGGTGATCAACGCGCTCGATCCGGTGACCGGCCGCCTGGCCGCCGTCATGGACGGCACGGCGGTGACGACGCTGCGCACGGCCGCGGCCAGCGCGGTGGCCTTCGACGCGCTGGCCACCGCCGACAGCGCGGAGCTGGGCCTGATCGGCTCGGGCACACAGGCGCTGGCCCATGCGCGGGCGGTGGCCCGGGTGCGGGACCTGCGGGCGGTACGCCTCTGGAGTCCGACTCCTTCGCGCCGCGAGCGGGCGGCCGAGCTGCTGGCGGCCGAACTCGGTATCGCCGCCAAGGCCGTCGCCTCGGCCGAGGAGGCCGTGTCCGGGCTGCCCATGGTCGCGGCCTGCACGCTCAGCAGCACACCCGTCGTACGCGGCGAGTGGCTGGCGCCCGGCTGCACGGTGGTGAGCGTGGGGTCCTTCGAGCGGACCCGCAGCGAGGTCGACGCCGAGGTCGTACGGCGGGCCGCGGCCGTGGTCGTCGACGACCCGGACACCGCGGCGGGCCACGCCGGGCCTGTGGTGGACGCGCTGCGTTCCGGCCTGCTCGAAGCCGAGAATCTGATCCCGCTCGGCGGTGTGCTCACGGGCCGGCGCGAGGGACGTACGAGCCCCGACGACATCGTCTACTACAACAGCGTCGGCCTCGGCATCCAGGACGCCGCGGCGGCCTGGGTGGTGATCGACGCCGCCAGGGAGGCCGGCCTGGGGCAGGCGGCTTCTGATGAGGCATGATCCCTTCGTGGACATCACCCCGCTGCGTGCCGAAGGGTTCGCCGCCGACGCCCCGCGACCGGAGGTCAACCGCGTATGACCGAGCTCCACCTGTGGCTGCGCCACGAGACCCGCACGACCGAGCGGCGCACCCCGATCGTGCCGTCCGACGCGCGGCGGCTCGTCGAGAACGGCGTGACAGTGACCGTCGAGCGGTCCCCGCAGCGGATCTTCCCCGTCGAGGCGTACGAGGCGGCCGGGTGCCGTGTCGTCGA
Organism: Streptomyces sp. NPDC048825; assembly: GCF_043198355.1. Classification (NCBI taxonomy): domain Bacteria; kingdom Bacillati; phylum Actinomycetota; class Actinomycetes; order Kitasatosporales; family Streptomycetaceae; genus Streptomyces; species Streptomyces sp. NPDC048825. Next base: position 175,367 of record NZ_JBICUR010000008.1, read on the forward strand.
GCCGTACTCCTGGACCGTCGCACCGCTCGACGCGGTCGTCGTCGGCCTCAAGGAACTCCCCGAGGAACCGGGCGAGTTGCGGCACCGGCATGTCTTCTTCGGGCACGCGTACAAGGGGCAGCCCGGGGCCGAGGCCCTGCTGCGCCGGTTCGTCGCCGGGGGCGGGGCGCTGTTCGACCTCGAGTACCTGGTGGACGACAACGGCCGCCGGCTCGCCGCCTTCGGCTACTGGGCCGGATATGTGGGCGCCGCCCTCGCCGTACTCCACCACCGGGGCAGGCTGACGGCACCGCTGCGGCCGACGTCGAAAGGGGAACTGGACGCCGAACTCCAACCCCGCCCGGACGACGCCCGGTTCAGCTCGCTCGTGATCGGCGCGCTGGGCCGCTCCGGACGGGGCGCGCAGGTCGCGCTCAGGGAGGCCGGGCTCGACCCCACGTGCTGGGACCTCGCCGAGACCCGTGACCTGGACCGACAGGCCCTGCTGGAGCACGAGTTGATGGTCAACTGCGTGCTCAGCACCGGCCCCGTCACCCCCTTCCTCACCGACAAGGACCTGGCCGAACCGCGCCGCGGCCTGCGCACGGTGTGCGACGTGACCTGCGACGTCGGGTCCCCCTACAACGTCCTTCCGGTCTACGACACGGTCACCGACTGGACGGACCCCGTACGCCGCCTCCACGAACGGCCGGCCCTCGACCTCATCGCCATCGACAACCTGCCGTCCCTGCTGCCCGAGGAGGCGAGCACGGACTTCTCGGCGTTGCTGACACCACAGCTTTCGGAGTTCGGGGTTGCCGGGGCGTGGGGGCGATGCCTGGACCGGTTCCACGAGACGTGCCGTGAACTCGGCCTGGGAGACGGGGAGTCCAACCATGTCTGAGACAGCCAACCGGTCCGACAACGAAGCCGTGGTCCCAGCCTCCGGCACCGTCCACTGGATCGGCGCGGGCCTGTCCACGGGCAGCGGCCTGGCCACGATATGCGACACCGCCGACCGCGTACGCCTGTGGCACCGCACCGAGGAGCGGGCGGCACAGAGCCTCTCGGCGCTCGGCCTCACCGGCCGCGCCGAACCCCGCGCGTACACGCTCTCCGCACTCGCCGCCGAACTGGCACCCGGCGACATCGTGGTCTCCATGCTCCCGGCCCCGGAACACGGCCCGCTGCTGGCCACCTGCGTGGCGCACCAGGCCCACTTCGCCTGCTCGAGTTATGTGTCCGAGGCGGTCCTGGACCAGGTTCCCGCCGCGGTCGCCGCGGGCATCGTCGTCCTCACCGAGTCGGGCTTGGACCCGGGCATCGACCACCTCTTCGCGCACAGCCTCATCGCCCGCGCACGCACGGAGATCAGCGCCGACACGGCCGCCGAGGTCAGCCTCACCTCGTACTGCGGCGGCATCCCCGCCGTCCCCAACGACTTCAAGTACCGCTTCAGTTGGGCCCCCGCAGGCGTCCTGAACGCCCTGCGCTCACCCGCCCGCTACATCGAGTACGGCGAGGAGACGACAGCCGCCCGCCCCTGGGAAGCCACCCGCACCCACCTGGTGGACGCCGAACCCTTCGAGGTCTACCCGAACCGCGACAGCATCCCGTTCGTGGACCAGTACGACCTGCCTCAGGCGTGGAAACCCCAGACCTTCATCCGCGGCACCCTCCGCCTGGCCGGCTGGCTCGACGCCTGGCAACCCGTCTTCGAGGAACTCCGGCGCGGCAACGACGAAAGCATCGCGGCGCTCGCCCAGGAGCTGGCGGCCCGCTACCCGACCACGGACGCCGACCACGACCGCGTCGTCCTGGCCGTCTCCCTCGACGTGCGCGAGGTCTCGGGCCGGACCTGGTCGGGGCGCTACCTGCTGGACATGGAAGGGGACGCGCAGGAGAGCGCGATGGCCCGGTGCGTGTCGCGCACGCTGGCGCTGGGCGTACGCAAGGTCCTCGCCGGAACCCTGCCGCCCGGGCTGAGCCGTGCGGCCGAGACACCGGAGCGCTCCGAGGAATGGCTCGCCGAACTGGGCCGGGACGGGATCGACTTCAGCATGGACAGCACGCGCCACAAGGCTGAGGGCCTGTGAACTCGTAGCCTGCCAGGGGCTTTCGCCCACCTCAGCCTGCGACCGCCTCGTGCGCCAGCCGCCTCAGATCCGCGAACCACGTCGGCCCCGCCGTAGGCCGTACCTGGGTCAGGAACTGCACGGTCAGGTCGTGCTGCGGGTCGACCCAGAAGGTCGTGCCGGCCGCGCCGGACCAGCCGTACAGGCCGGGGCCGGACGGTGACTCCGTACGAGCGGGATCGATCACGACCGAGACGCCGAAGCCGAAGCCGACGCCCGCGTTGCCGGGGAAGTCGTGGACGGGGCTGCCGAAGGTGCGGAGGTCGGCGGGGAGGTGGTTGGACAGCATTGTGGCCACGGTGTGCTGGGACAGGAGCCGGGTGTCGTCCAACTCGCCGCCACGGCACAGGAATTCCATGAAGCGGTGGTAGTCGTGCGCGCTCGCCACCAGGCCGCCGTTGCCGGACAGCAGCCGCGGACGGCTGTGCCCCGGCTGCTCAGGGCTCCGTACGATGCCGCCCTCACCGCCCTCGTGGCCCTCACCGCCCCCGTCACTCTCGGCGTACAGAACGGCCAGCCGGTCGGCACGGTCCTCGGGTACCCAGAACCCTGAGTCCGCCATCCCCAACGGCCCGAAGACCCGCTCGGCGAGGAACGTATCCAGCGGCATCCCGGACACCACCTCCATCACGCGCCCGAGCACCGTGGTCGCGACCGAGTAGTTCCACTGCGTCCCCGGCTCGAACTGGAGCGGCAGGCCCGCGAACAGCTCGCAGGCCTCGGCCAGATCCGCATCCGGCGGCTCCGCCCTCTCCACCCCGGCGGCCCGGTACGCGGCGTCGACGGGATGGACGTGGTAGAAGCCGAACGTCAGCCCGGCGGTGTGGGTCAGCAGGTGCCGGATCCGGATGGGCCCCTCGGCGGGACGGGTCCTGAGGTCCGAGCCGCTTCCCTCGACGTACACCCGGGGCTCGGCGAAGGCCGGCAGATGGCGGGCCACCGGGTCGTCGAGGTCGAGCAGGCCCTCCTCCTGGAGCATCAGCGCCGCGACGGAGGCGATCGGCTTGGTCATCGAGTAGATCCGCCAGATCGTGTCCGTCCCGACCGGCACTCCGGCCTCCCGGTCCCGGAGGCCGTACGAAGTGAGATGTGCGACACAACCGTGACGGGCGACCGAGACGAGGTACCCGGGCAACCGGCCGTCGTCGACGAGGTGGGCGAAGTATTCGTCCAGCCGTCGCAGTGCCGCCGGATCGAGGCCGACCTCGGTCGGCTCCACCTCTTGTCGCAACGTGCTCATCGTCCGCTCCGGTTCGAGGAAGGAGATGCCGTCCCTGTGAAATCTATCGCCACCTGCGGATTCGCGCGGCCGACGACGTTTGCCCGCGCACCGGAGGTGCGACGCGGGCGCGTGTGGCGCGCGCGTGGGCGCGGTGTGCGCCGGGCCGCTGAAGTGCGCCCGAAGACCGGATCCGTGAGGCCCGGGTATACGTCATAGAGGGCGGATGGGTGCCCCATGCATCAAGAGAGCGGTCGGGCCGGACGGGGGGTGGAGGGCGAACGGCTCGGACGATTACACAGCGTGAAGCAACCATTCGACTGTTCGATTCGTATATCTCCGTGGAAGCCCTGCAGACCCGTCAGGCCCCGCGACGCCGGAGCGTCACGATCCGCTTGACTGGGAAGCACCGAGCAAGGAGAACCAATGCGACCGTTCGCGCTCAACTATGCACGTCCGGCCCAGCAGTTGGAGGTCAGCGTTCCGTATGCCTATGACTCCAGACTGCAAATGAACGTCCTGCCCGACGGGCGGCTCGCCGCTCATGACTACGCCGTGTTGCGGGAACTGGGGGCCACGACGTCCACGGCGGGCTCGAAGACCCACTTCGACGACTGAAGACGGACCCGCGACGATGACGGTTCTGATCCTGACGTGCGAACAGGATGTAACCGCGGACATGGTGGTGGCCCGACTGGACGGGACGGGTGTCCCGGTCGTCCGCCTCGATCCCGCGGACCTGCCCGGAGGCGTCGCCCTGTCGGGCGAGTTCGTGCACGGCGCCTTCCGCGGCCATCTGTCCGCCGGCGGCCGGCTGGTGACGATGAGCGGTCTGCGGTCCGTCTGGGTCCGCAGGCCCGGTGTGCCCGCGACCCGGGTCGCCGAGCCGTCCGCCTGGCTCACCGAGGAGTCCGCGCAGGCGCTCTACGGCATGCTGCGTTCCACCGGCGCGCGCTGGATGAACCACCCCGACGCGGCCCGCCGGGCCCGCCACAAGCCCTGGCAGCTTCATCTCGCACAGCGCTGCGGGCTTCCCGTGCCCGCCACACTGATCACCACGTTCCCGCAGGCCGCCCGCGACTTCGCGGACCGCTTCCCGGATCTGGTGGTCAAGCCCGTCTCGGGCGCACACCCGCAGGAGCCGCCGAGGGCGGTTCCGACCAGCAGGGTCGCACCCGAGACGGATTTCTCGGCCGTCGCGTTCGGCCCCACTCTGCTTCAACGGCGCGTGGCCAAGCGCGCCGACATCCGGCTGACCTGCGTCGGCGACCGTCTTTTCGCCGCCCGCAAGGCGGTTGGCCAAGGCGCCGATCCCGAGGAGGTGGACGTCCGGTTCGCCACCTCCACGGAACCATGGCAGCCGGTCGAGACGCCGCCGCGGGTCGCCGCGAGCGTGCACGACTATCTTCGGGAGGCCCAACTCGCGTATGGCGCATTCGACTTCGCCGAGGACGCCGACGGCATCTGGTGGTTTCTCGAGTGCAACCAGGCGGGCCAGTTCGGCTTTGTGGAAATAGAGACGGAGCAGCCGATCGCACGAGCCGTCGCCGACTGGCTCGCGGCCCCGGTCCCGGACACGGCGCCGCTGGGCGGCGACGTGCCCAAGGCGTCGGTCACCTGCGAGTGAGCCGTACGGACAGACCGCGGTTGGTGAACACCGGCTCGGCGTTGTGGCCGTCGACCGTGATGCGGCTGAACCGGCCGCGCAGGACAGGGGCGTCGATGACCGGAATCGTGGTGCCCGGCTCCGGTGGCCGCTGGTCGTCGAGCCGGACGACCAGCGTGCTGTCCCGGTCGAGGAGCACGCGCCTGGTCACCGCCAGGGCCGGTGTGCCGTCGTCGGTGAGTGTCACGTCAAGGGTCGTACCGGACGACTGGGCGTACGCGCCGCGCACCCGGAGCGGCGACGCCGTCCGCAGCGTGCCACCCCGCACCTGCACGTCGCCGCATCCGAGCGCGTCCCGTGAACCGGTCACGAGGACGCCCTCCTCCAGCGTGGTGCCGCCGGTGTAGCGGTTGGCTCCCGCGAGGGTCAGCGTGCCGGTGCCCCGCTTGACCAGTGAGCCGCGCCCGCCGATGTCGTTGCGCCAGGTGTCGGCCGCGGCGAAGCCGCCCTGGGTGGCGTCCATCGTGACGCGCACGTCCGAGTCGAACGCCCCGTATCCGTCGGCGGCGGCGAAGAGGTTCAGCCGGCCCCACCGCTCGAAACCGTCCAGCAGGACGTATCCGGCGGGCAGCGCCGTCGTGCGCAGCACTTCGCGCCGCTGGGCGGCGGAGAGATACGGCAGCCGTGTCTCCAGGAGGACTTCGGCGCCCTTCGGCACGATCATGCGGTCCCGCGCGGGCCGATTGGGCAGGACATACGTCAACTTGTGGGAGACGCCCGCCGAGTTGAGCGCGTGGCTCGCGTACGGATCCTCGTCCAGGTCCGCCGAGTGGGCGTACGCGTAGAGAGTGTCGGCGGTGGTGCCGGTCTGCTCCTGGAAGTACGCGGCGGCCTGGGCGCGGGCCGCCGCCTTGAGGCCGGCGTTCTTCGGGTCGGCGAGGGCCGCGGCCGCGAGTGCCGTGGCGAGGATCCGGCCGCCGATGACGTCGACGGTGGAGTGCATGCCCGAAACGATGCGCGTGTGGGAGACCTCGAAGGCGCGCGTCACCATCTCCTGGAACCGTTCGGGAACCGCGTACGCCATCGCCAGCGCCGCCAGGTGAAGCGCGTTGGTGTGTCCGCTGGGGAAGCCCCCGTCCTCGGCCGGAACCTCGGCCCGCTGCCGCAGCAACTGCGGGACGACCGCCACGTCGGACGCGTAGACCGGGTAGCCCAGCGCGTCCTTCTCGCCGGTGTCCACGACCTCGCTGTCCTTGTTCATCCGCCAGGGACGCGGGTACTGGTACGCGAACTTGCTGGGGTTGCCCGAGGCGAACGGGCCGCGCACGGTGTCGACCAGCTCCGCCACCTTGCCCAGGTCCGAGTCGTGGGAGCCCGCGCCGAGCGCGGAACCCGCGGGTGCGTCGGCCGGGATCGTGTCGTTGATCTTGCCCGCAGGGACGCCGTCCGGCGCGGACGTGATGCCGGTGACCGCCTTCGCGCCCGCCTTGTAGAGGTCGGCGAGGGGGCCCAGTCCGGCGATCACCGCGTAACTCTGGTGCTGGCGGTCATGGATGAAGGCCAGCCGCGCCTCGGCGTCGGTGCGGTGGGTGGTGACGCGCACGCTGTAGCGCATGTTGGCGCGCAGGACGTCGGGCATGAGCGGCATGCCGCTGTCCCAGGCGGATCCCGTCTTCCAGATCTCGGCGAAGCCACCGAGGATGCGAACCGCCGCGTTGGTCTCGGCGGTCTGATTCGCAACAACGTTGGTGGTGTAGGAATCGACAAAGGCGGCAGGGGAGTTGGCACCGGAGGAAGCAGCAGCCGCCGGCCACGCGGCAAGCGCCGGAGCGGCAGCCAGCCCCGCCGAGACGCCCACGGAGTTACGCAAGAACACGCGCCGGTCGATGCCGTGCTGGAAGTGCGAGGTACGGGTGTGCTGCCCGGGCATGGGGGTGCCTCTCTGAGTGGCGTTTCGCCTTGGGTTGGTGGGGCGGGCGTCGGCCTCTGGCGGTGGGGCGGTTCGCCTTGGGCCGGTGGCGGACCCTGGGGCGCGACGAGCCACGACGGGCCCGCGGCCGTCCTACGACCCGGGGCTGGGGTGAGGGCGAAGCCCCCGCCCACCAGGGGCGCGTGGCTGTACCAATCTGCGGCTGCGCCGCGCGGGCGCGACCAGCCACGACGGGCCCGCACTCGTGCTACGACCCGGGGGCTGGGGGCGAAGCCCCCGGCCTTCAGGGGCGCGGGGCTGTGACATGAGCGGCTCCGCCGCGGGGCGCGACCAGCCACAACCGGCTCGCAGCCGAGACACGACCGGGGGCCCAGGGGGCGCAGCCCTTGTTGAACTGCGGCTGCACAGGCGCGAGTTGACACCCCTCGAAGCGTTCAGGAAGCCCCGGGACGGACTTCGAATCGGCGCGGCAGGCGAGTACCGCATTAAGTTCGTTAGGAAGTTAACTAACGAAGTAGGGTGCGTCAAGAGGCACGGAATCCCCATGCCGTACAACCCTTGCGGACAGACCGCCGCGATCCCGCGGAGACCACCGCAGCAGCACCTGGGGAGAGCATGCAACTGAGCGAGAGCGCCCGCGCGGTGTTCGCCGTACTGGCCGCGGCCGGTACCGCCACCCGCCCCCAACTGGCCGCCGGTGCGGGCCTGTCCAAGCCGACCGTTTCCACCGCCGTGGCCGAACTCGAGGCCGCCGAGCTGGCCGCCTGCTCCGGCACGGTTTCCGGCGCCACCGGCCGGTCCGCCGCCGTCTACGGACTCGGGCCGGCCGCCGGAGCCGTACTCGCCGTCGATCTCGGCCCCGCCGTGACCCGGGTGCGCGGCTGTGCCCTGGACGGCGTCCTGCTCGCCGAGGGCACCGGCTCCCGGCCTGAGGCCGCCGATGTCGTACGCCAGGTCCTCAAAGAGCTGCCCACCGGCGCACCCCTGCGAGCCGTGATCGTGGCCGTCGGCGATGTCGTCACGCAGGACCCGGAAGGCACGGGTGCGCGTCCGGCGACCGCCAAGGCCGGGCCCGTCTTCGACGCGATGGCCGTCGCGCTGCCGCCGGGCGTTCCGGTCCACCTCGAGAACAACGTCAACTGCGCCGCGCTCGCCGAGCTGCACGAGGGCGCCGCCCGCGGCCGGCACAGCTTCGGCTACCTGCGGATCGGCGTGGGCATAGGCCTCGGCATCGTCATCGGCGGCCAGGTGCTGCGCGGCGCGAACGGCGCCGCCGGTGAGGTGGCCCGGCTGCCCTACCCGTGGGACGAAGGGCGCGAACCGCGTCGCGAGGCCCTGGAGGCGCACATCGGCGTGGGTTCCCTGCTGCGCCGGGCCGAGGAGGCCTGGCAGGACGCCGACGATCCGTGTCCTCGTAGCGCCGAGCGGCTCTTCGCCCTCTCCGAGGAGGGCCACTCCGCGGCCCGTTCCGTGGTCGCCCGCCATGCCGCCGACGTGGGCCGGCTCGCCGCCGCCGTGGCCGCCGTACTGGACCCCGGACTGATCGTGCTGGGCGGCGCCACCGGCACGGACCCGCAGCTCCTGCCGGGTGTACGGGCCGAACTGGAGCGGCTGAGCTGGCCCACCGAGGTGGTCAGCAGCACGGTCGGCGAGAACGGCACGGTGGCGGGCGCGAGCCGCCTTGCGGTCGCCCGCGGAATCCAAACCGTGACCGGAGGGACGCGGGCGAAGCATTGACGGCTTGCGCATCGGTCTGCCAATGTCCGGACAAGCGCTTTCTGAGTCGGCCGGGACGCCGACTCCGGGTGAGCTTCCCGCCCGTACGCAACTACGGCAGCCGCACGAGGGCGAGCTTGTGCGACGACGGCCCTCATGGCCGGGGATCCCACCCGTCAAGGAGCGACGCGGCCGGGCGAGGCCGCGCCCACGGAAAGCCAACCTTCCTGCAAATGCACCCGTGCCGCCTCGGTCGGCGCCGTGCTCCGTCCCCTATGACGAAAAGGGATCGAAGATGACCAGTGTGGGTGTGCGGCGCTCCCGCCGACTCGGCCGCGGCGGCATACGCCGCCTTGTTCCCCTCGCTGCCGTGGCCACGGCAGGTGCCCTGCTGCTCTCCGCCTGCGGGTCGGAATCCGACTCGGGCGGGACCTCCAAGTCGCTGACGTTCTGGATCTCCACGGTTCCGGGGCAGGACGCGGGCTGGAAGAAGATGGTGGCGCAGTACAAGAAGGAAGCCGGCGTCAGCATCAAACTCGTCAACATCCCCTACGAGGGGTACACGGCGAAGCTGCGCAACTCCGCGCAGGCGAACTCTCTGCCCGACGTGGCGGCCGTGCCGGCGCTGGACCCGATCTGGTCGAACAAGCTGATCGACCTCAGCTCCATCGCCAACAAGAAGAGCAACAACATCAACGCCAACTTCCTCGCCAAGGACTCGTCCGGGAAGGTGCTGTCCATCCCCTCGGACGTCACCGCGTCCGGCATGTTCATCAACAAGACGCTCTTCGAGAAGGCCGGCGTCTCCTTCCCGACCTCGCCCCAGAAGACCTGGACCTGGACCGAGTTCATCAAGGCGGCGGACGAGGTCCGGGAGAAGACCAAGGCCAAGTACTCCCTGACGTTCGACCAGTCGCCGTCCCGGCTGCGCGCCATGGTGTACGAGCTCGGAGGGAAGTACGTCCACGCGGACTCCTCCGGCAAGTTCTCGGTGGACGACGCGACCAGGAAGGCCGTGAAGCGCTTCGTCGAGATGAACGACGACAAGACCATGCCGAAGTCGGTGTGGACCAGCGGCGCCGACCCGTCGGCCATGTTCCAGAGCGGTGACGTGGTCGCCTACTGGTCCGGCGTGTGGCAGGTTGCCGCCTATGCGGAGAGCATCAAGAAGTTCGAGTGGGCGAGCGTCCCGACTCCCGCCGAGCCGGTGCAGGCAAGCGACGTCAACAGCGGCGGCATGATGGTCGGCTTCAACAACAACAGCGACGCGGCCACCGCTGCGAACAAGTTCATTTCCTGGCTGTACGAGCCGGACCATTACCGCGAGCTGTGTGAGGCGTCCGGGTTCCTGCCCGTCGAGAGCGGTCTGAACCCGGAGTACCCCTTCAAGTCCGAGGCGGCGCAGGCGGCGTTCAAGCTCTACAACGAGTCGATCCCGCTCTACGACCCGATCTCCGGCTACTTCAACACCGCCCAGACGAACTGGGCGCTGAAGGGCAAGAGCATCGCCGAGGACCCGACCAAGACGGAGCTCGGCAAGACGATCAACGGCCAGCAGTCGGTCGACAAGGCCCTGGACAACATCGTGGCCGGCTACAACCAGCAGGTCGGCGGCTGAGCACAGGCCGGTGGGCGCGGGCGGCGGGGTCCAGACACCGCCGCCCGGGCCTCTGGCGCACGCGCGATGCCGGGCTCATCGCGTGAGCCCACAGGAATCCATTCCACCAGCACGGAGTCAGGAAGATGACAAAACGCGCCTCGGACGTGTCCGCGAGCCCGCCCAGGAGACGCAGCAGCTACACCCTTGCGCCGCTCGTCCTCATCGCGGCCAATGTCGTGCTCTTCGCGCTGTTCTTCGTCTGGCCGGCGGTGATCGGGCTCGTCTACTCCTTCACGAACTACACGGGCGTGGGGGTGTTCCAGTTCACCGGACTGGACAACTACCAGAACCTGCTCGGGGACTCCACGTTCTACGACGTGCTGACCCGGACGCTGCTGTACACCGTCCTCTTCGTCCCGCTGAACTTCGCGCTCTCGCTGCTCGCCGCCAATCTGGTGGTGAACAAGCACGCCAAGGGCTCGACGGTCGCCCGCGTCATCTTCTTCATTCCGTGGCTGCTGTCGCCCATCGTCGTGGGCGTCCTGTGGCGGTGGCTGTTCGGTGAGAACTTCGGACTGGTCAACTACGTCATCGAGAAGCTCGGCGGAGGGGCCGTTCCGTGGCAGTCGAACGCGGACCTGTCGCTGCTGGTGGTGGTGATGGCGGCATCCTGGATGTGGACGGGTTTCACGATGCTGCTGTTCATCGCGGCGATCAAGAACGTACCGGTGTCGTACTACGAGGCGGCCTCGCTCGACGGCGCCGGTCCATGGCGCCAGTTCATCAGCATCACGCTGCCGAGCATCGCGCCCACCTCGTTCATCGTCATCCTGCTCAACACGATCAACGCGATGAAGGAATACCCGGTGTTCGTCGCCCTCAACAACGGCGGACCCGGAACGTCGAACAACCTGCTTGTCCAGTACATCTATGAGACCGGCTTCAAACGGGGCCAGATCGGCTACGCGAGCGCCGCGTCATTCGTGCTCATGCTCATCCTGATGGCCGTCGCGATCATCCAGCTGATCGTCAACCGGCGGGTGGAGAACCGATGACAACCACAGACACGCCGCGCAAGGTCGACGCCGATTCCGTACGGACCGTCGCTAAGAAGCGGCCCCGCAGCGCGCGCAGCGGTGGGCTTCGGCGCGCGGTGCCCGCGACGATACTGCTGTGGGTCTTGGCGGCCATCTACGGGTTTCCGGTGCTGTGGTTCGTCCTCAGCTCCTTCAAGCCGGCGGGAGACTTGTTCTCCTCGCTGACGCTGTTTCCGGACGACCCCACCCTGTCGGGCTACAAGGCAGCGTGGGACGGCGCCAACTTCTCCCAGTACTTCATCAACACGACCATCGTGTGTGTGATCGCGACGATCCTCACGGTGGGAGTCAGCTGCTGCACGGGGTACGCGCTGGCCAAGTACGACAACAAGTGGCTCAAGGTCTTCTTCGTCTGCATCCTGGCCACCACGATGCTGCCGGGCGAGGTCATGCTCGCCCCGGAGTTCCTGGTGGTCCGCGACCTCGGCCTCTACAACTCGTTCGCCGGCATCATCCTCCCGGCCGTGCTCACCGCGACCGGATGCTTCATGTTCCGCCAGTTCTTCCTGACGGTTCCCGACGAACTCGTGGAAGCCGCACGTATCGACGGCGCGCATGAGCTGTCGATCTTCCTGAGGATCATGGTGCCGGTCTCCCGGCCCATCATGCTGACCCTCGCCATCCTGTCGTTCCAGTGGCGGTGGAACGACTACATCTGGCCGCTTCTGATGCTCAACGACCCCGACAAGTTCACCGTGCAGATCGGCATCCAGAGCATCGTCGGCGCGCAGAACATCAACTGGTCGGTGCTGCTCGGCGCATCGGTCATCTCCATGATCCCGCTGATCGTCGTCTTCCTGGTGTTCCAGCGTTACGTCATGAACGCCGACATCAATGCCGGACTGAAGGACTGACCTTGCACACCCCGCTCGACCACGAGTTCGTCCGCGCGGCGGCCCGCGCCGCCCTCGACCAGACCAGTGGTTCGTCCTACGGGCCGATGTTCGCCATGTCGACACTCGCCCTTGTGCCCACGCTCATCTGCTTCCTCATCTTCCAGAAGAGGCTGGTAGAGGGCCTGGCCACCTCCGGTATGAAGGGCTGAGCAGTTTGTATCTCCCGCATCAGCGCGGCCAGTTGCACGACCTGGCCGACGATCCGGCCGCGTACGACGGTGTGCTGGCCGATGTGACTGAGCAGGCGCTGAGCCGTCTCACCGAGGACGGCAGTCTGGAACACCCGGCCACCACCGACGACATCGGTGACACCTCGCTCGGCATCACCTCCCTGCTCGCACTGGCCTGGCACCGCACCAAGGACCGCCGCCTGCCGGACGCGGTCCGACGCAGCCTCGCCTTCCACCTGCGCGCACGCGTCTACACCGAGGACAACCCCGGCTACCCGAACCTGACGGTTCGTAAGTCCGGTCTGCCGTACGCCCGTTATGTACTGGCCCCCGGCGCGCACCCCATCGGGGACTGGCCGAGCACCGTGTGGGCGCTGCTCCAGGCGGTCAACGTGCTCGACGCGGCGGACGGACTGGTCGACGACGACCAGTACCGCGAACTCCTCGACGTGGCAGGCGGTTACTGGCACTGGCTGACCGAGGCCACGGTGTTCAACCCGCAGGACGCCGCCAACCAGGCCATCGGCTGCGTGGTCGGCGGGCTGATGCTCGCCCGTCATCTCCCTTCGGACGAAGGCGAGTTGGTACGACGGCGCGCGATGAACCTGTACCTGGGAGAGATCCGAGCCCGTCGCATACGGGACCGGGGCGCCCCGCTGCCTCCCGAGCACGGTGGCGCGTACGACAACAACTACGGGCCGATCTCGCTGTCCTTCCTCGCCCAGGCCCACCGGATCAGCGGTGAGGAAGTCTTCGCCGAGGACGGCGACGCGCTCGCCCGCTATATCGACGCGCGGCTGGCCGGAAGCGGCTTCGACATCGGCGGGCCGCGCTACAGCGAGCAGCACTCCGCTTTCGAATCCGTCCTGGGACTGCGGTACTTCAGCCGTCGCATCGGCGCCGACATCGGCCGCTACGCCGGTGACACCCGCTGGGGCCGGCACGCGGTCGGGGCGGACGGAGGCGTGGACGGGCATTTCGCGTTCATGCTGGTGTGGCAGATCCAGGACACCACGCGCTGGCACCGCACCCCGCGCACGGAACCCGCCTGCCACCAACTGCGTGCGGGTGCGGTCACGGTGTCGTTCGACGACCGGATGACGCCCACCGTGATCGAGGCGGGCGGCTCGGTGCTGGTGGCCGGCGCCGTCGAGCGGCAGCACGGGTTCGGGCCGGTGACGGACGGCTTCCTGCTGTGCCGTCCGATGGGCGCGGTACGCGTCCGGGACCACCGCTTCGGGGACCTCGCGGCCAAGCTCGTGAGCAAGCCCGTCGTCGGGCGGGACCATGTGCTGCGCCATCTCCAGTCGCTGTACGTCACGGACGGAACCCGGCTGTGGATGACGGTCGTCGTCGAACGGCTGGGCGGGAAACGGTACTTGCTCGCCGGGATGCCGTACGTCGTCGCGGAGGGCGACCGGTTCCGCAGGACCGGCGAGCTGCCGCCCGTCGCGGCCGCGGGTGACCTCCGGCTGACGCACCCGCCGGCCGACAGCCCGGACAGCTTCGACGCCCGGCACGAAGTCACCCAGCAACAGGTGGCCTTCGAGCTCGCCCTCGACCCCCGCGGCTACGGCAACCCCGACGAGGGCTGGAGCCATGTACGGACGACCACCGCCCTCGAAGCGGGCCCCGCACCCGGCGCACCGGAGGGCCTGGACGTCTTCGCGGTGCGCTACGGACCGGAGGCGACGGAGCCCTTGAGCGTGGAATGCGAGCGCTCGCCGGAAGGCCTGACGGTGCGTACCGAGGCCTTCACGGCGGTGCTCGGTGAGCCCGACGCGCACGGCGAACCGGAACTGACGCTGGTTCGCGGTGCGCGTCGCTGACCTGGGCCTGGGCCTGGGCCTCGCCTGAGGCGAGGCTCAGGCGGTCACTTTTTCGCGGCCGGTCGTCCCCTGTTCGGCCCGCTCGCCGAGCCGCTCCGTCGGGACCTTGTGCGTCTCGCGTGCGGTGAGTGCGGCGATCACCGGCGGGACGCACAGCGCGGCGGTGAAGAGGGCCACGGCCGACCAGTTGTCGCCGTCCGGGCCCGCGATCTGCGCGGCGAAGGTGACGGCGAACCCGGCGATCGCGAAGCCGATCTGGGTGCCGATCGCCATGCCCGACAGACGGACGCGGGTGGAGAACATCTCGCCGTAGAAGGAGGGCCAGACGCCGTTCGCCGCGCTGTAGACGACACCGAAGGCGACGATGCCGAGGACCAGGACCAACGGGTACGAGCCCGTGGAGATGGCCCACAGGTAGGCGAACATCGTCACGGCGCTGCCGGCGGCGCCGAGCAGGAAGACCGGACGGCGGCCGATGCGGTCGGAGAGGGTGGCCCACAGCGGGATCGCGGCGAGGGCGACCAGGTTGGCCAGCGCGCCCACCCACAACATGGATGTGCGGTCCATGCCGACCGAGTCGCTGGTCGCGTACGACAGCGCCCACACGGTGAAGATCGTGCTCACCGAGGCGACGAGCGCGGCCGCGACCACCCGCAGCACATCCGCCCAGTGCTCACGCAGCAGCACGGCCAGAGGCATCTTCGGTACGCCTTCGGTGGCGGCCTGCTGGGTGAAGGTCGGGGTCTCGTGGAGCGTGCGGCGGATGACGTAGCCGACGACGGCGACCGCGAAGCTCAGCCAGAACGGGATGCGCCAGCCCCAGGCCAGCAGCTGGTCCTCGGGGAGCGCGGCGACCGGGATGAACACCAGGGTGGCGAGGAGCTGTCCGCCCTGGGTGCCGCTGAGCGTGAAGCTGGTGAAGAATCCGCGGCGGCTCGGCGGCGCGTGTTCCAGCGACATGGAGTTTGCGCTGGCCTGCTCGCCCGCGGCCGAGATGCCCTGCAGGATGCGGCACAGGACGAGCAGGACCGGGGCCAGCGTGCCGACCTGCTCCCGCGTGGGCAGACAGCCGATGAGGAACGTCGACAGGCCCATCAGCATCAGCGTGAAGACCATGATCTTCTTACGGCCCAGCTTGTCGCCGAAATGACCGAGGAACAGCGCGCCGATCGGGCGGGCCGCGTACGCGACACCGAACGTGGCCAGCGACAGCAGGGTCGCGGTGGCCGGGTCCGACTCGTCGAAGAAGACCTCCGGGAAGATCAGCGCGGCGGCGCTGCCGTAGATGAAGAAGTCGTAGTACTCCAGGGCACTGCCGATCCAGGCGGCCGTGGCGGCCTTCTTCGGCTGGCCCGGTGGTGCCTCGAGCGGTGCGGCGGGGACGGACACGGCGTGCTCCTTCGAGGGAACTCCAACGGAGGGGAGTGAGCGGAGGGGAGAGCGGTGGGGAGAGGTGCCGGGGCCCTTGGGGACGGGTCGGCGGCGCCGGGTGCTGTCCGGCTAATTAACCCACTGGATAGTTAGTAGCGGTTGGCTAGGGATGTTGCGCCCACGTTTCCCGGGTGTCAAGGGGTCGCGCCGGAGGATCCTTCCCGCTTCGCCCGGCGCGCTCAGTCCGTCGCGCGGTCCGCGGTCAGATAGGCGATGACCATGTCGCCGAGCATCGTCCGGTAGTGCTCCCGCTGGTCGGCGGCGACCAGGTCGCGGCCGAAGAGCGCGCCGAAGGTGTGCCGGTTGGCCACCCGGAAGAAGCAGAACGAGCTGATCATCGCGTGCAGGTCGACCGCGTCGACATCGGCTGTGAACAGGCCGGACTCGCGCCCCGAGGCCAGGATGCGGCCGATCACGTCGAGGGCGGGCGAGCCGATCTTGCCCAGTTCGGCGGAGGCGGCGATGTGCTCCGCCTCGTGGATGTTCTCGATGCTGACCAGGCGGATGAAGTCGGGGTGTGCCTCGTGGTGGTCGAAGGTGAGCTCGGCCAGCCGCCGGATGGCCGCGACCGGGTCGAGGTGCTCGACGTCCAACTGCTGTTCGGTCTCCCGGATCACGCTGTACGCCCGCTCCAGTACGGCCGTGAACAGCTGCTCCTTGCCGCCGAAGTAGTAGTAGATCATCCGCTTCGTGGTGCGGGTCCGGGCGGCGATCTCGTCCACCCGGGCCCCGGTGAACCCGGCCCGGGCGAACTCGTGGGTCGCCACGTCGAGGATTTCGGCCCTGGTGCGGGCGGCGTCGCGGATGCGGCCCCCGGGTCGCGCCGGCTCTTCGACAGTGGTCATCGGATTCCTTCGGGAGACGTTCAGGCCCGTGGTTTCGGGAGGGTCCAGTGCCCGCGATTGTAGAAGCAGACGCCCGGTCGATGAGTGGGGCAGCCAGTTCTGTGCGGGCAGTTCCGCGCGGGCAGCTCCCTGCCGGCGCCCCCTTCCCATCGAGCCCTCGCCTTGGTATGACTAACGAACCAGTTCGTACATTAGCCAGGAGGTCGCCGTGGCCCAGGACTCGTATCTCGTCGGTCTGATCGGCTCCGGCATCGGCCCGTCGCTCAGCCCGGCGCTGCACGAGCGGGAGGCGGACCGACAGGGCCTGCGCTACCTCTACCGGCTGATCGACATCGACGCCCTCGGCGTCACTCCGGATGCCGTGGGCGACCTGGTGCGCGCCGCCCGTGACCTGGGCTTCGACGGGCTGAACATCACGCACCCCTGCAAGCGGCTCGTCATCGAGCATCTGGACGCGCTCGACCCGCAGGCCGAGGCGCTCGGCGCGGTCAACACCGTCGTCTTCGAGGACGGCCGTGCGATCGGCCACAACACGGACGTCACCGGGTTCGCGGCCTCGTTCGCACGCGGCCTGCCCGAAGCTCCGCTGGAGCGGGTGGTTCAGCTCGGTGCGGGGGGTGCGGGTGCGGCTGTCGCGCACGCCACGCTCACGCTCGGCGCCGAGCGGGTCACCGTCGTGGACGCGCTGCCCGAGCGGGCGGTTGCGCTGGCCGCTGGGCTGAACCGGCGCTTCGGGGCGGGCCGCGCCGCCGCCGCGGCCCCGGACCAGCTGGCCGCGCTGCTGGCCGGAGCCGACGGAATCGTGCACGCCACGCCCACGGGTATGGCAGCCCACCCCGGACTGCCGTTTCCGGCCGGGCTGCTGCGTCCCGGACTGTGGGTGGCCGAGGTCGTCTACCGGCCGCTGGAGACCGAGCTGTTGCGCACCGCTCGTGCGGTTGGCTGCGCCGCTTTGGACGGTGGCGGGATGGCCGTCTTTCAGGCTGCCGACGCGTTCCGGCTCATCACCGGGCGGGAGCCGGAGGTTGCGCGGATGCTGGCGGACATCGCCGAGTTGGCCGGTGCCGTGAGTGTCCGTGACTAAGCGCCGTGAGGGTTGCGCCGTGCGTCGGCTGTGTGTCCGTCGTGGCTGGTCGCGCCCACGCGGCGGAGCCGCGTATGTCACAGCCCCGCGCCCTTGAAGGGGCGCCCCTGCACCGGCGCGGCAAGAGCACCGCCAGGACTGCTAAGCCTCGAAGGAGTACCACCATGCGTACATCCATCGCCACCGTCTCCCTCAGTGGCTCCCTCACCGAGAAGCTCACTGCCGCCTCGCGGGCCGGGTTCGACGGGGTTGAGATCTTCGAGAACGACCTGCTCGCCAGTCCCCTCACTCCCGAAGAGATCCGTGACCGGTGCGCCGACCTCGGGCTGAGCATCGACCTCTACCAACCGATGCGCGATATCGAGGCCGTGCCGTCGGACGAGTTCGCGCGCAACCTGCGGCGGGCCGAGCGTAAGTTCCAGCTGATGCGGCGGCTTGGGGCCGACACCGTGCTGGTGTGCTCCAGTGTGTCGCCGCTCGCTGTGGACGACGATGTGCTCGCCGCCCGGCAGTTGCGTCAACTTGCCGAACTAGCCCAGGAGTTCGGCGTGCGTGTCGCGTACGAGGCGCTGGCGTGGGGGCGGCATGTGAGTACGTACGACCACGCATGGCGCATCGTCGAGCGGGCCGATCACCCGGCGCTCGGTACCTGTCTGGACAGCTTTCACATCCTCGCCCGCGGGTCCGATCCCAAGGGCATCCAGGACCTCCCGGGCGAGAAGATCTTCTTCCTCCAGCTCGCCGACGCTCCGTTGCTTGCGATGGACGTCCTGCAGTGGAGCCGCCACCACCGCTGCTTTCCCGGTCAGGGCGGCTTCGACGTCGCCGGGCTGCTGCGGCATGTGCTGCGCACCGGTTACGACGGTCCGCTCTCCCTGGAGGTCTTCAACGATGTGTTCCGGCAGGCCGAGGCCGGTCCGACCGCGGTGGACGCCCACCGCTCCCTCCTCGTCCTGCAGGAGAGCGTCGGAGCGGCGTCTCTGCCCGCGCCCGTGGTCCCCACCAGCATCGCCTTCGCCGAACTGGTCACGCCGGATGCACAGCCCCTCGCGGCGCTGCTCGGCGCGCTCGGTTTCGCCCGCACCGCACGGCACCGCGGCAAACCCGTCGACCTGTGGCAGCAGGGCGAGGCCCGCATCCTGGTCAACACCGGACCAGCCGGCCTCCCCCACTCTCGGCTGCGCTCGAGCGGGGGGACCCCCATCGACGGCACGGGGCTCGCCGCGCTTGGCCTGGAGTCCCCCGACCCGGCGGGCGCGGCCCTGCGCGCCGAGGCCCTGCTGGCACCGGTACTGCCGCGCCGCCGCGCACCGGAGGACGTTCCCCTCGACGCGGTCGCCGCCCCCGACGGCACGGAGCTGTTCTTCTGTGCCACGGACCGGCCCGAACTCCCCAACTGGCTCACTGACTTCGAGGACCTCGAGCACAGCCGGGAAGCCTCGAACGTGCAGCGCATCGACCACCTTGCCCTCACCCAGCCCTGGCACCACTTCGACGAGGCGGCCCTCTTCCACCGCAGTGTCCTCGGGCTGCAGGCGCAGCAGAGCGTGGACGTCGCCGACCCGTACGGTCTGCTGCGCAGCCGCGCCGTCACCAACGCCGACGGCAGCGTCCGGATCGCCCTCACCGTGGGCGCGGCCCCGACGGACGACACGGTCCACGCCCAGCACATCGCGCTGGCCACGGACGACGTGGTCGCCGCGGCCCGCCGCTTCCGCGAGGCCGGCGGCCACCTGCTGCCGATCCCCGGGAACTACTACGACGACCTCGCGGCCCGGTTCGACCTCACCGAGGAAGAGCTGGCGACGTACCGCGAGCTGGGCATCCTCTACGACCGGGACGAGCATGGCGTCTTCCGGCACTGCTACACCCACACCGTCGGCCGCGTCTTCCTCGAGCTCGTCCAGCGCGATACCGGCTATCGGGGGTACGGCGCCCAGAACGCGCCCGTACGGCTGGCGGCGCAGCATGCAGCGGGTGGAGTCACTGGCGGCTGACCGTCCGCGTCACGCCCGCGACGACTGTCGTTGCCAGGATCCAGCCGGTGAGGACGAGTACGTACGACAGGTACTGGTAGGGGCCCTTCGGGGCGAACGCGCCCTCCTGGCCGAACGAGATCACCGGGAGCAGCAGGTCGAGGGTGTAGAAGACCGCGTTGAAGGGCGGCGCCTCGTCCGGCTTCAGCGCCGGCGGATGGTGCAGGGCGTAGGAGACCGAACCGACCGCCATCAGCGAGAGGAGCCAGACCGCGGCACGCAGCGGACGGAACCCGTAGCCCACGGTCGCGTCCTGGACCCGACCCCACAGGCGGCCGTACCAGGGAAGCGTGCGCCGGTGGCGGCGCTGCTTGGCCAGCTGAACGACGCGGGCCGCGTCGTCGTCGCCGATACGGCGGTAGGCGGCGGTCAACTGCTCGTAGGCGTGCGGGACATAGCGGTCGTCGTCGCGTTCCAGCATGGGCAGGCGGCGCTCGGCGGGCTCGTGGGGCGTGAGGGTCGTATAGCCGAGACCGTCGAGACGGACCGTGTCCGGCAGCTTCTCCGGTTCCACGAACAGGACCTCCACCTGGGCCCGGCGCAGGTTGAGGCCGCCGCCCAGCGGTTCGCCCCTGCGCAGCCACAGTTCACCCACGGTGCAGCTGCTGGCCCGCAGCGCCATGTCGCCGGGGTTCGACAGACGCGCGTACGACAGGTCGAGGCGGCCGGCCACGCGGGCGCCCCGCAGCCCGATCCAGCCCTCGACATCCACCTGCCGCAGCAGGAGGTCGCCCTCCACGCCGAGCGTCACGGCGTCCAGGGCCACCTGGCCGGGGCGGCAGAGGCGGGCGTCGGTGAGATTGACCGAGCCGTTGACGGTGGCGCCGTTGAGCCGTATCTCCCCGTGCGCCTTCAGCCCGGGGGCATGGACGTCGTCGCCGACGGTCGCCTGGTTGAGCTGCAGCACCGGTTCCGCGGCGTCCGGCGCGCTGAACTCGGCGCTCTCCATGTACAGGCTCCCCGCGATCTGCGCCCCGCCGAGCCGCACGGGTCCCCGGAACCGGGAGCGGGTCATCCGCAGCACGCCCTCGACCTGCACGGCGTGGGAGGTGAGCCCGGGCAGAACCGACTCACTGAGGTTCAGCTCGCGGAGCCGGCAGGCGTAGAAGCGCGGAACCTCGTCGAAGTAGCAGTGCCGCAGCCGGGTGGGGTGGTCGACCGTGGCGTACTGGAGGTCGAGCATCCCGGAAACACGAGCGCCCGCGAGGTTGAGCGAGGCTATCTCGCCGTCCTCCTGAGGACCGTTGAGAAGAAGCGTCCGCAACACGGCCGCCCGTACGGTCCGTTCCGCTCCCCAGCCGGCCCCGGCCGCCGCGTCCTCGTCCGTTTCGGTGCGGAAGTCCACGGACTCCCCGCGGGAGAACGCCCGCCACACCCGCTCCTCGGCCGGCGTCAGATCGTTGATCTCCATCAGCGGGGACTCTGACGCGGGCCGAGGCAGGTGTCAACTCACCGGTTACGCCCTGGTGTTCCACTCCGCGACAACAGGCCACCCGTGCTCCGTCGACAACCGGCTCAGCGTGCCCGTCTCCAGGCGGAACAGCCGCCCGTCCGACGGCGGCAACCCCAGTCGGCGTGCCGTCAGCACCCGCAGGAAGTGGCCATGCGCCACAAGGAGCACGTCACCCTCGGGGAGCACCGAAGCGACGCGGGACAGGACTCGGTCGGCGCGCTCGCCCACCTGCCCGGGGGATTCCCCCGGCTGCCCGTCCGCGCCGGGCGGCACTCCGTCGGTCCACAGGTCCCAGTCGGGGCGGGTGCGGTGGATCTCGGCAGTGGTGACGCCCTCGTAGCCGCCGTAGTCCCACTCGTGCAGGTCCGGGTCCACCGCGGCCCCGGACAGGCCCGCGAGTTCGGCGGTGCGCACGGCGCGGCCGAGCGGGCTGGTCAGGGCGAGCGCGAAGGACCGGCCCGTCAGGAGCGGAGCCAGCAACTTCGCCTGTTCCTCGCCCTGTCGGGTCAGGGGCAGATCGGTCCGGCTGGTGTGCTGTCCGCTCCGGCTCCACTCCGTCTCGCCATGGCGGACCAGCAGCAGATCGCCCACGGCTGCTACGCCTTCTTCGCTGACTCGGCCGACTCGACGGAGTGGCCGCCGAACTGGTTGCGCAGCGCCGCGATCATCTTCATCTGCGGCGAGTCGTCCTGCCGGGAGGCGAAGCGAGCGAAGAGCGACGCGGTGATCGCCGGCAGCGGCACCGCGTTGTCGATGGCCGCCTCGACGGTCCAGCGGCCCTCACCCGAGTCTTCCGCATAGCCGCGCAGCTTCTTCAAGTACTCGTCCTCGTCGAGCGCGTCGACCGCCAGGTCGAGCAGCCAGGACCGGATGACGGTCCCCTGCTGCCAGGAGCGGAACACCTCGCGTACGTCCGTGACGGAGTCTGCCGCCTGCAGCAGCTCCCAGCCCTCGGCGTAGGCCTGCATCATGGCGTACTCGATGCCGTTGTGGACCATTTTCGAGAAGTGCCCGGCGCCCACCTTGCCCGCGTGGACGTAGCCGTACGGGCCTTCCGGCTTGAGTGCCTCGAAGACCGGCTGGAGCCGGTCCACGTGCTCCTTGTCGCCGCCGACCATGAGGGCGTAGCCGTTCTGCAGGCCCCACACACCGCCGGAGACACCCGCGTCGACGAAGCCGATGCCCTTCGCCCCGAGCTCCTCGGCGTGCTTCTCGTCGTCCGTCCAGCGGGAGTTCCCGCCGTCGACGACCGTGTCGCCTGCCTCCAGCAGATCACCGAGCTCGTCGACGACCGACTGGGTCGGGCCGCCCGCCGGAACCATCACCCAGACCACGCGCGGGCCTTCGAGCCGGCCGACCAGTTCGGTCAGGCTGCCGACGTCGGAGAGCTCGGGATTGCGGTCGTAGCCGATGACGGTGTGCCCGGCCCGGCGGATGCGCTCGCGCATGTTCCCGCCCATCTTGCCGAGACCGATGAGGCCAAGCTGCATCGCTGTCATTCCCTCTCACTTCTTCCTGAGCGTGCGGTAGCCGGTGATCATGGACGGTGCGTCAGACACGGCCGCTCCCCGCCTTGTCGGCACCGCGCAGGGCGACCGCGTACATCTCGTCCGCGTCGAGGCGGCGCAGTTCCTCGGCGATCAGCTCGGAGGTGGGGCGGACCTTCAGCGCGAGGGTGCGCGAGGGCTGCCCGGGCAGGGAGAGGGTGGCCAGCGGGCCCTCGGGGCGGTCGATGCGGACCTCGCCGTTCACGGTGTCGAGCTGTACGCCCGTGACGACCGGGCCGGGGGTGACCACCCGTTCGACCCGCACCCGCAGCCGGGCCTCCAGCCAGCGGGCCAGCAGCTCGGCACTCGGGTTCTCGGCCTCGCTCTCGACGGCGGCCGAGATCACTTCCGCACGGGCCTGGTCCAAGGCCGCGGCCAGCATCGAGCGCCACGGCGTCAGCCGGGTCCAGGCGAGGTCGGTGTCGCCGGGCGCGTACGAGGCGACGCGCTGCTCCAGGGCGATGAGCGGGGCCTCGACGGCGTACATGTCCGTGATCCGGCGCTGGGCCAGAGCCCCCAGCGGATCCTTCGCGGGCACCTCCGGGGCGCCCACCGGCCACCACACGACGACGGGCGCGTCCGCCAGCAGCAGCGGGAGGACCACCGAGTCGGCGTGGTCGCCGGCCTCTCCGTACAGCCGGAGCACGACCGTCTCACCGGTGCCCGCGTCCGCGCCGACCCGAACTTCGGCGTCGAGGCGGGACTTCGTGCGGTCGCGGGGCGTGCGGGAGACGCGCCTGATGACGACCAGGGTGCGCGAGGGGTGCTCGTGCGAGGCCTCCTCGGCCGCCTTGATCGAGTCGTACGCGTTCTCCTCGTCCGTCACGATGACCATCGTCAGGACCATGCCCACGGCGGGGGTGCCGATGGCGCGGCGGCCCTCCACAAGGGCCTTGTTGATCTTGCTTGCCGTGGTGTCGGTCAGGTCGATCTTCATGGCCTGCGCCAGCTCCGTCCGTTTCGCGTCCTGGATCTCCATTGTCGTTCAGCGACATGGCGACCGCGTGGGATCAACCACGCGCGGCGGCCGGGGATTCCCGGGCGGAGATGGTGCGCGAACACGGAAAGGGGCGGGCCGTTCGGCCCGCCCCTTGTGGGGGGTTTCCGGAGAGGCGTTGGTGCTAGCCGGCTGACTGGAGTACCTGGACGTAGTCGACCACCATCGGGTGGCCGGGCTCGGTGGCGGCGTCGGGGCCGCCGCCGTGGGCGTTCGGGAAGGCGCCGCCCATCGCGACGTTCAGGATGATGAAGAAGCCGTGGTCCGTGGCGTTGGTCCAGGTCGTCGCGTCGACCTGGTTCTCGCGCACCGTATGGAAGTTGTCGCCGTCGACGTAGAAGCGGATCTCCTCGACGTCGGTCGACCTGTCCCACTCCATGGCGTACGTGTGGAAGCCGGCCGTGCAGGCCGTGCCGGGACACGGGGTGGAGCTGCCGATGCCGGAGTTCTCGTTGCAGGGGCCGCCCGGGGCCGTGCCGCAGTGCATCGTGGCGAACACCGTGTTCTGACCCTGGGTGTGCTCCATGATGTCCAGCTCACCGACGGCCGGCCAGTTCTGGTAGTTGCCGCGGTACGGCTCGCCCAGCATCCAGAAGGCGGGCCAGTAACCCCTGGCCGCGGCGCCGGTGACGTTCGGCACCTGGAGCCGGCCCTCGACACGCAGCTTGCCGCCGGCGGGCGGCTCGAAGTCGGTGCGGTTGGTCTCGATGCGACCGGAGGTCCAGTTGCCGGAGGCGTCGCGGCGTGGCGTGATCCGGAGGTTGCCGTTGCCGTCGAGTGCGACGTTGTCCGTGCTGTCGGTCATCGTCTCGATCTCGCCGGTGCCCCAGTTGGCGGGGCCGCCGGGGTAGCCGGTGCCCGTGGCGTACTGCCAGTTCTCGCGGTTGACTCCGGAGCCCGCGGCGCCGTTGAAGTCGTCGGTGAACACTTCCGTCCAGCCCGACGGGGGCGGGGGCGGAGACGCGTTCGCGGGCAAGGTGATCGCCGCGGTGCCCGCGGCCAGGCCCAGCGTGCTCAGTACGGCGATGAGCACATGCTTCAGGGGTTTGCGCCTGCTATGGGTTCCACTCATGGATGCCTCGTTCACGGTGTGTGGGGGGTGCGGGTGGGGGTCCATTGAGAGCGCTCTCAATGAAGCCGCGCCGGACAATGTGCTCTCTGTCACCTCAGTCGTCAAGAGGTAAAGCAGAGAAAGTGCTTGCGGGGGAGCGGAGTTCACACTCTGAACGAAGGGGAACAGCGGGCGCCCGGACGGCGAAGGCCCCGGTCACAGGGGCAGGCGGGCGACGACGGGTGTGATCCAGGACTCAGGGGGCCTGCGCCGGCTCCTGGGGGCACGGCCCGACCCAGTATCAGACCGGGCCCCGGCGCACGTCCTCACCGGTGAGACGGATATCGTCCGCGTGGATCAGTGGGCGCGCCGGGGGGCGTGGAGCAGAAGGAACCAGCCACGAGACGCGAATCAGACGGCGTGATCAGGCCGTGCACCAAAAAAATCAAGCCGAGCGTCAAATGGTGGGAACCTTCGGCCCGTTTCTGACTTCCTACCGTGTGCCGCGTTGTGGCCCGAGTATCCCTTTCCTCATCTTCCTCATTCGGTCACGGAACGCCGCTCACCACGCTCACTGACCACGCACAGGAGAACACGTATGCCCAGCCGCCGTCGCTTTCTGGCCGGGACCGCAGTCGCGCTCGGCGTCACAGGGGCGGCCACGGCCTGCGAGTCGGCCACGACCCCGGACACCGACGCGCTCCCGCAGGCCCCCGTAGTGCCCGCCGCCCAATCCCCGGCCAACGGGCTCAACTTCGTGGTGATCCTCGCGGACGACCTCGGATACGGCGAGCTCGGAGCGTACGGACAGAAGCTGATCCGCACGCCGCATCTGGACACCCTTGCGGCCGAGGGCCTGCGCTTCACGGACGCCTACGCGGCGGCCCCGGTCTGCGCCCCTTCGCGCTGCTCCCTGTTCACCGGACTGCACAGCGGCCATGCGACCGTGCGTGAGAATCCGTGGGGGCCCGGTGGTCAGGCCGCCCTCACCGACCGCGACTTCACCTTCGCCGAGGCCCTGCGCGCCCGCGGCTACCGCACCGCGCTGGTCGGCAAGTGGGGCTTCGGCCCCGAGGAGCCGAACCAGCCGAGCCATCCCAACGCCCGTGGTTTTGACGAGTTCTACGGCTACCTCACGCACCGGCACGCGCACGACTACTACCCGTCGTACCTGTGGCGGAACGCCGAGCGGGAGGAAATCCCGGAGAACGAAGACGGCGCCAGACGCGTCTACGCCCCCGATCTCCTCGAGGCCCGCGCCCTCGACTTCATGGACGCGCACAAGGAGGAGGCCTTTCTCCTCTGCCTCGCGCCCACCCTGCCGCACGCGCCGAGCAGCGCGCCTGACATGGGGGCGTACGGCGACAGCCCCTGGCCGCGGCCCGACAAGCTGCACGCCGCGCAGGTCAGCAACTTCGACGCGCTTGTCGGCAACGTCACCAAGCGGCTGGAGTCGCTTGGCATAGCGGACCGGACTGTGGTGATCGTCACGAGTGACAACGGGCCGCACGAGGAGGGCCGTACCGACCCTGGGCTCTTCGGCGCGAGCGGCGGGCTGCGCGGCATCAAGCGCAATCTGTACGAGGGCGGTATCCGCGTCCCGCTCATCGCCTGGTCCCCGAAGCGTGTTCCGTCCGGCGTCACGGACCGGCCGACACCGCTCACCGATCTGCTGCCGACGCTCGCCGAGCTCGCGGGCGCGCCCGCTCCGGCGGACGTCGACGGGCTGTCCATGGCCCCGCTCCTGCGTGGCGGCACGGACGCTGCCCGCCATGACCACCTGTACTTCTACCGCAACCACAGTGGCCGGACTCCGGGCTCCGACGCCATCGACCGGTGGCGGGGGCGGCGGCTTGCCGAGGCGCTGCGGCGTGGTGATGTGAAGGCGGTGCGGTTTGCGCCGGGGCAGGACCGAAAGGTGCCCGATGACCAGTGGGAGGTTGAGCTGTACGACCTCGCCAAGGATCCCGGTGAGCGGGATGACATCGCCGACAAGCGGCCTGCCGAGGCGGACGCGTTGGTGCGGTTGATGCGTTCGTCGTGGGCGGACCAGTACGAACGCAAGCCGTTCGGGGTTTCGCTCGATGTCGCTGCGCGGGGCGAGGCGTTCACCGTGACGGCCACCCTCGCGAACGGGTCCGCCAAGCCGTGGACTACGGCCGCGCTCGAGCTCCGGGTTCCGGGGGGCTGGAGCGTGCAGGCGCTCGGTTCGGTGAGCGCGGACTTCGTTGCCGCGGGTGGGCGGCTCACGGCGCGGTGGACGGTTACGCCCACCTCCGGGGGCGGGTGGGTGAGCTGTGTGGGTACGGCGCGGCATGCGGGGGCGCCTGTGCGGTACGCCGCGAGCGTCCACTCCAGCGCGTAGGCGCTCCGCTGGGTGCGTTTTCGGGTGCGGGTCCGTGGGTGGAGGGTTTTTCCCCAGCCCCGCCCCTTCCCGAAACTGGGGCTGCGCCCCAGGCCCCCGCAAGGGGGTGGGGGGACAGGTCGTGTCGCGGCTGCGGGTGCGTCGTGGCTTGTCGCGCAGTTCCCCGCGCCCCTGAAGGGGCGCTCCCGGAACCCCCACGCCACAACGAACCCGCACCCTCCCACCGGCGGGAGGGGACGTGGGCCGGTGCGTCGTATGCCCGTCGCGTAGGTTCTGTCTCGGCCCACCTGCGCCCTGTGTCAGCCGAAGGGTCGTATGCCCTGGGCGACGGGCTGACGCACCGGCCCACGGCCCCGCACCCACCACCCAGGGGCGCGGGGCTGTATCAATATGCGGCTCCGCCGCGTGGCCGCGACCAGCCACACACAACCCGCACCCGACAACGAACCCAACTGCTCAACCGCCGGAGGCACGTGGCTGCCAGCCCAGTGCCCGTGAGATGCCGCGGGCAGCGAGCCGTACCGCGGGGATCAACGCCGGTACCTGGGCGTCGCGTTCGGGTACCACGACGGAGGCGGCCGCGATGACGGAGCCGTTCGCGTTCTGGACCGGGGCGGCCACCGACAGGGCGTCCTCGGTGACCTGGCGGCTGCTTACCGCCACGCCTGAGCGGCGTACTTCGGCCAGTACGCGGCGGAGGGTGGACGGGTCCGTGATGGTGTGGGGGGTGAAGGCGACCAGCGGGCGTGCGCAGTACGTCTCCTGGGATGCCGCGTCGCTGTACGCGAGGAGTGCGAGGCCGACGCCGGTCGCGTGCAGTGGCCAGCGGGCGCCGACTCGGATGTGCACGCCGACTGCGGAGTGTCCGGAGATCCACTCGATGTAGACGACCTCGTCGCCGTCCCGCACTGCCATCTGCACGTTTTGGTGCGTGGCCTCGTACAGGTCCTCCAGGTACGGAAGCGCGATCTGCCGCAGGGCCAGGCCGCGGGGCGCCAGTGCCGCTACCTCCCACAGGCGCAGGCCCACGTGGTACGTCCCGGACGTGTCGCGTTCCAGAGCGCCCCACTCGCTCAGAGCGCCCACCAGGCGGTGTGCGGTGGTGAGGGTGAGGCCGGCCCGGCGGCTGATGTCCGTGAGGGAGAGCGCCGGGTGGTCGTGGTCGAAGGCGGCCAGTACGGCGAGGAGGCGGTCGGGCGCCGAACGTACGGTCATCGGGTCGTCCCAGCTCAAGTGGTCCTGGGCTCAGCCGAGTTCGGTCTCGGCGATCCGTTGCAGGAGCGTGTGCAGCGTGTCCCGGTCGGCGGGGTCGAGGGGCTGGAGCAGGGCGTTCGTCGCGCGTCGGCCCGCTTCGTGGGAGTCGCGCAGGAATGTGCGGCCGTTCTCGGTGAGGGCGACTATGCGGCTGCGGCGGTCGTCGGGTGAGGGGCGGCGCTCGGCGAAGCCGAGCTTTTCCAGGTCGTCGACCAGGCCGACGATCGCGCTCGGGTCGTATCCCAGCTGGGCGCTCAGCTCCCGCTGGAGCGCGCCCTCGCTGGTGGCCAGGTAGCGCAGCAGGGCGTAGTGGCGCAGTCGTAGGCCCGACTCCTGGAGGAACGCGTTGAACAGCTGCCCCGAGCGCAGACCGATCCGGTACAGGAGGTAGCCGGTGTCCGAGTGCAGCCCGCGCATCCATGGCTCCTGAGCGTCGATGGCGTCGGGGTTCATTGCGTGCGGCTGGCCGGCGATGGCGGGCTCCCTGGTCGAGGCCCCGGGCGGGGGCGGGTGTGCGTCGTGCTCACAGCATGGCGCACGGTTCGGCCGGCAACAACTATTGACGTCGACAATTATTGTCTTTAGCTTCGATCTCGTAGCCGCAGTTCTGACTCGTCTCGCAGCCGCATCCGCTTTCTCGAAGGGACCCTCCTCGTGTCCAGCATCGATCTCTCCGGCAAGGTCGCCGTCGTCACCGGCTCCGGCCGTGGCCTCGGTCTCGCCTACGCGCACGCTCTCGCCGCCGCAGGCGCCTCCGTGGTCGTCAACGACGTGGACGAGTCCGTCGCCGAGCAGGCCGTCAAGGCGATCACCGCAGCCGGTGGCACCGCGGTCGCCGAGGTGGTCCCGGTCGGGACGTCCGAGGCCGCGGACCGGCTCGTCGCCCGCGCCGTGGAGGAGTTCGGGCGCCTCGACATCCTGGTCACGAACGCGGGCATCCTCCGGGACCGGGTCCTGTGGAAGATGACCGACGAGGACTTCGACGCGGTGATCACCACCCACCTCAAGGGCACCTTCACCTGCGCCCGCGCCGCCGCCATCCGTATGCGCGAGCAGGGCGAGGGCGGCACCCTGATCCTGGTCGGCTCCCCGGCCGGACAGCGCGGCAACTTCGGCCAGACGAACTACTCCGCCGCGAAGGCCGGCATCGCCGCCATGGCCCGTACGTGGTCGATGGAGCTGGGCCGTGCGGGCATCACCGTCAACGCGATCGTTCCGGTGGCCGCCACCGCGATGACCGAGACCATCCCCGCCTTCGCCCCCTACATCGAGGCCATGAAGCAGGGCGAGCCGCTGCCGGACTTCCTGCGCAAGGGCGAGGGCTTCGGCACCCCGGAGGACTGCGCCGCGCTGATCCCGTTCCTCGCCTCCGAGGCCGCCCGCGAGGTGACCGGCCAGGCCATCGGTATCGGCGGCGACAAGGTGACCCTCTGGTCCCACCCTCAGGAAATCAAGGCGGCGTACGCTGACGGTGGCTGGGCCCCCGACACCCTCGCCGAGGCGTGGTCCACCTCGCTGGGCGCCGAGCCCGAGACCGTGGGCGTCCCCGCGCCGAAGTTCCCGGAGGCGTGAACCATGACGAACCTCAACGTCGAGGAACTCGTCGCGATCGACGTCCACACCCACGCCGAGGTCTCCTCCAAGGGCAAGTCGTCGCTGGATGACGATCTGCACGACGCGTCCTCCGCCTACTTCAAGGTCGAGGGCAAGCGGAAGCCCACCCTGGAGGAGACGGCCGCGTACTACCGCGAACGGAAGATGGCCGCCGTGATCTTCACGGTCGACGCCGAGTCCGCGACCGGCACCGAGCCCGTTCCGAACGAGGAGGTCGCGGAAGCGGCGGCAGCCAACTCGGACGTCCTGATCCCCTTCGCCTCCATCGACCCCTTCCGCGGCAAGGCGGGCGTGAAGCAGGCCCGCCGCCTGGTCGAGGAGTACGGGGTGAAGGGCTTCAAGTTCCACCCCAGCATCCAGGGCTTCTTCCCCAACGACCGGTCCGTTGCGTACGCCCTGTACGAGGTGATCGAGGAGACGGGGACGATCGCGCTGTTCCACACGGGGCAGACCGGCATCGGAGCCGGAGTCCCGGGCGGCGGGGGCATCCGCCTGAAGTACTCGAACCCCCTGCACGTGGACGACGTGGCCGCCGACTTCCCGCACCTGAAGATCATCCTGGCGCACCCGTCCTTCCCTTGGCAGGACGAGGCCCTCGCCGTGGCCACCCACAAGCCGGGCGTGCACATCGATCTGTCCGGCTGGTCGCCGAAGTACTTCCCGCCGCAGCTCGTGCAGTACGCGAACACGCTGCTCAAGGACAAGGTGCTGTTCGGCTCCGACTACCCGGTCCTCACGCCGGACCGCTGGTTCGCGGACTTCGAGAAGCTGCCCATCAAGGACGAGGTCAGGCCGAAGATCCTCAAGGAGAACGCCGCCCGACTGCTCGGACTGACGAAGGCGTAAGGGGGCCATCGATGCGCAATGAGGGACTGGGGTCGTGGCCCGCACGCCGGGCTCGTAAAACTCCCCGACGCACCGCCCTGATCCACCACGACACCGAGGTGACGTACGCCGAGCTGTATGAGCGGACCACCCGCCTCGCGCACGCCCTGCGCGCGGCGGGCATCCGACGCGGCGACCGGGTCGCCTATCTCGGGCCCAACCATCCCTCGTACCTGGAGACGCTGTTCGCGGCGGGCACGCTCGGCGCGGTCTTCGTGCCCCTCAACACCCGTCTCGCGGGGCCCGAGATCGGCTATCAGCTCGCGGACTCGGGCGCCAAGGCGCTCGTGTATGCGCCCTCGCTGGCTGGAATCGTGGCCGGAATGCCGGGCAGTACCGATGTGCGGTCGTACGTCGAAGTCGGCCCCGACTACGAGGCGTTGATCGCCGAGGCGTCCGCCGAGCCGATCGACCAACCCGTCAGCGCCGACGACACCTGCATCATCATGTACACCTCGGGGACGACGGGCCGCCCCAAGGGCGCGATGCTCACCCACGGCAACCTGACGTGGAACGCGGTCAACGTCCTCATCGACCACGACCTGATCGCCGAAGAACGCGCCCTGGTCTCCGCCCCGCTGTTCCACACGGCCGGCCTGAACATGCTCACCCTGCCGGTCCTCCTCAAGGGCGGCACCTGCGTCCTGGTCGAGGCCTTCGAGCCGGCCGCCACCTTCGACCTGATCGAACGGCACCGGATCACCTTCATGTTCGGTGTCCCGACGATGTTCGACCAGGTGGCGCGGCACGAGCGCTGGGCCGACGCCGACCTGTCGTCCCTGCGGATCCTGACCTGCGGCGGGTCTCCGGTCCCGACACCGCTGATCGCCAAGTACCAGGAGCGCGGGCTCACCTTCCTCCAGGGCTACGGCATGACCGAGGCCGCGCCCGGCACGCTCTTCCTGGACGCCGAGCACGCGGTCAGCAAGGCGGGTTCGGCGGGCGTTCCGCACTTCTTCAGCGACGTCCGCGTCGTACGGCCCGATATGGCGCCGGTCGAGGTCGGCGAGACCGGTGAAGTCGTCGTACGCGGGCCGCATGTCATGCCCGGCTACTGGGGGCTGCCGGACGAGACCGCCGCCACGTTCAGCGACGGGTGGTTCCGCAGCGGGGACGCCGCGAAGGTCGACGAGGACGGCTACGTCCATATCGTCGACCGCATCAAGGACATGATCATCTCCGGTGGCGAGAACATCTACCCCGCCGAGATCGAGGACCTGCTCCTGGGCCATCCGGACATCGTCGAGTGCGCGGTCATCGGCGTGCCCGACGACAAGTGGGGCGAGGTGCCGCGGGCCGTGGTCGTGCCCCGCGAGGACGTGGAGCTCGACCCCGACGAGGTCCTCGCCTCCCTGGCCGGACGCCTGGCCAAGTACAAGATCCCCAAGTCGGTGGTGCTCGCGGAGGAACTCCCGCGGACTGCCTCCGGCAAGCTGCTGAAGGCCCGGGTACGTAAGCGGTACGGCAGCCGCTGACGCCCCGTCAACCAACTCGTACTCAGTTGTAAGGAAGCTATATGAGCATCACCGTGAACGGCATCGACGAACTCAAGAAGCTCGCCGGGAGCGACCTCGGCACGAGTGAGTGGATCGAGGTCACCCAGGAGCGCATCAACACGTTCGCCGATGCCACCGGGGATCACCAGTGGATCCACGTCGATCCCGAGAAGGCGGCCGAGGGTCCGTTCGGCGCGCCCATCGCCCACGGCTACCTCACGCTTTCGCTCTTCATTCCGCTGTTCACCGAGTTGCTGGACGTCGAGGGCGTCTCGACGAAGGTCAACTACGGGCTGAACAAGGTGCGGTTTCCCTCGCCGGTAAAGGTCGGGTCGCGGATCCGGCTGGTCGGGAAGCTGGCCGACGTCGAGGATGTGCCGGGTGGCGTGCAGATCACGGTTGACGGGACGATTGAGATCGAGGGCGGGGCCAAGCCGGCGGCTGTGCTGCAGAGCCTTTCCCGCTTCTACGCCTGAGCGCCGTAGGGCTTGAGCCGGGTTGGGGAACTGCGGGCCGTTTGTGGCCGGTCGCGCAGTTCCCCGCGCCCCTGAAGGGGCGCTCGGCTCCCGTGTACTAAGCGGGGCACTCAGGCGCCCACCACGTCCACGAACACCGGGTTCGAGTAGAACCACGTGTCGATCCACGGATCGCCGTTGCCCGGCTCGTGCGGGATCGGGCCGTGCGGGTCAACTGCCGCCCCCAGATAGCCCGTTCCGTTGCGGTTGCCGTCGCTGCCCCTCAGGCGGACGTAGAAGGACTCGTCGCCCGCTGTCAGGGGAATGCGCAGGGTGTACGTTCCCTTGCGGCCCGATACGTCCTCTGTCTGCACGACCTTCGTGTCCGGCGCGCGCCACTCGTCGCGGTCGGCCGCCCGACCGCGCACCGCGCCGCGGATCACGTCGACATGGGCGAGGTCCGGCAGGATGTCGTGCGCATTGGGACGCGAGGTCGTGGTCACGGTCACGCTCAGGGTGAGCTTCTCCCCGGGGCGCACCCGCAGCCGGCCGCCCAGCGTGACGCCCGGGCCGCCGTCGATGGCTCGCTTCAGCCGTACGTCCAGGCCATCCAGCAGATGCCCGTGGTCGAGCCAGACCCGGCCCGCGCGCAGGCCTGCCATCACCGCGCGGTAGCCGTAGCGGGTGACGCCCACGTGGGTGCGGCTGAACTGGCCGGGCCAGAAGTCGCCGCCCGGCTGCGGCTCCGTCGTGTTCACCGGGTCGGGCAGCCGGCCGGTGCTGTCGAAGGTCTGGCCGGGCAGCCAGTCACCGTTCTTCCAGGTGTCGAACACCACCCGGTGCACATCGGAGTTGGTGCTGATCGTGAACAGCTTGCCCTCGGCGAGCATGGCGTCCCACAGGCCGCCGACGGTGGCCGTCATCCAGTCGAAGCCGCCGTAGGTGACGTATGCGTCTTCCGGATAGCCGGGCCAGGAGTTCGCCGACGGCTTGTTCTCGTACTCGCCGCGGATCGACGTCGGACCGCGCCAGCCGGGGATGCCGCCGCCCTGGGCGCCGGGTGCGCCCTCCACACCGATCATGATCTCGGGTGCCGCGTCCCGCCAGTTGCGCATCTCGTGCGGGGAGTCGATGCCCAGGCGCAGCGGGTGGTTGGCGAGGACGAGCACGTCGTCGACGTAGCCGCTGCGGCGCTGCTCGGCGAGCCACTTGATGGCAGCGACGGCGTGCGCCTCGTTGCGCGGCGTGTCGGGGTGGGTGGGACCGCCCGCCGCGTAACCGAGCAGCTTGCCGTCGTAGGCGAGCTCGAACTTCGTGAGGACGTCGACCTCGTGACGGCCCGGTGCCGCGAAGACCGTGCAGTGCTCGGCGCCCGGGATGTACCACTCCAGGCCCTGGAAGATCAGCTGACGAGGGTTCTCGGCGCGTGTCTTGAGGATCTCCTCGTGCTCCATCTGCGCCCCGTACTTCGCGTGCCCGAAGTTGGAGTGCTCGTTGAACACCATCCAGTCGACGCCGTACTCGGCAGCGGCCTTTGCGACCTGGCTGAACGTGTACTTGGCGTCGTGGCTGTAGACGGTGTGGAGGTGGTGGTCGCCGACGAGGTAGGCGAGCTGCGGGTCGTAGCCGCCGAGCTGGGGGGACCCCGCGGCCGCGGGAGTGGCGAGAGAACCGGCCGCGAAGGCGGCGCCGAACAGGCCGGCGCGGCGCATGAGCTGGCGTCTGGAGAGGCCCTGCGGATCGAGGGCGGCGGGGGAGACGGACGGATCTGCCCAGCTGGGCAGTTGTTGCTCGGACATGGGGTGATCTCTTCCTTGAGGGGATCGGACACGCGTCGAGCATGGGGGGTGGATGGGGTTTGAGGGGTGATGGGGTTTGAGGGGTTTCAGCGGTTCATGAACGCCGAGACCGGCAGTGCCCGTTCGACGATCCGGACGTCACCGAGCCGCCCGTACAGGATCTGGTCGATCTGGCCGCCGTACTCGTAGCCGCCGAGCAGCCACGGCAGTCCGAGCGAGGTGAGTCCTACGGATACCGCCGTGGGGTTGCGGGCGACGGGGCAGCCCTGGACGTACATCGTCGTGTGCGAGCCGTCGTTGACGACGGCGAGGTGCCACCAGATCTCCCGTGCGGTTTCGTCGCCCCAGTTCGTGGCGAAGCCCTGCTGGTTGAGCGGGCGCACCGCCCACTGCGGGCCGGGGCCGTCGGACAGCGACAGGGTGGCGAGCGGCTCGTCCGGGTCGCCCTCGGTCTTGCCGGCGGCCCCGCCCGTGCCGGTGCGGCTGATGAGCCCCGCCCACTTGTTGTGCGCGGCGTCCCAGTCCGCGGGCAGCTGGTAGAAGACCTCTATGGTGTAACCGCTGCCGAACTCGGCCGAGTTGAGCGGCGCGCCGTCGACCGTACGGAGATACGCACCCTGCAGCGGCGGCTTGTTGCCACGGAAGTCGAGGCTGCCGTGCCCCGGTTGGTCCGGATGGTGTGCCGAGGACCAGGTGAGCGATTTGGCGGGGGAGCCGGGCACGGTCACCACGGTGAGGTCGTTGCCGCGTCCGGACAGATCGCGGACTGTGCCGGTCACCACCGAGCCGTCCGTCCGCCCGTCGAATCGCCAGTACGCGACCGTCCCTGGGACCAGCATCTCGGAGGTGGGCCTGGCCGCCCGCGGAGTTATCGGGTCGAAGCCGGAGAAGCGCTTCTCGAAGTCGATGGCGACGGAGAACCGGTCCTCGGGACCGGTCAGTTCGATCTCCTCCCGTTCCAGTTCGTTGAGCCCGTCCGCTGCCCGGCCCAGGACCCACGGGGAGATCGTCTCGACGTCGATGGTGTCGCGGTCGAGGTCGAAGCGGTAGAGGCGGATCATCGCCGCGCCGCCGTAGTAGCGGTTCTGGTAGTTCGTCAGGTGCAGGTGGACGTCGTTCCCCGCCGCGTTCTCGCGGACGGCGCGGCCGGCCGGCCAGTTGTGTCCGTTGAGGGTGAGGAAGATCTGGTCGTGCTCCTCGATCAGCTGGTCCCACAGCTGCTGCCCGTAAGTGGAGAGCGTGTCGTCCTCGTAGACCAGTTCATGGGTGGTGAGGACGACCGGTGTCTTCGGGTGCCGCGCGATGACGTCCTTGGCCCATGCGTACCCCTGGGGCGACAGCCGCCAGTCCAGGGCGAGGACGAGCCACTGCCGGCCGCCCGCCTTGAAGAGGTGGAAGGTGTTGTAGCCGTCGGGCGAGGCACCGCCGAAGGTCGGCTTGCCCTTGAACCGCTGCGGGCCGAAGGCCTCCAGGTATGGGGTCGGGCCCCGCTGATCGTTGGTGGACGACCGGACGTCGTGGTTGCCCGCGAGCACGCTGTACCCCACGCCTTGCTGATCGAGCAGTTCGAACGCCTTGCTCGCCGCGGCGACTTCGGCCTGTGCGCCGTTCTCGGTGAGGTCTCCCAGGTGGGAGAGGAAGACGATGTTCTCGTCCTTCCCGTGCTCCAGGATGTAGCGCAGCGACGCCTCGATCGGGGCGGGGTTGAGGCTCGGTCCGTCGAAGAGGTACTGGGTGTCGGGCATCACGACGAGCGTGAAGCGGTGGCTGTCGGGGTCGGGCCGCCACTGCTCGGCCGGCGCGGAGGCCGCCTTGGCCACCTGTGGCAACGAGACGGCCGTGGCCGCCCCGATCAGGGCCGTGGCCCGCAGAAAGCTGCGTCTTCCGGCGCCCGCCTGCTCGGCCTCGTCCTGGTCGTTCTCATGCGAATTACACACGTCTGCTCCATGGGATGCCTCAACTAAGGTGCGGGGGGTGGCGGGGAATTGGAGTGCGATGGCGTGGGACGGTGTGGCGTCAGGGCACGCACAGGGTCCAGGTCCAGCGGTGGATGCCCGGCGCGATGAGGTACTGGGACGAGGTGTCGGGTCCGCACGATGCGGTGCCCAGGCCGCGGTGTGCGGCGTCCAGGTGCACGACGCAGCCGGGCCGGGGCACCAGCTCGTCGTGGTGTGCGGCGGCGGCCAGGTCCTCCGCGCGATGGCGAGTGGCCGAGACCTGGCTCGGCGCCCCGAGTTCCACGGTCAGTCCCGTGGCGTCCGGAGCCGACAAAGCGAACCGGCGTACGCCGTGCCGTCCGCCGCTCTCCTGCGGCCGCAGATACGGCGTGAGCAGCTCGTCCACGGCGAGCGAGTGGTGCCCGACGGGCGCGCCCGCGCTCCGGTCCGGATAGGACTCCCAGGGGCCCTGCCCGTACCACTCCAGGAGATCGAACCCGGCAATCGTCTCGAAGACCGTGCCGACGCGCGCCACATCGTCCAGCGTGTCCGGCAGCTCGGCGGTCTCCTCGATCCGCAGACCGCCCGCAACCGGCGTGATCAGCTGCTCGTGGCGTACGGTCCCGCCCCCGGTCGCGTACTCGGCGACCACGGTCACCCCGGCGCCCTCACGGCGTACGTCCACGACCTTGCGTACGAGCGCGTCCAGACCCCAGTCGCGCCAGCGGGCCGCCATGCCGCCGATCTCGTCGTTGTCCGTGGGGGCGCGCCACAGGCTCAGGACGGGTGGCGCGGCCAGTATCGGGTGGACCAGCAGCCCCTGCTCGTCCACCTCCGCCGGCGGACCGGCCACCGGTACCGGCGCCGCGGTGGTCCCTGTACCGAGCCGGACCTGTGGCAGACACACCTCCGTGCCGCGCGGCGCCCAGGCCTCGTCGCCCGCCGTGGTGACCCGCAGCGTCAGCCAGGCCTCGCCCTCGGGAGACTCGGGAAGCGGGAACGGTACGTGCACCGCGGCCGACTCACAGGGCAGTACGTCGGGCAGTTCGGCCGGCGTGCTCTCCGTGCCGCCGTCCGCGCGTACGAGATGCCACTCGGCGGTCAGCCACTCCAGAGTGCGGAAGTGCTGCCGGTTGTGGACCAGGAGTACTCCCTGGTCGTACGTCAGCCGGACCGGTGCCGCGATCTCCCGGTGCTCGTACATCGCCGGCTTGGGCGTGCGGTCCGGGAACACCACGCCGTCGGCGATGAACGCCGCGTCGTGGATCGTCTCGCCGAAGTCGCCGCCGTACGCCCAGCGATGGCCGGGCGCGGCGACACCGTTGTCGTACAGGCCGACGCCCGCGCGTCCGGCCGGTCTGCCGTCGTTCACACGCTGGAGGATGCCGTGGTCCCAGAACTCCCAGATGAAACCGCCCTGAAGACCCGGCGTTGACTCGATGGCGGCCCAGTGATCAGCGAGTGTGCCGTTGCTGTTGCCCATGGCGTGCGAGTACTCGCACTGGATGAGCGGCTTCGTCTGCTTGCCGGACAGCGCGTGTGCGACACAGTCCTCGATCGGGGCGTACATCGGGCAGACGATGTCGGAGGCGACGGTCTCGTCGGACCAGTCGAGCTTGGCCGCGCCCTCGTACTGAAGGGGACGGGTCGGGTCGTGCCGGCGCACCCAGCCGGCCGCCGCGTCGTGGTTCGCGCCGTAGTCCGACTCGTTGCCCAGCGACCAGATGATGACGGACGGGTGGTTCTTGTCGCGCAGCACCATGCGCGAGACCCGGTCCACGAAGGCGGTCAGATAGCGGGGGTCGTCGGCGATCTCATGGGCGTGGTCGTGGGATTCGATGTTCGCCTCGTCGACGACGTAGAAGCCGAGTTCGTCGGCGAGGTCGAGGAGGGCCGGGTCGTTCGGGTAATGCGCGGTACGGATCGCGTTGAAGCCGAAGCGCTTCATGACGACCAGGTCCGCGCGCATGTCGTCCGCCGTGACCGTGCGTCCGGTCAGCGGGTGGAAGTCGTGCCGGTTCACGCCGCGGATGAAGACGCGCTCGCCGTTGACCAGCAGGTCCCGGCCGCGGATCTCGACGTCCCGGAAGCCGACCCGATGGTGCGAGGTGTCGGCCACCGAGCCGTCGGCGCGGTGCAGCCGCACCGTCAGCTCGTACAGTTCGGGTGTCTCGGCGGTCCACGGGCGTACGTCCCGTACGGTCGTCCGCAGCCTGGCCTCGCCGAGGAAGTCGGACACTCGCATGTCCTCGGCGTTCAAGCGGTCGAACTCGGTGTCCTGGGCGAGGAGTTGATGACCCTCCAGCGCTCCCGTGACGTACCAGCCCTCCGGCAGCGCCCCCGACGCGTTCCGCACCTGGCAGTCCACCCGAAGCCGTCCGTCCCGCAGGGCCCGGACGGTCACATCCCCGAGATGCAGCGCATCCGTCGCGTACAGCAGCACCGACCGGGTGATCCCGGCGTGCCACCACTGGTCCTGGTCCTCGATGTGCGAGGCGTCCGACCACTTGATCACGGTGAGCCGCAGTGTGGCGGAACCCCCGGGGCGTACGACGTCGGACAGGTCGAACTCGGCTGCGAGATGGGAGTCCTTGGAGATGCCGACCGGATGGCCGTTCACATGGACGAGGAGGACGCTCTCGGCCGCGCCCACCTGGAGCACGATGCGCCGGCCCGCCCACTCGGCGGGGATGTCCACGGAACGCTCGTACACACCCGTCGGATTGGCGGTGGGCGATGTCGGCGGGAACTCGCCCCACGGCATACGGAAGTTGGTGTACTGCGGGAGGTCGCCGACGTCCTGCATGGTCCAGGCGCCGGGCACCTCGATCCGCGTCCACTCACCCGAGCTGGCGCCGGGAGCGGGCACCAGCTGGAAGTGCCATGAGCCGTCCAGGGACAGCGCGTCGTTCCTGCGGTCCACGGCGTTCATCGGCAGCCGGCCCCAGGAGGTCACCTCGGGTGACTCCCAGGGGCGCAGCGCGATCAGGGGATCGCGGCGCATCAGCGGATGGCTCCCTTGCCGAGGTCCGCGATGATCTGTTTGGCACCGATCGCGAAGACGATGAGCAGGGGGATCAGGGCCAGTACGGCACCGGTCATGACCATCCCGTAGTCCGTGGTGCCGTGGACGCCGTTGAGCTGGGAGAGGGCGACCTGGAGGGTCACGTTGTCCGGGTTGGTGAGGGCGATCAGCGGCCAGGCGTAGTCGTTCCACTGGCCCATGAACGTGAAGATGCCGAGGAAGGCGAGGCCCGGGCGGACGACCGGCAACGCCACATGCCAGTACTGGCGCATGAAACCGGCACCGTCGAGCCTCGAGGCGTCCATCAGCTCGTCATGGATCGCGCTCTTCATGTACTGGCGCATCCAGAAGATGCCGAACGCGTTGGCCGCCGCCGGGACGATCAGCGAGGTCATCGTGCCGATCCAGCCGAGGTTCGCCATGATCACGAACTGGGGGATGGCCTGGAGCTGGGCCGGGACCATGAAGATCGCCATCATCAGCGCGAACAGCACCCCACGTCCCGGGAACTGGAACTTGGCGAAGACGAACGCGGCCAGTGAGTCGAAGAACAGCACTAGGAACGTCACCGAGGCGGCGACGAGCAGCGAGTTGAACATCGACCCGAAGAAATCGATGCTGTCGAAGAGCTTGCTGATGTTGTCGTCGAACTGCGAGCCGGGCAGCAGCTTCGGCGGGTAGGAGAAGATGTCGGTCGACGTGTGCGTCGACATGATCACGGCCCAGTAGAACGGGAAGGCCGAGAGCAGTACGCCGACGATCAGGGACGCGTGGAGGGCGATGCCCCTGCGCCGGATGCCCTCGATGAGCTTGGGCTTGGTGGACTTGACGGGCTCGGCCTCGGCGGGCCTGGCTTCGGTGGTTGCCATGGTGACCGGCCTGCCTATTCTTCGCCCCGGCGCTGCACCAGGCGCCAGTTGATGATCGAGAAGAGAACGACGACGAGGAAGATGCCCCACGCCACGGCGGCGCCGTAGCCGAAGTCGTTGTTGTCGAAGGTCTGCTGGAAGAAATAGAGGACCATCGTCCGGCCGGCGTGGTCGGGGCCGCCGGAGAACGTCGACTCGTTGGCCGTGGTCTGCAGCAGCACCTGAGGCTCGGAGAAGCTCTGCAGTCCGGTGACCGTCGAGATGACGAGCACGAACAGCAGCACGGGCCGCATCAGCGGAAGCGTGATCCGGAAGAAGGTCTGCACGGGCCCGGCCCCGTCGACGCGGGCGGCCTCGTAGAGCTCGCCCGGGATCGTCTGGAGACCGGCGAGGAAGATGATCGCGTTGTAGCCGGTCCACTGCCAGGTCATCAGGGTGGCGATGGCGGCCTTGATGCCCCACGGAGTGTTCAGCCAGGCCACCTGGTCGAGACCGACCGCCTGCAACAGGGCGTTCACCAGGCCGAAGTTGGTGGAGAACACCGAGCCGAAGATGATCGCCACGGCCACGACCGAGGTGACGTTCGGCAGGAAGTACGCGAAGCGGTAGAGGTTCCTGAAGCGGACCGCCGAGTTGAGCATCACGGCCGTGACCATCGCCAGGAAGATCATGGGGAAGGTGGCCAGCGCCCAGATGATGAGCGTGTTGCCGATCGAGCTCCAGAAGTCACTGTCGCTCAGCAGATAGCGGTACTGCGACAGTCCCGCCCATTCCATCGAGCCGAGGCCGTCCCAGCGGTGGAAGGACAGGTACAGCGAGAAGCCGACCGGTATCAGGCCGAAGACCAGGAAGAGCAGATAGAAGGGGGAGAGCGCGAGGTACAGCCGCCAGTAGCTGAGGATGCCCTTCTTCGGGTGCTCGGCCGGAGGCTCCGCCACGGCCGCGGGGGGCTTTTCGACCACGGGTGCGGTGGCCATCAGATGCTCACCCCCAGGTGCTCCGCGATCCGGCGGCATTTGCTCATGGCGTCCTTCCAGGCCTTCTCGGGGTTCTTCCCGAGGGCGCCGACGTTCTTCATCTCGTCCTTGATGGGCTGCCCCAAGGCCACGTCGTACGGGCTGTTGTAGGCGACCGGGATCTCCTGGGCCGCCGGCCCGAAGACGTCCATCACGATCTGGTTGCCGAAGAAGGGATCGGGCTCCCGCAGCTTCTCCATCTCGTATGAGGCCGGCGTGGAGGGGAAGAGCCCCGCGTCGATGAAGCCCTGCGCCTGGTTGTCGGCGTTGAGCATCCACGTGATGATCTCGAAGGCCCGCTTCGGCTCCCGGCAGGCCTTGGTGATCGCCAGGAACGAGCCGCCGTTGTTGGCGGGACCGCCCGGACAGTTCGCGACCCGCCACTTGCCCTTGGTCTTGGGCAGGTTGAGCTTGAGGTCGCCCGCCGCCCAGGACGCACCCAGCTGGCTGGGCAGCCGGCCGTTCTCGATGGCCGAGTTGGCGTCAGGGGTGCCGCTGACGATGCTGGACAGCAGCCCGCGCCGCTTGGCCTCGACGGCCCGGTCCCAGGCGGCACGGATGTGCTCCTGGTCGCCGATGAAGTGCTTGTCCTTGTCGACGTACCGCTTGGTGCCCTGGTTGACCGAGTTCTCGTAGACGCTGAGGATGTCGATCAGCAGATACGCGCCCTTGATCCGCTTCTTGAGCTGTTCACCGGCTGCAAAGAACTTCTCCCAGGTGTCCATCTCCCGTGACACGTCCTCGGGTTCGGACGCGAGACCGGCCTTCTCGAAGACGGTCGGCTGGTAGTAGTGCACGATCGGGCCGACATCGATGGGGAAGCCGATCAGACTGCCGTCGTCGGCCACCGCCTGCTGCCACTTCCAGTCCAGGTACTGCGGCTTGTACTTCTCCGCGCCGAGCGTCCGCAGGTCCACGAACTGGTCGGCGTTCGGCAGGTACGACGCCATGTCCTCGCCCTTGAGCCCCACGATGTCGGGGATGTGGGCCCGGCCGGTCATCGTGGTGAGCAGCTTGGACCGGTAGTAGCCGCCGATCTGGGTCGCCTTGAGGTTCACGGCGCTGTCGTAACGGGCCCGGGCCTGCTTGACGACGGTCTCGCTCAGGCCGCCGCTCCAGTACCACAGGACCATGTTCCGGCCGGTCGAACCGGTCGGAACGGAGCAGCCCGTGGCCAGGCCGCCGAGCGCCGTGGCGGCCGTGCCGGCCAGCCCGGCGCGGAGCAGGCCCCTTCGTGAGAGCCGCACAGCTCCCACCGCCTTTCGCATGTGTTCGTTCGCGTGGGGGGATTTCAGTACTGCCGTGTGGGGACGGGCGGGGTCACCGGGGCATGGGGGAGGGGAGGGCCCGGGTCCGTGGGCAGGCGGTCGGCCAGGAAGCCGTACGCACGCCGCAGTTCCGGGTCCTCGACGGTCTGCCACCACTCGTGGATCCCGTACCAGCCGGGCGCGGCCAGGGCTCCGCCGTGATGGCGTACGGAGAGTCCGGCGGCCAGCACCGCGAAACGCAGCCGCTCCTCGAGGGGCCAGCCGCCGAGGGAGGCCGCGACGAAACTGGCGCCGAAGACGTCTCCGGCGCCCGTCGCGTCCAGGACGTCGACGTCGAGGGCGGGGACATCGGCGTACTCACCCGTGGTCTGGTCGACGGCGACCGCACCCTCGCGGCCCCGCGTGACCACGGCCACCGGCACCAGCTCGGAGAGCTTGCCGAGCGCGGCGGCAGCGGTGCCGGTGCGGGTGTAGGCCATCGCCTCGGTGTCGTTGGGCAGGAAGGCATGGCACAGGGCGAGCTGGTCGAGGAGGTCGGAGGACCACTGCTGGGTGGGGTCCCAGCCGACGTCCGCGTAGATGTGCGTGCCGTTCGCCGCCGCCTTGGCGATCCAGGCGCGGGGCTCGGCCTCGATGTGCACGAGGGCGGTGCGCGCGGCGGGCGGGTCGCCCATCAGGGCGTCCTGCGAGTACGGGGGTTCCTGGCCGTGGGTGACCAGGGCCCGGTCATGGCCATGGGCCAGCGCGACGGTGACCGGGGTGTGCCAGCCGGCCGCCGTACGGGAAAGCGAGAGATCGACGTGCTCCTGGTCCGCGAGGACATCACGGCAGTACGCGCCGTAGTAGTCGTCCCCGAAGACCGTGGCCAGGGTCGTGTTCAGGCCATACCGGGCCGCCGCCACGGCCAGGTTCGCGATCCCGCCCGGACCGGCGCCCATCCCTGCGGTCCAGATCTCCTCGCCGGGAGTCGGAGGCTTGCCCAGACCGGTCAGGACGAGGTCGTAGAAGAGCAGCCCGGTCAGCAGGACATCGGGCCGTTCGTCACCCACGCGTGCTTCCTCTCGTCAAAAGTCTTCAATGTGCACAGGATCGTGCGCGCTTCCGGCCAATTTGGCAATAGTCGAGCAGAAGCAAGCATGGAAATGATTGAAGATGACGAGTACTGTTCACGGCGTGCTGGCAGAACGACGACACCAACTCATCCTGCGGTCCCTGCGCTCCGGCGGGCCCGCCGCCGTGACCGACCTCTCGGAACAGCTGGGCGTGAGCCCCGCCACCATCCGCCGTGACTTGGTCAAACTCGAAGAGGACGGACTGCTCACACGGGTGCACGGCGGGGCCGTCGCCGAGGAGGGCGACCAGCCCTTCGCCGAGGTCGCGGAGATGCGCGTACCCGAGAAGGATGCCATCGCCGAGCGGGCCGCGGCGATGATCGAGGACGGCCAGTCCGTGCTGCTTGACATCGGCACCACCGCATACCGCCTGGCCCGGCAGCTGCACGGACGGCGGATCACCGTGATCACCAGCAACCTGGTGGTCTACGAGGAGCTCGTGGACGACGAGGGCATCGAACTGGTGCTGCTCGGCGGCATGGTCCGCCGCGAGTACCGCTCCCTGGTCGGCTTCCTCACCGA
This sequence comes from Streptomyces sp. NPDC048825, assembly GCF_043198355.1. Lineage (NCBI taxonomy): Bacteria > Bacillati > Actinomycetota > Actinomycetes > Kitasatosporales > Streptomycetaceae > Streptomyces > Streptomyces sp. NPDC048825. The sequence continues at coordinate 219,605 of NZ_JBICUR010000008.1, forward strand.
GGACAACCTGCGCCAGCTGCGCGCGGACTGGCTCTTCCTGGGCACCAGTGGAGTGCGCCCCGGTGGGCAGGTGATGGACACGACGGTCGTCGAGGTCCCGGTGAAGCGCGCCATGATCGCGGCGGCCGACAAGGTGGTGCTGCTCGCGGACCGGGCCAAGTTCCCGGGTACGGGGATGGCGAAGGTCTGCGGACCCGAGGACCTCGACGTGGTCGTGACCAACGGGCCGGTGGACGCCGGAACCAGTTCCGCACTGGAGGAGGCGGGCGTACGCGTGGTGCAGACATGAGCCGTGTGGTGCGGACATGAACGTGGAAAGGGTTGTTGCGTGAAGCTGACGATTCTGGGTGGCGGCGGATTCCGCGTGCCACTCGTGTACGGGGCGCTCCTCGGGGACCGCGCCGAGGGCCGCGTCACCGACGTCGTGCTGCACGACCTGGACGCGGGGCGGCTCTCGGCCGTCGCCCGCGTGCTCGCCGAGCAGGCGGCCGGGGTCCCGGGTGCGCCCGCCGTGACCGCCACCACCGACCTCGACGAGGCGCTGCGTGGCGCCGACTTCGTCTTCTCCGCGATCCGGGTCGGCGGCCTCGAGGGCCGCGCGGCCGACGAGCGGGTCGCCCTCGATCAGGGCGTCCTCGGCCAGGAGACGGTCGGCGCGGGCGGTATCGCGTACGGACTGCGGACGGTGCCCGTCGCCGTCGACATCGCGCGGCGCGTGGCCCGGCTCGCCCCCGACGCCTGGGTGATCAACTTCACCAACCCGGCAGGCCTTGTCACCGAGGCCATGTCCCGGCATCTCGGCAACCGCGTGATCGGCATCTGCGACTCGCCGGTCGGTCTCGGCCGCCGTATCGCCCGCGTTCTCGGCGTCGCGAATCCGCGTGAGGCGTGGATCGACTACGTCGGCCTCAACCACCTCGGCTGGGTCCGCGGCCTGCGCGTCGCCGGACGCGACGAGCTGCCGCGACTGCTCGCCGACCCGGATCTGCTCGGCTCCTTCGAGGAGGGCAAGCTCTTCGGCACCGAGTGGCTCCGCTCATTGGGCGCGATCCCGAACGAGTACCTGCACTACTACTACTTCAACCGGGAAGCCGTACGCGCCTACCAGGACGCCGAGAAGACCCGCGGCGCCTTCCTGCGCGACCAGCAGGCCGGTTTCTACGAAGCGATGAAGCGCCCCGACGCCGAAGCCCTCAAGACCTGGGACAGCACCCGGGCCGAGCGGGAAGCCACGTACATGTCCGAGAACCGGGACGCGGCGGGCGCCGGCGAGCGCGACGCCGACGACCTCTCGGGCGGCTACGAGAAGGTGGCCCTCGCCCTGATGCGGGCCATCGCCCGCGACGAGCGCACCACTTTGATCCTCAACGTCCGGAACCAGGGCACGCTGTCCGCGCTGGACACGGACGCCGTCATCGAGGTGCCCTGCCTGGTCGACGCCAATGGCGCGCACCCCGTCGCCGTCGACCCGCTCCCGGACCACGCGACCGGTCTGGTGTGCGCGGTGAAGGCGGTCGAGCGGGAGGTGCTCGTCGCGGCCGAGTCCGGCTCCCGTACGACCGCGGTGAAGGCCTTCGCCCTGCACCCGCTGGTCGACTCCGTGAACGTCGCCCGTCGTCTCGTCGAGGGCTACACCGCCGCCCATCCCGGCCTCGCGTACCTGAAGTAGAGATCTCGAGCCTTGGGTAGAGCCCTGAGGCCTGAAGCAGAGCCCCCCGAGGAGACCCGCACATGCATGACGAACGCCGCCGGATCGAGGAGCGTGTCCAGCGCGTCCACGACCAGCGCATCAAGACCGCGATCTACGCCGCCTCCGTGCCCTTCGAGGTCGAGGCCTGGCAGGCGCCGGGGGAGCCCGTCCCCTTCGAGGAGGCGGCGTCGGCCTCGTACGCGCCCTTCGCGATGGACACCCCCTGGGGCCCGCCGTGGGGGACGACCTGGTTCCGGATGCGTGGGCAGGTTCCCGCCGAGTGGGCCGGCAAGCGCGTCGAGGCCGTCATCGACCTCGGGTTCATCGGTGACTGGCCCGGCAACCAGGCCGAGGCGCTCGTCCACCTCGCCGACGGCACGCCGCTCAAGGCCGTCAACCCGCTCAACCAGTACGTGCCCATCGGCAACCCGGCAGCGGGCGGCGAGGAGATCCACTACCTCGTCGAGGCCGCCTCCAACCCGGACATCCTCGCCGACAACTTCTCGCGCCCGACCGCCATGGGCGATGTGCTGACCGCCGGCGACAAGCCGATCTACACCTTCCAGCGCGCCGACCTCGCCGTCCTCGACGAGGACGTGTTCCATCTCGACCTGGACCTCCAGGTGCTGCGCGAACTGATGGTCCACCTCGAAGAGCACGACCCGCGCCGCCACGAGATCCTGCACACCCTGGACCGGGCCATGGACACCGTGGACCTGGACGACGTCTCCGGCAGTGCCGCCGCGGTCCGCGAAGTGCTCGCCCCCGCCCTGGCCAGGCCCGCGCACGCCAGCGCCCACACTGTCTCCGGCGTCGGCCACGCGCACATCGACTCCGCCTGGCTGTGGCCCATCCGCGAGACCAAGCGCAAGACGTCCCGCACCTTCTCGAACGTCACGGCACTGGCCGACGAGTACGAGGACTTCATCTTCGCCTGCTCGCAGGCCCAGCAGTACGAGTGGGTGCGCGACAACTACCCGCAGGTGTGGGAGCGGATCAAGAAGTCCGTCGAGAAGGGCCAGTGGGCCCCGGTCGGCGGCATGTGGGTCGAGGCCGACGGAAACCTGCCCGGCGGCGAGGCGATCGCCCGCCAGCTCGTCCACGGCAAGAAGTTCTTCATGGAGCACTTCGGCGTGGAGACCAAGGGCGTGTGGCTGCCGGACTCCTTCGGCTACACCGCCGCCTATCCGCAGCTCGCCAAGCTCGCGGGCAACGACTGGTTCCTGACCCAGAAGATCTCCTGGAACCAGACGAACAAGTTCCCCCACCACACCTTCTGGTGGGAGGGCATCGACGGCACCCGCATCTTCACCCACTTCCCGCCGGTCGACACCTACAACGCCCGGTTCAGCGGCGAGGAGATGGCCCGCGCCGTGCGTAACTACCAGGAGAAGGGCGGCGGTACGCGCTCCCTCGCGCCCTTCGGCTGGGGCGACGGCGGCGGCGGCCCCACCCGCGAGATCATGGAACGAGCCCGGCGGCTCGCGGACCTGGAGGGTTCGCCGAAGGTCGTCGTGGAGCACCCCGACAAGTTCTTCGCGGACGCCCGCGAGGAGTACCCCGACGCCCCCGTCTGGGTCGGCGAGCTCTACCTGGAGCTGCACCGCGCCACCTACACGTCCCAGGCCCGCACCAAGCAGGGCAACCGGCGCAGCGAACACCTCCTGCGCGAGGCCGAGTTGTGGGCGACCACCGCCGCCCTGAACGCGCCGGGCTACTCGTACCCGTACGAAAAGCTCGACCGCCTCTGGAAGACGGTCCTGCTGCACCAGTTCCACGACATCCTGCCGGGCTCGTCGATCGCCTGGGTACACCGGGAGGCGGAGGCGGAGTACGCACGGGTCGCCCAGGAGGTCCAGGCCCTCACCGCCGAGGCCGTGGCGGCGCTCGGCTCGGGAGAGACGCGGGTGTTCAACACGAGCCCCTGCGACCGCGCCGAGGTCGTGCGCACCTCGGTCGGCGTACCGATGTACACAGAGGTCCCCGCCAACGGAAGCGCGCCGCTCGGATCGGGCGAACCCCCGCAGCCGGTCACGGTCACCGGCCGCGTCCTCGACAACGGCCTCGTACGCGTCGAGGTCGCCGAAGACGGCACCCTGTCCTCCGTACGCGACCTGCGGGCCGACCGTGAAATCCTCGCAGGCGAGGGCAATCTGCTCCGGCTTCACACCGACCTCCCGAACTACTGGGACGCCTGGGACATCGACAAGCACTACAAGAACCGCTACACGGACCTGCTCGACGCAGAGGCCGTCACGGTCGTCGAGGAGGACCCGCTCCTCGGCGCGATCCGCGTCGAGCGCGCCTTCGGCAAGGGCTCACGCATCACGCAGACCATCACCGTCCGCGCGGGCAGCCCCCGTATCGACATCGAGACGGAGATCGACTGGCACGAGACGGAGAAGATCCTCAAGGCCGCCTTCCCGGTGGACATCAGGGCCGCGCACTCCTCCGCCGAGATCCAGTTCGGCCACATCCAGCGCCCCACGCACACCAACACCAGCTGGGAGTCGGCCCGCTTCGAGGTCTGCAACCACCGCTGGGTGCACATCGGCGAGCCCGGCTACGGCGTCGCGGTCATCAACGACTCCACCTACGGCCACGACGTCTCCCGCACGGTCCGCGAAGACGGCGGTACGACCACCACGGTCCGCCTCAGCCTCGTCCGCGCCCCGCGCATCCCCGACCCCGAGGCCGACCAGGGCAAGCACCGCTTCACCTACGCCCTGCTGCCCGGCGCGACCATCGAGGACACGGTCGCGGAGGGCTACGCGCTCAACCTGCCGCTGCGGGTGGCCGATTCGGCCGGTGCGGCCGAGCCGGTCGTGAGCGTCGAGGGTGCAGGCGTGACCGTCGAAGCGGTCAAGCTCGCCGACGACGAGTCGGGCGACGTCGTCGTACGCCTCTACGAGTCCCGTGGCGGACGGGCCCAGGGCACCCTGCGCACCGGCTTCCCCCTGGCCGGAGCCCAGGTCACCGACCTCCTGGAGAGGCCCCTCGCCGAGGCGGACGTGGACGGCGGCGGAGTCGCGGTGACGCTGCGCCCCTTCGAGGTGCAGACCCTGCGGCTGTCCCGGCGGAACGACTGACCCCGTTTTCCATCAAGAATTAAGAAACGGGTAAGAGGCCTGGTCACGGCGGGTTTTCGGCCCGCCGTGACCACGGCCTGTTGCCTGTACGACACCTGGAGTTCGCCCGGTACCCCTGGGATGGCGCGGCAAGGCGAAGGTAAGAGAAAAAGAGGGGTGTCACCGTGCGGGACCCACGTATCTCGGCGATCCGCAAGGGCCTGAAGCGCCGCGGCAGACTGATGGCCCAGGCGGTGAGCCCGCCCCGCCGGAGCCTCGACGCCATGCCCGCGCAGCGGACCCCGAAGGGTGCGTACGTCGCCCCGCCCGCCCCACGCCTGGTCGACTCCCCGGTCTTCGTCCTGTCCTCGGTGCGCTCCGGCTCGACCCTGCTGCGCGTCCTGCTGAACAGCCACTCCCGGATCCGCGCCCCGCACGAGATGCATCTGCGCACCCTCCACGTCCACCTGGCCCGTGACTTCACGGCCGACGCCATGCAGGCGCTGGAGCTGGACAAGGACGAGCTGGAACACGTCCTGTGGGACCGCGTGCTCCATCTGGAGCTCACCCGCAGCGGCAAGGAGATCATCGTCGACAAGACCCCGCCGAACACCCTCATCTGGCCCCGGCTGCAACGATGTTGGCCCGACGCCCGCTACATCGTCCTGCTCCGGCACCCGGGCGCGGTCGTCACCTCCCTCACCAATCGTCGCGCCGAGCCGGACCATGAACAGATCCGCCGCGAGGTCCTCGACTACAGCGAGAAGCTGGACGATGCCCGCCAGAAGCTCACCGGCGCCCATGTGATCACGTACGAGGAGCTCACCGCGGACCCCGAGGCCGTCACCCGGGGCCTGTGCGACTACCTCAAGGTCCCCTGGGAGCCGGGGATGCTCGAGTACGGCAAGAAGGACCACGGCACCTTCCGCCCCCAGCTCGGCGACTGGAGCGAGACCATCAAGTCGGGCCGCATCCAGTCCGCCCGCCCGGCCGACCCGCAGGCCGAACTGCCGCCGCGACTGGTCGAGTTGGCGCGTGAATGGGGGTACCCGGTCGACTGACCGGGCACGACGACGGTCCGGGCGAGAGCGATCAGGCGGGGGTGGGAGTGGCGGCCGGCTCCTCCCCCACTCTCGGCTCCTGACCCACTCTCGACGTCGCTCGAGCGGGGTGACCCCCATGAGGGGAGGGACCCCCGTCGGGGGCGGGGACGGCCGGCAGGGGAGTGGGCCGGCGTTCGTCCAGATGCGGCTGCGGCTGCGGTACCGACACCGCACGCACCGGGCGAGGTCCCGCGACCACCGCGTAGTCCCGGCCCAGGAACGGCGGAACCAGCTCGCCCGGGTCCTCGCCGAGCGCCAACCGCACCGCCGCCCATGGGGCGTTGAGGCCGCACTGGGAGAGCTGGTGCAGACCGCCGGCCGGGCGCGTGTTGACGTCCAGGAGCACCGGCTGGTCCCCGTACATACGGAACTGCACGTTCGTGAGGTAGTGCAGAGAGAAGGCCCGGGCGATGTGCCGCGCCGGCTCGATGAAGGACGGCTGCAGCGTGAAGCCGCGCCGACGGCCGTTCTTGGTCCGGCCCACCGCCATCCGCACCCGCCCGTCCGGCCCCGTCAGACAGTCGACGGACACCTCCGGCTCCCCCAGACGCGGCATCACCAGCCAGTCGACGGGTCCGTCGGCCTGGCGCAGGGCGTCGACGACGAGGTTCAGCGGCACATACGGGCTGGGGAAGCCGCCCAGGTGCATGAGTGAGAAGGGGGCGCGCGTGATGATGCGGAAGCCGACTCCGCCCGCCCCCGCCGCCGGCTTGAAGCAGGCCTTGTGGCCGTCCGCCTCCAAGGCGTCGACCGCCGCGACGAGTTCGTCCTCGGTACGCACCCGCCACCATGGCGGCACCGGCACCCCCAGCGCCTGCACAGCCTCGTACGCCGTCACCTTGTCGTGGAAGGTCGCCACGGCCTCGGGGGGCGGCGCCAGCAGGGCCGTACCGACCGCGGCGAACTCCTCGCGGTGCGCGGCGACCGCCGCCTGGTGCAGCACCGGAACGAACACGTCGATCGAGTGCCGGGCGCACTGATCGAGGGCGTACTCGACGTACGCGGCCGGGGACAGCCCCTCCGGTTCCAGTGCCGCCGTGTCGGCGGCGGCCAGGATGGGGGAGTCGGGGTCGCCGTGCGTCGCATGGATCTCGACCGGACGGCCGCTGGGATTCTCCCGCAGCTGATCCATGAAGAACACGTTCTCCGCGTACGTGCGGTTGAGCCAGACGCGTACGCGAGAGGCCATTCAGGCCGCCTTTCATGGTTAGCGGGCACGGCGAAGCAGGCCGAGCCCGGCCAAGGAATTTGGAGGTACACAAAACCGCCGTTCGGAAACGGTGAGCGCGCGGTTGTGTAGGGCCGATCATAGGGGTTCCGGGACATGATCGCTGCTACGTCCGTGTTACGGATTACGTCCCGTCCTGGTAGGGCCTTTCGCTGCGGTGCGGCGCCCTGCTCACCCCGGGGGCCGGCACCCCTGGGTACGCTGCCTCGCATTCTGCCGATGGAGGTCGGATCCAGTGATCGAGGAGTTGCTCCCGGACTCGGTCGTGGCCGTGGAGGCACACGGCGACGAGCCGGCCGCGGGCGCGACGCTCTATCCCGAGGAGCAGGCGCTGATCGCGCGGGCCGTGGAGAAGCGGCGCCGCGAGTTCACCGTCGTACGCACGTGTGCCCGGCGTGCGATGGACAAGCTCGGCGTTTCCCCGCAGGCCGTACTGACCGGTGACCGCGGGGCACCGCAGTGGCCCGCCGGACTGATCGGCAGCATGACGCACTGCGAGGGCTACGCCGCCGCGGCGCTGGCCCGCGCCACCGACCTGGCCTCCCTCGGCATCGACGCGGAGCCCCATCTGCCGCTCCCGGACGACGTGTTGCCCGCCGTGTCCCTGCCCGCCGAGGGCAGCCGGCTGCGCGAGCTCGCCGCCGACCATCCCGCGGTCCACTGGGACCGACTCCTGTTCAGCGCCAAGGAGTCGGTCTACAAGGCGTGGTTCCCCCTCACCGGCAAGTGGCTGGACTTCACGGAGGCGGACATAGAGATCGGCCTGACCTCCGGGCACACCACGTCGGGTGTCTTCCGCGCCCGGCTCCTGGTGCCGGGCCCGGTGGTGGACGGCCACCGCGTCGACCACTTCGACGGGCGCTGGACGGTGGGCCAGGGGCTTGTGGCGACCGCGGTGAGCGTCGCGCACCACGCTGACTGATCCCGTTTCTGCTCGGCGCCCGGCCGGGGATCGTCACGGCTGAGGGCTCCAGGCGTGCAGCAGGCGGAAGAACGCCTCCTCGTTGCCCGCGAGGCCTGCCGCCTCCAGCGCACGCTCGGCCTCCGCGAGGGCGGCGGGCGGTACGACGACGGGGCGGGGCGCCGTGCCGGGCGGGCCGTCCAGCGCGGCTCGTACCGTGTGCAACAGGCGCAGATAGGCCTGCACGGCGGTGCGTTCGTGATCGGTCAGTACGGCGGTCGGCATCGGACGACTCTCCCGGTTCGGCTCGGCTCTGCGTTCACGCGCCGTCGCACAGCGGTGGCGCTGGGTCCAGCTTGCCGTCCACCACTGACAATCGGTCCGCGGCCGCGCACACCTGAACGGTGCGCGGCCGCGGACCACGGCGCTCGGTGCACCCTCCCCCGCCGGGGCACACACGAGCCTCGCGCCCGGGTGACGGCGATTCAGCCGTCACCGCGGCGCGAAGACCGGTCCTCACGCCGTGTCATGATCCTGCAACCCATCGGGAGAGATGTCAACTGGAGTAGCCGCCAGTGACTATTGCCGTGTCTTCTCGGTGGTCGGCTGGCCTGGCAGCGGCTATCGTGCGGAACATCAACTCGTAGTTCGCCCCACCCACCTGACTTCAGGAGACGTGCCGGTGAGAGATCCGCTCAGTGCGCTCGCCGAGACCCTGAGCCAGCTCGACGCCCTCCTCAAGGAGGGGCAGAGCCGTGATGACGTGCTCGACGTGGAACGGCTCTCGGTCGACAGCGGCGTCCCCCGGGACGTCATCGCGACACTCCTGGACGGCAAGGAGCCCCCCGCGGAGGACATCACCGACCGGATCATCCGCCGCTTCGAGCATCTGCGGGAAACGCGACGCCGCGACGACGGGCACCGGCACTCGTACGGGGAGATCGCCGCCTCCTTCGGCGCGTCCCGGGCCTCCCTGTCGAACCTCGTCAACAGCCGGAAGAAGACGCAGGGAGAAGAGGGGGCGGAGCCGCGGGCGGTCCGCTCCGGTGGTCCACTGGCGGCCACCCAGGCCGGGATCGAGGAGTTCTTCTTCGGCGCCCCCAACGGCTGGTTGTCCGCCGAGCCCGCCTCCGCTCTCGACGACGCCCTCCAGCCCGTACTGGCCGAGTTGCGCGAGGCTGCCGGCGAGGATCCGCTGGCCAGGCTGCGGCACGCGCACGGGCTGCGCCGGATCGCCCACCGGGCCGCCGAACTGAGCGACGCGGAACAGGAGTTGGTCGCCGACTGGATCGACACGATCCTTCGGCGCCGAGAGCGCGACAAGGGGGTTGAGGGTCCGGAAACCTGGTAGGCCTGGCAGTGGGCCCGGACGTCTGGAATATTTGCCGGTCGGAGTCCGGCATGTGAGGAGTAGTCAGTCGATGCGTCGCCTTGTCACGCGGCTGGTCGGAGAATTCCAGGCCGAGAAGGAGATGCGTCAATTCATCGACCGTCTGACCGGCGAACTGCGGGCCGGCGGACGGGAACTGACCATTCCCACGGACCCCGATGAACTGTTCGCCGCGCTGATCGAAGTCCTCAGCGAGATCCGGGGACGCAAGGTCGTGCTCCTCAAAGAGGAGTTCCCGCACCGGACGGCGACCGGCCTGTGGCTCGATCTGCCGGACGAGGACCTCATTCTCGTCGATCAGCGCGCGACGGCACTGCACCAGCTCGCGATCCTCTTCCACGAGATCTGGCACATGATCAAGGGCGACTGCGGCCACCACATCGCCGGCGCCACGGTGGCGGCCCGGATGCTGGACCAGCGGGCCGATCTCCGTCATCTCCAGCCGACCGTCGTGCGGGTGGCCGCCCGGTCCGTGTTCGACGAACAGGTCGAGCAGGACGCCGAGACCTTCGCGTTGAAAGCGGTGACCCATTTCCGGGTCTGGCTGGAGGGCAAGCCGGAGAACACGGACCGTGCCCAGATCGCGGGACGGATCGGTGCGTCACTGGGCAGCCGCCGGCCACAGGTCTGAGCATGGACGCCTCCGCGTACTACTACATACCCGCATTCGTCTGCTGGGCGGGACTGGGCCTGAAGCTGCCCGGCCTGCTCAATTCACGGCGCGACCCATTGATCCGAGCCGTCTGCTGGGTGATCTTCCTGGGCGGCGCGGGCTTCTTCCTCGCCGCTCCCCACACCGTCGCAGGGATCAACGAAGCGACGGGCATCGCGAACTTCTCCGCCGCGCTGGTGTACGCGACGGTGAGCGCCTACAGCGCCAGCTGCCTGCTGCTGATCATCCACTGGCGTGGCGGGCCCGACGCGTACGTGCGCCGGCTCACCCGGCGCTGGACGGTCGGCTATGCCGTCCTGATCGCCGTACTGATCACCCTGTTCGTGCTGGGTGAGGCACCCAGCGAGCGGATCACCGACTTCGACACGCACTACGCCACGACGCCGTGGATCGGGCCGATGGTCGTGCTGTATCTGCTCGGCCATATGACGGCCGCCGTCGCGGCCACCGTTCTGTGCCGGCGCTGGGCGCGGGAGGTCCACGGCTGGCTTCGCGCCGGACTGTGGCTGCTCGTCCTCGGCTGGCTGCTCAACATTTCCTTCAGCGGCCTCAAGCTCACCGCGGTGATCGCGCGGTGGACCGGCCGGGACTGGGACATGCTGAGCACGATTCTCGCGCCCCGCCTCGTGGGCCTGGCGGCTGCCGCCGCCACCGCCGGCTTCACCCTGCCGCTCCTCGGCCCGTGGGCGACCGCCGTCTGGCGTGCCGTGACGACATGGCGGCGGCTCGGCCCGCTGTGGCGGGAACTCGGCGGCATCCGTCCCGGCAGTCCGCTCGCCGGTCCCATTGCCTGGTACTCGTCGCCGTTCATCCACCTCACCCGGCGCGAGGCCGGAATCGAGGACGGGCTGCGACTGATCCGTCCCCACCTCGATGACCACGTCCGCTCACGCGCGCACACAGCGGCCCGTGCCGCGGGCCACAGCGCCGGCACTGCCGTCCACATCGGCCACGCGGCGATGATCGCCGCGGCTGTGCACGCCTGCCGGCGTGCCGGACCGCTCGCACCAGCGGGTCTCTTGGAGCACACGGAGAACGGCGAGTACGCCGGGCACGCCGAGAACGCCGCGAACGCCGAACTCCCCGTGACACGCTCGTCCTTGATCGGTATCGCGCACGCCCTGCGAACGTCCCGCATCGTGGCGGCAGCCCGGGCCGCCGCTGCGGCCACCCCAGCCGCAGACGACGAAAGAACCCCCATACGGTGAGCAGCGGCATAGTTTTCTACATCCCCGGCCTCCTTCTCCTGCTGGCCGCCGTGCTGAAGCTCTCGGCCGGAAGGCCGCTGTGGCGTGACCCTCTGGTGGCGTCGACCGGTCTGATCCTGCTGATCGGCTCGCTCGTCTGCATCCTGTCCGCCCCGCCCACCATCCGCTTCGTCAACGACGTCACCGGCGTCGCCAACTTCAGCGCTCCACTGGTGTACGCGGGCCTGACCGCACTGAGCGCGGGCTACCTGGTCCTGATGATCAACTGGGAGGGCGGATCACCGGAGCGGAGGCGGCGTGCCTCCCTGCTCGTGATGGGCGTCTACGGGCTGGTCATCGCGGGCATCTGGGTCCTGTTCGCCCTGGCCGACGTTCCCGTGGAACGCGCCCGTGACCTGGACACGTACTACGCCAACACGCCCTACATGCGCGAGATGATCGTCCTGTATCTCGTCGCGCACACGGCTGCCACCGTCGCCCTCCTGGTCATGAGCTTGCGATGGCTGCGGGAGGTACGCGGCATGATCCGCCGCGGGCTGACGCTGATCGTCATCGGCCTGTTCTTCGACGGGTGCTATCAATGCGTGAAGTACGCGGCGATGGCTGCCCGTTGGCTGGGGAGGGACTGGGACGTCCTGTCCACCGTCGTCTCGCCTCCGCTGGTCATGCTGGCCGGTATCACCTGTGCCTGCGGCTTCGCCCTGCCCCGGATCGGGCCTCCTCTGGTGAACAACGCCCGCGCCTGGAGGCGCTATCGGCGGCTGTTGCCCCTGTCGGCGGAACTGCGCACGCTGCGTGCACCGGCCACGGGGGTCATCCGCTGGTGGGATCCCCCGGTGAGGCGCCTGGCACGCCAGGAGATCTCCATCTGGGACGGCGTCCTCGCCTGCTCGCCCTACCTCGACGACCAGGTGCGGGCGACGGCGTACGACAAAGCCCTCGCGACCCTCGCCGCCGACCAGGCCGAGGTGGTGGCCGAAGCGGCGATGCTCGCGGCGGCCCGTGTGCAGGCGTTGCGCAGGGGCAGCGCGGGCATGCCATCGAACGTGGGAACGCTGCGGTCGACATCGACGCCCCATCAGATGGTGCGCCTCGCACAGGCGTTGGCATCGTCCCCGATCGTGGCGGAAGCCCGACGGCAGTCCACCCAGCGAGCGGCCGCCGACCATGGCTGACTTCGGGAGCAGCACACATCAACAGGTATCGGGAGCCACAGAAGGAGTGTCCGACTTGTCTGACAGAACTGCCCCTCGTCGCACCGCAGTTGTGGTCGGAGGGGGAATGACGGGCATGCTCGCCGCCGCCGTACTCGCGGAGCACGCCGACGTCACCATCGTCGAACGCGACCTGCTGCCGGACGGGCCCCAGCCACGCAAGGGACTGCCGCAGGCCCGCCACGCTCATCTGTTCTGGTCCGGCGGCGTCAAGGCACTCGAGGAGATCCTGCCGGGCGTCAGCGGCCGACTCGTCGACCGCGGCGCCCGCAGAGCCCGCGTCACGACCGACCTGGTGTCCCGGGCTCCGTCGGGTCAGTGGTTCCGGCGGTTCACCCATGCCCGGCACAGCCTCCTCGTGGGCACCCGTGATCTGCTCGATGCCGTGATCCGCGCCGACGTGCTGCCGGACCGGCGGATCACCCTGCTGCAACAGACCCAACTGCTGGGCCTGGAAGGCAGCGCGGACCGTGTGACAGGAGTGCGCATACGCGAGTCGGACTCGGAGCGCACCCTGCCCGCCGACCTGGTCATCGACGCGAGCGGGCGCGCCAGCCGCGCTCCCCACTGGCTGGGGGACCTGGGCCTGCCACCTGTCCAGGAGCGCACGGTCGACGCCGGAATCGGCTACGCCAGCCGGATCTACCGGCCGCCGAACGGCGCCGTCGACTACCCGGTCGTCAACGTCCAGGCCGAGTCCCAAGCCGACCCGGGGCGGGGCGGCGTCATCGTTCCGGTCGAAGGCGGCCGATGGCTGGTGACCCTGTCCGGCAGCCGCGGCGGACAACCCACCAGCAGCAACGACGAGTTCCTGCCCTTCGCCCTGAAGCTGGCCCACCCCATCATCGGCGAACTCCTCACCAGGGCCGAACCCGAGACCGACGTCGTCACCACCCGTAGCACAGCCAACAAGCGCCGCTACTACGAGAAGGCGGCCCGCTGGCCCGAAGGTTTCGCCGTCCTCGGTGACGCCGTCGCCGGCTACAACCCCGTCTACGGGCACGGAATGACCGCGTCAGCCCAGAGCGTCCTCGCTCTGCGCGGTGTCCTGCGCGAGCAGGAACTCACCGCACCCGGCGCGGCACGGCGCATCCAGAAGGCCGCGGCCCGGCCCGTCGACAACGCGTGGAGCCTGGCCGTGGGTCAGGACGTGTTCCGGCCGGGCGCCAGCGAGCAGCCGCCCACCCGGCTGGAGAAGACCCTCGCCGCCTTCGTCGACAAAGCCGCCGACGCCGGCTCGCGCAATCCCCGCGCCATGCAGATCCTGCTGGACGTGATGAGCATGGAAAAGGACCCGACCCGGCTGTTCCGGCCCGACATGCTCGCCCTGGTCTATCTCGGCCGGAAGAAGCCCCGGTTGAGCGGACCTCCGCTGACCGAGAAGGAAGCGGCGGTCGCGACGACGGGGGACTGACGCAGGGCCAGGGACATCCGCACCAGATCGCGGGGTGCTTCGGCGGACGCGGGTGGCGCGTCGTCCGCTGTCGCCGAGCTGATGACCCTGCCCTCCGGGTCGGCGGCCCTCGCTCGTACCGCCGCCGTCACCATCGCCGCGTCGGCCTCCGCCCGCGCCTGGACGGGATCGGAGCCCGCGGCCACGGCAGCTTCGTAGGCGCCCGCCCGGATCTCCGCGTCGAAGTACGGGTACAGGGCGAGCATGCCGTCATGGATGTCGGACTCCCGCTGGGTCACTTGGAGTTCGGCGGGCGACCACCACGAGATCCGTACGGCACGGTCCTTGGGCGGCGCAAGGGGCCGCAACTCGTGCCACAGCGGCCCGAGTCGGCGATAGGTGGACCAGATGCTCCAGAGGTCCCCGATGCGCTGGCCGGCCGGTGGAAGGCAGAAGCCGAGCGCGTTGAGCTGCATTCCGGCGGAGGCCATCGCGGGCGCCACATAGGTGCTCAGGTCGTCCAGGTCCTGGCCGTTCCACCGGGCGATCACCGCAATGAACTTGGTGACGGAGTAGGGGATGTTGCACAGGAAGCCGAGCGCGATGACCAGCAGCCCGGCCCGCAGCCAGCCGCGTACCTGAAGCGCCCAGCGCCAGCACATGACGTCCATCGCGACGCCCGCGACGGTGAGCGACACGAGGTAGAGCACGATCATCTCGCGGATGAACGGCGTGTTGGCGTAGTACGTGTCGAGGTCCCGCAGCCGTTCCACCGGCGCGTCCCCGAGGACGAAGAGCACGACCAGCGCCACGATCACCATGCCGTACCCGGTGATCCAGCGGCGGGTGGCCCGCCGGGTCGCCTCGGGCGGACCGCCGCGCCAGTTGATGATCACTACCAGACAGGCGGCGCTGAGGGCGCTCAGCAGGCCGTAGACGAGCGGCGCCGAGACGTTCGAGATGCCGGTGAGGCGGTTGACCTCGGCGATCGTCGGCGGGGCGGCGAAGAAGAACACCAGGCCCGACAGGGCGATCAGCGTGCACACGGAACGCTGCAGCGGATCGTGCCAGGAGCGCAGTAACGCGGGTGTCTTGATGGCGAGCGCGATCGCCATCGCGAGAGCCGGTATGTAGTAGCCGGAGTCATCCATGGCGTGGCGGCTCAGCCCCGCGGCCCGCGGTACCCGAGGGACGCCCCGATCCGGCCCGCGACCCCGTCCCGTGACACGGGCCAGCGCTGCGCCGAACCGGCAAGCCACGCACGGCACTTGCTGGCCAGCAGCAGCCCGAAGCCCTCCGCGTCCTGCTCGTCCGCGAGGTCGAACCGGGTCCGGGCGGCCACCTTCAGGACCGTCGCCTCCAGATCGGCGTCGTCGGACAGCAGACGGGCGGCGACGGCCGCGCCCTCCACGTGGTGGGCGCAGTGTCCGGCCTTCATGTGCCACAGCTCATGGCCGAGGATCACCAACTGGTGGTCGGGCGCGGTGCGTTCCTCGATGACCACGAGGTCCTGGTCCGCCATGTCGAGCCAGAGCCCACTGGCGGTGCCGGGTGGGAAGGCGGCCATACGGAACTGCACCGGACGGCCGCGGCGTCTGCTCATGGCGCCGCACAGCGCGGCGTAGAGGTCGGCGGGCTCCGCCGGTGCCGGGAGCGAGATCTCGCTGACCAGCTCGCCGCACAGGCGGCGCATGTCCTTTCCGATGCCCACTGTTCTCCCCCGGGTCACGACTCGGGCCGCTTGACGCTCTCCAGGAGCATGTCCAGCCATTCCGCGACCTTGTCCCGGTGCTGATCCGTCGGCAGCTGTGCGGCGCGCCAGGCGATGCCCCGCACGCCGTGGTCCTGGAGCAGCTGGTCGAAGGGGCCGTCCGAGCGCGAGGCCGCCGCCGCGGCTCTCTCACGGTCGGCGAGCTGCTGGAGCAGCTCCTGCTCGGTGCGCTGGAGGGCGCCGGCCAGCGCCTCGGGGTCCTCGGCCGTCAGGAACCCGGCGTGCACTCTGAAGAAGCGCTGAATGGCGTCGCAGTGCTCCATCGTGGGGCGCCGGTCCCCGTTGATCAGGGCTCCCGCCTGCTGGCGCGACATACCCGCGCCGTCGGCGATCTCCTGCTGGGTGTACCGGCGGCCGTTCGGCTTCAGACGTGTACGGCGCAGCAGGTCGAGGCGTTGCAGGAAGCGGGTCTGCAGATCCGGCTCACCGGCGGGCCGGCCGCTCAGCAGCGACTGGACGACGACCTCCGGCACACCGGACGCGACGGACAGCCGCCGGACGTCGAACACCTGGCCGTGCGGCACACCGAGCCGGTCGGAGAGGGCGGCGACACGCGCCACGACGGCCGGCAGCGGACCCGTCGCCGTGGCGCCCGGAACCTCGAAGCCATCCGTCACCGACAGATCTCCCACGTTCTCTCGACCGGCCGTGAGCTGCGCAGTAGACGCGCAGTCCACGATGAACTGCCCGGAGGTTAGCCCCTGCCTCGAACTCGCATCCACCTCTCGCCACAACTGTGGCGCGATTCGTTCGTCAACGGGCGGCAAATGCCACGATAGTTGACGCCACGGAGTCGGGGATAGCAGGATCGCGACGCCGCGTGTAAGGCCGCAGAGGCAAGAGGGGTGACCTCCCGATGGAGTACCAGGCAGGAGGGCAGCGGTCGCGGCCGCGACCCGCCCCCGAGAGTCTCAGGGCCCAGGCGTATTTGCAGGATTACACCGCATTCCTCGAGGCCGTTCCCTTTCCGTCCGTCGTCTTCGACCACCGCTGGGACGTCGTCCTCACCAACGACGCGTTCGAGACACTTTTCCGCGGTGTCGGCCCGCATCCCACGGCCATGCCGGGGGACAACTTCCTCCGGTTCGTCCTGTTCCATCCGGACGCGGGCACGGTCCTGGCCGAGCACGAGTCGAGCTGGTGCCTGCCGATGCTGGCCCACTTCGCCGCCGCGATCGAGCGGCACGGGCAGGACCCGGTGCTGCGGTCCATTCTCCGGGAGATCGCCGAGGACCCGATCATGGACGCCGCGTACCGGCACGGACTGCCGCACTGGATCCGCTCGGTCGGTCCCGACGCCCTCGAACACGACGGCGCTGTACGGCCGTTGTGGCACCCGGACCCGCGGTGGGGCCGTACCGACTGCCGGATCGTCGGTGAGACCCCCAAGACCCTCAAGGACATGGGCTATACGCGCATGACGCTGGTCCTGCGCGACGCTCGCCGCTCGACGGGCGCGGCACGCACGACGGCGCGGGTGCGGCGCGCGACGAGTCACCTCAGCGTGGTCCCGGCCGCCGAGGCGTAAGCGCTCCGCTGGATGCGCGGTTCGAAGCTGCGGGTTCGTTGTGGTTGGTCGCGCCCACGTGGCGGAGCCGCACATTGATACAGCCCCGCGCCCCTTACCGGGCGCTGGTCGAGCCGCAAGTTGATACAGCCCCGCGCCCTTACGGGGCGCCGTAGCGCACCGGAATTCACCAAGGCCGCTCAGGTATCAGTGAGTTGGTGGCGTGTCCGCCTTCACGTCCTTCGCGTCCTCCAGGTCCCGCGCCCTGCCGCGCTTGGCCGCCTGGATCTGCTCGTACACATGCGTCCGCAGCTCGGCGAAGCGCGGGGCCACCCGGGTGTGCAACTGGTCGCGCTCGGCGGGCAGGTCGACCTTCAGCTGCTCCTGGACGACGGTCGGGGAGGCGGAGAGGATCAGCACCCGCTCGCCGAGATACACCGCCTCGTCGATGTCGTGCGTCACGAAGAGGATGGTGATGCCCCGCTGCTGCCAGAGCCCGCGCACCAGATCCTCCAGATCGGCACGCGTCTGGGCGTCCACCGCCGCGAACGGCTCGTCCATGAGCAGCACATCCGGCTCGTACGCCAGCGCGCGGGCGATCGCCACCCGTTGCTGCATACCGCCCGACAGCTGCCACGGGTAGGCGCCCGCGGCGTCGGCGAGGCCGACCGACTCCAGGGCGTCGGCGACCAGCTCTCGCCGCCTGGAGGGGGTCAACTTCTTCTGCTTCAGAGGGAGTTCGACGTTGTCCCGCACTCGCATCCAGGGGAAGAGGCTGCGCCCGTACTCCTGGAAGACGAACGCCATCCCTGGCGGCGGCCCGCTCACCGGGCGCCCGTCCAGCACGACCTCGCCCGACGTGGGCGTCAGCAGTCCGCCCATGCACTTCAGCAGCGTCGTCTTGCCGCAGCCCGACGGCCCGACGAGGCAGACGAGTTCGCCCGCGTCGACGGTGAACGTGAGGTCGCGTACCGCTTCCACGCGGCGACCGGAACCCTCGTAGACCTTCTTGAGGCCTCGTACGTCCAGCATGGACTGCCCTTTCGCAAGCGTCACGACGACCGCCGGGAGGTGTCGCGCAGACCGTGGTACCAGCCGAGCGCCCGTCGCTCGACCAGTCGGAAGAGGACGGAGAGGATGAAACCGAGGAGGCCGAGCAGCAGGATGCCGGTCCACATTTCGGGGATGGCGAAGTTGCGCTGGAACTGGACGACGGTGAAGCCGAGTCCGTTGCTGGACACGGACATCTCGCTGATCACCATCAGGATGATGCCGATGGACAGGGCCTGCCGCAGTCCGGCGAAGATCTGCGGGCTCGCCGACCGCAGGACCACGTGGCGCAGGCGTGCGGTGCCCGTGATGCCGTACGACCGGGCTGTCTCCGACATGACCGAGTCCACCGCCCGCACGCCCTCGACCGTGTTGAGCAGGATCGGCCAGACACAGCCGCTCGCGATCACCGCGATCTTCATCGTGTCGCCGATGCCCGCGAACAGAATGATGACCGGCACGAGCACGGGCGGCGGCACCGCCCGCAGGAACTCCAGGACCGGTTCGCACACGGCCCGTACGCGGCGGTACGAGCCGATGACCGTACCCAGTACGACCCCCACGACGGCCGCCGCCGCGTAACCGGCCAGCAGGCGCAGCAAACTGGGCAGGACGTCGGCGCGCAGCTGCTCACCCGTCCACACGTCCGGGAACGTGGTGAGGATGGTGCGCAGCGACGGCCAGTACACGTCGGTGCTGCCGGCGGAGGCGAACCACCAGGCGATCAACAGCAGCAGGGGCAGCGCGAGCACGAAGAACGCCCGCAGGGCCAGGTTTTTCACACCGCCACCTCCCCGCGCACCGACTGGTGCCAGGCCAGCGCGCGGCGCTCCACCGTGCGCGCGCCCACGTTGATCAGCAGCCCGAGCATGCCGGTGACCACCACCAGCGCGTACATCTCCGGCACCGCCTGCGAGCTCTGGGCGACAGCGATGCGCCGGCCCAACCCCGGGGCACCGATGACGAGTTCGGCGGTCACCGCCAGGATCAGGGCGACTGCCGCGGCCAGCCGGACACCCGTCATGACGTACGGCAGGGCCGAGGGCCAAAGGACATGGCGGACCCGTGCCCAGGTGCCGAGGCCGTACGAGCGAGCCGTCTCGTCGGCGACCGGGTCGACGTCCTGGACGCCGTACAGCGTCTGGATCAGCACCTGCCAGAACGAGGCGTACACCACCAGCAGGAGCACCGACTGCAGCTCCGTGCCGTAGAGCAGCACCGCGAGCGGGATCAGTGCGACCGACGGGATGGGGCGCAGGAACTCGATCGTGGAGGCGGTCGCCTCGCGCAGGTGCGGCGTGACCGCGATCAGTACGCCCGCGAGGATTCCCGCGGTCACCGCGATCGCAAGCCCCAGCGCCCAGCCGGTCAGCGTGTCACCGAGCGCGGTCCAGAAGGCCTGGTCGCCGAGCTCGGTGACCAGCGCGTCGGCGATGCGGGTGACCGGGGGGAAGTAGTCATCGGAGACGATGCCGAGCCGCGGGACCGCCTCGCACAGTATGAGGAAGCCCGCGAGCCCGGCTGTGCCCAGCAGGGCGTTCTCGGCTTTCACGGCAGCAGCGCGTCCAGGTCCGGGGTCTCCTTCAACTGACCGTCCTCCTTGGCCAGTTCGGCCAACCGCTCGATGGAGGCGCGGTTCGGCTCGGCCGGCCAGTGGGGGAGGGTCAGCTTCTCCAGCAGGGTCTGGGGGATCTTCGTGTACGTGGCGACGATCTCGCGGACCTCGTCCGGGTGGCTGTCGGCGTACTTCAGGGACTCGGCGGTCGCCTCCTGGAACTTCTTCACCAGCTCCGGGTTCTTCTGGGCGTACTGCTGGGAGGTGAAGTACATGGCCACGGTGAGGTTCGGATCCACGTCGTAGAAGCTCGACGCGATGGACGTGCCTCCTGCGGCCTTGACGGTGGAGAGTGCGGGCTCCGGTGTGCAGGCGGCGTCGACCTGGTCGTTCTCGAGCGCGGCGGCCATCTGGTCGAAGGGCATCTCGACGAACTGGAGCTTGGACGGGTCGCCGTCGTCCTTGCGGACCGACTCCTTGATCGAGGTGTCACAGATGTTGTTGAGCGAGTTGACCGCGACCTTCTTGCCCTCCAACTGCTTGGGGGACTTGATCGGGCTGCCCTTCTTCACCGTGGTGCCCATGAAGTCGGCACCTTCCTCGGCGGTGGAGGCGACACCGTTCGCCACGACCTTGACGGGCACCTTCTTGGACTGGGCGACCAGCAGGGACGTCGTGTTGCTGAAACCGAACTGGAACTGGTTGTTGAGGACACCGGGCACGATCGCGGCCCCACCCTGGGCGGGCGTCAGCTCCAGCTTGAGACCGCGCTTGGAGTAGAAGCCCTTCTTCTGGCCCAGATAGACGGGGGCGACGTCCAGGATGGGAATGATCCCGACCTTGACGGTGGTGGTGCCGTCGGCCGCTTTGTCCCCGGCCGATTCTGTGGAGTTGGACGAACCACAGGCCGACGCGGTGACGAACACCGCCGAGACCGTCAGGCCGATGAGCAGACGACGCATGACTCCCCCTAATGGGACAGTGCCTGGAGGGCGGGCTGTGCGCAGACCGCACAGTAGTGCTCAGCGGGAACGTAGAACGCCGTCCTAAGGATGGTCAATGCCCATGACGCGCAAGTCGTTGACAGTTGCCGAAGCGTGCTCCTAGCGTGCGCAGAGCGCACCCTCGTGCGTACAGAGCGCACCCCGTGCGTCCTCGTGGAGGCGACAATGCCCGCTGAAGCCCGCGCACCGCACTTCGTGCAGTCCTTCGAGCGGGGCCTCGCGGTCATCCGCGCCTTCGACGCCGACCATCCGGAACTGACACTGAGCGACGTGGCACGCTCCTGCGAACTGACCCGTGCCGCCGCCCGCCGCTTCCTGCTCACCCTCGTCGACCTGGGATACGTACACACGGACGGGCGGCTGTTCCGGCTCACCCCGCGCGTCCTGGAACTCGGCTACTCGTACCTGTCCAGTTTCACCCTGCCCGAGATCGCCGAGCCCCATCTGGAGCAACTCGTCGCGCAGATACGGGAGTCGTCGTCCCTGTGCGTCCTCGACGGCGACGACATCGTGTACGTGGCGCGCGTACCCACGCGTCGCATCATGACCGCGACGATCACCGTCGGCACCCGCTTCCCGGCACACGTCACGTCGGTGGGCCGGGTGATCCTCGCGCATCTGCCGGACGAGGAGATCGACGCCCGGCTGGCCCGCGCCGATCTGCGCCCCCTGACCTCCCGCACGATCGCCTCGGCGGGAGCCCTGAGCGCCGAACTGCGCCGGATACGCCGTCAGGGGTACGCGATCGTGGACCAGGAACTGGAGGAGGGGCTGCGCTCGGTCGCCGTCCCGGTGCGTGACCGGGACGGCGAGGTGGTGGCGGCAGTCAACGTTCCCGTGCACGCCGCCCGCAACTCGGTCGAGTCCGTACGCCGTGATCTGCTGCCCCCTCTGCTGGCCACGGTCGCCCGGATCGAGGCCGACCTGCGGGTCACCGGTCTCACAGGTCCAGCACGAGGCGCTTCCCGCGACACCGGGACACACAGATGAGCATGGTCTCCCCGGCTTCCCGCTCCTCGTCGGTGAGGACGGAGTCACGGTGGTCGGGGGTGCCCTCGAGGACGTCGGTCTCGCACGTGCCGCAGGTGCCTTCGGTGCAGGAGTAGAGCACCTCGACGCCGGCGGCTCGTACGGTGTCGAGCACGGAGACGTCCGCGGGAACGGTCAGGGTGTGGCCGGACCGCTCGAGCACGACCTCGAACTCGGTGTTCTCGCCCGTCTCCTGGGCCTTCGGCTCGAAGCGCTCGACATGCAGCGCCCCCTTGGGCCACACCGCGCACCGCTCCTCGACCGCGTCCAGCAGCGGGCCGGGTCCACAGCAGTAGACGAGCGTGTCCCCGTCCGGGTCGGCGAGAGCCGTGTCGAGGTCCAGCAGCCCCGTCTCGTCCTGCGGAGCGATCCGTACCTTGTCGCCGTACCGCGCCAACTCCTCGGTGAACGCCATGGAGTTGCGGGTGCGCCCGCCGTACAGCAGCGTCCACTCGGCCCCCGCTGCCTCGGCCGCGGCCAGCATCGGCAGGATCGGGGTGATGCCGATGCCGCCCGCGATGAAGCGGTAGCGGGGGGCGGCCGCCAGGGCGAAATGGTTGCGCGGGCCGCGCACACGGACCTTGTCGCCCGCCTCCAACTGCCCGTGCACATAGGCGGATCCGCCGCGCCCGTCGGGCTCCTGGAGTACCGCGATCCGCCACACGTGCCGGTCGGCCGGGTCGCCGCACAGCGAGTACTGCCGCTCCAGGTCCGGGCCGAGCAGCACATCGATGTGCGCTCCCGGCTCCCAGGCGGGGAGCTCCTCGCCCAGCGGGTGACGGAGGTCGAGGGCGAGTACGCCGTCGGCCGCCAAGTCCCGGCGGTCGACGACGAGTTCGGCTTCGTACGCGTTCATGAGCCGTTTCCTTGCGAGGCGTTGCCTTGGGAGGCCTTGCCCTGAGGGGCGTGGCCTTCGGGGTGGCCGAGCATCCACTCCCACATCGCGATCGGGTCCTGGGCGGTCTGCTCGGCGCCGCAGTGGCAGGTGCCGTGCAGGGTGTCGGTGCCCGGGAGCCAGTCGATGCGGTAGATCTCGCCGGTGGGACTGCTCACTGAACCTTCTCCATGGGCTTGTCGCCCTCCTCGACCAGACGGGCGAGGATACGGCGGGCGGCCAGACCGCCGGTGTCGATGTTGATGCTCAGCTCCTGGTAGCCGTGGCGCTCGGTACCGAGGGTCTTCTGCAGCAGGTTGAGCGCGGTCACGTCCTGCATGACGACCGTACGGTTGTTGCCCGCCAGGAACTCGGTGACCTCGTCGTTGTCGATCGCCCAGTCGCGCGAGACCGCCCAGAAGTCGTACACCTTGCCGTCGCCGGACGGCGTGATGCAGTACGTGATCTCGGTGTGGAAGCCGCCCGGGTCACTGCCGTCCGCCTCGGGCAGCACGCCGACCGGGGCGACCCGGCTGTGCAGAAGGTAGAGACACGGCGCGTGGTACTCGATGTCCTGCCAGCGGTTGATCCGGCCGGTGATGCCGGTCGACTTGGCGTAGAACGGCGGGCATTCGGCGTCGTCCATGTGCCGGCTCACCCGCACGATGCCCGCACCCTCGTCGACCTCGGTGGTGATCGGCGTCTCGGCGACCTCAGGGGTGCCGATGTATCCGCCGTGCAGATAGGTCTCGTGGGAGAGGTCGAGGAGGTTGTCGACGAGGAGCCCGTAGTCGGCGTCGATCGGCTCCATGCCGCGGACGGTGGTCCAGCCGGGGGAGTCGAGGTGCTTCGCCCGAGGGATGACCTGCGGGTCGGCGAGGGCCGGATCGCCGATCCACACCCAGATCAGCGAGTCCTGCTCGACGACGGGGTACGAGGCGACGCGCGCGGTGCGCGGCACCCGCTTCTGCCCGGGCACGTACACACAGGTGCCGGTGGTGTCGTACGTGAAGCCGTGGTAGCCGCACACGATCTTGTCGCCGTCGAGCCGGGTCGGGGCCTCGGACAACGGGTAGCGGCGGTGCACACACCGGTCGTGCAGGACGACGGGCGTCCCGTCCTCCTCCGTGCGGTAGAAGACGAGCGGTTCACCGAGGATCGTCCGGCCGAGCAACTCGCGCCCGACCTCCTGGGAGTAGGCGGCGACGTACCACTGGTTCCTGGCAAAAGCGGTCATATGAGGCATGGGCGGTCCCGTCCCTGTCGGCGGGGCACCGTCGCCCCGCGTGCCGTGGTTGGACTCAGGGTCCTGAGGGCTGTGGTTGCCGCGCAAGGCGGCTTCTGCCAGGCGGAAGCGTCTCTACGAAAAGGCTGCTCAGGGCCTTGTCATGAGTCTTGCTTACGCCAGGTCGACCACGGCGGCTGTAGACCGAGGCGCCCCGCCAACTCCCGGAACGCGGCCCCCGGCAACGGCCTATCAGCCTCCCCGACGTTCGGTACCGACGGCGGCGTGGCGTACATGATCTACGAGGCGGGGGAGCGCCTCGCCGGTTCCATCGCGATGGCCCGCGCCTGACGCGGGCACTGTGCCGGGGGGAAGGCGCTCGACCCCAAGCCGTACACCGTGTACACGATCACCCGCTTCGACCGGCCGTTCACGGCGCACGGCACCTGGGACGGCAGCGCCGTCACGGCGGGCTCGAAGACCGGACGCGACGGCGCCTACCTCCGCTTCGACACGTCCAAGGACCGCACCGTCGAGGCGACCACCGCCCTCTCCTACGTCGACGCGCGCGGCGCCGCGGTCAACCTCCGCGCCGAAGGCGGCCGTTCGTTCGACGCCGTCCGTAGCGCAGCCAACCGGGCGTGGGAGTCCCGGCTCGACAACGTCCGCGTCCAGGGCGGCAGCGACAGCCTGCGCCGCACTTTCTACTCGTCCCTGTACCGGTCGTTCCTCGCACCCAACATCGGCAGCGACGCCGACGGCCGCTACACCGGCTGGGACCAGAGGATCCACCGCGCGAAGGGCTTCACCTACTACCAGAACTGGTCCCTGTGGGACACCTACCGCACCCAGTCGCAGCTCCTCACGCTGCTTGCGCCGCGCGAGGCCCGCGACATGGCGATCTCCGTGATCAAGATCGACGAGGAGAGCGGCTGGCTGCCCAAGTGGGGCTACGGCACGGTCGAGACGAACATCATGACCGGGGATCCGGTCACACCGTTCCTGACCAACGCCTATCAGCAGGGGCTGCTCCAGGGGTACGAGGAGCAGGCATACCGCGCCCTGAAGAAGAACGCCGACGAGGTGCCGCCCGCCGACTCGCCGGCGGTGGGCCGGGAGGCCAACAAGGAGTACCTCGCAAACGGCTTCGCGCCGTACATCAAGGGCCGCCCGCATGTGAAGCCGGGCGACTCGGACTACGACCACGGGGCTTCGGCGACCCTGGAATACGCCCTGTCCGACGCGATGCTCGCCCAGATGGCGCGGGATCTCGGACACCGTGCGGACGCGGAGCGGTACGCCGCCCGATCCCAGAGCTACCGGAACATCTTCGACGCCTCGACCGGCTTCTTCCGGGCCCGTGACGCCTCCGGGGCCTTCGCGGGACCGGCTGACCCGGCGCAGAGCGAGGGCTTCCACGAGGGCACGGCCTGGCAGTACCAGTGGCTCGTGCCGCAGGACCTGCCAGGCATGATCGACCTGATCGGCGGCACACAGACCGCGAACGACCGCCTGGACTCCTTCTTCGCCTACGAGCAGCTGCTGAAGGACCCGGCGAAGACGGCCCGCGAGGTGTGGGTCAACGGACCGTACGACTACTACAACGCCGACAAGTACAACCCGCAGAACGAGCCCGACCTCATCGCCCCGTACACCTACCTGTCGACGGGCCAGCCGTGGAAGACGACCGACGTGGTGCACGCCGCGCTGACCCTCTTCACGGACACGCCGACCGGCATGACCGGCAACGACGACCTGGGGACGATGTCCGCCTGGAACGTGCTGTCGTCGATCGGGATCTTCCCGGTGCAGCCCGGCTACGACACGTGGGGCCTGTCCACGCCCGTCTTCGAGCGGGTCGATCTCACGCTCGACCGCCGCCTACTACCCGCGCGGCGGCCTGACGGTGACGGCACCCGGCACCTCGGAGGACGACCGCTACATCCAGTCGGCTCGCACGGACGGGACCGCCTACGACCAGACCTACCTGACGACCGACGCGCTGCGCTCCCTCCGCTCCCTCGCCTTCACTGTGGGCCCGCGGCCTTCGGAGTGGGGTGCGACCGCACAGGCGGCGCCACCTGCACTGAAGTGACACCGGACGCCTCTTGAAGTCCCGCCCCTTGCGGAGGGGCGGGACTTCAAGAGGCCGGGCCCCGCCTTGGCCGGCCACGCTGCAGGCCTGATCCAGCAGGTCGGAGTCGAGTCCCGATTGCGGGACAGAGCCTTTGCACTGACGCACCCGCCGCGGCTGGTGGGGATCCCTCCCACCAGCATTCCGTTCATGGCGGTGGGCGTCGTCAGCACGACGCCCACCGCTCGGTACTGGGACTCAGCTGCACTTACGTCCGGTGTTGATGCACTGGACCGCCTTGTTCATCAGCTTCGCGTCGAAGACGTTGATGAAGTCACCGTGGTCGGTGACCGGCTTGTGCTGCTGTTCGGGGAAGCTGTCCAACGAGAAGAACGGACGGGTCTTGCCGTTGTCCTTCACGCTGGGCGCGTCCACGTCGTACACCAGACGCTGCACCAACTGGGGAATGGCCTTGAAGCCGGTCGGGCAGTTGCCGCCCGCGTCAGCGAAGGCCACGTGCGTACGGTGGTTGGCGCTGTCGATGTTCCTGCCGTCCCAGCAGCTCTGGAACTTGAAGGTGCGCACCACGTCGCTGCCTGACGGGCAGAGGGGGTACTTGTCCTTCAACTGAACCTTGTTCTCGAAACCGGTGCAGCTCCAGGAGGCGTTGGCGTTGGCCGTGCCGTTGACGAACGCCTTGGCGTCACCGGTGATGATGCGCAGGAACTTGGGCATCGCCACCACCTTGCCGCGGGGGCTGCCCACGAAGTCCAAGGTGGCCTTCTTGGCCGTCAGAATCCGGCCTGTGTTGCCTTCGGCGCCGCCGCCCTGCTTGTCGGCGTCGAACTCCTTTGTGTCGTCCTGCAGGCGCAGCACCGGCCAGTAGTAGGACGACTTGTCGCCCTTGTTCTGGCAGCTGGTTCCGGCCTTGGCGAAGTCCTGGTCGCTCGAGAAGGCGTCGTTGTCCTGGTTGCCGACGTAGTCGTGCACGTGGTGTGCGCCGTTGGTGACACCGGGCGCGACGATGACGTTGTCACTGTTGTACAGCTTGTTGGCGTTCACTCCACACTTGCTGACGAAGACACCCTTTGAAGCCTTCGCCGACTTGGCCGGCGTGCGCACATTGGACTTCACCTTGGTGATGTCCACGAAGTCGGCGGCGACGGGGCCGTTGCCGGTCCCTCCGGCGTTGGTGTTGTTGCCACCTTGGTTGTTGTTGCCGCCCTGACCGGGGGTGGGCTGGTTGGCGGGGGCGCGCAGCGTGCAGGCCGCCAAAGCATCAAGGCCCTGCGGCTTGGCTGCCACACGGCCGATGGCGATGGCGATCCGGTCGATCGTCGCCTTCCGCTTGTCCTTCAGCGGACCCACGATCGCGTTCTGGGCGAAGTTGGGGTCCTGCTGAATCGCCTTCTGGGAGGTGGAAAGGCGCTGGTATGCCTCGGATATCTGCTTGTCGAGGAGTGCCAGTTCCTTGTCGACCTGGGCCTTCGCCTTGGCGGGCACTGATGTCAACTGCTGGCCGACGTCGGGGCAGTCAAGGGTGGAGGTGCCGGCCGCGAGCGCCTGGTTCTGGGCAGAGCCCTTCGACGCGCTGGTTTCGCCGGCCGAGGCGTAGAGGTTGACCGCCACCAGTCCGCCGGCCCCTACGGCCAGTGCGGCCGCCGCGCCTACCGCCCGGCGGGCAGTCTTCGATCTTCTTCGCGTGTTGCGTCTCATCGGGCCTCTCAAGGACATCTCCGGAGCCGGCAGGACTTCCGGCATGGGTGGAGCGCGTCCTCAGATACGAATGTGCGCGCCGAATGCTCAGTGAATTCTCAAGTTCGTAGGTTCCTCCATCCGCAAACAGTGCATGAGTGCCCAATAGGGCCAATGATTGTCGTGACCACTTCACTGGCTGCTTCGCCGCGCCCGTGGCCGGAAGTTCGGGGTGGTCTCGGGGTCGTTGAGGACGGGTAAGCAGGTCGCCCAACGTCGCCGGGGTGCCGTGATGGTGAGCCGGATGTTCATGTCGGGGCGGCCTGGCGGTGGGTCATGGCGTCAGGAGGGCCTTGATGGCGCGGCGCTCGTCCATCGCCTGGTAGCCCTCGGCGACCTGCTCCAGGGGCAGGGTGAGGTCGAAGACCTTGCCGGGGTTGATGCGGCCGTCGAGGACCCGCTGGATGAGGTCGGGCAGGTAGTTGCGTACCGGGGCCGGGCCGCCGCGCAGGCCGACGTGGGAGAAGAACAGTTCCTGGCCGTCGATCGCCACGTCGTGGGGGACGCCGACGAAGCCGACGTTGCCGCCGGGCCGGGTGGAGCGCAGGGCCTGCTGCATGGCCTCGGGGGTGCCGACGCACTCCAGTGCGGAGTCGGCGCCGACACCGTTCGTCAGCTCCTTCATGCGGGCGATGCCTTCTTCGCCGCGCTCGGAGATGATGTCGGTGGCGCCGAATTCGAGGGCCAGCTTCTGCCGGGGCTCGTGCCGGCTCATCGCGATGATGCGGTCGGCCCCGAGTTCCTTGGCGGCGATGATGCCGCACAGGCCGACCGCGCCGTCTCCGACGACGACGGCGGTGGAGCCGGGCTTGACCTCCGCGGCGACGGCGGCGTACCAGCCCGTGCCCATCACGTCGGACACGGCGAGCAGGCTGGGCACGAACTCGTCGGCGGGCAGATCGGGGGTGGCGACGAGTGTGCCGTGCGCGTTGGGGATACGGACGTAGTCGGCCTGACAGGTGCTCATGAACTCGCGGCGAACGCAGTTGGACTGGTAGCCCGCCTGGCAGTTCGGGCAGGTGTTGTCCGAGGTGGCGAAGGAGCCGACCACGAACTGTCCAGGCTTGACGGACGTGACCTCGCTGCCGACCTCCTCGACGACGCCGACGTACTCATGTCCCATCGGGTGGGGTTCGTCGACGGGCTCGATGCCGCGGTAGGGCCACAGGTCCGAGCCGCACACGCAGGTGACGGCGGTACGGATGATCGTGTCGGTCGGGTTGATGATCTCTGGCGCGGGGACGTCCTCGACACGGATGTCGCCAGGGGCGTGAATGATGGTTGCGCGCATGATGCCTTCTCGGTGGGTTTCCAGGGGGCGGCTGCCGGAGGTTCTCCGTGAGCCGCGGTGGACAGGGGGTCAGAGTTGGGTGCGGCTGCTGACACGCGGGCCGTTGTATTCGGCGTCGGTGACGTGCTCGAGCCATGAGACGTCGTCGGTCTCCCACAGTGCGAGGTGGACCATGAAGCGGTCCGGGCCGGCGCCGTGCCAGTGCTCCTCGCCCGGGGGCGTGTGGACGACGTCACCCGGCTGGGCCTCCAGGACCTCGCCGCCTCGGGACTGGATCAGCGCGATGCCCTCCACGATGTAGAGGATTTGTCCGAGGCCGTGCGAGTGCCATGCGGTGCGGGCACCGGGCGCGAAGCGGACGATGTTCGCCCGGATACGTGACGGGTCCTCGCCGCGGCAGATGACGTCGGCCCAGGCATCGCCGGTGAACCAGTCGGCCGGCAGTTTCATGGTCGGAGGCTGCTTCAGCAGTTCCATCGTGTTTCTTTCTACGTGGAGAGTGTCGACGCGTCAGTGCGGCGGCAGCTGTGCGGATTCAGGCCGCCACGTGTACGGCTCGGGATCTGCGGCGTGGTGCGAGGTGGTCGATCCTGGCGAACGAGTGGTACTGAGCTGTCCGGTCCACGCTGCGCAGGGCCCAGGCGTTCTTCGAGCGAGGATGAACGCGACGTCCGCTCTCACGTCTTTTCTCGCCTCCTCCGCGCAGCACTCGGAATTTCGATGACATCATTTCGATGCGGTCCGGAAAAGAAACCATTTTCCGGTGGTCGGAGCTGGTCTCCGGTCGTACCAGTGACCTTGCCATCATCGCGCGTGCCCGCAAAGGGGAGAGTTTCATCCTGGGAGCACATCATCCAGGGAGAAAACCCTCCCCCCTTCCCGCCGCGTCAACGGCGCCATCCGCAGTAGGCTGCTCTCGTCCGTGAGCTGTCGCCAGCTGACCACCACTTCAGCAAGTCATCGACTCGGCTGACAGTCAACGAGGCGGTGTGAATTACCGGGGCGGAAAGCTATCCTGGGATAAATTCATCCCCCTCACAATGTGAAGATTTCATGTGACACTTACTTGCATGGACAGCAGCGTAAATTTGAGGGAGCTGGGTGAATTTCTCAAAGCCCGGCGAGCGGAGTTGAGTCCGCGCACGGTCGGGTTGCCGGAGACCGGGGCGCCACGGAGAGTGCCCGGCCTGCGGCGGGACGAGGTCGCCCGGCTGGCCGGGCTCAGCAGTCTTCACTACACCCGCCTGGAGCAGGGGCGCGCAGGGCCGTCGGCGGCCGTACTCGCGAGGCTCGTCCGCGTCCTGCACCTCAACGACGAACAACGGGATCGCCTGTTCGAGCTGGCCGGCAAGGTGGAGGTCAAGGTCTGTCGGCGGCCGGTGCAGAAGGTTCAGCCTCAGGTGCAACGGTTCCTGGACGACATCCCGTTCACCCCGGCGCTGGTGCTGGGGCGGTACATGGACATCCTCGCCTGGAACCCGTTGGCCGCCGCCCTGTTCACCGACTTCTCCCAAGTGCCTGGGAAGGAGCGGAATTTCATCCGGCTCCTCTTCACTGAGCCCGCCGTGAGGACGCTGTACCCGGAGTGGGAGCGTGTTGCCTATGCCTGCGTCACGCAGTTGCGGATGGAGGGTGCCAAGTGCTCTGGAGACGCGCAGTTGGCCGAACTGGTGGGTGAACTGTCCGTGGCTGACGCCCACTTCCGGCGATGGTGGAGTGCCGAGCACGCCACGGCGCTGAGCGTGGGAACAAAGACCCTACGGCATCCGCTCGTCGGGGAGATCACCGTCGACTGGGACAGCTTCACCTGCACCACCGACGCCGAGCAGCAACTGGTGATCTGTACCGCCGAACCCGGTACGGCATCGCACGACAGCCTGCGTTTGCTCTCGGCCTGGACGGCTCAGCCGGCCGCACGTGCATCCGACGCTCCCTGACATGTCTCACCGTTTCTGTCAGACCGGGATTCGACAACCCGGCGCATGCGTCAGCAGCCGCGAACTTCATGAATCCTGCATCTTTCCCGTCCGCTGATCGCGACCTCCTGCTGTCGTGCTTGCGTTCAGCGGTTTTCATCTGTCGGGAAACGGAGCCGAAATACCCCCTGGGAGAAGAACATCCAGGGAGAAAACTCTCCCTCCCACAAGTGATGCCGGCGATGCAAGACTGCCCGGCGTGACCAACCGCGGGCCTCGCAGCACGTGCGAATTTCTCAGCGCCCGGTGGTGATGACGTCACGGGATTCGCCCTGTTCCTGCCGATGCGCAGGTCAGGAGTCCCCGCCCGCCGAGTCCGAAAGCGTATGTATGTCCTCCACTGAGTTCACCGATCCAGACGTTCCGCCCCCCACCGACTCCACCGAGTCCCCGACAGCGCCGACCCGACGCACTTTCATCGCCACGACCACTGCCGTCGGTGGTGCCGTGGTCGCGGGTGGCCTCATCGCCGGCTCGCCTCTGATCGAGGAGGATGCGGAAGCCGCCCAGGCCGCCCCCTCCAGCCGCGTCTCGCTGACGGTGAACGGCTCTCGGCGCACCGTCACGGTCGACAACCGCACCTCGCTCCTCGACCTGCTTCGGGAGCACTTCGGTCTCACCGGCTCCAAGAAGGGCTGCAACGCCGGCGCCTGCGGCGCGTGCACCGTGCTGGTCGACGGCCGGCGCGTCAACTCCTGTCTGACCCTGGCGGCCCGGTTGGAGGGTACTGAGGTCACCACGATCGAGGGCCTGGCCGACGGCGAGGAACTGCACCCGCTGCAGCAGGCGTTCATCGAGCAGGATGCCTTCCAGTGCGGCTATTGCACGCCCGGCCAGATCGTCTCGGGTGTGGGCTGCATCAAGGAGGGCCACACCGGTTCTCCGGAGGAGATCCGGGAGTGGATGAGCGGCAACATCTGCCGCTGCGGCTGTTACGTGAAGATCGTGCGCGCGGTCGAGCAGACCGCGGGCCGGAAGTGAGGATCGGCCGCCATGTATCCCTTCTCCTACAGGAACGTCTCCGACACCCGTGAGGCCGTCGATGCGGGCCGACGCGGTGGCCGCTACATCGCCGGGGGCACCACCCTGGTCGACCTGATGCGCGAGACCGTCGAGCGCCCAGAGACGCTGGTGGACATCAGCGCCCTGCCGCTGCGCGAGGTCAGCGTCACCGAGCGCGGGGGCTTGCGCATCGGCGCACTGGTGAGCATGGCCGAGGCCGCCGCCCATCCCAAGGTGCGCGGCCTGTATCCCGTCATCTCCGAGGCGCTGGAGCTGAGCGCTTCGGCCCAGCTGCGGAACATGGCGACCATCGGCGGCAACATCATGCAGCGCACCCGGTGCACGTACTTCCGTGACGTGACCGCCGACTGCAACAAGCGCGAACCCGGCTCGGGTTGCGCCGCGCTGGAGGGCTTCAACCGTACGCACGCGATCCTCGGTACGTCGGACGCCTGTGTGGCCACCCACCCTTCCGATGTCGCCGTGGTGTTCGCGGCGTTGGAGGCGTGGGTGCATCTGCTGGGCCCGGACGGCGAGCGCCGGCTCCCCTTCGCCGACTTCCTGCTGCGACCGGGGAGCACCCCTCAGCGTGAACAGGCCTTGAGGCAGGGCGAGTTGATTACGGCCGTGGAGATCCCGGCTCTTCCGCGTCCGCTGAAGTCGGGCTATCTGAAGGTGCGCGACCGGCAGTCGTACGAGTTCGCGCTGACGTCGGCGGCGGTCGCGCTGCACGTGCGGGGCGGAGTGATCCGGGAGGCGAAGGTGGCCGCCGGCGGTGTGGGCACCGTGTCCTGGAAGCTGCCCGCGGTCGAGCGGCATCTCGTGGATGAGCGGCCTTCGGAGTCGTTGTGGGCGGCGGCTGCCGAGCGGGCAGCCGAAGGAGCCCTCCCACTGCAGCACAACCGCTTCAAGGTCGAGTTGCTCAAGCGGACCGTCGAACGCCAGCTGCGCATCGTAGGAGGTACGAAGTGAGCCCCCAGCCACAGGCAGCCGTGGGTGCGCCGCTGTCGCGGGTGGACGGCCGGCTGAAGGTCACCGGTAAGGCGTTGTACGCCGCCGAGCACGACGTGGACGGGACTGTGCACGCCGTGATCGTCGACGCGAGCATCGGGCGCGGCCGTATCACCTCCATCGACACGGGCGCCGCCGAGAAGCACCCGGGTGTGCTGCGGGTGATCAGTCACCGCAACGCCCCGAAGCTGCCGTACCGCGACAACCCCGGGTCCAACAATCCTCCGGGAGGCCGGCGGCTGCGGGTCTTCCAGGACGACCGGGTCCTCTTCCACGGCCAACCCGTTGCGGTCGTGGTGGCCACCACCCTGGAGGCCGCGCAGCACGGCGCGAGCCTGGTCAAGGTCGAGTACGACGCCCAGCAGTCCTCGACCGACCTCGCCGAGGCCGAGCCGGGCGAGCCGACGAACTATGCGCGTGGTGACGCGGAAGCGGGTCTGCGCTCCGCACCCGTGCGTCTGGACCTGACATACCGGTTGGCGCGCAATCATCACAACCCGATGGAGCCGCACGCCACCATCGCCCGCTGGGACGGCAACAAGCTGACCGTGTGGGACAAGACGCAGTGGGTGATGGGCACGCACGACGAGCTCGCCGCCGTGTTCGACCTGCCCGCGGATGCGGTGCGGGTCATCAACCCGTTCGTCGGCGGCGGTTTCGGCAGCGGACTGCGCTGCTGGCCGCACACCACCGTCGCGGCCCTGGCCGCGCGGGAGACGGGCCGCCCGGTCAAGCTGGTGCTCAGCCGTCGGCAGATGTACTTCGGCGCCGGCTACCGGCCGTTGTACGAGTACCGTCTGCGCCTCGGCAGCGACCGGCGCGGCCGGCTGGGTGCGGCTATCCACGGCATCGATGCCGAGACCTCCTCGTACGAGACGTTCACCGAGGCCATCATGGGCGCGGGGCAGATGACCTACAGCATGCCCAACGTCAGCCAGGCGTACCGGACGGTGCCGCTGGATGTGAACACCCCGATCTGGATGCGCGGCCCCGGCTTCGCCTCGGCGTCGTTCGCGATCGAGTCGGCCATGGACGAGCTCGCGCACGAACTCGGCGTCGACCCGATCGAGCTGCGCCGGCGCAACGAACCGGACGAGGACGAGTCGAACAACCTGCCGTTCTCCACCCGTCGGCTGCGCGAGTGCTACACCGTCGGCGCACGTGAGTTCGGCTGGCACCGTCGCTCGTCCCGGCCGCGTTCGCGGCGCGAGGGCGACTGGCTGATCGGCCTGGGCATGGCCGCCGGCGTGTACGACCCCGGGCGTTTTCCCGCGGAGGCCCGGGCCCGCCTCGATGCCGACGGCACCGCTGTGGTCGAGTCGGCGACCAGTGACATGGGGCCGGGCACGTACACCTCGCAGACCCAGGTGGCCGCGGACGCGCTCGGGCTGACCATGCGCACGGTGACCTTCCGGCTCGGCGACTCGCTGTATCCGCAGACCGGCCCGCACGGCGGCTCGGCGACCATGGCGAGCGTCGGCACCGCCGTCGTCGACGCCTGCGACCAGGTGCGGCAGCAGGCGGTCAAGCTGGCCGTGGAGGACCGCGAGTCACCGCTGTACGGGGTGGACGCCGGCGATGTGGTGGTGCGCGGCGGCCGGCTGCACGTGCAGGGCAACCCGGCGCGCGGTGAGACCTACCGGAGCCTGCTGGCCCGCAACGACCGCTCCCACCTGGAAGCACGTGGCTCCTACGCCGGGCCGCCGACTCCCGCGCGGCGCTCCTACCACGCCTACGGCGCGGCCTTCGCCGAGGTGGCCGTGGATGCGACCCTCGGGCTGGTGCGGGTGCGGCGGATGCTCGGCGTGTACGACGCCGGGCGCATCATCAGTCCCAAGCTGGCGGACAGCCAGGCGATCGGCGGCATCGTGGGGGGTATCGGCGCGGCCCTGCTGGAGCACACGGTCACCGACCACCGCGACGGCCGGATCGTGAACGCCAACCTCGCCGACTACCTCGTCCCGGTCAACGCCGACGTCCCCGAGGTCAGGGCGATCTACCTGGACGGCGAGGACAACGACGGCAACGCGCTCGGCGTCAAGGGGCTCGGCGAGGTCGTCCAGGTGGGTGTGGCGGCCGCGATCGCCAACGCGGTCTTCAACGCCATCGGCCGACGGGTCCGTGAACTGCCCATCACCGCCGAGGCGTTGCTCTGACACCAGCACACCGCCGGCCTGTCCGGCAGCCGGTCGCCCGTCCGGCTGCCGGACCTACCAGGGTCGCCGCCGCCCCTGCACTCCCCTACGGCGCGGCGGCGACCCGCCCCACGCCCCCACGGCGAACGACGGAGAAAGACTCATGCTGAACATCGCGGACACACTGCACCGCTGGTGCCGCGAGGAACGCCCCTTCGCCCTCGCCACCGTCGTCGACGTCACCGGCAGCGCACCCCTGCCTGTCGGTACGTCGGTCGCGGTGGACGAGGACGGCAACGCGGTCGGCAGCATCTCCGGCGGCTGCGTCGAGGGCGCGGTGTACGAGCTGTGCCGGCAGGTGCTGCGCGACCGCGGCGCCCCTCAGCGCGCCTGGTTCGGGTACGCCGACGACGACGCCTTCGCCGTCGGCCTGACCTGTGGCGGCGAACTCGACGTCCTCGTCCGGCGCGTCGATCCCGCCACGGACCCCCATCTCGCCACCGTCCTGGACGACATCGTCCAGGGCAGGCCCACCGCCGTGGCGCAGGTGGTCGACGGCCCTCACGACCTGGTGGGCCGCATGCTCTGCCTCCTTGCCGACGGCACCGCCTCCTACGGAACCCTGGACGGAGGACCGACGGACCGCGCGGTGACCGCGCAGGCAGGCGCCCTGCTCCGGTCGGGACGTACCGCCCGCGTCGAGCTGGGCGCAGACGCCGACACCTGCCCGGACCGGCTGTCCGTCCTCGTCCACGTGGCCGCGTCACGCCCCCGCATGCTGATCTTCGGCGCCGTCGACTTCGCCGCCGCGCTCAGCCGGGCCGGGGCCTTCCTGGGCTACCGGATCACCGTGTGCGACGCCCGTCCCGTCTTCGCCACCGTTGCTCGCTTCCCGGACGCGGACGAGGTCGTCGTCGACTGGCCCCACCGCTACCTGGAGCACACGGCCGTGGACGCCCGCACCGCCGTATGCGTCCTCACCCACGACGCCAAGTTCGACATTCCCCTGCTGCGGTTGGCCCTCGATCTGCCCGTCGGTTACGTCGGGGCCATGGGATCGCGGCGCACCCACGATCAGCGTCTTCGCCTCCTGCGCGACGCGGGCATGTCCGACGAGCACATCGCCCGCTTGCACTCCCCGATCGGCCTCGACCTCGGAGCTCACACGTCTGAGGAGACGGCCGTCTCCATCGTGGCGGAGATCATTGCCTCCGCCAACCTCGGCAGCGGCCTGCCCCTTTCCCGTGGAACAGGCCCGATCCACCGTCCGACGCCCGCCCCGCCCAGCCCAGCCAATGGCCGGCCCGAACGCGAAGAGTCCGCAGCACGCACCGGTGTGGGACACGGCACGGGCCCTCGGGCGATCAACGACTCGCCCCAGGCAGGCGACGCGACCCGTGCGGTGGTCGAGGCGACGGTCGCCGAGCTTGGCCACGTACCGGCCACGGCAGCCGGAGCGCTCGCTGGGGACCGGACGGACGGAGCCGCAGACGGCGTCCCCGAAACCCGGACCCGCGCCCTCGCGGAGCCGTGACCGCCGTACCACCCGCCTGACCTGCGGACCTTCCCCTCCGCAAGTGCGCAAGGGGAAGGTCCGTGGTTTCAAGACTCCGCCCCGGCCACGGGGCCCCACCCCTGCGAGGATGGCTGACATGACTGGCAGCGCAGCCCGTGAGCTGGGCGACTTCCTGAAAACCCGGCGTGCCGAGCTGACCCCCCGATCCGTGGGCCTGCCCGACTCGGGAGCGCCGCGTCGAGTACCCGGCCTGCGCCGGGAGGAAGTGGCCTTGCTGGCCGCGATCAGTACGGACTACTACACCCGGCTGGAACAGGGACGCATCGACGTGTCGGAGCCTGTGCTGGCGGCCATCGCCCGGGTACTGAAGCTCGATGGCGACCAGCGGGAGTACGTCTTCGAGCTGGCGGGCAAGGAGACCGGCCGCCTGCGCCGACCCGAGGTTCAGGTCGTCAACCCGCAGCTGCAGCGACTGCTCGACGACCTCGCCTCCATCCCGGCCATGGTCCTCGGGCGTCAGATGGACGTCCTGGCGTGGAACGAGATGGGTGCCGCCCTGGTCGGGGACTTCGGACGGATCCCGGAGAAGGACCGCAACTACGCGAAGATGATCTTCTCCGACCGTATGAGGGGGCTCTACGCCGACTGGGAGGCCGCGGCCCTGCTCGCTGTTGCCCAACTGCGTATGGAGGTGGCTCGCGACCCCGACTCCCCGACGCTCGTCGCACTGGTCGAAGAGTTGTCGGAGCGGGACGCGGACTTCCGGCGGTGGTGGGCCGAGCACCACGTGGCAGCCCGACGGATCGGTGCCAAAACGCTGAACCACCCGGTCGTCGGCGAACTCACCGTCGAATGGGACACCCTCACCTGCAGCACCGACCCCGATCAGCATCTGACCATCTGGACCGCCGCACCCGGCACGCCCACGCGCGACCGGCTGCGCCTCCTCGCGGCCTGGGTGGCTGACGGGCACTCGCTCGCCCCCGGCGCGGCGAGCTGACGACGGCGTCGCGTACGTACGGGCGACGACCGGCCCCCGGCGGCGCTACTGCGGAGCCATGACGCCACCCGCGAAGTCGCCCGCACGTGAACGTGCCGAGCCGAGGCGAGGTTCTTCGACGTCATTGCAAGTGAGGATGCGGGAGCCCAGAGGGCGGCACCGACGCAGCCGCCTCATGGCGATCATGAGCCCAGAACGTCACTGGGCGACATAGCCGCCGTCGACGGGAACGGCAGCGCCGACGACGAAGCTCGCTCCCGCATTGCAGAGCCAGAGCACAGCCGCGGCGATCTCGTCCGCACGGCCGAGCCTGCCGATCGGCTGGGCCGCCGCGGCCTCGGACCGGTCGAGTTCACCCTTCGCTTCCATGGCGGCGACCATGGGCGTGTCGATCGTGCCGGGGCAGACTTAGCCCTTATCGGCCCAGCACTCCACGCCGCGAGGGCCGGGGGTTCGCCCTACGCGTGAGCGCGTCAGCCGGCTCGGGGTGCGCTCGACCGCGCCCGTGACGGCGCCACGACCATGGATCTCACCGACCGGAGAACTGGCACTGGTCGCCTGGCCCCAGCCCCAGACCGAGCGTCCAAGGTCGGTCACGCGAAACGCGGCCGCGCGGAGACCATCACGGCGGCGCACTGCTTTCCCGTACCACCAGTTCCGTAGCCACTTCCACCCGTGTCGTCTCCGGCTGGTCCCCGGCGAGCAGCCGCAGCACCATCCGGGCCGCGAGCGCGGTCATGTCGGCCAGCGGGGTGCGGACCGTCGTCAGCCGGGGGGTCACCCAGTCCGCGAACGGCAGGTCGTCGAAGCCGACGACGCTCACGTCGGCCGGGATACGCAGGCCGAGTTCCGCGGCGGCCCGGTACGTGCCCAGGGCCTGATGGTCGCTGCCCGCGAAGATCGCCGTCGGGCGGTCGGGCAACGCCAGGAGTTCCAGGGCGTGTTGGTGTGCGAGACCATGGGTGAAGTCGCCGTAGCGCACCAGCGCCGGGTCGAAGGGGAGTCCGGCCTCCGCCAGCGCCGAGCGGTAGCCGTCGACGCGGGCCCGTGAGGTGAGCCGGCGTTCCGGGCCGCTGATGATCGCGATCCGGTGGTGGCCCAGTTCGATGAGGTGACGGGTGGCGGCGAGGCCGCCGGGCCAGTTGGTCGCGCCCACCCACGGCGTCCCGGGCGCGGGCTCGTCGATCGGCGCCACCAGCGCGTACGGGATGCCGAGCCGGCCCAGCTCCTCGTGCTGCACCGGCGTCAGTTCGGGAACGACGAGGATCGCGCCGCGCGTGGAGCGGGTGGCCAGCGAGTCCAGCCACTGCCGGGCGCGTCGGGTCCGGCCGTGCGTGGCCGAGACCACCAGCCCCATGTTCGCCTCGTGCAGCACGTCCTCCGCGCCCCGGATCAGCTCCACGGCCCAGGGGCTGTCCAGTTCGTTGATGACGAAGTCGATCAGTCCCCCGGGCGGGGCCGCGGTGGCCGCCGGACGGTGTTTCGCCAGATAGCCGTGCTGCTCGAGCAGGCGTTGCACCTTCGCCCGAGTCTCGGCCGATACATCCGATCTATCATGCAGGACCTTGGAGACGGTGGACACGGAGACGCCTGCCTGCTCGGCGATTTCGGCCAGGGTGCGCCGCCTTCCCGAGCCTGATCCTGCCCGAACCGTTGACGTCATCGGATGTATCTCCTACGTTTCCGTCGCGATCACAAGTTGCGAAAACTGTCGCAACCATGGTGCTGGGCGGGAGCCGCTCCGAATATCCCACCTCACGGAGGCAGTTCATGAGAACCGTGCTCAGACAGCTGTCCCTGCTCGCCGCCGTCGCGGTGCTGCTCGTGCTGCCGTCGCCGATGGCTGTCGCGGAGGCGGCCGGACGCGCGTACCACGTCGCTCCCGCGGGCGCCGACACCGGAAGCGGTACCGCGGCGCAGCCGCTGCGTACCATCGGTGCCTGCCTCTCCCGCGTCCGCCCCGGCGACACCTGCCTCGTCCACCGCGGTACCTACAGGGAACAGGTCACACCTCCATCAGGCACCAAGGACGCTCCGATCACCATCGCCGCGTACGGCGACGGCCCGGTGACCGTCGACGGGACCGAGCCCGTCACCGGTTGGCAGGACGCCGGCGGCGGACTGGTCGCCGCCGACACCGACCTGCCGCCCGAACCCGACTTCAACGCGGTGTTCCTGGACAACGAACGGGCCGCCGAAGGCCGTTGGCCCAACTCCGGAGCCGACCCGCTGAACATCACCTGGGCCGAGGCGGACGCCACCTCCACCGACCAGCACATCGACGACACCGACCTGCCCGACGCGGACTGGACCGGCGCGACCGTGCACCTGTGGGCGGGATCCAACCCCTGGGCCCAGCAGACCGGCACCGTCACCACCACCGCACCCGGCAAGCTGGACTTCAAGGGCGGCAACTACCGCTGCCCGCCGCTGTGCATGGGCAACCAGAACTACCGCAACTACTACCTCGTGGGCTCGAAGGCCGCCCTGGACCAGCCGGGGGAGTGGTACTACGACGAGTCCGCGCACCGGCT
Source organism: Streptomyces sp. NPDC048825 (assembly GCF_043198355.1). Taxonomy (NCBI): domain Bacteria; kingdom Bacillati; phylum Actinomycetota; class Actinomycetes; order Kitasatosporales; family Streptomycetaceae; genus Streptomyces; species Streptomyces sp. NPDC048825. The sequence continues at coordinate 259,782 of NZ_JBICUR010000008.1, forward strand.
CTACATGGTGCCGCCGAAGGGCGGTATGGCCGGGCACACGGTGACCGCCAAGCACCGGCTCTGGGGCGTCGACCTGAGCGACAGTTCGTACGTCACCGTGCGCGGTCTGAATCTCTTCGGCACGTCCCTGCGAACGGGCGACGACAGTACGGGAGTCACCGTCGACCGCCTGCGCGCCGCGTACATCTCCGAGTTCTCCACGCTCCCCATGCCGCCCGACAGCGATCTCGCGGTGCCGCCCTTCGAAGGCCATATCGTCGCCTCCCGGATCCTGGACTCGGGCGTGCAGCTCCTAGGCACCGGCAACACCCTGAAGAACAGCGAGATCTCGCAGTCGGCGGGAGACGGAGTCCTGGTGCGCGGCACCGGCAACACCGTCACCAACAACTACATTCACGACGTCGGCTGGATGGGCAGCTACACACCCGGTATCGAGGTCAACGGCAACGGCCACACCGTCACCCACAACACGATCCGCCGCACCGGACGGGCCGCCATCGACACCGCCTGGCAGCTCAACGGCACCGAGTACCACGACAACCGCATCGCCTACAACGACATGTCCGAAGCGATGCGCACCTCCCGCGACGGCTCCCCCTTCTACGTCTGCTGCAGCCTCAACGGCTCCGGGAGCTCCATCGACCACAACACCTCGCACGACGCGGACGGCCAGGTCGGCTTCTACGTCGACAACTACTCCGGCAACTTCCTGCTGCACCACAACGTCGCCTGGAACACCGGCGCCCGGGGCACCTTCTTCAACGGCCACACCGGCCCGAGCATCGCCAACCGTGACCACAACTCCAGCTACGGCGTGGGCATCGACGGCAACTCGGTGCGGCTGAGCGGCGCGACGGACGCCTCCGGTACGTACATCAGCAACATCATCGGGCCGATGCCGATCAGCGTCAGCCAGACCGGTGACCCGCTGCCGGTGGTCCGCTCCAACCTGATCAGCGACAAGCCCGGATACACGGACGCCGTCAACGGCGAGCTGTGGCTGAGGCAGGGCTCGCCCGCCATCGACGCGGGTGAGACGGTCGACGGCGTCACGACCGACGTCCGGGGCGCGGCTCCCGACCAGGGCGCGTACGAGTACGGTGAGCCGATCTGGTCGACGGGCTGCAATCTGGCGGGCTGCCAGCAGAGGGTGCGGCACGGCACCTGGGCCGCGATCGCGAGCGACGGCACCGACGCCTCCGCGGTCACCGACGGGGACATCAACACCCGCTGGACGGCCGCCACTTCACAGGCGCCGGGCCAGTACCTGACCGTGGACCTCGGCGAGGCCAAGACCTTCGGCCGCCTCTCGCTCGACGCGGGCCGCGACACCAGCGGTCAGCCGTACGGCTTCTCCGTCTCGGTCAGCCGCGACGGCAAGCACTGGGGCGAGCCGCTCGCCCGGGTCTCCGGCCGCTCGTTCACCCAGGACGCCGTGTTCCCGCGCCAGACCACAGCCCGCTACATCAAGATCACGCTCACCGAGAGCGGACCGGTCCCCTGGGTCGCCAACGACATCCGGCTGTACGGCGACGGTCCCGACGCCACCTCGACGCTGCAGGCCGAACAGGCCACGGCGGTACGAGGGGTGGAGCGCGGCACTGCTGCCACCCGGGTGCTCGGCTCCGGCGACTGGGTGGGCTTCCGCAAGGTGAACACCGACGGCGGACAGCTCACCGTACGCCGCGCGTCCTCCTGCGAGCGGAACTGCTCGCTCGAGCTGCGCCTGGGGGCTCCGGACGGTCCGCTCGCCGCAGTGCTGCCCCTCGGGGGCGCCGGTGACTGGCAGGAACAGTCGGTGCCGTTGAAGCGCAAGGTCACGGGCACGCACGACCTGTACCTCGTGGCGCAGGGCGAACGGAAGGTCGCCGCCCTGGACTGGCTGACGATCAGACCCTGACCCCGCGAACGTGCGGCCGGGCGGCGGGATGCGGGGCCTGCCGCCCGGCCCGGCGTGTTCGTAACGCGTACTGCCATCTGTCACACAAGCGCCACTGAGCCTTCCCTGACATTCGGTGCTCTTGGAACACTCAGCTCACGCAGATCCCACCGTTTCGCACCACCGTCAGGACAAGAGGTCTCCTGCCCATGCCTGAAGTGAATCGGCGTCGTTTCCTCCAACTCGCAGGCGGCACCGCGGCATTCACCGCGCTGTCGGACAGCATCGCCAGGGCCGCGGCCATCCCCGCCGGGTATCAGCGCGGCACCATCGAGGACGTCGAGCACATCGTCGTCCTGATGCAGGAGAACCGGTCCTTCGACCACTACTTCGGCTCCCTCAGAGGCGTCCGCGGCTTCGGCGACCCGCGCCCGGTCACGCTGGAGAGCGGTAAGCCTGTCTGGCACCAGTCGGACGGCACGAAGGAGTTGCTGCCCTTCCACCCGGAGGCCGACGACCTCGGCATGCAGTTCCTGGAAGGCCTGCCGCACAGCTGGCCCGACGGGCAGGCCGCCTACAACGGGGGCAAGTACGACAAGTGGGTTCCCGCGAAGGGCACCACGACCATGGCGTACCTGACCCGCGAGGACATCCCCTTCCACTACGCGCTCGCCGACACCTTCACCGTCTGCGACGCGTTCTACTGCTCGTTCATCGGCTCCACCGACCCGAACCGCTACTACATGTTGACGGGTCACACCGGCAACGACGGCCAGGGCGGCGGACCCGTCATGGGCAACGACGAGCTCGGCTACGACTGGACGACCTACCCGGAGCGCCTCGAGAAGGCCGGGATCTCCTGGAAGATCTACCAGGACATCGGCGACGGCCTGGACGCCGCCGGCTCCTGGGGCTGGATCCAGGACGCCTACCGCGGCAACTACGGCGACAACTCGCTGTTGTACTTCAACAAGTACCGCAACGCCAAGCCCGGCGACCCCTGGTACGACAAGGCCCGCACCGGCACCGACGTCAAGAACGGCGACGGCTACTTCGACGTGCTGAAGGCCGACGTCAAGGCGGGCAAGCTGCCGCAGATATCCTGGATCACCGCCCCCGAGGCCTTCTCCGAGCACTCCAACTGGCCCACGAACTACGGCGCCTGGTACATCGCGCAGGTCCTGGACGCGCTCACCTCCAACCCCGAGGTCTGGTCGAAGACCGCGCTGTTCATCACGTACGACGAGAACGACGGCTTCTTCGACCACGTCGTACCGCCGCTGCCGCCTCGGTCCGCCGCACAGGGCAAGTCCACGGTCGACGTCACCCTGGACCTCTACCCGGGGGCCGCGAACCGCGTCGCCGGCCCGTACGGCCTCGGCCCGCGCGTGCCGACGCTGGTCGTCTCGCCCTGGAGCAAGGGCGGTTACGTCTGCTCCGAGACCCTCGACCACACCTCGATCCTCCAGTTCATGGAGCGCCGCTTCGGGGTGCGTGAGCCGAACATCTCGCCATGGCGGCGCGCGGTCTGCGGCGACCTCACCTCCGCCTTCGACTTCTCCCGCAAGGACAGCAGGCCGGCCGCCCTGCCGGACACCGACGACTACGAACCGGCCGACCGCGAGCGTCACCCCGACTACAAGCCGACGGTCCCCGCCGACCCGAGCATGCCGAAGCAGGAGCGCGGTCTGCGCCCGGCCCGCCCCCTGAAGTACGCGCCGAGGGTGGACGGTTCCGCGGACCCGGCGGCCGGGACCTTCACGCTGACCTTCGCCTCCGGCAAGAAGGCGGGCGCCTCCTTCCACGTCACCTCCGGCAACCGCGCCGACGGCCCGTGGATGTACACCACCGAGGCCGGCAAGAGTGTGTCGGACACCTGGAACTCCGCGTACTCGAACGGCTCGTACGACCTCACGGTGCACGGGCCGAACGGATTCCTGCGCACGTTCAAGGGCTCCGGCAAGGCGGCCGGACCGGAGGTCACCGCGCGGCATGCCGGGGACGACGTGGAGCTGACCTTCACGAACAAGGGCTCCAGCACGGTGACGCTCAAGCTCGGCAACAGCTACGGCGGGCGGCCCAGGACCTTCAAGGTGCGGCCCGGCGCGACCGTGCGGCACACCGTGGATCTGCGGGCGAGCAGGCGCTGGTACGACCTGACCGTCGTCGCCTCCGACACCGACAGCTCGTTCCTGCGGCGTTTCGCCGGACATGTCGAGAACGGGCGGCCGGGGGTGAGCGACCCGGCGCTCGGTGCGCACAGCGGAACGTGATCGGGAAGGACGCCGGCCGTACGTCGGTCAGAGCGGCGTGAGGTGCCCCGGCGCGGGCTGCCGGGGCATCAACCCTGAACTCGCGAGCTGTTGTCGGTCGGCGCCGCGCGCGGCGTTCGACAGCCTCGGATTTGCCGCGCTGGACGGAAGTTGTGCCGTACGCGCTCTTGACGCGGGACTCTCCCGCTGCGTAAAAACATGACCGCGCGGTCAGTGACCGCGCGGTCATACAGTTGACCTCCTTCGATACGGGCCCATGGTCATCAGGAGCTCTCATGTCACGAGTGGTGGGGCGGGGCCCCGGTGCGCCCGCACCGCGCAGCGCGGACGTGGCCCGTGTGGCCGGGGTGTCGCGCAAGACGGTGTCGCGGGTCCTCAACAACGAGCCATACGTCTCCGACGACGTCCGCCGACGCGTCCTCGAAGCCGCCGGGGAACTTGGCTACCGACTGAACCACGCGGCCCGGGCGCTCGCCTCGGGGCGGAATCGCTCCATCGGTGTCGTGGCCCTGGGGACAGCCGGATACGGAACGGCCTCACTCCTCGTGGGTATCGAGAAGGCCGTACGGGACGCCGGTTACGCGTTGCGTGTGGTCAACACGGTGGACGGTGACCCCAAGGGGATCGCCGGCGCCGTGACGTCACTCATGGAACAGGGAGTTGACGGTGTCATCGTCTCCGAGCCCATCGTGGAAGGAGAGGTCTCCGTACAGGTCGACGTGCCGGTCCTCTTCGTGGGCGCACCGCCGGCCTTCACCGCCGGCCGGACCCTTACCGTGAGCGTCGGTGCCTACGCATTGGCTCGGGCGGCCACCGAGCACCTGCTGGAGCTGGGACACGTGACCGTGCACCACCTCGCTGGTCCCCAAGGGTGGTACGCCACCAAGGATCGTGTCGAGGGCTGGCGCGCGGCGCTGGCTGCGCGGGGCGCATCCGAACCACCTGTCGTCGAGGGCGACTGGTCACCCGCCTCCGGGTACGCAGCGGGCCGCGAGCTGGCCTCGGACCCCTACGTGACCGCCGTGTTCGCGGCGGGTGACGAGATGGCCATCGGCCTCATCCACGCTCTTCGGGAAGCCGGGCGCCGTGTGCCGGAGGACGTCAGTGTGGTCGGGTTCGACGGCACTCCGGTCTTCGCCTACGTCACGCCTCCCCTGACCACCGTGCGTCAGCCCTTCGACGCCGCGGCACGGGAAGGAATCAGGCTGCTCGTGCACGTCATCGAAGAGCCGGAGACCGAACTGCCTGCGGCGAGCGAGCCACCGGTCGAACTCGTCGTCCGCGGCTCTACCGCACCGTTCCTGAAGACTGAGCAGGAGTGAGCCCGATCAGCCGCACGCCCCGAACGGCCTTGGGCGCACTGGTCCCCGGCGTACTCAACCCCAGGTCGGCGACACGCATCCTGTGCGTGGTCCGATCCCGGGAGGCCAGTTCCCTAGCGACCTGGCCAGCTGGGTACGGCCAGCGGCGACGGGGAGGCCCCGAACCATCCTCCGGTGGAGCGGGGGCCCCGCACACTGGCGCCGTACTCGGCGTCCCACATCGCACGATCACGTTAACCCGGTCGGCCCACGGTGCCGCAAGCCCGCGAGCCGACCATCACACGATCGAGCTAACTCGACCTCATGCACACTCTCCTGCGAGCGGCTGCCAACCCCCGCCGTCCCACTAGGAAGGGCCCCCTGTCATCCCGGGATCGCGATGCGAACAGAGCGCCAGGGGGCCCGGGTGGCAGGCCGTACGCCGATACGTCGCTCAAAGCGGCGTGAGGTGCCCCGGCGCGGGTTGCCGGGGCATCAACACCGGTTCGTACGACGCCGATCGGGGGTTCAGCGCCAGTACCGCGGCGACCGGGTGCTCCTCCTCGGACAGCTCCGCGGCGACCGGGACCGGGTGCTCCTCCGACTCCTCCGTGGGCAGCCGAGCGGGCTCCGGAACCGGGCGGGAAAGCGTCACCACGCCCCGGGCCGCGACCGCCGCCCCTGCGAGCGCGAGCAGCAGCCCGGCCGCCCCGCCCCGCAGGCCCTCGCCGAGCAGGGCGAGGCCGATGATCGCGGCGGCCACCGGGTTGGCCAGTGTCACCACCGCGAGGGGTGCGCCGAGGCCGCCCCGGTAGGCGGTCTGCGCCAGCAGCAGCCCGCCCGCCGCGAAGGCCGCGACCAGCAGGGCCACCCCGATCACCTGCGCGCTGAGCAGCGGACCCGAGCGGTCGGTCGCAGCCACCGTCACGGTCTGGGTGAGCGCGGAGGCGACACCCGAGGCGAGGCCGGACGCGGTCGCGTGCCGCAGTCCGGGGCGGGTGCCCGGCCGGGACAGTGCGCCGATCACGGCCGCGGTGATGCCCGCGACGGCGAGGGCTTCCGGCACGCTCAGCACGTCGTCGGGCGCCGGCCCGGACGCCGTGACGAGCAGCGCGGCGAGTCCGGCCAGGGTGAGCGCCGTACCGCGCCACTCGACGGCGCTGACCCGCCGCCCCGCGACCCGCGCTCCCAGCGGCACGGCGGCGACCAGCGTGAGCGCGCCGAGCGGCTGGACCAGGGTGAGCGGCCCGTACTTGAGGGCGGCCACGTGCAACAGCGCGGCGGATCCGTTGAGGGCGACCGACCACCACCATGCGCCGCTGCCGAGGAGGCGCAGCACACCGGAGTCGGAGGTCCGGGAGGCCAGCCGCTCCTGGGCCACGGCTGCCGCGGCGTACGCGACGGCGGAGAAGAGGGACAGGACCACGGCGACGACGGTGGCGTTCATCGGACGGCTCCCACGAGTTCCGGTGCCTTCGCCGCTGCCACAGGCTTCGAGGGGCCGCTCGCGGTCGTCGTCCGGTGCGGCAGACGAACCACCGCGAGTACGCCGCCCAGCAGCGCCGCCGCCACGGCCGCGTCGAGCCAGTAGTGATTGGCCGTACCGACGATCACCAGCAGGGTGAGAAGCGGATGCAGCAGCCACAGCCAGCGCAGGCTTGATCGAGAGGGGCGTCGCGAGGCGTTTCGTTTGGGGTGGTGGTGGGAGACGGGCGGGCGTGTCGCGACGATCAGGCCGATCGCCACCATCAGCGCCCACCCGAAGTGCAGCGACGGCATCGCCGCGAACTGGTTCGACAGCGAGTCCGCCTCCGGCGACGCCCCGTACACCGTCGGCCCGTACACCTGCCCCGTGTCCACCAGGTCCGCCATGCCGAGCATCCGCGGCGGGGCGAGCGGGAACGTGAGGTGCACCACCAGGGCGGCGGCGGTGATCGCGGCCAGGGCACGGCGGGCCCAGACGTAGTGCGTGGGGCGGCGCAGATACAGCCAGACCAGGAAGGCGGCGGTGGCGGGGAAGTGCACGGTCGCGTAATAGGTGTTCGCGAGGTGTACGAGGCCGTCGCCGTGCAGCAGTGCGGACTGTACGGCGCCCTCGCCGGGCAGGTTCAGGGCCCGTTCCAAGTCCCAGACGTGCTGCGCGTTGTCGAAGGCCTCGCCGGTGTGGCCCGTCACCAGCAGCCGGCCGAGCTTGTAGACGAGGAAGAGTCCCGCGACGAGCAGGAGCTCGCGGACGAGGGGCGGCCGCTGTATTGCGGTGGCCCCGTCTCTTGCAGGCTCGTTTCGCGCTGCCATCCCCCGGCCCCTTTGCTGTCCAAGGCTCATCGATACGCCACTGTACCGATACGCCGCCGTACCGATACGCCACTGTACCGAAACGCTTCTGTTTCGGTACAGTGGCGTATCGATGGACCTACGTCACACTGGAAGCAGGCCACGGAAGCAGGCCCCGGGCCCCGGACACGAGCGAGGAGACGAGCCCATGACGCCGCAGGCAGCGGACGAACCGGAGACGGTCGTCGCCGCGCGCCGCTCCAAGCTCACGCCCGAGCGAGAGCGGGAGTTCTTCGACGCCGCGATCGACCAGATCCGCGAGTGCGGCTATGACGCGCTGAGCATGGAGGGCATCGCCGCCAGCACCAAGTGCAGCAAGTCCACGCTCTACCGGCAGTGGAAGACGAAGCCCCAGTTTGTGGCGGCGGCGCTGCGCGCCAACCACTGTCCGCGGCTCGCGGGCATCGACACCGGCTCACTCGCCGGTGATCTGCGCGCCGCGGCGCGGGCCGCGGGAGAGCGGTCCGACGACGACACCAAGCTGGTGCAGGCGCTGGGGCATGCCGTCATGCAGGATCCGGAACTGCAGTGCGCGCTGCGCGACGCGCTCATCGAACCCGAACGCGCGGCACTCAAGGAGATGCTCCAGCGGGCGGTCGACCGCGGCGAGATCGCCGCCGACCATCCGGCCCTGGAGTTCGTGCCGGCGCAACTGCTCGGCATGATCCGCGTCCGTCCGGTCCTGGAGGGGCGGTACGCGGACGCCGACTATCTCGTCCGTTACGTGGACGCCGCACTGATCCCCGCCCTCGGACTGCCGGCGGTCACCTGAGACTCGGGCCGTCGGTTCCGTGGGACGACCGGACGACGGCCTGTTCGCGCCGCACCGTGGGGACGGGGGCGGCGCACACCCCGGCCGGGTGGGAGGCCTCTTGAGCGGAGAGGCACCCCATCCGGCCGGATCCATGTCAGACCCGTTCCCCGTTGCCGCCACCGCCCGCTGCTTCCTTGATGCCCTTGGTTATTTCGTCGATCACGGAAAGCTTCGGGGCCTTCTCGTTCTCGTCGAAGCCGAAGCGGACGATCACGAGCATTTTCGGGTTGGCGGGGGAGGGGAAGGCGAGTGACTCGACATAGCCGTCGTCGCCCTTGCTGGTGACGACCTTCCAGCGGACCATGTAGCCCTTCTCGCCCGCCACGGTCACCGCCTTGGAGGCGAGTTCGTCGTTCGAGGTGATCTTGCCGTAGGTCGGGCCGCCGTACGATTCCTCGGCGTTCTTGGAGATGTCCTCCTTGGCCGCCGCCTCGGCGGTGGTCGCCTTGATCTCCAGGGCGGCGGCGGGCGCAGAGTTGGCCCCGCCGCGTACGCACTTCTTGGAGGTATCGCCGGGACAGGGGTACGTCCCGGTCGACACCGAGGCGCCACCGACCTTCCCGGACTCGCCGGTCCAGCCGTCGGGCACGGGAAGGCTGATGCCGCTCAGCGCGTCGGTGGCGTAACCCTCCTCGGTCTGCGGCGGTTCGGGCTGCCCCGGAGCCTCGCTCTCACCGCCGTCCGGTCCGCCCTGACCGCCGCCGTCCTCCCCCTGAGGCCCGGGCCGGGTGGGTGCCGGGCGGGCGTTGCTCGAACTGCCGTCGCCCGAATCGTCGCCCGCGGTCAGCGCGTACACCCCGCCGCCTATGCCCGCGAGAACCGCCACCGCCGCGGCGATCGCGATGCCCGTCCGCAGTCCGCGGCGCGGAGCGGCGGGCGGCACGCCCGGATACGCCCCGGGGAACGCCGCGTAGGCCGGCGGCCCCCATCCGGCCGCCGCATCGGCGGGACGGGTCTGGTCCGTCCACGCCTCTCCGTTCCACCAGCGCTGTGTGGCGGGGCCGTTACTTGTCTGCCCGGGGTCGGGGTACCAGCCGGGAGGAGTCACGTGGGTCATGGGGACACGGTATGTGGCTCGTGTGAAAACGGGATGAGAGGGTCCGGCCCGAATGCCCGGTATTCCGGCAGACGCCCTCGGCCATTTCGCCGACTCCCGTGAACATCCCGGAAGTTGACGGCCGACGACGTTCGCCGGGCCAGGTGAGCGGCCCCGTCCGTCGCCTCTCGTCCACGGCTGTCACCCGTGACGGCAACAGGTGGCCCGACCAGGCGCCATGACGGCTCGGGGAGGACTAGGCTCGTTGCCTGTACGTCATTTGGGCGACCTCAGGAGGTAGCGGGATGACGGAGGCTCCCCTCTGGGAGCGCGACGCGGAACTCTCCGCGATCGCGGAGGCCGTCGACGCGCTGTGCGGCGGTTCGGGAGCGGGCAGCGTGCTGGTGTTGAGCGGCGAGGCGGGCATCGGGAAGACCGCGCTGCTCGCCGAGGCCCGCCGGATGGCGCTGGACCGCCGCTGCACGGTGTGGTCGGCGCGTGGCGGCGAGACCCTGACGTCCGTTCCCTTCAATGTCGTACGGCAGTTGCTGCAGCCCGCGCTCGTATCGCTGATGCCGGACGAGGCGCGCGAGTACTTCGGCGACTGGTACGACATCGCCGGACCCGCCCTCGGCATAGCCGAAGCGGGCGACCGCCGGCCCGATCCGCAGTACGTGTGCGACGGACTGGTCGCGGCGGTGCGCAGGCTCGCCCGGCGCGAGTGGCCGCTGGTGCTGCTCGTGGACGACGCGCACTGGGCCGACGAGGAGACCCTGCACTGGCTGGCCGCGTTCACCGACCGCCTCGACGACCTGCCCGTCCTCGTCGTGGTCGCCCGCCGCCCCACAGGAGTCAGCGGCGAGAGCGCCCGCCATCTCGACGCGATCGGCGCCAAGGCCCTTCCGACCGCCGCCCTGCGCGCGCTGACACCGGATGCCACGGCCGGACTCACCCGCGCCACGCTCGGCGAACATGCCGACACCCCGTTCTGCCGCGAGGTGTGGGCGGTCACCGGCGGCAACCCGTACGAGACCGTGGAACTCCTCGCCAAGGTCCAGGACAGCGCTCTCGAACCGGTCGAGGGCTCGGCCGCCGAACTGCGCGGACTCAACCAGTCGGCGCGCGGCAAGGGCCTGGTCGACCGCCTTGAAGGGCTCGGCGTCGATGCCACCCGCTTCGCCTGGGCCGCCGCGATCCTCGGCACCCGGATCACCCTCGACCTCACAGCCGAACTCGCCGGGATGCCACTGGACGAGGCAGAGCGCTGCGCGGAGCTGCTGGGCGCGGCCCGTATTCTCACCGGCGCCGACCGGGCGGCCGACGAAGTGGCCGACGGCGAGCTGGAGTTCGTCCATCCGCTGATCGCCGGCGCCGTCTACCGCTCGATCCCGGACGGCCTGCGCACCGCGATGCACGGCGTGGCCGCCTCGGTCGTCACCGCCTCGGGCCTCGGCGCCGCGGCGGCCTCCCGCCATCTCCTGGAAGTGCACCCGGACGACGACCCCGAGCTCGTCGAGCAGATGCGCGAGGCCGCCCGCGAGTACCTCGCCGTCGGCGCCCCGGAGGCGGCCCGCCGCTGTCTCGAGCGTGCCCTGCTCGAACCCCCGCTGCCCGAGGTCCACGCGCGCGTGCTCTACGAGTTGGGCTGCGCCACCCTCCTCACCTCACCGGCCACCACGATCCAGCACTTGCGCGAAGCGCTCACCCTGCACGGCCTCGAGCGCGAACTGCGTGTCGACGCCGTCTGCCGTCTCGCCCAGGCTCTCGTCCACAACGATCAGCTGGAGGAGGCCGTTCGCACGATCGACGAGGAGGTCACCCGGCTCCAGCCGGGCCCCGAGCGGATGCGCCTGCAGGCCGTGCACTACATGTGGGAGGGCCTCCACGCCGGCGAGCAGGACGCGCCCGGCCGCTCCCGCCGTCTCGCCGAGCTCGTCAAGCCGCTCACCGGCCGCGACAACTCCGAGCGCGCCCTGCTCATCCTGCGCGCCTTCGACGCGACGACCCGCGGGGAGAACGCCGTGGAGGTCGTCGAACTGTGCGACCGCGCCCTCGTCAACGGCCGCCTCGCGCCCGGACTCGGCTGGACCGACACCGAGTGGACCTTCGAGCTCCTGATGATGCTCGGCGTCTCGTACACGTTCGCGGACCGCCTCGACCGCGCCGAGAGTCTCTTCGCCGACGCCCGGCGGTCGTACGAGATCGCCGGCTGGAGCGGCGGCCATCTCGCCCTCGCGCACGCCTACGGCGGCTATGTGCACCGCAGACGGGGCCGCCTCCGCGACGCGGAGGACTTCCTGCGCGAGTCACTGCGGCTCGTCGACCGTGTGGGCCGGCGCCTGCCCATGCACTGGTCGGTGGTCTGCATGCTCATCGACACGCTGCTCGCCCGCGGCCACGTCGGCGAGGCCGAGGAGATCGCCGAGCGGTACGCCTTCGAGCCGCCCCACCCGTCCACGAACGTCACTCCCGACACCCACTCCGTCCGCGGCCGCCTCCTGATCGCCACCGGCCGCCTCGAAGAGGGTCTGAACGAACTGGAAGTAGCCGCGAAGATGGCCGCCTCCCGCGGCGGCCACAACACCGTGATGGCGCCCTGGGCCGGCGAACTGGCCCGCGCACTCGCCGCCTCGGACCCGAGACGCGCCGCGGAGATATCGGCCGACCTCCGCGCCCAGGCCGAACGCTTCGGCACCGACACGGCCATAGGAGAGGCCCTCCGCTGCGCCGCCACCCTGGAAACCGGCAACCGCGCGGTAGACCTCTACGCCAGGGCCGTCACCTACCTGGAAGCATCCCCCTCCGCCTACGAACACGCCCTGGCCCGCGTCGACTACGGCATCGCGTCCCGCTCCGCCAGCGAACTGGAACACGGCCTGACCCTGGCCCGCTCCTGCGGCGCGGATGGCTTGGTGACGAGGGCGCGGGAGGCGCTGGAGAGGCTGCGCTGACCGTTTTGCTGCCCCGGTCGTCCGGTCCGTCTGGCGGGTTGATCGCCCCCGCCACCCCTACCCGTCCCATCCCGTCCTTGGGGCTCCGCCCCAGCCCCCACCAAGCCCACCAAGGGCTCCGCCCTTGGACGCCGCTGGGGGCTGCGCCGCCAGGCCCCCGATCGGCCTGAGCGGCCTCGTCCTCAAGCGCCGGACGGGCTGAAAATCAGCCCCTCCGGCGTTTGAGGAGCGGGGGTCCGGGGCTGGCCCCGGGATGGGACGGGTAAGGGCAGCGGGGGCGGAACCCATCCGGCTCACGCCACCCCGTCCTCCTCGGCCAGCACCCGCTGCGCCACCGCGAACGCCGAGTTGGCAGCCGGAACCCCGCAGTACACCGCCGTCTGCAAGAGCACCGCGCCGATCTCCTCGGGCGTGAGCCCGTTGCGGCGGGCCGCGCGGACGTGCATGGCCAGTTCGTCGTAGTGGCCGTGGGCGACCAGCGCGGTCAGCGTGATCAGGCTGCGCTCGCGGCGCGACAGCGTGTCGTCCGTCCAGATCTCCCCCCACGCGTAACGCGAGATGAAGTCCTGGAACCGGGCCGTGAACGGAGACTGCCGGGCCTGCGCGCGGTCCACGTGCGCGTCACCGAGCACCTGGCGGCGTACCTCCATCCCCCGCTTCGCCCCACCGTCGAAGTGCCCGCGCAGAGCCGTGAGTACGGCCTCCGGCTGCTCGGCGGGGGCCAGGTGCGAGGCGCCCGGGATCTCAGTGAGCGCGGCACCGGGCACGGCGTCGGCGATGTCCCGCAGATGCGCGGGCGGCGTCGCCGGGTCCTCGCGGCCGGCGATGAGCAGAGTCGGCGCGCTGATCCGCGGCAGCCGGTCACGGATGTCGAAGGCCGCGAGCGCGTCACAGCAGGCGGCATACGCATCAGGGTGCGCCGTACGGTGGTCCTCGACGAGCTCCGGAACGGTGAAGCCCTGCGTGAACCAACGCGAGTCGGCGTTTGCCGCGAGCTCGCCCAGCCCCTCCGCGCGGACGAGCGCGGCCCGCTCCTCCCACGGCTTGGACCCGTTGAAGTGGGCAGAGGAGCAGATCACGGCAAGTCGCTCGATCCGCTCCGGGTGGTGCGCCGCGAGCTGCAGCCCCACCGCGCCGCCGAGCGAGACCCCCGCGTACGAGAAGCGGTCGATGCCGAGGGAGTCCGCGAGGGCGAGGACCAGCGAGGCCAGGTCGGCGACGGTCGCGCCGGGCGCGATCAGGTCGGCGGGCGAGCTGCCGTGGCCGGGCAGGTCCCAGCGTACGACCCGGTGGGTGATGGAGAGTTCGGGCGCGACCTTGTCCCACAGGGCCGTCGACGTGCCGAGGGACGGGCCGAGGAGCAGCGGGGGAGCGGTGGCGGGTCCCTCGGCGCGGTGGTGCAGCTGCTTACCAGTCAACGTCGCTCCAGAGCGCGGTCGGTGAGGACTCCGGCGGAGCCGGTGTACTGGGTCGGGTCGGTGCGGGCCGCGAGGTCGAGTTCCTTCAACTCGGGCTCCTCGGCGAGAAGTTCGACGAGCGGCCGGTCCTCCGCGGTAGCCCGCTCGGCCGCCCGGGTGAGCAGCTCCTTCGCGCGGGCCCGCCCGAGCACCGGCGCGAGTTCGGCGGACAGCCGCTCGGAGACGATCAGGCCGTGCGTGAGGTCCAGATGGGCGCGCATCGCGTCCGCGTGCACCTGAAGGCCTTCGGCCAGCTCGGCCGCATCGCGGGCCGCGCCGCCGGCCAGGCGGAGCAGCTCGCGCAGCGGCTCCCACTCGGCATGCCAGGCACCGGCGGGGCGTTCGTCCTCGGCTGCCAGGGAGCCGTACAGCGTCGCGGCAAGCTGCGGCGCACGCCTGGCGGCGGCGGCGATCAGCGTGGCGCGCACGGGGTTCGCCTTGTGCGGCATCGCGGAGGAACCGCCGCCGGAGCCCTCGCTCAGCTCGCGGATCTCCGTACGGCTGAGCGTGAGCACGTCCGCCGCCGTCTTGCCGAGGGCGCCCGCCGTGAACGCGAGGGCGCCCGCGAGATCGGCGACCGGAGTACGCAGGGCGTGCCAGGGCAACACCGGTGCGGCGAGGCCGACTTCACGGGCGTACGCCTCGACGAGCGCGCCGCTGTCAGCAGCCCCGTACGTGATGAAGGCCGCCAACGTGCCCGCCGCACCCCCGAGCTGGGCCGGGAGACAGTCGCGTACCGTCTGCAGGCGATCCCGTGCGTCCAGCACCAGGGACCGCCACCCCGCCGCCTTGAGGCCGAAGGTCGTCGGCACCGCGTGCTGCGTCAGCGTCCGCCCCGGCATGGCCGTGTCCCGGTGCTCCCGAGCGTGCCGGGCCAGCGCACGCTCCGTACGGGTCAGGTCCGCCAGGACGAGATCAAGGGTCCGCGCGGCCACCAGCATCATCGCCGTGTCCATGATGTCCTGGCTGGTCGCGCCCCGGTGGACGTACGGGGCGTACTCCTCATCCACCGCGCCGACCGCCGCGGTCAGGTCCGCGACCAGCGGGATCACCGGATTGCCGCCGCCCCGCGCGCGCAGCGCGAGGTCATGGACGTCGAAGCGCGCCGCGTCGGCCGCCGCGTCCACCGCCGCGGCGGCCTCCGAAGGCGCGAGGCCGAATGAGGCCTGCGCGCGGGTGAGCGCCGCCTCCGCGTCCAGCAGCGCCTGGAGAAAGGCGGTGTCGCCGGTCGCGGACGCGGCGGGGGAGCCTGCCCACCCGGGGGCGAGCAGGCCGTCGGTGTCGCCGAGGGTCACGGGAACTCCAGGAAGACCGTTTCGCCTTCGCCCTGAAGGCGGATGTCGAAACGGTACGTGCGCCGCTCGCCGGGTTGTGCGACCAGCGTGGCCCGGCGCCCGTCCGGCAGTGAGTCGAGCAAGGGGTCGGCGCCGTCGGCCAGATACGCCCGCGTGTACAGGTGGTGCAGCAGGCCGCGCGCGAACACGCACACGCTGATGTACGGCAGCCCGGCGTTGCCCGGCGGCAGCGTGTAGAGCGCGTAGTGTCCGTCGGCGTCCGTGGCGACCCGCCCGAAACCGGTGAAGTCCGTGCCGTTGCGGCCGAGATAGCCGCCGGTCACCGGGTTGCGGCGCAGCGAACCGGGGGCGCCCTTGAGGGAGCCGTCCGGAGCCGCCTGCCAGAACTCCAGGACGGCGTCCGGGATCGGCTTGCCCTCGCCGTCCAGGACGTACCCGTGCAGCGTGATCTGGTCGGGGTGCCCCTTCGGAGCGACCTGCTCGCCCTCGGGGAAGGGCAGCGCGTACCCGTAGAAGGGGCCGACGGTCTGGGAGGGCGTGGGCAGGACGTGCCCCGTGGTGTTCTCGGTCATGCTCAGCGACCTTCCTCGATCCAGGTGGCGGAGGGACCGTCGAGAACGATGTCCCACTCGTAGCCGAGCGAGAACTCGGGCTGCGAAAGGTCGTGTTGGTACTGCGCGACCAGGCGGGCGCGGGCCGACTCGTCGGTCACCGAACGCAGGATCGGGTCGTACGTGAAGAGCGGGTCGTTCGGGAAGTACATCTGCGTCACCAGCCGCTGCGTGAACGCCGTGCCGAAGACGGAGAAGTGGATGTGCGCGGGGCGCCAGGCGTTGGTGTGATTGCGCCATGGGTATGCGCCCGGCTTGATCGTCCGGAAGAAGTACCTGCCCTGATCATCCGTCAGCGCCCGTCCCACGCCGGTGAAGTTGGGGTCGAGCGGCGCCGGGTGCTGGTCCCGCAGATGCGCGTACCGGCCGGAGGCGTTGGCCTGCCACAGCTCGATGAGCTGGCCGCGCACCGGGCGCCCTTCGCGGTCGAGCAGCCGCCCGGAGACGGTGATGCGCTCGCCGAGCGGCTCGCCCTGGTGCTGCACGGTGAGGTCGTTGTCGATCTCGGTGATGTCGGTCGGACCGAACACCGGACCGGACAGTTCGACCGTCTCCGGATCGCCGCCGTTCACCGCGACCAGCGGCTGCTTGGGGTAGCGCAGTACCGAGCTGCGGTACGGGGTGTAGTCGCGCGGCGGGTGGTGCTGGACCGGGGCGCCGCCGCCGACGGCCTTGTCGTACGCGTTCTGGATGTCGTTGATCTCGACGTCGATGTCCGACTGGGTGAGGGTCATGAGGATTCCGATTCCTGCGGGTCCTGGGAAGGTCTTAACGTTCGAGGACGAGGGCCAGCCCCTGGCCGACGCCGATACAGAGGGTGGCCACGCCGACTCCCGAGCCCTTGCGGGCGAGTTGGTGGGCGACGCTCCCGGCGAGCCGCGCACCGGAGGCGCCCAGCGGGTGGCCGAGGGCGATCGCACCGCCCTGCGGGTTGAGGACCGCCGGGTCGAACTCGGGCCACTCGGCGACGCAACCGAGGACCTGGGCGGCGAAAGCCTCGTTGAGTTCGAGAGTCGACAGCTCGTCAAATCCCTTGCCCGCCTTGGCGAGTGCGCGATTGACCGCCTCGACGGGGGCGAGCCCGAAGTAATGCGGGTCGATCGCGGAGACACCGGACGCGGAGACCCGGGCGAGCGGCTCGCGACCGGTGGCCCGCAGGCCCTCCTCGTCTACGAGCAGCAGAGCCGCGGCACCATCGTTGAGCGGCGACGCGTTGCCCGCCGTCACGGTCCCGTTCTCCTTGCGGAACGACGGCTTGAGCTTGGCCATGGCGGACAGGGACGCATCCGGCCGTACGCATTCGTCGGCGCCGAAGACGACCGGGTCGCCCTTGCGCTGCGGGATCGACACGGGGGCGAGCTCGGCGTCGAACAAGCCATCCGCCTGGGCCTGAGCGGCCTTCTGGTGGGAGGCGAGCGCGAACTCGTCGTGCTGCTCCCGGCCGATCTTGTGCTTCTCGGCGATCAGCTCCGCGCTCTCGCCCAGCGGGACGGTCCACTGCGGGTCCATCTTCGGGTTGACCATGCGCCAGCCGAGCGTCGTCGAGTACAGCTCGGTGTGCCCGACCGGGAAGGGCTTGTCGCTCTTCGGCAGCACGTACGGAGCGCGGGTCATCGACTCGACACCGCCGGCCAGGGCGATGGAGGCGTCGCCGAGCGCGATGGCCCGCGCGGCCTGGATGACGGCCTCGAGCCCGGAGGCGCACAGCCGGTTGACGGTCACGCCCGGCACGGACGTGGGCAGGCCCGCGAGGAGGGCGGCCATACGGCCCACGTTGCGGTTCTCCTCGCCCGCACCGTTCGCGTTGCCGAAGTACACGTCCTCGATCCGGGACGGATCCAAGTCGGGCGTACGGGCGAGGAGTTCGCGGATGGCGTGCGCGCCGAGGTCGTCCGGACGTACGCCTGCCAGTGAGCCGTTGTACCTGCCGAACGGGGTGCGGACGGCATCGACGATATAGACGTCCCTCATACGAACTCCTCCGGAGTGCGAACCTTCGCGGCGGTCTTCGCGACGATCTCCTCGGTCTCGACACCCGGCGCCGTTTCCACCAGCACCAGGCCCTCGTCCGTCACGTCCAGCACGCCCAGATCCGTGATGATCCGGTTGACGCACGCCTTGCCGGTCAGCGGCAGCGCGCAGTCCTGAAGGATCTTCGGCGAGCCGTCCTTCGCGGTGTGCGTCATCACGACGATCACCTTGCGGGCGCCGTGCACCAGATCCATGGCGCCGCCGATCCCGGTGATCAGCTTGCCGGGGATGGCCCAGTTGGCGAGGTCCCCGCCGGCGGACACCTGCATGGCGCCGAGTACGGCGACATCGATATGGCCGCCGCGGATCATCCCGAAGGAGAGAGAGGAGTCGAAGTACGAGGCGCCGGGCAGGACCGTGACGGTCTCCTTGCCGGCGTTGATCAGGTCCGGGTCGACCTGGTCCTCGGTCGGGTACGGGCCGGTGCCGAGGATGCCGTTCTCGGACTCCAGGATCACCTCGACGCCGGGCGGAAGGTAGTTGGGGATCAGCGTCGGCAGTCCGATGCCGAGGTTCACGTACTGGCCGTCCTCCAGCTCGCTGGCGGCGCGGGCGGCCATCTCTTCACGCGTCCAGGCCATCAGGCACTCACCGTCCGCTGCTCGATCTTCTTGTCTGCCGCCTGCTCGGGGGTCAGAGCGATCAACCGCTGGACGAAGATCCCCGGCAGATGCACCGCGTCCGGGTCGATCTCGCCGGGCTCCACGAGTTCCTCGACCTCGGCGATCGTCACCCGGCCCGCCATCGCGGCGAGCGGGTTGAAGTTGCGGGACGACTTGTTGAAGACCAGGTTCCCGTACCGGTCGCCCTTCGCGGCCCGGACGAGGGCGAAGTCGGTGCGGATGCCGTGCTCCAGCACGTACTCCGTGCCGTCGAACTCCCGCACCTCCTTCGGCGGCGAGGCGAGCGCGACGCCGCCCTCACCGTCGTACCGCCAGGGCAGTCCGCCGTCGGCGACCTGGGTGCCGACGCCGGCCGGGGTGTAGAAGGCGGGGATGCCGGCGCCGCCGGCCCGCAGCCGCTCGGCCAGCGTGCCCTGCGGGATCATCTCGACCTCCAGCTCACCGGCCAGGTACTGCCGGGCGAACTCCTTGTTCGCCCCGATGTACGACCCGGTGACGCGGGCGATGCGGCCCGCCGCGAGGAGCGTAGCGAGCCCCGACTCCATCGCCCCGCAGTTGTTGGAGACCACGCTAAGACCGGAGGCCTCACGCTCGTACAGAGCCTGGATCAGCACGTTCGGCACACCGCTCAGCCCGAAACCACCCACCGCGAGCGATGCGCCGTCCGGCACATCGGCCACCGCCTCGGCGGCTGTGGCCACCACCTTGTCCATCCGTGAAGCCCCATCTCTTCGAGCGGTCAGCGCTCTATTGCTCAGGGCACTGACTATTTCTGCGAGGTTGCCCTCACGCTGCCATCCGTGGGTTCGGTCGTCAAGAGTTCATACATCCTGGCTGGTGAGGCGTGGGTCTCTCCGTGCAGACAATGGTATGCGGCGAGCGGTATTGTTCAGTGCACCGACGAACCCGAGGAGCGCACATGGCGGCGGTGGACCTCACCACCCACCCCGGGCATCTGGCCCGGCGGCTGCAGCAGGCGCACTACCTGCTGTGGAACACGATGGTCTCCGAGGAGATCACCTCGCCGCAGTTCGCGGTGCTGAACGCACTTGTCGCCGAACCGGGGCTGGATCAGCGGAGCGTGGGGGAGCGGGTGGGCCTGGACCGGTCCACGATCGCCGAGGTGATCAGCCGGCTCGGCCGCCGCGGCCTCCTCGACAAGGTCCGCGACCCGCAGGACGGCCGCCGCTTCCTGCTCCGCCTCACGGACGAGGGGGCGCGTACGCATCGCAAGCTGACGGTGCGGACGGCTCGGATGAACCAGGTGTTCCTGGCGCCCTTGTCCGCGGAGGAGCAGGCCGTGTTCTTCGAACTGCTGCAGCGCGTCTCGGATGCGGCGGAGGGCCTGCGCAATCCGGGGGAGCCGCTGGGTGCGGTTCGCTAGCTGCGGGTTCGGTGGGGTTGCTCGCGCCAGTGGAGGCGCAGGCTTTTGCTTTTAGGGGCGCGGGGAACTGCGCGACAAGCCACGACGAGCCCGCAGCGGAGACACGAGGTCACCCACCACCCCCGTTGGGGGCCTGGGGGCGCAGCCCCCAGTTTCGGGAAGGGGCGGGCTTGGGGAAAGAAACCCCCACACGCCCCACGTCACGCCTTCGCGTACACGACCCATACCTGGCCGCGAGCGAACGGCAGCGGCTCGCCGTCCTGGGTCGTGAACTGCGTACCGTCCTCGGCCGACGGACGCTTCCAGTCGGCGTCGAAGGCGCGGCCGTCGCGCAGGACCTTCGCCGTGCCCGAGCCCACGGTCTCCGTGTACGGCGTGTTGTTGCCCAGGAAGTCCTTGAACTGGGACTTGCGGATCTTCACGTACTGCACGACCACCGTCGCGGCAGCCATCTGCGGGCCGTCGGTCGTCGCGCTCGGCCTGCCGTCCATCGACACCAGCCAGCGGTCCCGGTTCTCGGACCAGGTGAAGGTGAAGCGGGCCGCAGGGAAGCGCACGGTGTGCGAGGTCTCGGCCTTGCCGCCCGCGGGCAGCGCACCGTACTCGAAGCCGGTGGTCAGGGCGTCGGCACCGGGGGCGGACTTCAGCAGCCGCTCGGGGCGCAGATACAGGTTGTGCGGAGCGGGTTTGTCGGTGCCCCGGTAGTACGCCTTCGAGTTCTTCTCCGGCGGCGCCGCGTGCAGCGGGGCCTTGTCGATCAGCGGCAGCAACTTGCCCTGCGCGCCCGAGAAGGCGAGCGTCGGCTCGTCGAACTGGCGCAGCAGCTCCAGGTCGGACTCGCGCGCGCTGCGCACCGGCCCGATCGCCTTCGGGAACTTGGTCGCGTACACCGCCATCAGCCGGCTGAGACCGCCCTCCACCTGCTCGGCGTACACGATGTCCGCCGCGTCGATGCCCGTGTGCGGCCGGGCACGGCTCGCGTTGTCGATCTTCACGGCGAGTACGGAACCGGCGCCCGGAGTGCCGTCGCCGGGCGCGCGGCCGTCGTCGGTCTCTTCCGGTGTGCAGCCCGCCATGACGGAGCCTGCCAACAGGGCGGCCAGTAGCGCTGCCACAGGGCGGGTGCGCCTCGTGCGGCCCCTCAGCCCCGTCCGCCTCGTACCTTCGGTGTCCACTGTGCCCCGTTTCGCCGCTTTTCTGATTTGGGATTCAATCAGGTCCTACCCAATAGGCCAAGGTCGAAGGCGGTTCACTCGGCCGTGCGGGTAACGGGGAACAGGGGAGGGCGGTCTTGCCAGTCGTACGGCTCAGTCCTACGGCCCCAGGATCTCCGCGAGGTTGTAGCGCACCGGCTCCTCCAGCTGGGCGTACGTGCAGCTCTCGGGTGTCCGGTCGGGGCGCCAGCGGCGGAAGCGGGCCGTGTGCCGGAAGCGCTGACCGTTCTCCATGTGGTCGTACGCCACCTCGCACACACGCTCCGGCCTGAGCGGCACCCAGGACAGGTCCTTCTTGCCCGACCAGCGGCTGGGCGCACCCGGCAGCCGTGCCGTTTCGTGCGCCGCCTCCTCCGCCCAGGCCGCCCATGGATGCCCCACGGCCGACCCCATACGCAGTGGCTCCAGCTCCCCGACCAGCTCCTCGCGACGCTTCATGGAGAACGCGGCGCTCACCCCCACGTGCTGCAGGGCGCCTTGGGCGTCGTACAGCCCGAGCAGCAGCGAACCCACGACGGGCCCGCTCTTGTGGAGCCGGTAGCCCGCGACGACCACGTCCGCCGTGCGCTCGTGCTTGACCTTGAACATCAGGCGCTCGTCCTGCCGGTAGCGCAGTGTGAGCGGCTTGGCGATCACCCCGTCGAGGCCGGCGCCTTCGTACTGCTCGAACCACCGTTGCGCCACCTCGATGTCGGTGGTTGCCGGCGCCACATGGACGGGAGCCGTGACGTTGGCCAACTTCCTCTCCAGCAGCTCCCGTCGGTCGCCCAGGGGTACGTCCACCAGCGACTCGTCGTCGAGGGCGAGAAGATCGAAGGCCACGAACGAGGCCGGCGTCCGCTCGGCGAGCAGCCGCACCCGTGACTCTGCCGGGTGGATCCGTTCCGTGAGCGCGTCGAATTCCAGCCTCCCCTCCCGCGCGATCACGATCTCCCCGTCCAGCACGCACCGCTCGGGCACCCGCTCCCGGACCGCCTCCACCAGCTCGGGAAAATACCTGGTCAGTGGCTTACCGGTACGGCTGCCGAACTCCACCTCGTCACCGTCTCGGAACACGATCGCCCGGAACCCGTCCCACTTCGCCTCGTAGTGCATGCCGGGCGGAATCGCCGCCACCGGCTTGGCGAGCATCGGCTTCACGGGTGGCATCACAGGCAGATCCATGCTCTGACTCTAGGAGCCGTCCTGGGCGCCCGCTCGTTGAGTGCCAGGCCCGTAAAGGCCAGGTCAGGGGAGTGGTGCCGAGAAGTCGGACGTGAGCGAGGGCTGATCCGGGGCGGCGGGCCCCGGTCCTGCTCTCCGTTCCGAGCAGTACCGGGGCCCGCCGTGTGCTCAGGAAGTCCGGTGGACGAGCTGGCTGGTCAGTTCGTATCGCGCGCCGACTATGGCCAGGTCACCCGTGGCCACCTTGGCGGCGAGATCGGGCTCCGCCGCGAGCCGGGAGCGGACGAGTCCGACGTTGGCATCGATCGTCGCGTCGATGCGGGCGTCGCCCTCCTTGCTGTGGTCGATGGCCGGGCTGATCTGATCGGCCAGGTACTGGATGTGGGCGGGCAGTTCCTCGCCGGACTCGTCCGCCTGGACCGCCGCCTTCACGGCGCCGCACGACTGGTGCCCGAGCACCATGACCAGCGGTATGCCCAGTTCGAGCACCCCGTACGCGACGCTGCCGAGCACGGCCTCGTCCAGGACCTCGCCCGCCGAGCGCACCGTCATCAGGTCGCCGAGGCCCTGGTCGAAAACCAGCTCCGGCGGTACGCGGGAGTCGATGCATCCGAGCACGACGGCGAAGGGGTGCTGACCCGACGTCAGCGCCAGCCGGACGGTCGGCGACTCGTCGGGGTGTCGTTCGCGGTACGTGCGCCAGCGGAGGTTGCCCGCCGCCAGTTCCCGCAGGGCTTCCTGCGCTGTGGTCGGCCGGGGGCGGGCGCTGCCGGTGGGAGTGGCGGCGGCGGAGGGGGCGCCGGCGGCGAAACCGGCACCGAGGACAGCGGTGCTCGTCAGCGCGGCGCGGAGCAGAGAGCGCCGGGCGGGAGTGACCCTGCCGGCGGATGCGGTCGACGCGAGGCCGACAGCTCTGTGGGGTGAGATGTCAGAATTCACAGGGAGGAACGTAAGTCTGAATCTGGCCGAAGATCGTTCACCTGAACGGTTCTTGACGCCCCATGGACCAACCTTGGGTGAATCCATCCCGGATCCTTGTCGGGCCTTGTGACAACCAAGGTGATCGCTGCCGGCCATGTTGTCCTGCGGGACCCGTCCGCGCGCCATGGAGCCCGGGTAACGGATGGCTGCCGTCGCCGTCCGTCAAAGCCTGTCGATCTCGTCCGTCGTGCGCCCCAGACAGGTGACCGGCCCTGGGTCCGGCACCTCGATCTCGTGGAAGCCCAGACGGTCGTAGAAGGCCCTGGCCGGAGTGTTGGCCGTCGCCATGGTCAGATGGACGGCCTGCACGCCACTGTCCCGCAGTGCCCGCAGGAAGCTCCGCATCAGTGCACGTCCGTGGCCGCGGCCCTGCCATTCGGGGAGCAGGTCGATGTGCAGATGAGCCGGATACGCGGCGAGTTCCGGGACGACCATCCGCTCGGGATGGTGCAACAGCCGAACCATCGCCTCGTCGGGCGTGCTCTGCGGGCCAAGGGGCTCCGGAAAGCGGTCCGCGACCAAGGGCAGCCACTTCGTGCGGAAGGCTTCGGCGAACCGGGGAGTGTCCGCGGTGCCGAGGATGTAGCCGACCGCCTGTCCCTGCCCGTTGTCCAGCACGAAGGCCAGCTCCGGCTCCAGATGGACATACGGAGCCGCGAAGATCGCCGGAAAGATCGCGGGATTCGTGTAGACGGGCCGGCTGTCCTGGCCGTTGTGCGCGGTGCGGATGCAGATGTCGTCGAGGGACTCTCGGTCCTCGGGGCGGTATGGGCGGATGGCGGGAGACGAAGTCACCGCAGCATCCTGCCCTATTGGGAGCGCTCCCACAATCGTCCGCCCGCATGCGAGGCAAGCCCGGCACGCCTACCGTGGCTCGCATGGGTGAAGCGGTTGAGCTGGAGGTGGACGGGCGGACCGTGCGGTTGTCCAGCCCGGGGAAGGTCTTCTTCCCGGAGCGTGGCCTGACGAAGCTCGATGTCGCCGAGTACTACGTCGCTGTCGGCCCCGGCATCCTGCGCGCCCTGCGCAACCGGCCCACCACCCTGGAGCGCTACCCGGAGGGCGTGACCGGCGAGTCGTTCTTCCAGAAGCGGGCGCCCAAGAACATGCCCGAATGGATCCCGACCGCCCACATCACCTTTCCCAGCGGCCGCAGCGCAGATGAGATGTGCCCCACCGAGGCCGGCGCCGTCGTGTGGGCCGCGCAGTTCGGCACGCTCACCTTTCACCCGTGGCCGGTGCGCCGCGACGATGTCGACCATCCCGACGAACTCCGTCTCGACCTCGACCCGCAGCCCGGCACGGAGTACGCCGACGCCGTCCGCGCCGCCCACGAACTGCGCGCCGTACTCCACGAGTTCGGCGGACTGCGCGGCTGGCCCAAGACCTCCGGCGGCCGGGGACTGCACGTCTTCGTGCCCATCGAGCCGCGCTGGACCTTCGCCCAGGTACGCCGCGCCGCGATCGCCGCCGGGCGCGAACTGGAGCGGCGGATGCCCGACCACGTGACCATTGCCTGGTGGAAGGAGGAGCGCGGCGCGAAGATCTTCGTCGACTACAACCAGACGGCTCGCGACCGCACCATCGCCTCCGCCTATTCCGTACGCCCCCGTCCGCAGGCCCCCGTGTCCGCACCCCTGCGCTGGGAGGAGGTGGGTGTCGCCGTGCCCCAGGACTTCGACGTCACGACCATGCCCGCGCGCTTCGCCGAACTCGGCGACGTGCACGCGGACATGGACGATCACGCGTTCTCCCTCGAGGCCCTGCTGGAACTGGCCCGCCGCGACGAACACGACCACGGCCTCGCGGACCTGCCGTACCCGCCCGAGTATCCGAAGATGCCGGGGGAACCCAAGCGGGTACAGCCGAGCCGCGCGAAGAAGCCACGCCCTGCCGAAGGGCCTACAACTCCTTGATCCGGATGTCCCGGTACGAGATCACATCCGTCGTGCCGTGCACCTGGAGCCCGATGTAGCCGGAGGCGAACCGTCGCCCGTCCGTGCCCGGGTCGTCCGAGCGGGGCGGGGTGAAGTCCTGGCCGCCGATGTTGTCGAACTCGTTGATCAGCACGCCGTTGCGGTACACCGAGTAGTGCTGGTCGACCACGCGGATCTCGTAGTCGTTCCAGGTGCCCTTCTGGGTGACGCCCGCTCCGGCCAGGCCCACGCGGTCGAAGCCGTAGACCGAGCCGGACTTGTACATGTCGCCGTCCGGGCGGTCGTTGATCTGCAGCTCGTGCCCGTACTTGATGGCGACCCACTCCGGACGCGACTCCTCCGGATGGTCATGGACCCACGGGAAGCGGGCGAACACACCCGCGTTGGCGTTTCCGGTGCCCGGCGCGTCGTCACGCCACTGGAGCTTCAGCGAGAAGTCGCCGTACTTGCGCTCCGGGAACCACAGCATGCCCATGCCCGCCACCGTGGTGCTGCTGGTCATCGAGCCGTCCGCGTTCACCGCGAACCTGCCGCCGCCGACCTGCTGCCACTTCGCGAACGACTCCGTGGAGCCGTCGAAGAGCGTGCGGTAGCCCTCGGTCTGGCCCGGCTTGCCGATGCCCGACTGCTTGGCGGCCTTGTTGATCAGGTTGTACTCGCGCTGGACGATGACGCCTTCCTTGAGGAGCCCGTCCAGGACGGTCTTCACGTGCTTCAGGAACAGCGCGTGGGACGTCCACTCCTTCTCGTCCTCGATCAACTCGTTGATGCGGCACCGGCTGTTGGTGACCCGGTTCGGCACACCGGTGTCGACCGTGCCGACGATGACGGTCAGCCTCTCGTCGTACTCGGCGCAGGCGGGCGCCGGCACCCCGCCGCCCGAGGCGACCGTGAAGCTCACGGTCCGGGCATCGGAGGTGTTGCCCGCCTTGTCGCTCGCCCGGTACGCCACCCTGTGCGCGCCCGCGCGATCGACCACGACGGGCGCGGTGTACGCGAGATACGGTCCGCCGTCCAGCGAGTACTCGATGGTGGCGACCCCGGAACCATGGTGCTCGTCCGTCGCCGTCACCGTCACCTTGGCGCTGTTGATGTAGGCCCCGGAGGAGTTCTTCGTACCCTCGACACTCACGCCGGTCACCGGAGGAGTCTTGTCCTCGGCGGGCGGCGCGACCACCGTGAACGAGACGGACTTCTCCGCGGCCACGTTGCCCGCCTTGTCCGTGGCCCGGTACCGCACCTTGTGCGTGCCCACCTCGTGGACCATCACCGGAGCCGTGTACGGCTGCCAGGCACCGGAGTCGCCGAGCGCGTACTCGATGGTGTTGACGCCGGAACCGGTGTCGGAGGCCGTCACGGTGACGGTCGCCATGGAGAGGTACGCACCCTCCGGGTTCTGCTCACCGGTCACCGAAGCCGACGTCTCCGGAGCCGTCGTGTCGTCCGTCGACGGCGACGCCACCGTGAACTCCTCCGCCTTCTCGGCGGCCACGTTCCCGGCCTTGTCGACCGCTCTGTAGCGGACCTTGTGGTCGCCCACCTGGTCGATCACCAGGGGTGTGGTGTACGGCTGCCAGGCGCCCGCGTCACCGATCGCGTACTCGATCCGGTCCACGCCCGAGCCGTCGTCCGTCGCGCTCAACGCCACGGTCGCCGAGCCCACGTAGGCGCCGTCCGCGTTCTGCGTACCGGTCACGTCCGCCTTGGTCTCCGGCGCGGTCGTGTCCTCGCCGGTGCCCTCGGTGACCACGAGGATGCCCTGCATCTGACCGTGGCCCGGGATGGTGCAGTAGTACCGGTACCGGCCGGGCGTCAGCGTCACCTCGGCCGTGTACTTGCCGCCCTGGTCGTCGTTCGGATTGGCCAGGATGTTGAGCGGGACGTCGTTGTTGTACTCCGGATCGGACACGTCGAAGGTCAACGTGTGCGGCATACCTGTGGTGTTGCCGGTCGCCGTGCTGTTCTCGAAGACGATCGTCGTCGTGCCCGCGACCGCGGTGGCCGGCGCCGACAGGTACTTGTCGATGTCGTTGCCGGCCGTCCACGTAAGCGTTTGAGCGGCAGCGTCGGCGGCTGCCGACGGGGCCCCGGCTCCGTCGGTCTGTCCCGAAGCCGACGTGGACGTCAGCCCCAGCACCATCAGCAGCGACGCCAGAAGCGCCGTCCACAGGCGTGCGGTTCTTCGCCGTCGTATGCGTACGCCCGTCACTGTGCCTCCCTGGCCAGTTGATCGGCGGCCGGCGTCGGAGCGCCGCCCTTATAAGTGACCTGCCACAGCGCCGACTTGGCGTCCGAGGTGAAGAAGCCGCGGCCGTAGTCGAGGGCGTACAGCGTGCCGTCGGGACCGAACTTCCAGTCCATGAGGTTCTTGATGCCGTCATTGCCCACGGGGATGATCTTCTTCAGGGACTCGGCGTGCACCGGAATCCCGCCCTGGCCCGCCGTCTTGGGGTCGAGCAGCACCGCGTGCCGCGGCTGGTCGCCGTCGTAGAAGTCGCCGACGAACCACTTGCCGTCCCAGTACGACGGCCACGCCCCCGCACCTGCGGACGCCGCGTCATAGCGGTATACGGGTCCGTTCATCGCCGCCTGACCGCCGCCCTTCAGCCACGGCAGCAGGAACTTCTGCTCCTCCGCCTTGTACGACGGGATGCCGTTCGCGTCACGCGGGAAGTCCGGGCCGCCACCTTGAGGCGAGTACCAGATGGTGTTCCCGGTGACCGGCGGAAGGTTCACGAGGCCGTCGTTGTTCGGCGACTCGTTCTTCGGGGCGTCGCAGTCGTACCAGCCCAGCGGCTTTGTCGGGTCCGGCAGATTGCGGTCGCGGTAGGGCTGCTTGTTGCCCATGCAGTACGGCCAGCCGTGGTTGCCCGGCTTGGTGATCGCGGCGAACGTGTCGTACTTCGCCGGGCCCCAGGTCGTCGACGGGTTCGAGGCGTCCGGGCCGACCCAGCCCGCGTACAGCGTGTCCGTCTTCTTGTCGACGGAGATGCGTGCGGGGTTCCTGACACCCATCACATAGATCTCGCCGCGCGTCTTACCGCCGCCCTCATCGGTCTCCTTGCCGGTGAAGAGATTCCCCTGGGGCAGGGTGTAGGTGCCGTCCGGCTCCGGGTGGATGCGCAGGATCTTGCCGTTGAGGTTGTTGGTGTTGCCCGACGTGCGGCGTGCGTCCGCGAAGGAGACGCCCTTGTAGTTGGGCTGCGGGTTGTTGCCCGAGTAACCGTCGCTGAAGCCACTGGAGTTGTTGTCGCCCGTGGCGATGTACAGGTTGCCCTTCGAGTCCCACGCCATGCCGCCGCCCGCGTGGCAGCAGCTGTTGATCTGCACCGGCCACTTCAGCAGGACCTTCTCGCTGCTCAGGTCCAGCTTGTTCGTGGCCTGATCGAGCGTGAAGCGGGAAACGCGCCGCTCGGCCATCCGCGTGTCGCGGTTGATCTGGAAGTGGGGCGTGTAGTGCAGGTACACCCAGCCGTTCTGCTGGAACGCCGGGTCCAGCTCGATGCCGAGCAGGCCCTCCTCGACCTTGATCAGCTCACCCCCGCCGCCCTTGTTTCCGAACACGGTCAGCGCGCCGGCCAAGGTGACCTTCTTGGTCTTTGGGTCATAGACGTGGATCTCGCCCTTGCCCTTGCCGATGTCGGGGTTGTTCCAGTCCGTGACGACGGGCTGCGAGGAGTCCGCGCCACCGCGGCCGATGTAGAACACCCGGCCGTCGGGCGCGTTGACCAGCCCGTGCGGCTCGCCGATCTGGTCGTTCTGCCCCGGCTGGTTGGGCTGGGTCAGCCGCTCCGCCTTGTAGTTGGCGTTGATCGCCGCCTTGCAGTCGGCACGGACGAGCCGCGTCGTCCACAGCAGCGCCCCGCGCAGGTGCGTACGGAAGTCCGTTTCGTCGTACGAGGCGACCGTGCCGCCCATGCCGGTGTAGAAGGAGCGTCCGCCGTCGTAGTCGCGGCACCAGGACACCGGGTGGTCGGCGCCGTTCTTGCTGTCGCCCGGCTGGTACGTCGACTCGCGCACCCGCGCCACGGTGTGCACGTCGCCGGAGGGGTTCTTGACCCAGTTCAGCCAGGCGTCGGGGCGCTTCCACTGAAGCGGCAGATCCTTGGTGGCCGGGTGCTGCCGGTCGCCCACCTCAATGGTCGCCCGCTGTACGGCAGTTGGGCTCGACGCGGCCGGGCGGGCGCCTACCAGGCCGGTGAACCAGTCCGAGTACGGTTCGGCGCGGGCCGCGTCATGGACGCCGAGGAAGCCGCCGCCCGCCTCCATGTACGCCTCAAGACCGGCCTCCTGCTCCGCGTCGAGGACGTCGCCGCCGCCGGTCAGGAAGACGACCGCGTTGAAGCGGCCGAGCTTCGTCTCATCGGTGAACACGGAGGCGTCGTCCGTGGCCGTCACCTTGAAACGCTGGTTCGCCGGTCCGGTCAGCCCGATCTCCTCGATCGCCTCGATCCCGGCATTGACGACGGGCGACTCGTCCCCGCCCGCCGCGGAGCCGTGGAAGAGCAGCACCCGTACGTTGGAACCGCCCGGCGGCGACTTGATCGACATCGTTGTCAGCGGCGGGTCGGGGGCTTGGCGCGCACTCGCGGGACCGCCCGAGAGCAGCCCCGCGGTCACGAACCCGGCGGTCAGGACGGCCGCCCAGGCCCGTCTCTTCACCCGTCTCTTTGTGGTCAACTCTCGTAAGTACATGGGTTCTTGATGCGACGCGAACCGCATGGGGTCATCCACTCCTCGTCGGTCACAGCAACAGCGCCAAGGAAGCTAGACCTCTTTGCCCGGCTCGCCAATAGGTACGACCGGAATGGAACGAACTTTGTCCTGAGTGTGGAAAAACGAATGTGGTGCGGCTACCGTCTCAGCGGTTCATCTCCGTAAATTCCGTACCAGGGTGGGGAGTTCGGCATGGACAGACGCGGCTTCAACAGGCGCGTGCTGCTGGGCGGCGCGGCCGTCGCGACATCGTTGTCTCTGGCCCCCGAGTCCGTCAGCGCCGCGGAGCCGGCGAAGACCGCTCCGGCCGGCGGCGAGGTCAAGCGCATCAAGCTGTACGCCGAGAAGCTCGCCGACGGCCAGATGGGCTACGGCTACGAGAAGGGCAAGGCGTCGATCCCCGGCCCGCTCATCGAACTCAACGAGGGCGACACCCTGCACATCGAGTTCGAGAACACCATGGACGTGGCAGTGAGCCTGCACGTCCACGGCCTCGACTACGAGATCACCAGCGACGGCACGAAGCAGAACAAGAGCGATGTCGAGCCGGGCGGGACGCGTACGTACACCTGGCGCACCCACGCACCCGGCCGCCGCAAGGACGGCACCTGGCGCGCGGGCAGCGCCGGCTACTGGCACTACCACGACCATGTCGTCGGCACGGAACATGGCACGGGCGGCATCCGCAAAGGGCTGTACGGTCCGGTGATCGTCCGTCGCAAGGGCGACATCCTCCCGGACGCGACCCACACGATCGTCTTCAACGACATGTTGATCAACAACAAGCCGGCGCACAGTGGCCCCAACTTCGAGGCGACGGTGGGCGATCGCGTCGAGTTCGTGGTGATCACGCACGGCGAGTACTACCACACCTTCCACATGCACGGTCACCGCTGGGCCGACAACCGCACGGGGATGCTGACCGGCCCCGACGACCCGAGCCAGGTGCTGGACAACAAGATCACGGGACCTGCCGACTCGTTCGGGTTCCAGGTGATCGCGGGGGAGGGCGTCGGGGCGGGGGCGTGGATGTACCACTGCCATGTCCAGAGTCACTCGGACATGGGGATGGTGGGGTTGTTCCTGGTAAAGAAGGCGGACGGGACGATTCCGGGGTATGAGCCGCATGAGCACTGAGGGGGCTGGTGGCGGTGCTGTCTACGTCTACGCGAGAGCCCTGCCGGTTCCTTTCGCAGGGCGGCAGGGCTCTCGCGATGGCACGAAGCGTCAGATGCCCCGCCCAGGCGAGGCCGCCCCGACGAACCCCGCCCACGCCTCACGCGACACCGTGACGACCGGCCCGGCGACGGCCTTGGAGTCCCGGACGTGCACAACTGCCGTACCGGCCGCGACTTCAAGGCACTGGCCGCCCTCAGCTCCGCTGTAGCTGCTCTTGAACCAGGCGAGGCCGGAAGCGACGGTCGAGGACTCAGCGTTGTTCATAGCGATCCCAGCAACCCTTCGATGAGCTCCGATGACTCTCGCGGACTGAGAGCCTGCGATCGGATGATCCCATAGCGCGCGGCGGCGAGAGCTGCCTGTTCTGGGTCGGTCTCGAGAGCGCTGGTCCCCTGTGCCTCGGCGTACACGAACTTCTTGCCGTCCTTGCGCGTGACGACCGTGAACGGTCCGTCCACGCCTGCGCTCTCCTCGCAGTCGAGCGGCATGACCTGAATCTCGACGTTCCGCCTCTGACCGAGCAGGAGAAGTTGCTCCAACTGCCCCCGCAGCACGGCCTTTCCGCCGTACCGGCGCCGCAGCACTGACTCGTCCATCACGAAACTGAGCAACGACGCGGGCAACCGGTCGAGGATGTCCTGCCGGGCAA
Source organism: Streptomyces sp. NPDC048825 (assembly GCF_043198355.1). Taxonomy (NCBI): domain Bacteria; kingdom Bacillati; phylum Actinomycetota; class Actinomycetes; order Kitasatosporales; family Streptomycetaceae; genus Streptomyces; species Streptomyces sp. NPDC048825. The sequence goes on from NZ_JBICUR010000008.1 coordinate 291,611, forward strand.
GTCGCGCAATCACCCGCTGTTCGATGGTCTCAGGGTCCAGCGGTGGACGCCGCATGCCGAGCAGCGCCCTCATGTACTCCTCGGTCTGGAGGAGGCCGTTGACCACAAGCGTGTCGTACATGAGCAGTTCAATGGCCGCCTTCTCCAACGCCGCCATCCCCTGGAAGAACGCCGGATACTGAGCCTTCTCGACCTCCTCCTTCCACACACTCAGCAAACCGCCCGCATCGAGCACCTCGTCCGCCCGGTCGATGGTCCGAGGCGACGGAATCCTCCGCCCCTGTTCATATGACGCGACAGTTGAGGCCGAATACCCGATCTGCCTCCCGAACTCCGCGCGCTCCATCCTGGCCCGCACCCGCAGTGTCTTCATGTTCTTCCCGAACGCGGTGACCACGCCCTTCCCGGCCTCGTCCTCCGGCCGCCGCCCACCCGCGTCGTCGTTCTCCCACCCGTCCCCGAGGCTTACGACCGCTCCGCCGTCCCCGCACTGCAGGGCATCTGCATCCGCTTCCGCGCCCGTACTCGTATGCTCCGTCACCGACCGCCTCCTCCCCGGCCCAACGCCCCCACAGGGAACGCCGTTACGCCGCGCGCCTCGTACCCGTACCGACACCGCGCGTACAGCCGGTCCGCGTCGGTGCGTCACCACTGGTCACGCTACGCCACCAAGAGGACCGTGATGACCATGACGACCAATCCCACCGGCCCCAGCCAACTCACCACCTCCACCTCCCACTTGGCCCCCGCCGTGGAGCGGCGTGACGACCGCACCTTCGAGATGCGCTTCACCTCGACACCGCGCGGCGCCCGACTCGCCCGCCGCCTGACGGCCGTCCGCCTGGACGCCTGGGGAATCCCGTACGCCACCGAGGCCCACGAGGAGATCGTGCTGATCGTCGCGGAGCTGACCGCGAACGCCGTACGGCATGGGCACGTTCCTGGCCGGGACTTCCACCTCCGCGTGCACGCCCCGGCCGACGGCCGCACCGTACGCGTCGAGGTCACGGATACCCGCACGGAACGCCTCCCGAGGCGCCCGACCCCCGTCTCGGGCACCTCCGGTACCGAGGAGACGGGGCGCGGCCTGCTCCTCGTATCGCGCCTGGCCGCCCGCTGGGACTGGCACCCGCGCCCCGACGGGCCGGGCAAGACGGTCTGGGCGGAGTACACGCTCCCCGAGCGAGTCCCGCCGCGCGACAACTCGAACGAGCGGTCGGAGTAGTACGGCGCACTACAGGGAGACGACCGCGCGCTAAGGGCTGTCCCGTAACTGGCGGTGTCCCGTTTCAGTGAGGTTCAGCCGATGCCGTTAAGAGCGAGCGAGTCTTGAGCGACAAAACCAGGTCGACGTAGGTCAGTGCGGTACCCGATCATGCGCTCATGCCCCTGAGAGAGACCCTTGCCCGCATTGATGCAGACCTGGGCGCCGGCCGGGTTCCCGTCGCGCGCCAGCGCCTACGCGGTCTCATCTCGTCCTTCCCGCACGACCTGACGCTCCGCCGTCGTCTGGCCGAGGTGTACCGGCTCTACGGCGACGCCGCCGAGGCTGGACGCTGGATGTACCTCGAAGAGGACCGGAACGCCGACGAGACCGCAGCCTTCGAGTCGCGGTACGGGTCTCCCGGGTGGCGGATGAAGGCCCTCGCCTGGCACGGCCCCGAGGCGAAGGCCGCCACCGCCTTCGCCTCGGGGCAGCTGGTCGCGGTACGGACCGCCTGCGCAGAGGAGTTGGGGCACTCCGTCGATTGGGACGACCCCGCCCCCTACCGGGACGACCTGGAAGGGGATTACGAGGCGCCCTCCGAGCCGTGGACGGTCGGTGGTGTGCTGGCGGGCGTCGGCTGCCTGGTGGCGGTCCTTGTGTTCCTCGCGATCTGGGTGAATGGACTCGTTGCCCTCTTCGACTGACTCAGGTCACCGGGGCCTGCGAGGAGCGACGCGGTGAGAGATCAATTACGGGAGGCTCTTAGACGTCCAGGAAGTCCCCCACATTGGACGGCACATACCCGACGCTGCGCCCGTCGCTGTCGAGCAGTCGGCCCATCTGATTCACGGTGTGCAGGCAGGCGGCCCGGTCCACGATGGAGAGATTTCGACAGCGCTCTGTGATCGTCGCCTCCAGTTGCGGCAGATTCCCGAGCGATCGTAGCCAGACCATCAGCAGGAGGTTCCGCTCTCCCGTAAGGGCGCAGCACAGGCGTACGTCAGGGAGCGCCGTAAGCGAGCGTGCCGTGGACTCCATGTGCTGCGGTGCCACGCTCGCCCACAGTACGGCCGAGTGCGGCCAGCCCGACAGGGACTGCGCCATTTCGCAGCGCAGCCGGAGCAACCGGCTGGTCAGCAGGCGCTTGACGCGGCGGCGCGCGGTGGGCTCGCTGATCCCGGCGCGGTCGGCGATCGCGGTGTAGGACATGCGGCCGTCCTCGTGCAGCAGCCGGAACAGCTTCCGGTCCACAGCGTCCATCCGGGCACCTCCCACCGTCGTGGACGGTGTGCTGGCCAGTTCCAATGCGCGTCGCTGTGACCGTTCGAGGCTGCGCAGACGCCATCGGCTCGGCTCGCCGTAGCCCACGGTTCGTATCTCCGCTCGGTACGCCCGGACACCGGACAGCTGCCCTACCGTGCCGCGCAGGTACGCCGACACCTCCGCGGATGTGCGCAACGTCGCCACGACCAGCAGCCCGTACATGCCTGTGAGGTGGTGGACGTAGCGCACGTGGGGCTCGGCACTCAACGCGGTGGCAATGTCGTCCAGCCGGCCGGGAACGCAATCGATCTCGATGTACACCATGCAGAACTCGCTGTGCAGGGCCGTGCCGGCCACACAGGTGACCCACGCCAGTCCCGCCTCGGCCAGCCGCTCCCAACGGCGTGCCACAGTCACCGGATCGAGCGCGAGCGCCCCGGCCATCTGAGCCCAGGAGGCGCGCGGCGAGAGCTGGAGCGCATGGATCAGCTCCAGGTCTTTCTCATCGACGGAATCGTGCGGCATGCCTCGTCCTATCACCGTGTACGAGCTGCGTATAGGCCCCCATTCGCCTGTCGTGACGGAATGCTGCGTATCGGGAGTCGTTCCACGAAGCCTGCCGATTCTGGTGGCCCAAACACTCTGGGGCACCGAGGAGGTCCGAGATCGTGAGGATCGCACAAGTCGATCAAGACACTGACGGCCGTCGGCAGCAGCGTGACCGAGCTGTCCGCGAGGCGGTGCGGTCCGGTCTGATCGGCCCCGCCCATGTGGCGGCGGGATTCTTGGACGCCGACGGGATCCAGGAGTCCGTGCGCGACCTCCAACGAGCCTTTGGCGACGCGCCAGTGCTGCACACGTTCGCCGCCAAGGCCGCGCCTTTGGTCCCCGTGCTGCGCCTGCTCGCCCGGTCCGGCATGGGGTGCGAGGTCGCCAGCCCGGGCGAACTCGCCCAGGCCGTCGCTGCCGGCTTCCCACCGGAACGCATCGTGCTGGACTCACCCGCGAAGACCCGTGCCGAGCTGGCCGACGCGCTCGCCTTGGGAGTGGCGGTGAACGCCGACAACTTTCCCGAGTTGGACCGCATCGGCGAACTACTCGCTGTGAGCGAGAGCACCTCGGTGCTCGGGCTGCGGATCAACCCACAGGTCGGCGCCGGAGCCATCGACGCGATGAGCACCGCCTCGCTCAGCTCGAAGTTCGGCGTGCCACTGCGAGATGCCGGAGCACGGAAGCGCATCCTCAAGGCTTTCGCCGAGCGGCCCTGGCTCACTCGGCTGCACGTGCACGTCGGTTCGCAAGGCTGCTCCCTGGAGCTCATCGGCCAGGGAGTGCGCGCCGCGTACGAACTCGCCGAGGAGATCAACGCGATGGCGGGCCGGCAGCAGGTGACCAGTCTGGATATCGGCGGCGGCCTGCCGGTCAACTTCGACGACGACGAGATCCGCCCGACCTACGCGGACTACGTCCGGCAGCTGCGCGCCTCCGTTCCCGAACTCCTGGGCGGGCGCTACGACCTGGTAACCGAGTTCGGTCGTTCACTGGTCGCCAAGAATGGCTTCACGGCCGCGGTCGTGGAGTACACCAAAGACGCCGGCGGCCGCCGCATCGCGCTGACACACGCGGGCGCGCACATCGCCACCCGCACCGTCTTCATGCCGGAGGCGTGGCCGCTGCGGATCGCGGTGTACGACTCCGACGGCAAGCCCAAGCTTGCTCCGGAGCGGGTCCAGGATGTCGCGGGCCCGTGCTGTTTCGCCGGGGACCTCGTAGCCCGCGGACGCAAGCTGCCCGAACTGGCACCTGGGGACGTCGTGGTGCTGCTGGACACCGGCGGTTACTACTTCTCCTCCCCCTGGTCGTACAACAGTCTCGCCCGGCCCGCCGTACACGGCTTCACCACACGCGAATCGTACATACGGTTCGCCGCGGTCCGCCCGGAACAGACCCTCGTCGAGATCCTGGCGGAAAGCGGCGTCGACCAGGCAGACGCACTCCTCTTCAGTGACGTGGACAGCACCCCGGCCCACGCGGGCACCCCGGCCCCCGCGCGATGTGTACAGACAGAAGCCCGATCGTGGCACTGACCGAGGTTGCGACGACACCCGCTCGCCGTTTGCCCGCGGCCAAGCAGGCGGCACCCTACGCCGTTGCCGTAGCGGGACTGATCGCCACACCGACACTCGGCTTCGTTGTCGGTACCCGAACCCAACTCCACTGCGAAGGAAGAAAGTTGAACGAATTCGATGTACTCGCCGTCGGCGGTACCGTCATCGACGGCACCGGCGGCCCGGTCCGACGGGCAGATGTCGGCATCCGGGACGACCGCATCGTCTTCCTCGGACGGGCCACGCCTCACGCCACCGCACGGGAGGTACTCGACTGCACCGGCCACGTCGTCGCGCCCGGCTTTGTCGACCTGCACTCGCACGCCGACTACACCGTGTGCGACGCGCCCAGCGCCGAAACGTGCATCAGACAGGGTGTCACCACCATCGTCACGGGCAACTGCGGCGCTTCCCCCTTCCCCATCACCCCCGAGCGGCGACACGCGTGGCACACCACGCTCGCACGCGGCAACCTCAGCACCGCCGACATGCCCTGGGAGGACTTCGACGGATTCGCACGCGCGGTGGAGGAGGCCGAACCGTGCGTCAATCTCGCCGCCCTCGTCGGCCACGCGGCCCTCCGCGTGGCCGCTGTTGGCACCGAACGGCGCCCCGCGACAGCTGACGAGACCGCCCTCATGCGCAAGCTCCTCGCCAGGGCTGCCGAACAGGGGGTGTTCGGTCTGTCCACCGGACTCATCTATGCCCCCGGGTCGTTCGCCGACACCGACGAGGTCGTGGCGCTGGCCACCGAGGCTCGGCAGGCCGGACTGCTCTACAGCACCCATATACGCGACGAGGGCGACCATCTCGTCGAGGCCGTGACCGAAGCTCTGGAAACCGCCCGACGCAGCGGCGTGCGCCTTCAGATCTCGCACCTCAAGGCCCTGGGCCCCGCCAACCACGGCAAGGTGCGCGAGGCGCTGACCCTCATCGACTCCGCTGTCGCGGAAGGAGTGGACGTGGCGTGCGATGTCTACCCCTACGCCGCCTCCTCCACTCGGCTCACCTCGCGCCTTCCCGACTGGGCGCTGGACGGCGGTCGCGACGCGCTCCTCGCCCGACTGGAGAACCCGAAGACCCGCGAGGCGATCACTTCGGAGCTCCGGGCGAAGACCGGACACACCTTCCTTCCCGAATGCACCGTCATCGCTTCGATGCCGCCGGGCCGCTACTCCTCGTGGGTGGGAAGCACGGTCCAGGATATCGCCGCCGCCACTGGCCGCGATCCGGCCGAGGCATCCCTCGACGTACTGCGCGCGCACGAGGCCCTGGTCTGGATCATCAACCATGCAATGTCCGAGGCGGATGTGGAAACAGTGCTGCGCCACCACTGCAGCGCAGTCGCCAGTGACGGCTGGGTATTGGACACCGCCACCGACGGCAACCCCCACCCCCGTCACTTCGGTACGTTCGCCCGGGTCCTGTCCCGGTACACCCGCGACCGCCAGGTCCTCACGCTCCAGGAGTCCGTCCGCAAGATGAGCGCGCTGCCCGCCGCCCGCCTCGGCCTCACCGACCGAGGCACCCTGAGCGAAGGTATGGTCGCCGACCTCGCCGTCTTCGATCCCAAGACGGTCAGCGACACCGCCACCTTTGACGCACCGCTGTCCTATGCCGTGGGCACTCGCCATGTCCTCGTCAACGGCCGCCCCGTACTGCGTGATGGCGTCCTCACGAAGCACCGCCCTGGCACGGTGCTCCGCAAGACGGCCGTGCGCTCCCTCTCCCACCACACAAGGAGGTCACCTTGAGTTCCACCCCCGCCCAGCCACAGCCGACTGAGCCCCAGTCGAGAGCCTTGCACACCGCGTTCCGGGAACTTCGTGACCTTTCCGCCGCCGGCCACCATCCTCATCGTCGGCTTCGGTATCGCCGTCAGCGAGGCGAGCCGGCTGTTCCCCGCGCCGCTGTGCCGCACATACCCGACCTTCGCGCTGTCGATGACGGTGATGGGACGGTCCGCTCGGAGTTCCACGCCTCCGATTCTTCCTTCGCGCCTGGTCAGGAGTCGTGATGACCCTCTCGTCCCCTGTCTCTTTGGCTTCGAGTGCTCTGGCCGACACGTTCTTCGACTGGGGCGTGATCGCCGAGACGTTTCCGCGGTTGATCTCCGAGGGCCTGCTGAACACGTTGACGATCGCCGCAGGGGCCATCGTGCTCGGTGTGGTCATCGCTCTGGCGGCCGCGATGCTGCTGCTGTCGAACCGATGGTGGGTGAGGCTGCCCGCCCGGCTCTACGTCGACGTCTTCCGCGGCCTTCCGGTGATCATCACGGTGATGCTGGTCGGTGTGGGCCTGCCCGCCGCCGGGATCCGCCCCTTCGGCACCGACCCCCTCGGCTACGCGGTCCTGGCGATCGGCATCATCTCCGGCGCGTACACCGCGGAGATCTTCCGCTCCGGCATCCAGAGCGTCGATCCCGGCCAGTTGCAGGCCGCCCGCAGCCTGGGTCTGAGCTATCTCAAGGCGATGCGCCTGGTCGTGGTGCCGCAGGGCATCCGCCGCGTGCTGCCCGCCATGACCGGCCAGTTCGTCAAGGACATCAAGGAAAGCTCGCTCGTCTACCTCCTCGGCCTAGCCGTCGGACAGCGCGAGCTCTACTTCATCGCCCAGGAGGAGGTCGCCCGTACCTACAACTCCTCACCCCTGATCGCCGCGGGCATCTGCTACCTCGCGCTGACCATCCCCATGACCTACTTCGTGAACTACCTGGACAGACGGCTGCGCGAAGGCCCCCGCCCCGACAAGACACCGGCCTCGGCCGATCCGGACCTGCCCACCACCCCGCTCCAGCCTGCCGGAGGAGAAGCCCGATGACCCCCGCCACCGCCGGTCCGAACCCAGTCGCCCCCCTGCCCGAAGCCAAGACCGAAGCCGCGCCCCGGACACCGGACGACCTCGCCGCCCTGCAGGTCAAAGGGCTCAGCAAGAGCTACGGCTCCAACACCGTGGTACGCGAGGTCACCCTCGATGTGCAGCGCGGAGAGACCCTCTGTGTGATCGGCCCGTCCGGCTCGGGCAAGTCCACCCTGCTGAAGTGCCTGAACCTGCTGGAGATCCCCGACTGTGGTGAGATCTGGCTCGGCGAGACCTGTCTGACCGCGCCGGACGCCGACGTCGACGCCGCCCGCTCCCGCGTCGGCATGGTCTTCCAGCACTTCAACCTCTTCCCGCACATGAGCGTCGAGCGCAACGTCAGCCTCGCCCTGACCTCGGTCAAGGGCATGGGCCGCGAACAGGCACGCGCCACCGCACGACGCCGCCTCGAGGAGGTCGGCCTCGCCGCCTTTGCCGAGCAGCGGCCCAGCCGGCTGTCCGGCGGGCAGCAGCAGCGCGTGGCCATCGCCCGCGCTCTGGCCATGGAGCCGGAGGTGATGCTCTTCGACGAGGCCACCTCCGCGCTCGACCCCGAACTGGTCAAGGACGTACTCGCCGTGATGCGGGATCTCGCATCGGGCGGCATGACCATGGCCGTCGTCACCCACGAAATGGGCTTCGCCCGGGAGGCCGCCGACCGCGTCGCCTTCATGTGCGACGGCCGCCTCGCCGAGATCGGCACCCCCGACCGGATCTTCGAAAGCGCCGAACACCCCCGGCTGCGCCAGTTCCTCTCCCAAATCCTCTGAACCGCCCTCCCAGCACAGAAAGTCCCAGCCATGCACATTTCCCGTAGAACACTGCTCGTCGGCGCCGTCACCACCGCGCTGCTGCTCCCCCTCACCGCCTGCGGCGGCAACAGCAATGCAGCGGACTCCGGAACAGCCAAGTACAAGGACCTGGTCAACCCCGGTGTGATCACCGCGAGCACTGTGTCCGAGCAGCCGCCCTTCGCGGTCACCGACGAGTCGGGCAAGCCCAGCGGATTCGCTATCGATCTGATGAACGAGGCAGCCAAGCGCCTCGGCGTGAAGGTCCAGTACAAGGCCACGAGCCTGCAGGGCGCGCTCACCGGCCTGACCGCCAACCAGTACGACATCGGGGTCGGCGGGTTCATCGCCGCCCCCGAGCGCAGGAAGCAGGTCGACTTCACCACCCCGTACTACTGGGGCTTCACCAAAATCCTGACCCGGAAGGGCGACAAGCAGACCAAGCTGTCGGACTTCGATGGCAAGCGGGTCGGGGTCGTCAGCGGCTCAGTGCAGGAGGACTATATGGACAAGCGCATGCCGGACGTGCGTAAGGTGAAGTTCAAGGACCACACAGCGCTCGTCACCCAGCTGCTCTCCAAAAGCATCGACGCTGCCATTCTCGGTGGTGGCGTCGCGGACACATACGCCGCGAAGTCGCCGGTACGCATCGCCGTCACACGGGAAGCCCCCCAGGGCACCGCCTTCCCCATGCGCAAGGACGGTGACCCGAAGCTGCTCAAGGACATCGACACCCAGATCAACGCGATGATCGACGACGGAACCTACATCAAGCTCTACAAGAAGTACTTCCAGGACCCGGTCAGCGCCGACCTGATCAAGGAACGACCCAAGCTCGCGAAGCAGGTCGAGAACACCAGCCTGGCCCCTTCCGAGAAGTGACACGACCGTGGGGGCGCCTCCTCAGAGGTCAGCGCCCCCACCGACCGATTCTCATCACTTCTGCCTGGACAACCGTTTCGGCCAACGTTCCGGCACGCCGCGGGAGACATCTGCTGCACCTGGACGGCGACTTGCGTCCGGATCCCGTCAACTCCGTTTCGGCTCAGCGCAGATGACCCGTATCGTTCAGCAGTCGCCGTGACGCGTTGCCGTCCGTGTAGTAGGCGATGGCCGTGAGAGAGGCCGCGGACAGTTCCATACGGAAGAGCGCCATGGGCGGCGCGTCCAGCGCCAGCCTCGCGAGTGTCTTGACCGGGGTGACGTGGGTGACGACCAGGACCGTCTTGCCGGGATACCGCGCCTGCAGATTGTCCCGCGCCACGGCGACGCGGGCCGCCACCGTCGCGAAACTCTCGCCGCCGCCGGTGGGTTGGACATCCGTGGAGTCCAGCCACGCCTCATCAGGTTCCCGAATTCGTCGACGCTCTCGCCCAAGCCTGACAGGGGGCTCTCAGCTTGAGATAAAATCTCAGGCTGCGCGGCGGTAGGTGTTCGAGTCCCCCACATGGGGAAACGCCGGACACGGCGACGGCCGCGCCCTGATTCTCGGGTTGTGAGACCAACGAAAACCGGCGCGACCGCCGCTGTCAGTGTGCCCGATCGTGACGCCCGCGACGCGGCCTTGAGGGAACTCAAGGAGTTCCGCGTCGACTTCCGCGCCTGCCTGACGCGCTGGGGCGACGAACTCTTCGAAATCGGCGATGCGGTGCTGTGCAGCGACGGTCCGGTGCGCGGTCTGGCCGACCTCAGCCTCGCACCCGAGCACACCCGCTCCCACGGCTCGGTGCAACGCGCCATGAACGACGGGAGAGTCGACTTCGAGCGTCTGAACTGGTCCTTCGTGCTGCGTGACCTCCCGTGCGGTCCGGGCGGCGGCATCGTCCTGGCCGTCGATGTGACGCCCTGGCTGCGCCCCGACGCGAACACCAGTGGCCAGCGGACCTTCTGCCACACCTACGGACGCGCCGAGGGCGCCCACGAGATGGTCCCCGGCTGGGCCTATTCCATCGTCGCCGCCCTGTCCGGCGGACCCACCTCCTGGACCGCCCCGCTGGACGCCTACCGCCTGCGCCCCGGCGACCATGTCCAGCAGCACACCGCCCGCCAGTTGCGCGAGGTCGTCACCAGGATCGTCACCCTGGGACGGTGGCGCGAGGGCGACGAACCGATCCGGATCGTCGCCGACTGCGGCTACGACGGCCCCTACCTCGCCCATCAGCTCGCCGACCTACCCGTTGGGGTTGTGTGTCCGCATGCGGGGCGACCGCGTCCTGCACCGCGACCCGCCCGCAGCCGGCGGCGTCGGCCCCAAAGGCGGACGGCCCCGCCGCCACGGCGGAAGATTCGCATTCCGTACCCCCGGCACCTGGAGCGATCCCCTCCACGACAGCGAGCACCACCTCGACAAGTACGGCCACCTGCGGGCCCGGTGCTTCGCGCGGCTGCATGTCCAGCTCAACCGGCAGACCGTCTGGGCGCATCACCCCGAGCCGGAACTGCCCATCGTGCCCGGCACCGTGATCCGCCTGGACGTCGAGCGCCTGCCTTCCGGCGGCAGCCCGAAACCCCTGTGGCTGTGGTGGTCACGCACCAGCACCGACGCCGCTCTCGCGGACACCGTCTGGTCCTGCTTCCTCCGCCGATTCGATCTTGAACACACCTTCCGGTACTGGAAGCAACACCTCGGCTGGACCCGGCCTGCCCTGCGCGACCCCCTCGCCGCCGACCGCTGGACCGCCCTCGTCATGGCCGTCTACACCCAGCTCCGCCTCGCCCGCCCACTGACCGGCGACCTCCGCCGCCCCTGGGAACGGCCCCTGCCCATCGAACGCTTGACTCCCGGCCGCGTACGCCGGGGGTTTCGCCAAGTCCGCAGGTCACTGCCGAGGCTGTCGCACGGCTCCTGCCCGGTGAAGGTCAAGAGTGCTTCTTGGGTGTGTGATTGATGAGCTTGGTGAGGTTGTGCACCGTGCCGAGGAGTTTGATCTCGGCGTCCACCGCTTGGCGGCCGCGGTAGTTGAGGTGTCGTCCGAAGCGTTGGAAGATCTGGGCGAATCCCGGCTCGACCAGGGCACTGCGTTGACGGTACTGGGCCCGTCCTGTCGGGGTGGCGAGGCGGGCCGCCATGTCCTGCTGGCCGGCAGGCCTGCTGACGTTTCGCGGGAAAGCCTGCCTGGTCTGCATCGCTGGTGACCGAGACCAGTAGCGGGAGGTCGGCGAGGGCCTCGAAGGACGCGGCGGAAGCGTACCCGCTGTCGGCGAGCCAGAGTTGGATGTCGCCGGGGAGCCGTGCGGCGTGGTGATTGTGCTGGGTCTTCTTCACCATCGGAACGAGGGCCGTCCTGTCCGAGGGATTGTCGTGCGCTTCGATGGCCAGCAAGAATTGACGGCGGGCGCACACGACTGGATGTTGTATCCCTGCAGGTAGCCGCCACGTTTGCCGGGAATCAGCCGGGAGTCGGGATCGCTCAGGCAGGCACGGGACTCCGGGGAGGGGGCCGGTCGGGGTGTGCGGGCCCGCTCCAGCCAGGCCTGCATCTTTACCAGTCGCGTTCGCTGGCGAACGAGGACGGTCTTGTGCTCCATTGGGACCGGCGGCCGTCCGTTCGCTCCACGACGTCCTGCCGCCCGGTCCTCTCGGACGCGGAGCTCGTACTTCTTCAGCTTCTCCTGGTGAGCCTCGGTCTCGGCGGCCAGGCGCTTCTCCGCGCGGGCCACCATCCGCTCGGCGGCTTCGACCTTGATCCGGATCTCGGTGGGTGAAGGCATCGCCCGTTCATGCAGTCTGTCCCTGGCCAAGTGGGCCCGGGTAAGCCGGTCGCACAGCCGGGACAGGCGAGGCCAGTTGTCGCACGCGTCCTCGCCATCACCCTGTACTGCCGAGCCATCGGCCTCGACGCTCAGCGCGTGGTCGACTTCATCCTCCATCAGCGCGTGGATCTCTTTCTCGCACTGGGAGATGGTCTCCTCCAGGCGCTGGAGCCGCTGGTTGGCGTCGCGTGAGGCGTTCGCCTCCATCGGTGAGCCGTCCACGGCCACCGCCGAAAGATCGACCAGGCCACGTCGGCCGCACAGCGACAACACCTGCACGAACAGCGAGTTCAAGGCGGCACGGTGGCGTCGTACGAACCGCGCGACGGCGGAGTGGTCCACTCGGCGGTTCGCGGTGATGATTCGGCAGCCCACATCGTCCCAGCAAGCCTGCTCGATGCGACGGGAGGAACGCACTCCCTTGCTGTAGCAGTACAGGAGCAACGCAATCAGGCTCGCGGGAGGGTAGGCCACCCCGCCCCGCCCGTCGTCACGGTAGCTGTTCTCGAACGCCGACAGGTCAAGTAGCCCGACGACGTCGAGCACCTTCCAGCACAGGTGCTCGGGCGGCAGCCACTCCCGCACATCCCACGGCATCTCAAGATCACGTTCACGGTCGCACGACAAGAAGTTCCGCCCCACCAGCCAAGAGTCCGACGCCTGCCTGATCCCCGGAACCGAACAACGAATCGCTCTTGACCTTCACCGGGCAGGAGCCGTGCGACGGCCTCTGCCCGTTCTCACGAACCCCGCGAAACCCTCCCGCCCCGGCCCCGGACGCCCACCCGGCCGCCGCAACTACCAGAAAGCCCCCGTCTACAACGTGGGAAACGCCCTGCTCGAGAACGATCAACGAACAGACGAGCGACACCCCGAACGGCCAGCCTCTTGAACACCGCACGTTTTATCTCAAGCTTAGGCCGGACACTAAACCGCAGGTCGGAACGTGCTTCCTGAACTTCCGTCACCACCAGTGCAGATCACCGCATTTTTCAGAGATTGTTTGTTCGGCACAGCCCCCGAAGGAAAACAACGCCTGGGCCGCTACACCTGGAGCGGACAGCACGTCCAACAGGGCCGTCTTGGTGGCCCGGGTCAACTGGTCGACGCATCCGGTAGCGCCACCGCCCGGACACCGCAGGGGCAAGCGAACGGCGTCCTCGATGCGGCCCAACGGTCCCGCTCTGGTGGGAGAAATGAGGCTCGGTGATCAAGAAGAAGAGAGTAGTGGGCGTAGCGAATGCCATGAATGCTCGCAAGGGTGCCGCCCGGGCACGCCGGCCGCTGGCGATGATCGCCTCGGTCCTGCTCATCACAGGTGCCTCGACCGGCGCCGCCACTGCGGCCGGTGCGCACGAGGACGGGAAGCGGGACGGGAAGTACTGCGTTGTCGAGGTCGGCAAATCGGTCGACGGGGGCTTCTCGCCGGTGAAGTCGAAGACGTGCAGCGACGACCCGACCTCGTCGGCCTTCATGGCGGCGGACCGGCCCGACGTCCTGCTCATGGAGTGGTTCTGGAACGCGTACAACAGCCCGGGGGACGTCACGCGCATCGTCGTGTCGGCGGAGGACGGGCCTTGCGACTCGTCAGGCTACCGGCTGCGGCCGAACCTCATCTGGGACAACGAGATCTCCGGCTTCTACACGTACAGCAACTGCCGTGAGGTGACCATCTACGACGGCTACAACCGGGACGGCGACTCGCAGTACTGGTACGACGGGACGGGCGACGGGCCCAACGTGCCTTATGTCGGCGATTGGATGAACGACCGGACCAGCTCCCTCTGGATCCGGGCCTGACCCGCGATCCCCACGCAGCACCGGGGTAGGACGCCGGCTTGACTCCGCCGGATCGCGGATCGCGGATCGAGCCGGCCGGCCAGGTCGGCGCATGAGCCCTACGGTGTGGGGCTGGTAAACAGCAAAGGGGCCGGAAGACAATTTGTCTTCCGGCCCCGGGCGAGCCCGCCGGGCTTACGCGAGGTACTCGTAAGCGTCGGCCGGAACCTCGATGATGCCGAGGTGAGTGATCGCCCGCCGGGGGCCCTTGGGCGCAGGCTTCGGAGTGATCAGGGCGATCAACTCGTCCGCGAACGTGGGGCCGCTGAATCCGCCGCGCACCGCGAAGTCGTCCGCCCGCCGCGCGATGCGCTCGACTCGGTGGCAGGGGCGACTTCTTTCGGTTTGGGCCGAAACGAGGGCCTCGACCTGCCCTTTTGAGGATCAGAAACAGGTTCTTAGCTTGAGTTTTAACCTCTGTGCGGGCGTTGCTCGGCATGCCGGGAGTGAAACTGGCCGGTCGGCCGTCTCACGGCCGATCGCCCAGTGAGCGGCAGCGGGTTCGGGAACACCGGGAAAGCGAAGGCCCGTCCTGCTGGTGTTGCGTAACCTCTCGGGCGGCTCAGCGGCAGAGCGAGTCGGGCTCGGGCCGCCTTCGTTGCCCCTCGGGGGTGTAGGTGAAGGCTTTGTCAAAAGGCGCGTCTCCGAAGCGGACAGCAAGCAGAACAGGTTCCTCAAGCTTGGGCCATGTGGACTCGGGGGCCGGGGTGCTGCCATGCCAGAGATGGAAGAACACCATGGGCTCGTCAGGATCCTCGCCCAGGTAGCCGAGCGTCTTGCTGTACAGCGTGCTGGTCCCTCCGAACAGGATGGACGGGGGGCCGAACTCGGAGATGACATCTGCCCACGAGCGGTCCTCCTGCGCCCACGGGCGCACTCGGGCCAGCAAAGCGTGATACTCGCCAGCGGACAGAACGTGATCGGGCCTGAGCCAGCCGCGGCGATGCGCGAACTCGGCGTAGACCGAGGCGACGCAATTCTGGTCGTAACCTCCCGGCATCAACTCCTGGAACAGGCCTGCCACACCCGTGCTGGTCCAGGCCCCTCGATTCGACCAGGCGCGCTGCTCTTCAGCCAATGCCTCGGGCTGGCATTCCACGAACAGCAGATGATCCATCAGCATCCGCAGGGCCGCGTCACCCTGCGAGAACATGCCGGGACGGCGCAGGGCAGAGTTCAACTGGTCGACGAGATAGGCGTGTATCTCATCGACACCCACAAGTGATCTAGTGGAGGACACGCTCAGAGTGTGCCCTACACCCTCGCACACGGGCGGGTGCCGCAGCAGCAGGCAGAGGTTAAAACTCAAGCTTAGAGAACCTCTGTCTGCTGGCACAGCAGGCTTGGCCCCAATGTCGTTCTGATCAACTTGTGGGAGTGGCGAGGGCCCCGCCGGAACGGATCCCGGCGGGGCTATGCATCAGTGCAGTGCCTGCAACTCGCGCATGGGGAACGGGTGACCCCACTCCTTCAGATAGCGGGATTCACCGACCTCGGACAGCAGTCGTTCGGCCATCAACCGGACATCATCGATGAAGCCGCTCGTGGAGACGCGCCCCGCCCACCTGGGCTGCCCGCCGGCCCACCGGTTGTCCATTCGGGTTGACGATCACCTCGACCTTGTAAAGCAGCCTCGGGTTGGAGCCCTGAGTAGTGCCTATCGGGTAGTCGAACTCCAGCGTGTGGATGAGTCCATCTCGGGGCAGGCCGGTACCGGGCTCGGGCGTGTTCGGCCTGCCGGTGGTGTTCCGTACCGTATCGATGATCAGATCACCGATCTCCGGCACCGAGCGGTCGGCCACCGACCCCACCGCCTTCGCCTACACCACCACCGCGGGCTCCAAGTGGGCCTACATCTTCCGCACCGACTCAGGCGAAGCCCGCATCCGCCAAGTCCAGCCCGGCACCTCAGGGGCGGGGCCAGCGAACACCACCTGCCTGTACGACACAACGGCCAGGTGGCGGACCTGGTGAGACCCGTGGGGCGACGCCGCGAAGGCGTCGCCCCACGGAGAGCCGTATGACCATCGAGGACGCGGCGGCGTTGAGTGGAACAGTCGACTCCGGTGCGTCAGGCTGGTTGCCATGCGGTCACTCTTCCGCTCATCCGGCCCCTCGGGAGCGGGCGGTCACAGCCGGGTCCTCTTCAGACTCGGGCAGTGTCTGCCCTTCGTGATCGTACTGTTCGCGCTGGGCATCGAGCTCTCGCCCGCACACGATGTGATCACCGGTCCCCTCCTCGCCGCGATACCGGCACTGGCGGCGCTGACGTTGGGCCCGAAAGGCACCCTCTCGGCGGCGGTGGGAGCTTTCTCGGTCACCGTGATCACGGCCACCCTCCACCAGAGCTGGGGTGGCCAGGCCTACAGCAACCTCCTGTCCCTCATCGTGGTGTCAGTGGCCAGTGTCACGATGAGTAGTGCCGTACGTGCGCGCAGGCAGAGTGAGCTGGACAAGTTTCGCCGGATCGCCGAGGCGGCACAACGAGTCCTGCTGAGCCGGGTGCCGGCCCGGCTGGGCCCGGTGCGGATGGCCAGCCTGTACCACGCGGCAGAGGCGGGGGCGCAGATCGGCGGCGATCTCTACGCGGTGTCGCAGACCCGGTACGGGGTCCGCATGATCGTGGGTGACGTCCGCGGCAAGGGGCTGCCCGCCGTGCGCCTGGCCGCGGTCGTACTGGGGGCGTTCCGCGAGGCCGTGCACTACGAGGACGAACTGGTGGAGGTGGTGAACCACTGCGCCGCCGCGCTGGAACGGGAGTGCGCCGTGCCCAGTGCGATCGATCCGACCGCCGGTGAACATGAGACCGAGGATTTCGTCACCGCGGTCGTGGTCGAGGTGTCCGACAGCTTCGCGGTCCAGGTGATCAACCGCGGCCACCCGCCGCCGCTGCTGCTGCGCCGCGGCAAGGTAGAGGCCTTGACGCCCACCTCGCCGCTGCCGCCCCTGGGACTGGAGGAATTCATCACCGTTCATCCCGCCAAGGCGGAGAGCTATCCGTTCACGCCCGGTGACCGTCTGCTGCTGCACACCGACGGCGTGATCGAGGCGCGCAGCCCCGACGACGGTTTCTTCGCCCTGCCCGAGGCCATGGAAGCGGCGCATACGTGCAGCACGCCGGAGTTCCTGGAGCGATTGCACCAGGCGTTGATCCGCCACACCGGGGGCTACCTGGCAGACGATGCGGCGATGCTCCTCGTGGAACGGCTCGACGTCGACGGATCCCCCTGAGACGCCGACGGGTGGACAGGCGGCGACCCGGACGCCTCAGGACACCAGTCCGTCCAGTTCCTCGCCGATCACCTCACGCAGGGCGTCGTGCCGAGGACCAAGCGCATACCGCTCGTCGCTCCACCACTCTCGCGGATACAGCCACACGGGCCTTTGCACGAGATCTGCCGGCTCCCAGCCGAACCGCGGCCACACATGCGCATGCAGGAACAGATCGGTGTTCCCCAGAATCTCCAGGTTGACGCGGCGAAAGGCCGGGTCCAGCCGCTTGCAGACGCGTTCGACAGCCTCACCCAGCCTGTCCATGTCGGACAGGAACGCCAGCCGCTTGCTCCGGGGCAGCTCCGACAGGCGCTGCACCGCGGGATCGTCCGCGAGGAGCACCGAGTATCCCGGGAGGAACTGAACGTCCCCGATCACCGCGAACCCGGCTTCCAGCCTCCGGAGCACCGTGGGGTTCCCGCCCCGAAGCGCGCTGCCGATCCGGTCGTTCCGCCAGTCGTCAGTCATGAATCGGACCCTGCCCCCGACAGGGCCGCTCGATGTCGATCCGGCAGGATCAGGGAGCGCTCTCAGCAGTACGGCGACCAGGAGTTATCCTGGCCCGGAACCGCTGCCCCGAGGAGTTCCGGTGTCCGAGTCGTCGACAGCGTCGCGCCCCACGTTGGAGGCGGTGGCGGCACGGGCGGGGGTTTCCCGGGCCACCGTGTCGCGGGTCGTCAACGGCGGTGACGGGGTCCGAGAGCCCCTCGTCGAGCGGGTCAGGCGGGCCGTCGAAGAACTCGGTTACGTTCCCAACCAGGCCGCGCGCAGTCTCGTGACCCGGCGGCACGACGCGGTGGCCGTGGTGATCGCCGAACCCGAGACCAGGGTGTTCGCCGACCCCTTCTTCGCGCTCCAACTCCGGGGCATCAGCAAGGAGTTGACCGCGCACGACTCCCAGCTCGTACTGCTGCTCACCGAGGGCCGCGACGACCATGCGCGCGTGGGCCGCTACCTGGCCGGTGGCCACGTCGACGGGGCCCTCGTCTTCTCCCTGCACCTCGACGACCCGCTGCCCGAACTGATCCACGGCGCAGGGGTGCCGACCGTGTTCGGCGGGCGGCCCGGCTGGGGCGACGGTACGCGCAGCGCGGTCTACGTCGACAGCGACAACCGGGGTGGCGCCCGCGAGGCCGTACGCCATCTCGTCGCGCTCGGCCGTACGCGCATCGCCCACATCACCGGCGCCCTCGACCAGACCTCGGCGGTCGACCGGCTCGACGGTTTCCGGGACGTCATGGTGGACGCCGACCCCCGGCTGATCGCGGAGGGCGACTTCACACCGGCGGGCGGTGAGCGTGCGATGCGTCAACTTCTGGACGGTTTTCCGGAATTGGACGGCGTGTTCGCCGCGAATGACTTGATGGCTTCGGGGGCTCTGCGGGTTTTGCGGGAGCGGGGGCTTCGGGTGCCCGAGGATGTCGCGCTGATCGGGTTCGACGACATGTTGCCGGTTGCGGAGCAGACCGACCCACCTCTTACGACGGTTCGTCAGGCCATCGAGGAGATGGGCCGGTTGATGGCTCGGCTGCTGTTGCGAGGGCTGGCCGCCGGTTCCGCCGACGCGGGCTCGCAGGAGGGCTTGGTGGGGGCGCCCTCCAGCGTTGTCCTACCGACGACGTTGGTGCGGCGCGCCTCCGCGTAGGGTTTCGCGAGCGCGTCTGCCTGGCAGGGTAGTCGGGCGGCTGCGGGTTCGTCGCGGCTGGTCGCGCAGTTCCCCGCGCCCCTTACGGGGCGCTGGTCGCGCCCCCGTGGCGGGGGCGCAATTGATACGGCCCCGCGCCCCTGAAGGGGTGCCCCCTGACCGCTGCCTACCAGGGCTAAGAACCCACCGTCACCGTGAACCTTCGCGGGTTGCCGTCATGCGCCGCCCCCGATACATCGGGCTCGCCGTCCGGACGGACGTCGTCGTACGGAAAGGCGTAACCGATGGGCGAGTTGGCGTGCACCACACGCGACCAGTGGTTAGTGACCTCGCCCTTGTAGTAGTCGGCCGCTGTCGCACCGTTCGGCTGGGAGGCGTGCGTGAGCATGATGGAGCGGTTGAAGCCGGCGGCGAGGCGGGCGAGGAGCCCCTTCTTCTCGTCCGGGTCGTTCGGGTTGTTGGTGAACGGGCCGTGGTTGCAGGTGAAGATGTCCTTCGACGTGGGCTTGGCGAAGGTGTGGCCGCCGTTGAAGGTGAGGGTGTCGCCGCTGACCCGCCCGGTGAACACGCCCCGGCCGCCCTGGAGATCGATCTTGAGGTCGGTCGTACGGTACTTCTCCCAGACCTGGTCGATATAGCTGTTCCAGACGTCGCGGAACGGCATTTCGGCTGGGCGGTCGAAGTAGGGCGCCATCAGGTTCTGCGGGGAGATCACCCGGAGTACGGCACCACCGTCGCCCCGGATGACGAGCTTGTCCCAGGGCTGTCCGTCCTTCGTCGCCTGCGCCGCGAGGTCCGACGCGATCTTGTCGACGGCGCCGTCGGGCAGCGGCGCCACCGTGTGCGTGGCGTCGCCCTCCAGGGTCAGACCGATCGGCAGGGCGGTCACCAGGTCGACGTAACTGATGTTGGCGTACAACTGCTGGGTGTTGAACGTGAACTCGCAGAACGACCAGGTCTTGCCGTAGTTGGCGTCGGTGGGCGTGGCGAAGGCGGGTTCGACCAGGGCGGGACCAGGGTTGAGGAAGAAGTCGAGCGTGTCGTCTCGTACGAAGTAGACGCGGGCGCCGTACATCTGAGGAAGCGTCAACACCTTCGGTGCGGAACCGGCGGCGCCGAGCGGAATGGCACAGTCGACGGGCAGCGGGGTCTGGGGCGCCGAAGGCGACTCGGGCCGGTAGACACCGCCGTCGGCCCGCAACAGCACCCAGTTGCCGGTGGACTGCTCGTGCCCGGTGACGTACGCGCGCACCGTGCCCGGCAACGAGGCGTTCCGCAGGGCAAGTTCGCAGGTGGCGGGCGCGGCCAGGGCGCCGGGACTGAGGGCGCTTCCCCAGACGGGGTAGCTTGCGGCGGTTCCTATGGCGGCAGCTGAGGTCAGGAACGTTCTGCGTGAGATCACGGAAGGTCTCCTGGGGTGTGGGGGGTTGCCGGGCGAGCCGATGCACGTGGGGGCTCGGCTCCTGCGGTCTGCACCAATGTCCCCAGGGGGAGTTGAGGCGTCAAGGCTTATGACTGAGAGCGCTCTCGAAATCTTCGTCCGTTCAGAAGTTGGCGACCGGACAACCGGGATACAGCGCCCCGGAGGTTGGGCGGCATGCCTATCGGGGGGCGTTGGGTTCGTGGGCGACTGCGGGCCCGTCGTGGCTGGTCGCGCAGTTCCTCGCGCCCCTAAAAAGCAAAAGCCTGCGCTCCCAACGAACCCTCAGCTTGCCCACCGGCGGGAGGGGACGTGGGCCGGTGCGTCGTATGCCCGTCGCGTAGCTTCGGTCTCGGCCCACCCGCGCCCTGTGGCAGCAAACAGCCGTATGCCCTGTTGGCGACGGGCTGACGCACCGGACCGCGGCCCCGCACCCACCACCCACCCAGGGACGCGGGGCTGTGACATTAGCGGCTCCGCCGCGGGGCGCGACCAGCCACAGCGGCGCCGCAGTCAAAACTGTTCAACCCAGCGGAGCGCTCTCGCTCTTGATCACCGCGAACCGCGCCCCGTACGGATCGGCCAGCTTGGCCATACGGCCGACGCCCTCCACGCTGGTGGCAGCCATACGCACCGTGCCGCCCAATTCCTCGGCTTTGGCGACGACGGCATCCGTGTCCGTGACCTCGAAGTACGGCAGCCAGTACGCACTCTGCTCCGCCGGATCGTCGGCCAGCGCCACGAGACCGCCGAACATGTCGTCCTCCGTGGTGCCCGCGGGATTGACGCAGGTGTACGTGCCGCCGGGGAACGGCACCGCCGAGGTCTCCAGGCCGAGCACCGAGTGGTAGAACCCGGCAGCCGCTGGGACATCCGGGGTGTAGAGCTCGACCCAGCACAGGGACCCCGGGTCGCCCGCCACGTCGATCCCCTTGCGTTTGCCCGGCTGCCAGATGCCGAAAGCAACGTCCGCGTTGTCGCTGAGGATGGCCATCCGGCCCTGGTCCATGACGTCCATGGGCATCATCGGGACGCTGCCGCCGGCCGTCTCCGCTGCCTTGGCCGTGGCTTCCGCCTCCGCACACTGGAAGTAGACGGTCCAGGACGGCGGGCCCTGCTCCTCGGTGGTCTGCATGCCGCCCGCGGTGATCCGCCCGCCGAGCTGGAAGAAACCGTAACCGCCGACTTCTGGTCCTCCGGCCTGGAAGTCCCAGCCGAAGAGGGCGCGGTAGAAGGAGCCGGCGCCTTCGATGTCGGGGGTGCCGAGGTCGACCCAGTTCGGGGCGCCGTTGACAAAACGGGTGGTGAGCATGATGCCCTCCTCCTTGAGGGGTCCCGTTGCCTGCTCTGGTGAGTCTTGCACCGGCCACCGACAATCGCTCCTGGACGCGGGCGCCGGGCTGACCACAGGTGGTCACGCTGTGTAGCGGGAAACAACCGCTCGCGCTCGTTGATCCCGCGTTGAGCGAACGTTTTTCGGCGCTCGGCACCATCTGCGGCATGCACATCGAAAGCATTGCCGCACCCGACCTCTCCTGGCAGGAGCAGGCGTTGTGCGCGCAGACCGGGGCCGACTTCTTCTTTCCCGAACCGGGCAGTTCCGTGCGTGAGGCAAAGCGCATCTGCGGGCTGTGCGAGATGCGGTCCGCCTGCCTCCAGTACGCGCTCGCCAACGACGAACGGTTCGGCGTCTGGGGCGGCCTGTCCGAGAAGGAACGGCTCGGCCTCCGACGGACGCACCAGCAGTAGGCGGAGCTTCGTTTCTCGAAATTCAGTCCTCGTGACGGCCATGAGCATGCAGAATCCAGCGCATGCCCAGCACCCCGCAATACGAGGCCGAGTACGAGGCCGACAGCTTGCTGAACGTCCTCGACCCGCTGTCGTACCCGCAGCGCATGCGCGAACTCGCCGCGCGCGTACGGGACATGCGCCACCCGCTGCGGCCCGTGCTGGAGGCACTTGAAGCCCGTGGCCCCTACGAGCGCGGGATCGCCGTCGTCGCGGCGTCCGTCGCTCGTGACGTCGAGTGGATCGCCGCACGCGTCGCCGACCCCGATCCGTACATCCGGGGACACGCGCTGCGCGTCGCCGACAGCCTTCAAGTCTCCGACTCCGTCTACGAGTCGGCGCTCGCGGACGTGCCTGAGACCATCCGCCGCGGACTGCTGCGGGCGATCGTGGCCGGGCGGCGCACCGCGCTCGCCGACCGGCTGATCGACGGGCTGCGACGTGACTGGGGCGATGCCGAGGCGGCCCGGCTGCTGCCCGGCTGTTCGGCGGACAGGGTCGCCCGGCTGCTGCCCGAGCTGTTCCACGCGGTCACCGGATGGCGGCAGCTCGCCAAGCGGCACCCCGATGCTCTACTCGACGTGACGGAACGGGAGTTGACCGGCCTGCCCGAGGCGATGCGCGGCGCTTGGTGGGACCGTTACGCGGACGCCGTGGCCGCCGTGACGCCCGCCGTGCCCCTGCGCGTGCTCGAACTCCTCGAACGCCTGGGCCCCGCGACCCTGCCGCACCAACTCCGCGCCCACATGCCCGCGTTCGCCACCGCCGACCCACGACGCATGGTGCGGCTGCTCCTCACGCCCGCCTGGTCCGGCGTCCTCGGCTTCCTAGGCGTCCACTCGATGAGCGCCACCGTACGGCGCAGGCTGACCCGCTCCGGAGCGCCCGAACTCATCGCGTACGGAAGGACGTTGGTGCCATACGGCAGCCTTCCCCCGCTCCTCGAGGCGCTGCCGCCCGCGCAGCGGCACGCCTTCTACGAGGCGGTGTACGAAGGCCGGGGCGCCGGGCCCGTCGACGCGAGCCTGCTCGAAGCGCTGCCCCGCAGCCATGTCGCCGACGAGGCCCGCAAGATGGCCGCGACGCTGCACGAAGGCGGCAGCCGGGAGATGGAGGTTCTGCGCCTCGAGTCCTTCCTGCCCGTCGCCGAGGTCCGCGAACGGCTCGTCGAAGCCACCCGGCGACCGGCCGCCGAGGACCGCGTCGAGGCCTGGCCGTTCCTGATCCGCAACGCGGGCCGTTCCGGCGACCCCGAAGCCGTCATCGCCGTACTGGAGGAGATGGGGCGGCTGCGAAACGAGCAGGACCCGGTGCGCGAGGCGGCACTCGGAGCGCTCGCCCGAGTCAGGCCCGCCCTCTTGACCGAGGACGCGGAACCGCTCCTCGACCGCATAGCCGTCGACGCCGTTCAGGCTCCCGATTCCTCGTCCGACACCCGCCACCACCTGAGCCGGCTCGCCGTCGGTGTGCTGCGCGAGCACGCGGCAAACGGGCGACGGGAGTTGGTGAACTGGGCGCTGCGCACGCTGGTGCGGATCTCCGGCAACACCGGCGGCGCTGATCTCGGCCGCCTCGATCACACACTGCGGCGAGGCCAGGAACACCAGGTGTACGAGGCGCTGCGTCCCTGGATCGAAGCGGGTGCCGAGAAGTCCGACTACAGCCTCGCCTTCGCGCTCACCCGAGCCGTGGGCCGGCGCGCCGCCGGCATGCCAGAACTGCAGGAACTCCTGTGGCAGGCGATCCGTTACGGCAGTGACACGACCGCGCGCGAGGCGGTCGATCTGTGGCTGGAGCCGCCCGCGACCCGGGGCGAGCGAAGCGAGATGGGGGTCCCACCGGCCGAAGGCTGGGGGAGAAGCGCCATGGGTGTCCCCCCGGACGGAGTCTCGGGGAGGGCGGCCCGGATCCTCGCCCTTGAGCCGTCCGCGGGTGCGCTGCCGTCGGTGCACGCCATCGTCACCCGGTGTCGTACGGACCTGCTCGACCCGTTGCTCGCCGACACCCCGCCGTACGGCCGGTTCCTGACCAAGGGCAGCCCCTGGTCCGTATGGGTGGACCGCGACATCCGGCGCTGGGTGCCACGTCAACAGCAGGCGGTGGCCCGGCAGTTGGCGGCGCTCGCCGAGGACGACGGGCTCCCGCTGTGGGAGCGGGCCGAGGCGATCGAGCAGTGTGCGCTCGTGCCGGGCATCGGCGCCGATCTCGTACGCCGCTGGACCGGCTCCGAGGACGTCGTCCTCGCCGAGGCGGCCCTGGCGGCCCTCGCCCGCACCGACCGGCCCGCCGAGGCGCTGCCCGAACTGCTCGCGCACGCCGGCGGCGAGCACGCCCGCGTGGCGGTGTACGCGGCCACGCAGGCGTCCCGGTATGCGGCGCCGTCCCTCCTCGCCGAGCAGCTCCGCGCCATCCTGCTCGGGCCGGACGTCAAGGTGACCAGCCGCAAGGAGGCCGCCCGCCTGGCCGCCGTACGCCTCCCGGTGCCGCGGGCGGCGGAGCTGCTCACGGAGGCGTACGCGCGACCGGGCACCCATCGCGACGTACGCGCCGCCTGCGTCGCCTTCGCGGGCCCGCTGCTCGCCGAGGAGGCGGTGTGGGGGCTGCTGGGCGATGCCGCGGGCGCGGAACCCGTCCTGCGCACGGCTGTTCTGCGCGTCTCGCCGCTGGATCTCTCCGAGCCCCACCGCGAGCGGTACGCCCGCCTGGTGCGCGACGTCTGCGACACCGACGACCCGGAGACGGCGACCGTGGCCTTCGACGCGCTGGCCCGCTGGGCGCCGTGGTCGCCGGACGCGCCGACGGTGCTGGCCGACGCCGCCGCGAACCTGGCGCAGCGCGTCTCCTGGCACGCCGCCGCGAACGGCCTCGTGACGGCCGCGGCGGGATCGGAACGGGGCGGCGAGGGCCTGCTACGGGCGTTGCGGGCGCTGGCGGAGGCGGAGGGTGCGCCCCCGGCGGTGGAGGACTCGCACGACGCCGAGGACGAGGCCCCGGCTGTGGAGCCCCTGCACGACGCCGAGGAACATCGCGACCGCCCCGCGCGCCGCCGTATCGAGAACCTCGTCCTGCGCCTCAGCCTTCAGGGCAGAACCGCCCCGCGGTCCATCCGACCCGCCGCTCTCGCCGCGAGCGGACTCCTCGCGGGATACGACGACTTCGTTCCGCAGGCCGCCGAAATCGCCGCGTTCCACCTGGACCTGGACGCGGACCCGGCCCGGCTCGAGGGCCTCGCCGCCCTCACCGAGGGCCGCCCTGCGCTCGCGGCTCGCATGGCACAGGAAGTCGGCGAGCGGCTGAGCCGTCAGGTGCACGAGGGCGACCCCGAGGCCCTGCTGCACGTGACCCGCCGCCTGACCGCCCACGGCGGCCACGCCCAGGGACTGCTCGCCGTAGCCCTCACCGGCGCCCTCGGCATCCGTACGGCCTGGCCGACGCCCTGGCGAGAGCACCTCAGGCTGCTACGCCGCCACGCACTGCCCGACGTCCGCGACGCGGCACTGGCGTTGGTCACGGCGCACGAATAGGCGCCCGGCGGATGGGCCGGGCGCCTGCGGGGCTCGTACGGGGCGCTTACGCCTTGGCGCGCGCCGCCATCCTCGCCTTACGTGCTGCCAGCTTCTCGTCGAACTTCAGGGCCTCCGCGTCCAGACCGCCCATGAACATACCGAGTTCCTCCTGGGCCTTGAGGCCCTCCGGGCCGAGGCCGTCGATCTCCAGGACCTTGAGGTGGCGCAGCACCGGCTGCAGCACGTCGTCGTGGTGGATCCGCATGTTGTAGACCTCGCCGATCGCCATCTGCGCGGCGGCCCGCTCGAAGCCGGGCATGCCGTGGCCGGGCATCCGGAAATTGACGATGACGTCGCGGACGGCCTGCATGGTCAGGTCGGGGGCGAGCTCGAAGGCGGCCTTCAGAAGGTTCCGGTAGAAGACCATGTGCAGGTTCTCGTCGGTCGCGATGCGCGCCAGCATGCGGTCGCAGACCGGGTCACCCGACTGGTGGCCGGTGTTGCGGTGCGAGACGCGGGTGGCGAGCTCCTGGAAGGCGACGTACGCGACGGAGTGCAGCATCGAGTGGCGGTTGTCCGACTCGAAACCCTCGCTCATGTGCACCATGCGGAACGCCTCGAGCTTGTCGGGGTCGACCGCGCGCGACGCGAGCAGGTAGTCGCGCATCACGATGCCGTGTCGGCCCTCCTCGGCGGTCCAGCGGTGCACCCAGGTGCCCCAGGCGCCGTCACGGCCGAAGAGGGATGCGATCTCGTGGTGGTAGCTGGGGAGGTTGTCCTCGGTGAGAAGATTGACGACCAGCGCGATCCGGCCGATCTCGGTGACCTTGGACTGCTCCTTGCCCCAGGCTTCGGCGTCCTCGAAGAAACCGGGGAAGTTACGGGCGTCGCTCCACGGCACGTACTCGTGCGGCATCCAGTCCTTGGCCACCTTGAGGTGGCGGTTGAGCTCCGTCTCGACAACTTCCTCCAGCGCGTGCAGCAGACGTGCGTCTGTCCAGGTGGAGGACGGGCTGCCGAGGTGAGGGGAAGTGATCGTCATGGGTGCTCCAGGGGGACGTATGAGCAGAGGTTGGCGAACCTACGGCATCGTAGGCTACGAGACCGTAGGTTACGACACCGTAGGTTAAGTGCGCTATAAGGGCCCCTCACATAGGTGAACGGCCTCTGAACAGCGGGATCTTCGAGCTCGAGCCGTGTCGGACACGGACCCGCAGGTCCCCGGCGGGGCGGGTGTCCCGGCCCGGCCGGTCAGGCATAGAGCTCCCGCAGCCGGACCGAGAGGCATGTCACACAGCCCTCGAGCTTCTCGAACTCGCTGATGTCCACGAGGACGGGTTCGTGGCCGAGATCGGCGAACAGCTCGGCGGTCTTCGGAGCGCTCGCCGCCATCAGCAGCTTTCCGCCGCCCAGGAGAACGACATGGGCGCCGGACTCCTCCGGCACCGACAGGAACCGCGGGAACAGCGAAGGTGTGTCCACCAGCGGCCCGTGTCCGATGACCGTGCCGTCGGGCAGCGCGGTGACCGCCGACTTCAGATGCAGCACCTTGCTCACCGGTACGGCGACGACACGGGCGCCGAGCGGTTCGAAGGCGGCCCGCAGCTGCTGGATGCCCGCCGCGTTGGTGCGCCCGCCGCGCCCCACGTACACGGTGTCGCCGATCTTCAGGACGTCGCCGCCCTCGAGTGTGCCCGGATCCCACACCCAGTTCACCGAGCAGCCGAGCCGGGCCACGGCCTCCTCGACCCCGGCGGTCTCCTCACGCCGCGACTCGGCGCCCGGGCGGGCGATGAGCGCCACGTTGCGGAAAACGACCACCGTGTCCTCCACGAACACCGAGTCGGGGCAGTCGTCCTCGGGCTCCACCTCGATGGTCTCCCAGCCGTGCGCGCCGAGCACCCCGACGTACGCCTCCCACTGCCGCATCGCGAGCTCGGCGTCGACCGGTTCCCGCTCGATGTGCGTGACCAGTCCTTCGGCCAGACGGGGGCTGGGTCGGCGGATGAGGGCCTTCTGGCTGGGCACGCGCGGGTCTCCGAATCGAAGGGGTTCGCAGTGGTGTATCCGCACATCATGCAGCCCGCGCCCCTTCCGTCAACAGCCCCCTTGGCCAGCGCTTCGGCGCCACGCCCCGCGTACCCCCTGCGACTCAGCCCATGCCGACCGCCCGGCGCAGATGTTCGGCCGTGAACGATCCCTCCGCGTCGAGCAGCCCGCGCGGCGGCCCTTCGAAGATCACCTGTCCGCCGTCCTTGCCGCCGTCGGGCCCGAGGTCGATGACCCAGTCGGCGTGCGCCACGACATCCAGGTTGTGCTCGACCACCAGGACGGTGTTGCCGCTGTCGACCAGCCGGTCGAGGAGGGCGAGCAGTCCGTCGACGTCGGACATGTGCAGCCCGGTCGTCGGCTCGTCCAGGACGTACACCGCGCCCGTCCGGTGCAGCCGTGTCGCGAGCTTGATGCGTTGCCGCTCACCTCCGGAGAGCGTGGACAGAGGCTGACCCAGCGTCAAATACGTGAGTCCCACGTCCCGCAGGGCGCACAGACGGCGGCGTACGCCCGTGTCCGTGAAGAACTCCAGCGCCTGATCGGCCGTCATCTCCAGCACGTCGACGATGGAGTTGCCACCCACGGTCAGCCGCAGTACCTCGTCCTTGAAACGCCGTCCTTCGCAGTCGGGGCAGGTCGTGGTCACCGGATCCATGAACGCGAGATCCGTGTAGCTGACTCCGCGCCCCTGACAAGTCCCGCACGCACCTTCGGAGTTGAAGCTGAACAACCCCGTCTCGGTCCCCGTCTCCCGCGCGAAGATCCTCCTTACGGTGTCCATGACGCCGATGTACGTCGCCGGGGTGGACCGCGCCGAGATGCCGATGGACGACTGGTCGACGACGACCGCGTCCGGGTGGGCGGCCGTGAACGCCTGGGAGACGAGCGTGCTCTTGCCGGAGCCGGCGACACCGGTCACCACGGTCAGCACACCGGTGGGGAACTCCACCGTGACGTCCCGCAGGTTGTGCAGATCCGCGCCCTTCACCCACAGCCCGCCGGTGGCCTGCCGGGTCCGCTCCTTGAGCCGGGTGCGGCGGCGCAGGCAGCGGCCCGTGAGGGTGTCGGCCGCGGCCAGAGCGCGGGGCGTTCCCTCGAACACCACGTGCCCGCCCTCGGCCCCTGCCCCGGGCCCCAGGTCGACGACATGGTCGGCGAGGGCGATGACGTCCGGGTCGTGCTCGACCACGAGCACGGTGTTTCCCTTGTCGCGCAGCCGCAGCAGCAGATCGCCCAGGCGGCCCACATCGCGCGGGTGCAGGCCGACGCTCGGCTCGTCGAAGATGTACGTCATCCCGGTCAGGCTCGAGCCGAGATGCCGCACCGTCTTCAGGCGCTGGCCCTCTCCGCCGGAGAGCGTGGCGGTCTCCCGGTCGAGGCTGAGGTAGCCGAGCCCGATCGCCTCGATCCTCTCCAGCGAGGCCACGGCCGCGCCGGCGATCGGCCCTGCGACGGGGTCGTCGATGTCCTTCAGTACCGTGATCAGGTCGCTGACCTGCAGCCGGGTGCAGTCGGCGATGGACAGTCCGCCGACGCGGGTGGCGAGCGCCGCCGCGTTCAGCCGTGCTCCGTGGCACACCGGGCAGGTGTCCTCCGTCAGGAAACGCTGCACCTGGTCGCGGGTCTTCTGGCTCAGCGCCGACAGGTCCCGCTTGAGGTACAGCCGCTCGAAACGGTCGGCGAGCCCTTCGTAGTCGGTGCTCCAGCTCCCGTCCGAGTTGTTGATGGTGACCTTGCTCCCGGAGCGCCCGCGCAGCAGGAACTCCCGCTCGGCCACGGTGAATTGGCGTACGGGCTTGTGCGGGTCCAGCTCGGTGGTGTTCGTGTACGCCTGCCCCTGCCAGGTCCCCGCGGCGAACGGCGGGAAGCGGATCGCGCCGTCCGCGAGCGAGCGGTCCGGGTCCAGGATGCGGTCCCAGTCGGGCCGGACCGTGCGCCCGAGACCGTCGCACTCGGGGCACATGCCCGACGGATCGTTGAACGAGTACGCGGTCGCCGGACCCGCGCTCGGTGTGCCGTACCTCGAGAACAGCACACGGATCACCGAGTACACGTCCGTCATCGTGCCCACGGTGGACCGGGAGTGACCGCCGACCGGCCGCTGGTCGACGACGATCGCCGGTGAGAGATCCTCGATGGCCTCCGCGTGCGGCCGCTCGTACTTCGGCAGCCGGTTGCGGATGAACCAGGTGAAGGTCTCGTTCAGCTGGCGCTGCGACTCGACCGCGATCGTGTCGAAGACGACGGACGACTTCCCCGAGCCCGAAACGCCGGTGAAGACGGTCAGCCGGCCTTTCGGGATACGGAGAGTGACATCGCGGAGGTTGTTCTCCCGGGCCCCTGTGACCTGGATGAACATGGGGGTCCCCTCGCTCATGGGGGTCCCCCCGCTCGAGCGGGGTCGAGAGTGGGGAGTACCGGTGGTCAGTTGGCTCATACCGGCGAAGCTAGCCGGGATACCCGACAGCTTCTGGCGTGGTTTCCTTGAGTTCTCCTTCCAGTAGCAGCCAGCGCGTGATCCCGATCGACTCCAGGAACGGCACATCGTGGCTCGCCACGATCAGCGCGCCCTCGTACGACTCCAGGGCCGTCGTCAGCTGTCGCACGCTCGCCATGTCGAGGTTGTTCGTCGGCTCGTCGAGCATGAGCAGCTGGGGTGCGGGCTCGGCCAGGATCAGGGCGGCCAGCGTCGCCCGGAAGCGTTCGCCTCCGGAGAGCGTCGCGGCCTGCTGGTCGGCGCGGGCTCCCTTGAACAGGAAGCGGGCCAGGCGGGCCCGGATCCGGTTGTTCGTGGCGCTCGGTGCGAAGCGCGCCACGTTCTCGGCGACGGTCAGGTCGTCGTCCAGTACGTCCAGGCGCTGAGGCAGGAAACGCAGGGGTACGTGGGCCTGCGCCTCCCCGGAGAGCGGTTCCAGTTCCCCGGAGACCGTCCGGAGCAGGGTGGTCTTGCCCGCGCCGTTGCGTCCGATCAGCGCGACCCGTTCGGGGCCGCGCAGCTCGAAGCCGCCGGCCACGCGGGCGCCGTACCTCAGCTCCAGATCCTGGAGCGTGAGTACGGTGCGGCCGGGCGGCACGGCCGTGTACGGGAGGTCCACGCGGATCTCGTCGTCGTCCCGTACGGCGTCGACCGCCTCGTCGAGGCGTTCCTTGGCCTCGGTGAGCTTGTCCTCGTGCATGATGCGGTGCTTGCCGGCGGACACCTGGGCCGCGCGGCTCTTCAGCTTCATCACGGCCCGGGGTTCGCGCTTGGTGTCGTACATCTTCTGCGCGTACCTCTTGCGGCGGGCCAACTTGACCTGCGCGTCGGCCAGTTCGCGCTTCTGCTTCTTCATGTCCGCCTCGGCGACGCGCACCATGCGCTCGGCCGCCTCCTGTTCGGTGGCGAGCGCCTCCTCGTACGCCGAGAAGTTGCCGCCGTACCAAGTGACCTCTCCCACCCGTCGCCCGCCACCACCCTCAACCGAGGCGCTGCGCGCCGCACCTCTTCCTCGGTGCAGATCGGCGATCTGGTCGACCAGTTCGAGGAGTTCGCGGTCGTGGCTGACCACGACCATCACTCCGGACCAGGCATCGACCGCGGCGTACAGGCGCCGACGGGCGTACAGGTCGAGGTTGTTGGTGGGCTCGTCCAGGAGGAGTACGTCGGGTCGGCGCAGGAGCAGCGCGGCCAGACGCAGCAGGACGGACTCGCCGCCCGAGACCTCGCCGATCGTGCGGTCCAACTCGATGTGGGCGAGGCCGAGTTCGCCGAGCGTTGCGAGGGCGCGTTCCTCGACGTCCCAGTCGTCGCCGACGACGTCGAAGTGGTGCTCGGCGACGTCGCCCGACTCGATGGCGTGCAGCGCGGCGCGCTTCTCGGCGATGTCGAGTGCCTCGTCGACGCGCAGCGAGGTGTCGAGGGTGACGTTCTGCGGCAGGTAGCCGACCTCGCCCGCCACCCGGATGGTGCCGTCGGTCGGTGTGAGCTGCCCGGCGATCAGCTTCAACAGGGTTGATTTTCCTGATCCGTTGACGCCGACGAGCCCGGTCCTGCCGGGTCCGAAGGCCACCTGCAGATCGTCGAAGACGGTGCTGCCGTCCGGCCAGGCGAAGCGCAGTGAGGTGCAGGTGATGGAGGTGGGGAAGGTAGACATGGGGCCTCGCGGTTGCTTGATGCGGTCAGGGCAACGCGTATCGAGACACCGGCATGCACCGGCAGGGCACCGGGGAGGCGACGACGGCCGAAAAGACGGGCAGGAGTCCTGGAGGTCCGGGGAAGGTCCCGCTCCGGAGGACGGCTCGTATGCCGAGGTCGCACGCGGCGCACACACGCAGACAGGTGTGACGCGGTGTCTCAGGACCTCAGACGAGCAACGTCCTTCTCCAATCGACGGCAACAGGACCGCTGTACACCGTAGGAGCGGGCCTGGTGCCTGTCAACGCATTAACGGGACCCCCGGTCTCGGCCCGCACGCGCGCTCGTCCACCGTGGCGCGCGGGAGTTGCAAGGGATCAGAGGGCGTCCCGCATGAGTTCGGCCAGGGCGTGGTCCATGTCCTGGTGCTGGTGCTCGAGGCCGAGCGGCACCAGCTCCGTCGTGCTCTGAAGGAAGCGCCGCAGTTCACCCGCGCGGACGTGCACCACGGCGGTGCCCTCGGGAGCGTGGAACTCCAGAACGACGCGGTCGTATCCGTACGGCCGCACCCGTACGTCGCCGTTACCCACCGGCTCCTCCAGACCCGAGACGAGCAGCTCGCGGGCGAAGGTCCAGCACACGTCCACGCCTTCGAGGGTGGCCGGGGCCGGGAAGGTCATGCGGACGGCGAACGGTTCACGAGGGTCGTAGTGGAGCGCCGCGGGAATGCTCGGCATCCGCGGTGCGGCGGCGACGAGGCGGGCCTCGACAGGCTGCTCGATGACAGTGGACAACGCCTGCTCCCTTGTGACGGCTGGACGAACGGTGAACGGATGACGCCGTGCACTTGAAGAGACGACAGAATCAGCCATTCCGTGCGCACGAAGACGCACTACTTCGAGTGACCTGTGTCACCGCCTTCAATCATCCATGGGGCCACCGTTGTCAGTTGGGGCATCTGGACGTCACCGGGGGAGTGGGCTAGCTTCGCCCGCCATGAGGGGCTTGGGGACAACGCGACCGAAGAGATTCATGAGGCGACTGCTGGCGGTGGGGGTGTGCGGGGCCGCGCTCGCCGCCGTACTCACGGAGCCCGCCCGGGCAGAGGAACCGGACCGGCGGCCTCCGCACTGGGAGCTCAAGGACAGCGGCACCGACGTACGCTTCCGCGGTCTCTCCGCCGTCAGCCGGAACACGGCGTGGCTGGCCGGATCCCGTGGCACCGTGCTGCGCACCTCCGACGGCGGCGCGAGCTGGCGGAACGTATCGCCGCCCGGGGCCGAAGAGTTGGAGTTCCGGGACATCGAGGCGTTCGACGGCAAGCGTGCCGTGGTGCTGGCCATCGGCGAGGGTGAGGCCTCGCGGATCTTCCGCACCGACGACGGCGGCGAGACCTGGACCGAGTCCTTCCGCAACACCGACGCGAGGGCCTTCTACGACTGCGTCACCTTCTTCGACCGGCGCCACGGACTGGCGATGAGCGACCCCGTGGACGGAAAGTTCCGGATCCTGTCGACCAGCGACGGCGGACGCTCGTGGAAGGTGCTGCCCAGCGACGGGATGCCCGCGGCGCAGGAGGGCGAGGCGGGCTTCGCGGCCAGCGGGCAGTGCCTCGTCAGCTCGGGGCCGCGCGATGTGTGGCTGGCCACTGGCGGGGCCGCACGCGCGCGCGTGCTGCACTCCTCCGACCGCGGACTGACCTGGACGGCCACCGACACCCCGGTTCCCGCGGGCGATCCGGCACGCGG
Source organism: Streptomyces sp. NPDC048825 (assembly GCF_043198355.1). Taxonomy (NCBI): domain Bacteria; kingdom Bacillati; phylum Actinomycetota; class Actinomycetes; order Kitasatosporales; family Streptomycetaceae; genus Streptomyces; species Streptomyces sp. NPDC048825. The sequence goes on from NZ_JBICUR010000008.1 coordinate 324,977, forward strand.
CGTCTTCGCCCTCGCCTTCCGCGACCGTACGCACGGCATCGCGGTCGGCGGCGACTACCGCGCGGACCAGCCGTCACCGCAGGCCGCCGCCGTCAGCGGCGACGCCGGCCGCACCTGGGCGCCCGCCGCGCAGCCGCCGCCCGCCTACCGCTCCGGCGTCACCTGGCTCCCGCACAGCCGCTCGGCCGCCCTCGCCGTCGGACCCACCGGAACCGACCTCACCACCGATGGCGGGCGCACCTGGCACACCCTCGACACGGGCTCGTACGACACCGTCGACTGCACCCCCGACCTGGGCTGCTGGGCCTCCGGCGAGCAGGGCCGGGTGGCACGGTTGGAGCGCTGATGCGGGTGGGCCCGGCCCGTGCTTGGCTGGAAGAGGGGCGGCTTCCAGCAGTCTTCTAGCAGCAAGGAGTCCGGCCATGGCACGTGGCTCGAGTTCCAAGCGGGAACGCCAGCAGGAACACATAAAGGAAAGCGAGCGCGAACGCGGCGCGAGCGAGCGGCGCGCCGAGGAGATCGCCGCCCGAACCACCGACAAGGAACGCGCTCAGCGCGGCGAGTCGAAGAGCACGAGCCGCACGTCGGCCCAGGACACCTCGACCGGCCGTCGCGGCGGCCGTGAGTCCCGCGAAGGGGCCACGTACGACCAGCTCTACGAGGAGGCGAAGAGCCGCAACATCGAGGGCCGCTCCAAGATGAACAAGGAGGAGCTGTCGAGGGCCCTCGGCCGCTGAACGCCGCCCCCGGCACCCGACCGCGTACGCTCGATTCCACCATGACGACCGTACGCATCCCCGCGGGCTGGCCCACCACCGAAGAGCAAGCACGTGCCGTGCAGGACGAGTTGCACGGGCGCGTCGTACTCGACGAGCCGGGGCCGCCGCCGGGGACCGGCCGGGTGACGGGGGTGGACGTGGCGTACGACGACGAGCGTGACGTCGTCGTGGCCGCGGCCGTCGTCCTGGACGCGGCGAGTCTGGACATCGTGGCCGAGTCCACGGCCGTGGGGCGGGTGTCCTTTCCCTACGTCCCCGGGCTGCTGGCCTTCCGCGAGCTCCCGGCCGTCCTGGCCGCCCTCGACGCGCTGCCCTGCGAGCCGGGCCTCGTCGTCTGCGACGGCTACGGTCTCGCCCATCCCCGCGGCTTCGGACTGGCCAGCCACCTCGGCGTCCTCACGGGCCTGCCGGCCATCGGCGTCGCCAAGAACCCCTTCTCCTTCGCGTACGAGGAGCCGGGCGCCCCGCGCGGATCCTCGTCGCCGCTGCTCGCGGGCGAGGAGGAGGTCGGCCGGGCGCTGCGCACCCAGCAGGGCGTCAAGCCGGTCTTCGTCTCGGTCGGCCACCGGGTGAGCCTGGAGAACGCCTGCGCCCACACGCTCCAGCTGGCGCCCCGCTTCCGCCTCCCGGAGACGACCCGCCGCGCTGACGCGCTGTGCCGCAAGGCCCTGAAGGCGACTGAGTACGTCGTCTGAGTATCTGTACGGATGCCGGGCCCCCGTCCCGCTCGGCAGGCTGGCCCGCATGACGACACACCGCGCCACGAAGCCCGCCGCCAGCCAGCCCGTCGAACGCGCCCTCATGGCGGGCCTGGTCCTCGCGGTCCTCGCCGGGGTCGGCTGGATAGCGGGGATGATCTACACGGTCATGGGCTGGTAGGTCAGCTAGCGCGAGGCCGCGACCCGGAAGGCGATTCCCGCCTCCCGTAGGCGCTCGATGAGCCGGTCGCCCATCGCCACCGCCGTCGTGACCTGGCCCGATGTCGGCGGGAGTTCGTCGAAGGCCAGGCACAGGGCGGACTCGGCGAGCATCTTGGCGGTCTCGCCGTAGCCGGGGTCGCCGCCCGCGACCTCCGTGAAGACGCGCCGTCCGCCGCCCTCTCCCACGAACCGCACCGAGAACCAGCTCCTCGCTCGCTTCTCCTCGCTCGGCCCCTCACCGGGCTTGAGCCGGTCCGAGAGCCAGCGCCGGGCCGGTGGCAGCTGCGCCGCCGCGAAGGCCGCACCGGCCGCGGCCAGACCGCCCACCGCGAACGGCAGCCGCTTGGCGGCCGCGTAGTGCCGGTAGCGGAAGTCGGGCCCGTACCGCTCCAGGGCGCGGGCCGAGCGCCGCACGATCTGCGCGTCGATCGTGGGCAGCGGCACCGCCCACGCGCCCACCTCCTTGGCGTACCGGGGCGCGCTCACAGGCGCGTACGCCCGCCGGCCGGCCGGCCGCGGCTCGTGCCGCCCTCGGTCCCGCGCCGCGGCAGCCATCTGTGGCCCGCGCGAGAACTGGTTGAGGGCGGAGGCGAATGTGCCACCGGAGAACATCCCGTCGGCGCGTACGAACCCGTCGACCGTCAGCGGCACCCCTTCGGGAAGCTGCCGGACGGTGAAGTACGCGCCCAGGTCGTGCGGAATGGAGTCGAAGCCGCACGCGTGCACCAGCCGCGCCCCGGTCTCACGCGCGCGTGCGTCGTGCCGCACATACATGAGGTCCACGAACTCGGGCTCTCCGCAGAGGTCGACGTAGTCGGTGCCGGCGTCCGCGCAGGCGGCGAGCAGTTCCTCGCCGTACTTCAGGTAGGGCCCGACGGTGGTGGCCACCACGCGTGCGTGGACCGCGAGTTCGCGCAGGGAGGCCGGATCGCCGACGTCCGCCCGGAGCAGGGGCAGCTCGGCACAGGCCGGGTCGATCGAGGCCAGCCGCTCGCGCAGCCGCTCCAGCTTCGCGGTGTCGCGCGCCGCGATCGCCCAGCGCAGCCCCGGGGGCGCATGCGCGGCGAGGTACTCCGCGGTGAGCTTTCCGACGAACCCCGTGGCCCCGAAGAGCACGACGTCGTACGCCCGCTCCGTCCCGTTCTGGCTGCTCATGGCACCTCTCTGCCGTACACCCCGCGCCGTTGTCGGTGGCTGAGGCTAGCGTGAAGTACGAGGAGCCGAACCACGACCCCGTGCGAGGCGCCCTACCCGAGAACCGGAGGCAGCCGTGGCCGCGACCGAGACCGCCCTGAAGAAGTGGGTGAAAGTGCGCGAGTTCGCCCTCGGACTGCCGGACGCGACCGAGGACTTCCCCTGGGGCGACACCGTCGCGAAGGTCAACAAGAAGGTGTTCGTCTTCCTCGGTGTGACCGACGGCAGCTATCCCATGTACGTGACCGTGAAGCTCAAGGACGAGGCGGTGCACGCCCACGCGATGACTTCGCCGGGTGCCGAGCCCGCCGGGTACGGCCTCGGGAAGGCGGGCTGGGTGAGCATCCCGCTGGAGGAGAAGGGCTCCCCGGCCGCCGAGCTGCTGTGCGACTGGGTCGAGGAGAGCTACCGCACGATCGCCCTCAAGAAGTTCATAGCGGAGCTGGACGCGCGCTGATTCCCTGACGATTCCCTTGTTGGCGCCGGGCGTCGAGAATGACCGACCGACGTGGCTAAGCGCTTGCTCGCCAGAGTCTTGTGCGGCGTGGAACGCGTTCTTAGCATCACGAGTGTTACATCAGTAGTGTCAAAGCGCAGGGGGCTCGATGACAGTGGCAGGGACGTCAGGGCACGGCCCGCTCGCCGGGGTGCGCGTGGTCGAGCTGGCCGGCATCGGGCCCGGTCCGTTCGCCGCCATGCTCCTCGCCGACCTGGGTGCCGACGTCGTCCGTGTGGACCGGCCGCGCGGCGCCGGCCTCGCCGTCGACCCGGACTACGACATCACCAACCGCAACAAGCGGTCCGTGCTCGTCGACCTGAAGACGGACGACGGCCCGGCCCGCGTCCTCGACCTGGTCGAACGCGCCGACATCCTCATCGAGGGCTACCGCCCGGGTGTCGCCGAGCGCCTCGGCGTCGGCCCCGAGACCTGCCAGGCCCGCAACCCGAAGCTCGTCTACGGACGGATGACCGGCTGGGGGCAGCAGGGCCCGCTCGCCCAGCGCGCGGGCCACGACATCGCGTACATCGCGCTGACCGGCACCCTCGGCATGATCGGCGCACCGGATGCCCCGCCCGCCGTCCCCGCGAACCTGCTCGGCGACTACGCGGGCGGCTCGCTCTACCTCGTCGTCGGCGTCCTCGCCGCCCTCCACCACGCCCGTACGACCGGCTCCGGACAGGTCGTGGACGCGGCCATCGTCGACGGTGCCGCCCACCTCGCCGCGATGATCCACAGCATGCTGGCCGCCGGCCGCTGGCAGGACCGGCGCGGCGCCAACCTCCTCGACGGAGGCTGCCCGTACTACGGCACGTACGAGGCGGCAGACGGCCAGTACATGGCGGTGGGCGCGCTCGAGCAGCGGTTCTACGCCGAGTTCGTGGACCTCCTCGGCATCCCGGAACACGCCTCGGCCCACAAGGACCCGGCGCGCTGGGACGAGCTGCGCGAGGCGGTCGCGGCCCGCTTCAAGACCCGTACGCGCGAGGAGTGGACCGCGGTCTTCGAGGGCTCCGACGCGTGCGTGGCGCCGGTCCTCTCCCTGCGCGAGGCGCCGCACCACCCGCACCTCGCCGCCCGCGGCACCTTCACCGACCACGGCGGCATCACCCAGCCGGCCCCCGCCCCCCGCTTCTCGGCCACCCCCACCTCGGTCCGCGGCGGGCCCGCGCGGCCGGGCGCCGACACCGAGGACGTGGCCCGCGACTGGGACGTACCCGGCCTCCTGAAGGGCGGCCCCGAATGAAGCGGCCTCCCACGAAGCTGCAGGTCCTCGCGCCTGAGCAAGCCTCCGCGCCTGAGCAACCCTCCCCGAAAGGCTGACCAGTGAGCACCGAAGCGTACGTGTACGACGCGATCCGCACCCCGCGCGGACGCGGCAAGGCGAACGGCGCCCTGCACGGCACCAAGCCCATCGACCTCGTCGTCGGGCTCATCCACGAGCTCCGGGGCCGTTTCCCGGACCTCGACCCGGCCGCGATCGACGACATCGTGCTCGGAGTCGTCGGCCCGGTCGGCGACCAGGGCTCGGACATCGCGCGGATCGCCGCCATCGCGTCCGGACTGCCCGACACAGTGGCGGGCGTCCAGGAGAACCGCTTCTGTGCCTCCGGCCTCGAAGCCGTCAACCTCGCCGCGATGAAGGTCCGTTCGGGCTGGGAGGACCTCGTGCTCGCGGGCGGTGTCGAGTCGATGTCGAGGGTGCCGATGGCCTCCGACGGCGGCGCCTGGTTCGCCGACCCGATGACCAACATCGCCACCAACTTCGTCCCCCAGGGCATCGGCGCCGACCTCATCGCCACCATCGAGGGCTTTACGCGCCGGGACGTCGACGAGTACGCGGCCCTGTCCCAGGAGCGGGCCGCGGCGGCCTGGAAGGACGGCCGCTTCGATCGGTCCGTCGTGCCGGTGAAGGACCGCAGCGGACTCGTCGTCCTGGACCACGACGAGCACCTGCGCCCCGGCACCACCGCCGATTCGCTGGCGGGCCTCAAGCCGTCGTTCGCGGACATCGGCGACCTGGGCGGCTTCGACGCCGTGGCGCTGCAGAAGTACCACTGGGTGGAGAAGATCGACCACGTGCACCACGCGGGCAACTCCTCCGGCATCGTGGACGGCGCCTCGCTGGTGGCGATCGGCTCGCGCGAGGTGGGGGAGCGGTACGGACTGACGCCGCGCGCCCGGATCGTCGCCGCCGCCGTCTCCGGCTCCGAACCCACGATCATGCTCACGGGGCCCGCGCCCGCGACCCGCAAGGCGCTCGCCAAGGCCGGGCTGACCATCGACGACATCGACCTGGTCGAGATCAACGAGGCCTTCGCCGCCGTCGTCCTCCGCTTCGTCAAGGACATGGGCCTGTCCCTGGACAAGGTCAACGTCAACGGCGGAGCCATCGCACTCGGTCACCCCCTGGGCGCCACGGGAGCGATGATCCTCGGCACCCTCGTCGACGAACTGGAGCGCCAGGACAAGCGGTTCGGCCTCGCCACGCTGTGTGTCGGCGGCGGCATGGGCATCGCCACGATCGTCGAGCGTCTGTGAACGTCCCGTCCGTCCCGTCCCCCTCCTACGGCCCCCACCGCCCTTGCGGCGTCCCCTTTACGGAGCAACAGCCATGACCGAGAGCACCATCCGCTGGGAACAGGACAGGACCGGCGTCGTCACCCTCGTCCTCGACGACCCGAACCAGTCCGCGAACACCATGAACCAGGCGTTCCGGGACTCGCTCACCACGATCGCCGACCGGCTGGAGGCCGAGAAGGACTCCATCCGCGGCATCATCTTCACTTCCGCCAAGAAGACCTTCTTCGCGGGCGGTGACCTGCGCGAACTGATCGCGGTCACTCCCGAAACCTCCGAGTTCACCTTCGAGCGGAGCCTCGCCGTCAAGCGCGACCTCCGCCGCATCGAGACGCTGGGCAAGCCCGTCGTCGCCGCGATGAACGGCGCGGCCCTGGGCGGCGGTTACGAGATCGCCCTCGCCTGCCACCACCGCGTCGCCCTGGACGCCCCCGGCTCCAAGATCGGCTGCCCCGAGGTCACCCTCGGCCTGCTGCCCGGAGGCGGCGGCGTCGTGCGGACCGTACGCCTCCTGGGCATCGCCGACGCCCTGCTGAAGGTGCTCCTCCAGGGCACCCAGTACAGCCCGCGGCGCGCGCTCGAGAACGGCCTCGTCCACGAAGTGGTCACCACACAGGAGGAGTTGCTCGCCAAGGCCCGCGCCTTCATCGAGGCCAACCCCGAGTCCTCGCAGCCCTGGGACAAGCCCGGCTACCGCATCCCGGGCGGCACACCGTCCAGCCCCAAGTTCGCGGCGAACCTGCCCGCCTTCCCGGCGACCCTGCGCAAGCAGACGGGCGGCGCGCCCTACCCGGCCCCGCGCAACATCCTCGCGGCGGCGGTCGAGGGCTCCCAGGTGGACTTCGAGACCGCGCAGGTCATCGAGTCGCGCTACTTCGTGGAGCTGGCCGCGGGCCAGACCTCCAAGAACATGATCCAGGCCTTCTTCTTCGACCTCCAGGCCGTCAATTCCGGAGCCAACCGCCCCAAGGGCATCGAACCCCGCCAGGTCCGCAAGGTCGCCGTCCTGGGCGCCGGAATGATGGGCGCGGGTATCGCCTACTCGTGCGCACGCGCCGGCATCGACGTCGTCCTCAAGGACGTGTCGGCCGAGGCGGCGGCCAAGGGCAAGGGCTACTCCGAGAAGCTCTGCGCCAAAGCCGTCTCCCGAGGACGTACGACGCAGGAGAAGGCCGACGCGCTGCTCGCCCGCATCACGCCCACCGCCGACCCGCAGGACCTCGCCGGCTGCGACGCCGTGATCGAGGCCGTCTTCGAGGACCCGGCGCTCAAGCACAAGGTGTTCCAGGAGATCCAGCACATCGTCGAGCCGGACGCGCTGCTGTGCTCCAACACCTCGACGCTGCCGATCACCGTCCTCGCCGAAGGCGTCGAGCGGCAGGCCGACTTCATCGGGCTGCACTTCTTCTCGCCCGTCGACAAGATGCCGCTCGTCGAGATCATCAAGGGCGAGCGGACCGGTGAGGAAGCCCTCGCGCGCGCCTTCGACCTGGTGCGGCAGATCAAGAAGACCCCGATCGTCGTCAACGACTCGCGCGGCTTCTTCACCTCCCGGGTCATCGGCCACTTCCTCAACGAGGGCGTGGCGATGGTCGGCGAGGGCATCGAGCCCGCCTCGGTCGAGCAGGCCGCGGCCCAGGCGGGCTACCCGGCCAAGGTCCTCTCCCTCATGGACGAGCTGACGTTCACGCTGCCGCGCAAGATCCGCACCGAGACGAAGCGGGCCGTCGAGGAGTCCGGCGGCACCTGGGTGGCGCACCCCGCCGAGGCGGTGATCGACCGCATGATCGACGAGTTCGGCCGTACAGGCCGCAGCGGCGGCGCGGGCTTCTACGAGTACGCCGACGGGAAGCGCTCGGGGCTCTGGCCCGGACTCCGGGAGCACTTCACACGCGAAGGCGCCGAGATCCCCTTCACGGACATGCAGGAGCGCATGCTCTTCTCCGAGGCGCTGGACACGGTCAGGCTCCTGGAGGAGGGCGTCCTGACGTCCGTCGCCGACGCCAACATCGGGTCCATCCTCGGGATCGGCTTCCCCGGCTGGACGGGTGGCGTCCTGCAGTACATCAACGGCTACGACGGCTACGCCGGGGCAGGTGCCGGCCTGCCCGGATTCGTGGCACGCGCGCGTGAGCTCGCCGAGCGCTACGGGGACCGGTTCACGCCACCGGCGCTGCTCGTCCAGAAGGCGGAGAAGGGGGAGCGGTTCAGCGACGCGTAGGTGAGTACGGCGCGGGCGGGGGCCGTTCGGGAGACCGGAACGGCCCCGTTCAGCGTGGGCTCTTGAGCCACTCCCGCAGCTCCCCGTTCAGGGAGCGCTGGAACGTGGTCAGCAGTGCCTGCACCACCAGTGGCTGCATATGCGCCGACAGGGACTTCACCGCCGCCACCGACTCGGTCTCGGACACCTCGTCGCGCAGCAGCCGGGCCAGTTCCCGGGCCGCCGCGCGCGTGTGCTCCAGCAGGACCGTGCGCGCGGCGAGGATGGTCTCGTGCGCGATCGGCACGTCGAGGAGTTGTACGCCCAGCCGCAGCAGCCCGGGATCCACCTGACAGGTCTGCGCGTCAGGAGTCCGTACGACGACGTTCATCGCGGCGAGCCGGTCCAGGTCCTCCTCGCCCAGCGGTCGCCCCGCCCGGCGCTCCAGCTCGGCGCGGCTCATCTCCTGCGTCGACTCGGGCGCCCACGAGGCCACCACGGCACGGTGGATCGCCAGCTCATGGGCGCTCAGGTCGCTCGGCAGCTGCTCCAGATACCGCTCGATCGCGGCCAGCGTCATCCCCTGGCGCTGCAACTCCTCGATGAGCGCCAGCCGGGACAGATGCGCCTGCCCGTAGTGCCCGACCCGACGCGGACCGAGCACGGGCGGCGGCAACAGGCCCTTGGTGCTGTAGAAGCGCACCGTACGCACCGTGACACCCGCACGCGCGGCCAGCTCGTCGACCGTGAGCTTCGGCTCCTCGATGTCCGTCGACATAGCTGCTGCTCCTTCGCGTACTGCGGTACCGCGCCCGGGTGCGGTGCAACAGTATTGCTGTCTCACCAATGGTGGGAAAGCGGGGCGGGCGGGCAGTGAGCTGCCCGCCCGCCGTCGCCTCACCCCGCCTCAGTGCCCGTCCTCATGCCCCTTCTCGCGCTCGTGCCCGTTCTCGCGAGCGTGCTCGTGATCGTGCACGCCATTCGTCGCGGCGATCTTCTTCCAGGACTTCGGCTGGACCGGAGTCTCCCCGGCCAGGGGCGCGATCGAGGCCTCCCGGGCGGCGGGCGCACTCGGCTTCGAGGGCTGGTAGAGCCAGGTGTCGAAGAGGGCGGCAAGAGGCCGGCCCGAGATCCGCTCGGCGTACTTCACGAAGTCGCCGACCGTCGCGTTGCCGTGCGCGTGCTCCTTCGGCCAGCCCTTCAGGATGGCGAAGAAGTCCTCGTCGCCGATCTCGTTGCGCAGGGCCTGGAGGGCCAGGGCGCCCCGGTCGTACACCGCGAGATGGAACTGGTTCTCCGGCCCCGGATCCCCGGGCCTGACCTTCCAGAACGCGTTGTCGGCCGGAAGCGACGCGTACACGTAGTCGGCGAGCTCCTGCGCCGTCCCTTCGCCCTCGTGCTCCGACCACAGCCACTGGGCGTACCGCGCGAAGCCCTCGTTGATCCAGATGTCCTTCCAGCCGGCGACGGACACGAGGTTGCCGTACCACTGGTGCGCCAGCTCATGGACGACCACGGACACATTCGTGCCGTTCGCGAACTGGCGCGGACTGTAGAAGGGCCGGGTCTGGGTCTCCAGCGCGTACCCGGTCTCGGCGGTGTTCGGGACGTAGCCGCCGAGCGCGTTGAAGGGATACGGCCCGAAGTACTCCGTCAGCCAGTCGGCGACCTCCCCGGTGCGCTCGATGCTCGCGCGCGCCGCCCCGTAGTTGTCGCCCAGATCCTTGCTGTACGCGTTGACGATCGGGATGCCGCTCTCCGACTTGCCGGTCGTGACGTCGAACTTCCCGACCGCCAGCGTGGCGAGATACGTGGCCTGCGGTTTGTTGGACCGCCAGTTGTAGCGCGTCCAGCCGGCCCGTGAACTCGTCGACTGGAGTGTGCCGTTGGAGATCGCCTGCGAGCCGTCCGGCACCGATACCGACACGTCGTACGTGGCCTTGTCCAGCGGATGGTCATTGCTCGGGAACCACCACCAGGCGGCCTCGGGCTCGTTCGCCCCGACGCCGCCGTCCGGCGTACGGTGCCAACTGGTGAAGCCGTACGCCGACTTCGAGGACGGCACGCCGCTGTAGCGCACCACCACGGTGACGGGCGTGCCCTTGGGCAGCGGTGTCTTCGGCGTGACCTCCAGTTCGTGCTCGCCGGAGGTCTTGAACGACGCCTTCGCGCCGTTCACCCGTACCTCGCTGACGTCGAGCAGAAAGTCCAGATTGAACCGCGACAGATCCTGTGTCGTGGTCGCCAGGAGGGTCGCCGTGCCCTCCAACTTGTCCGTTTCCGGCTGGTACTTGAGCCGGAGGTCGTAGTGCGAGACGTCGTATCCGCCGTTGCCGTAGGCCGGGTAGTAGGGGTCGCCGATGCCCGGCGCTCCGGGCTCGTAGTCGGCCGCCGATGCCGGGATCGCCAGCAGCAGGGAGGCCGCGAGTGCGCCCGGGGCGATGAGTCTGCGGTGCACGTTCAGCTCCAAGTCGTGGGGGCATGAAGTCTGTTCGGACACTATTCAGTCCCTGTGGACCCTGTCGTGTCCACGGCCGCCCCTGTCACACGATCGCCATTCGGCCGACATGACCCAATCCATCCCACGGCCCTTTCAAGACCCCTCCTCCCCGCGGGACCCGTTCGGTCCATTGGCTCCCCAACGACCCTCTTTCGCCCACGAGTTGACCGGGGTACCTTCCGCGCATGCCGATACGTGCGCGCGTCATGCGCTTCAGGACCTGGAGAACGCTCGCGACGGCGGCCACAGCCGCCCTGATGGCCACGCTCCTCACCCCGGCCGCCGCACAGAGCGCCCCGCGGGAGAGCAAGCCCGTGTACTCGTACGAGAACGCGATACGCGAGTCCGTATGGGTGGACACCCGACTCGACGGCGACAAGGACGGGAAGACCGACCGCGTCGCCGTCGACATCGTCCGGCCCCGCGAACCCGCCCGGCAGGGCCGGAAGATACCCGTGATCATGGACGCCAGCCCGTACTACTCCTGTTGCGGGCGCGGCAACGAGAGCCAGAAGAAGACGTACGACGCGAACGGCAACGTCGTCCAGATGCCGCTGTTCTACGACAACTACTTCGTGCCGCGCGGATACGCGTTCGTCGGCGTCGACTTCACCGGCACCAACCGCTCCGACGGTTGCGTGGACGTCGGCGGACGCTCCGACGTCCAGTCCGCGAAGGCCGTCGTCGACTGGCTGAACGGCCGCGCCAAGGGCTACACCTCCCGGACGGGCAGTACGAAGGCCAAGGCCGACTGGACCAACGGCAAGACCGGCATGATCGGCAAGAGTTACGACGGGACCGTCGCGAACGGCGTCGCCGCGACCGGAGTCGAGGGCCTTGAGACGATCGTTCCGATCGCCGCCATCTCCTCCTGGTACGACTACTACTTCGCCAAGGGCGCCCCGCTGTACGACTCCGGACCCGACTGGCTGTCCAACTACGTCGAGAGCCCCGACGCCCGCGCCAAGTGCGCCGCCGTGCAGCAGAAGCTCGTCGAAGGAGCCCCGCGCACCGGCGACTGGACGAAGCTGTGGACCGAGCGCGACTACGTGAAGGACGCCCGCAAGGTCGACGCGAGCGTGTTCGTCATCCACGGCATGCAGGACCTCAACGTCCGCCCCAAGCACTTCGGCCAGTGGTGGGACGCCCTCGCGAAGAACGGTGTCGAGCGCAAGATCTGGCTGTCGCAGACCGGCCACGTCGACCCCTTCGACTTCCGCCGCGCCGAATGGGTGGACACCCTGCACCGCTGGTTCGACCACGAACTCCTCGGCTACGACAACGGCATCGACGACGAGCCGATGGCCGACATCGAGCGCGCCCCTGACAAGTGGGAGACGTCGAGTGTCTGGCCGCCGCGCGGCACGGACACCGTGAGCCTGCGACCCGGCAAGGGCGAGCAGGCGGGCGTCGGCACCCTTGGACTGCGTACCGGATCGGGCACCGAGACCTTCACCGACGACCCGAGCCAGGACGAGACCGACTGGGCCGCGCAGATCGATCAGTCGACTGCCGGCAAGGCCGGATTCGTCACGAAGCCGCTCACGCGCGACCTGCGGCTGTCCGGCTCCTCCAAGGTGACCGTCACCGCCACACCGAGCACCACGACCGCCCATCTCTCCGCGGTGCTTGTCGACCTCGGCCCGGACACCATCCGTGACTACGCGGACGCCGCCGAGGGCATCACCACACTCACCGACCGCAGCTGCTGGGGCCCCAGCACCACGGGTGACAGCTCCTGCTTCAAGGAGACGCAGGCCAAGGCCGCGGACGTCGACTACACGGTGTTCAGCCGGGGCTGGGCCGACCTCGGCAACCATGCCTCGGACCTGAAGGGCGCCCCGCTCACGCCGGGCAAGCCGTACACCATCAGCCTCGACCTGCACGCGAGCGACCACGTCGTCCCGGCCGGGCACCGTCTCGCACTGATCATCGCGGGCACCGACAAGGACCTCATCGACCCTCCGTCCACCACACCGACGCTGAATCTCGATCTGTCCCGTACGTGGGCCCGCGTCCCGTTCGTCGGAGGCGCCAAGGCCTTCTCGGGCGCCACCTCGGGATCCGCGCACGTCAGGCCGGACGCCACTCTCGAGGGGGTCGCCGAGCCCCGGACGCCGCAGCGGGTGCCGGGAGACAACCGCTGAAAGGGTTGAGAGCGGCGGTACCTGTGGTAATTCCTAGGGGCGCAACCAGGAACAAGTGTTTCCGTTCGGCCTCCAGGGGAAGGTGCCGCCGATGACTGAAGACCTGAAGAAGAGGGGAGGCCTGGGAGGTCCATCGGACGTCCCGGGCGGCCCCGGCCACGAAACCGACCGCGTGGTGTTCGGCGTCACCGCCGCGCTCACCGTGGCCTTCGTGATCTGGGGCGCGGTTGCCACCGACTCTCTGGAGAGCGCCTCGACCAAGATGCTCGACGGCCTCATGCACAACGGCGGCTGGGCCTTCGTGCTCGCCGCCTCCGGTTTCGTCGTCTTCGCGCTCTGGCTGGCGGTCAGCCGCTACGGCAGGATCCACCTGGGCACCGAGGGCGAGGAGCCCGAGTTCCGCACCGTGTCATGGGTCGCGATGATGTTCAGCGCCGGTATGGGCATCGGCCTGATGTTCTACGGCGTGAGCGAGCCGCTGTCGCACTACAACACACCCCCGCCGGGCACCAGCCCCGCCGACTCCGCGGAGCGCATGGAGACGGCGATGGCCACCACGCTCTTCCACTGGACCCTGCATCCGTGGGCGATCTACGCGGTGGTCGGCCTCGCCATCGCCTACAGCACCTTCCGCAAACGCCGGCGCCAGACGATCAGCGCGGTGTTCACCCCGCTCATCGGTGAGAAGCACGCGAACGGCCACACGGGCCGGGCGATCGACATCCTCGCGATCATCGCGACCGTCTTCGGCTCCGCGACCTCGCTGGGCCTCGGTGCGCTCCAGATCGGCTCCGGACTCACGGAGCTGGACTGGTTGGACAAGGCGAGCACCGGACTGCTCGTCACCATCATCGCCGTACTGACGCTGGCTTTCGTCGCCTCGGCTGTCTCGGGCGTCGAGCGCGGCATCCAGTGGTTGTCCAACACCAACATGGTGCTGGCGCTGGTGCTCGCCGTGTTCGTGTTCATCGCAGGCCCGACCGTGATCGTCCTCGATCTGCTGCCCACGTCGGTCTTCTCCTTCGTGGGTGACCTGCCGCAGCTCGCCGGCCGCACCGAGGCCAGTGGCGGCGAGGGAGTCGCGGAGTGGCTGAGCGGCTGGACGGTCTTCTACTGGGCGTGGTGGATCTCCTGGACGCCGTTCGTCGGTATGTTCATCGCCCGCATCAGCCGCGGCCGGACCATTCGGCAGTTCGTCGGCGGTGTCATCCTCGTACCCAGCACCGTCTCTCTCGTCTGGTTCGCATTCTTCGGCGGTTCCGCGATGAAGCTGCAGGAGGCCGGCCGGCTCGGCAAAGAGGCGACGCCCGAGGGACAGCTCTTCGGCGTTCTGCAGGAGTACCCCATCGCGACGGCCACCAGCCTGCTCGTGATGATCCTGGTCGGCATCTTCTTCGTCTCCGGAGCCGACGCCGCGTCCATCGTGATGGGCACGCTCTCCCAGAAGGGCGCCCTCGAACCCGGCCGTCTCGTCGTGGTGTTCTGGGGCGTGGTGACCGGGGCCGTCGCCGCGATCATGCTGCTCATCGGCAGCGGTAAGGGCGATGCGCTCGCCGGCCTGCAAAACCTTACGATCCTCGCCGCCGCGCCCTTCGTCCTCGTCATGATCGGGATGTGTTTCGCCCTGATGAAGGATCTGCGCAAGGACCCGGTCATCGTGCGCAGTGCGATGGGTTCCGAGGCCGTCGAGCTCGCCGTGATCGAGGGGCACAAGCAGTACGACGGCGACTTCGGGATCCGTGTCGGTCCCGGACCCGGCACCGACACGGAAGGGGACCCGCTCGGGCACGAGCACCGTTAGCTCCGCTGGGTTGAGCAGGGGAACTGCGGTCGGCTGTTGGCTGCGGGTTGTACGTGGCTGGTCGCGCAGTTCCCCGCGCCCCTAAGGAGGGCCTGCGGCCTCCTTAGGGGCGCGTGCCGCACCATCCGCTTAGAACGGCATCTGTGCGTCAGCGGGAGGCGAGGCCCGCCGCCTCCCGCGCGCAGCCCCACGCCACGGTGACGCCCGCCCCGCCGTGCCCGTAGTTGTGCACCAACACCCGGCCGCCGGGCAGCATTTCACGCTCCAGCCGCACCGCGTCGCGGGCAGGCCTCAGGCCGACCCGGTGCTCGATGATCCGAGCCCCGGCGATCTCCGGCCGCAGCGCCGCACACCGCCGCACGATCGCTTCGGCCACGGCCGGATCGGGCGTCAGGGACCAGTCGCCCTCCTGAGCGGTCCCGCCGAGGATCAGCCCGCCCGGCTGCGGAAAGAAGTACGTCGCCTTGGTGCCGGAATCCCCCGAGGTCAGCCACGTGGTCACCCCGGGGTTCTCCACGATCACCAACTGCCCCCGCACGGGCCACATCCCCGGATCCGGTACGAGCTCCCGCGAGCCAAGGCCCGTGCAGTTGACGACGACCGGCGCCGGGACCTCCGCGAGATCCGTGACGTACCGCTCCTCGACCGTCCCGCCGGCCCTGACGAACCGCTCGCGCAACCAGGCCAGATGCACCGGCATGTCGATCAGCGGCAGCCGCGCCCACAACCCCACCCCGGCGTACTCCCCGGCCCTCGCCGCCCGCAGCCCCGGCACCCGCGCGGCCCACGACCCGAGCCCGTCCAGCACCGTCTCACCGTGTACGCCCTCGACCATGCGTACGCCCGTCTCCTCGGGCCGCGCCGCCAACTCCTCGTACACGGACAGTGATTGCAGCGCCCACTCACCGACGAGCACCTCCGGCTCGATCCGGTACGGCCACCAGATCGCGCCGGCAACGGCCGAGGTGGTCCGCTCGACGGGCTCCCGCGTCCAGATCCGTACCCGCCTGCCGCTCTCCGCGAGGACGACGGCCGTCGTGAGTCCTATGACACCGCCGCCGACCACGATCACGTCATCGTTCCGCTCACTGTTCACAGCCGGACGTTAACGGAATCCGTCATGCCGTGCTCACATCACCTCCAGTCTGGGGATACTCACAGCATGTCTGCCGAGTACGCGACTTTCGGCCTGGCACCGGCCATGCGCGCCGGTGGAGTCCTCACCAACGGTGACTACCAAGTGCACCGGGATTTTGTGGACTTCATCGTCGACGGACGGCCGCTGCTGTTCCAGCTCTCCGACCTCGACGCCGTCTCCCCGCTCGCCTCCGACATACCGCCCGCGATCTTCAGCGCGCAGGTGCACAGTCTCCTCCTGGAAGCCGACGCCCCCTTGGCGGGCGGCCGGTACGTCATCTACGGCTGCCCCGAGTGCGAGGACCTCGCCTGCGGTGCCGTCACCGCCGTGATCGAGAGACTCGGCGACGACTATGTATGGCGCGACTTCGCCTGGCAGACCGGTGAGCGGGCGGACCTGGAACTCAACGGGTACCACGGAATAGGGCCGTTCCGCTTCCGTGGCGCCGAGTACCGTGCCGCGCTGGGTTCCCTGCTGACGAACCCCGGGCTCACCGCTGCCGGTGGAGAGCGCCGCCGGGTCCTGCTCATCGGCACCCGAGCCGCCGTCCTCGCCAAACTTGCCACCGCCCTGCGCATCATCGGTATCGGCGCCGAGACCACCCAGGACGCCGCCGATATCCCCGCCGACGAGCTGCGCACATACGGCGCAGTCGCCTTCGGCCGCGCCGTCACCGAGCAGGAACGTGCCGCCGTACGCCAGTCCTTCGAGCGCGCCGGCGTCGAGGTCGCATACGTCGACGGGCTCGCCCCGATCGTCCCGCTCCTCGTCGCCCAGATCGAAAACGCCCTGGACCGCAGCCCCCAGGAGCAGCGCCGCCTCACCCGCCTGGTCGCCGCGAACGGCGAGGCGGGTGTCGAGGTCACGTCCCCGTGCCGGGTCCAACTGACCGCGTACCGCATGGACCGGCTGTACCGCACGCACGCGTACGAGGTCTTCGACGGCGTGCTGGAAGCGGGGGAGCACCGGCTCGCACTGGACGCGAAGGCGACGAAGGGGGAGTCCTTCATCGTGGCGCGGACTTCGGGGGGAGTGCTGGTGGAGGCGATGGGGGGCTGAGGGGATGCCTCCGGAGGAGGGCGAGGGCGGGGTGCTCGGCGGCCTCGGCCGCCCCGGCGTGGGGCTGCGCCCCTATGGGCGCTGGTGGCGCGCTGAGCAGTGGAGGCGGGCGCGGACTGGGCCGACGCGCCTCCCGAAGCGCGCCGCTTCAGGAGGCGAGCGGCCGGGAAGACCGGGCGCTCGCCCAGTCGACGGGCGATTAGGATCAGCGCCTGATGACTGCCACCCTCGTCGCAAAGAACCTCGCCGCCGGTCACGGTGACCGCTCGCTCTTCTCCGGGCTCGATCTCGTTGTCGCGCCCGGCGATGTGATCGGTCTGGTCGGTGCCAATGGCGCGGGCAAGTCCACGCTGCTGCGCATGCTCGCCGGACTGCTGAAGCCCGAGCAGGGCGAGCTGCGGCTCTCCCCGCCGAACGCCACCGTCGGGCATCTGCCGCAGGAGCCGGAACGCCGGCCGGGCGAGACCGTACGGGAGTTTCTGGCCCGCCGCACCGGTGTGGCAGAGGCCCAGCGCGTGATGGACGAGGCGACGCAGGCGCTCGTCGACGGGGCACCGGGCGCGGACGACGCGTACGCGACGAGCCTGGAGCGCTGGCTCGACCTCGGCGGCGCCGACCTGGACGAACGAGCCGACCAGGTCGCGGACTCGCTCGGACTCGGCGTCGACCTGAACCAGCCCATGACCGCGCTCTCCGGCGGCCAGGCGGCCCGCGCCGGACTCGCCTCCCTCCTCCTCTCCCGCTACGACGTCTTCCTCCTCGACGAGCCCACCAACGACCTCGACCTGGACGGCCTCGAACGCCTGGAACGCTTCGTGAGCGGACTGCGCGCAGGCACGGTCGTCGTCAGCCACGACCGCGAGTTCCTCACCCGCACCGTGACCAAGGTCCTCGAACTCGACCTCGCACAACAGCAGATCAGGCTGTACGGCGGCGGATACGAGGCATATCTGGAGGAACGGGACGTCGCACGCAGGCACGCCCGCGAGGACTACGAGGAGTACGCCGACAAGCGCGCCGCGCTCGCAGATCGGGCCCAGATGCAGCGCTCCTGGATGGACAAGGGCGTCAAGAACGCCCGGCGCAAGGCGAGCAACGACAACGACAAGATCGGCCGCAAGTTCCGTAGCGAAGCCAGTGAGAAGCAGGCCGCGAAGGCCCGGCAGACCCAGCGCATGATCGAACGGCTCGACGTCGTGGACGAGCCGCGCAAGGAGTGGGAGCTGCGTATGGAGATCGCGGCGGCCCCGCGATCGGGCGCCGTGGTCGCCACCCTGCGCGACGCGGAGGTACGACGAGGCGACTTCGTGCTCGGACCGGTGTCGTTGCAGATCGACTGGGCGGACCGGGTGGCCGTCACCGGCGCCAACGGCGCGGGCAAGTCCACGCTGCTGGCCGCCCTGCTGGGACGCGTACCGGTGGACGCGGGCCACGCCTCCCTGGGCTCCGGCGTCCTGGTCGGCGAGGTCGACCAGGCCCGCCAACTGTTCTACGGCCCCGAGTCCCTTCTGGACGCGTTCTGCACGGCGGTCCCGGACACCGAACCGGCCGAAGTCCGCACCCTCCTGGCCAAGTTCGGCCTCACCTCGCACCACGTCCTGCGACCGGCGGCCACCCTGTCACCCGGCGAACGCACCCGCGCCGCCCTGGCCCTCCTCCAGGGCCGAGGCGTCAACCTCCTGGTCCTGGACGAACCCACCAACCACCTCGACCTGCCGGCCATCGAGCAACTGGAATCAGCGCTCGACTCATACGAGGGCACACTGCTCCTGGTCACCCACGACCGCCGCATGCTGGACGCGGTCCACGTCACCCGCCGCCTGGAGGTCACCGGCGGCAAGGTGACGGAACGCTGAGGCGTCAGCCCCTGGGGCGCAGCAGCGCACAGACGAAGTTCTCCTGGACGGTGCGCAATTTCCGCAGCAGATCGGGCTTCAGGGCCTGGCTGATCTGGGTGGTGGCGGAGAAGGTCAGCGACCGGCGCCCGTCCGGCGTGGCCGCGATCAGCTGCGTGTAACCGAGAGTGTTGCCGGTATGCCCCAGCACCACCCCGCACCGGGTCGTGTACCGGAAGATGGCGAGTCCCGCGTCGTTACGCCCCGGCCCGGCGGGCTCCGACGCCGCCCCGGGGATCCAGCGCCTCTGTTCCCGAACGACGTGGTGGCCGTACAGCCGGCCTCCTGCATAGCCGCGGATGAAGCGGGTCACGTCGGCGGGCGTGGAGACGATGCCGCCCGAAGCCCACACACCGGACATGCCGAGGACCTCGCTGACGTCCTCCGGCGGCTCGGGCGGGCTCACGTCGTAGCCGTGCAGATAGGGCCTCGGCATCCGGTAGCCCTGCGGCAGGCTCGTGTCGCGCAGGCCCAGCGGCCGGTACACCAGCTCGCGCAGCAGATGCTCGTACGGCGTACCGGTCGCCGCCTCAGCCATCAGGGCGACGGCGATGTTGTCGGAGTTGGAGTACTGGTACTGGGAGCCGGGTCGGAAGCGCAGAGGCTGGTCGGCGACGAAGTCGAGCAGCCGTCGGGAGTCGAAGCGGTGCCGGGGGTCGGCCTGAACGATCTGCAAGAACGCCGGGGCCTGCGAGAAGTCGGGCAGGCCGCTGGTGTGGTTCAGCAGCTGGCGCAGCGTCACGGCGCCCCATGCCTCGGGCAGGCGGGGCAGCCGCTCCCGCAAGGTGTCGTCCAGACGCAGTTCGTGGCGGTCGACGAGTGACAGCGCCACCGCGCCGCTGAACGCCTTGGCCGCACTGGCGATGCGCATGTGGTCGTCAGGGGCGGGTCTGCGGCCGGTTGCCAGGTCCGCGACGCCGGCCCGGACGACCCGGCTGCTCCTGCCATCGCGCAGTACAGCGATGACGCCGGGCGGCCCGCCCGGCGTGCGGACCAGCTCCTCCAGCTGCTCCTGGAGTGAGCCTTGAGGGTCCGGTCCGGCCGGCGTGGCAGCACCGGCGGCAGGGGACAGCAAGGCCAGACAGACAGCGATGAGTGAGGCCACGCCCAGGCGGGGGCCAAGCGGGAAACGGCGACGGGGTGGAGTGGGGCACGGCATCGGCTCTCCCTGAACGGCGGTGCGAACCCGGACTGGGTGTCCAGCTTCGCCCGCCCGGATCAAGGCAGCCGCTCGTGCTACTGCACTCGGCCCAACGGCCTGCGGGGCGCGCCCCGTCAGGGGCGCGGGGCTGTGACATATGCGGCTCCGCCGCGATGGGGGTCCCCCCGCTCATGGGGGTCCCCCCGCTCGAGCGAAGCCGAGAGTGGGGGAGAAGCCGAGAGCGGGGGAGCGACCAGCCACAACGGACCGGCAGTCGAAAACCAACCTCTGAAGGGGGCCTGGGGGCGCAGCCCCCAGTTCCGGGAAGGGGCGGGCTTGGGGAAAGAAACCCCCTCACCCACCCACAACGCTCACCGTCCCCGACCCCCCTTGGGGTCAACCAACCCCGCCCGCCGCAACGCATCCGCCATCGCACTGTTGCCGGGCGCCGGCGCCTGCGCCTGCCGCGACCCGCCACCACCGCGACCCTGCTGCTGCCCACGCGGCTGCTGCGGCGCCCGCCCGCCACGCTGCGGGCGCCCCCCACCGCGCGCCTCCTTGGGCGCGGCCTCGTCATCCAACCGCAGCGTCAACGAGATCCGCTTACGCGGAATGTCGACCTCGAGGACCTTCACCTTCACGATGTCGCCGGGCTTGACCACGTCCCGCGGATCCTTGACGAACGTCTTGGACATCGCGGAGACGTGCACCAATCCGTCCTGGTGGACACCGACATCCACGAACGCTCCGAACGCCGCCACGTTCGTCACAACGCCCTCAAGGACCATCCCGGACGTCAGGTCGGAGATCTTCTCCACACCCTCCTTGAAGGTCGCCGTCTTGAAGGCGGGGCGAGGGTCACGCCCCGGCTTCTCCAGCTCCTTCAGAATGTCCGTCACCGTCGGCAGACCGAACGTCTCGTCCACGAAGTCGGTCGGCTTCAGCGAGCGCAGCACACTCGTGTTGCCGACCAGTGAGACCACCTCGCTGCCCGCCGTCTTCACCATCCGCCGCACCACGGGATATGCCTCCGGGTGCACGCTGGACGCGTCCAGCGGATCGTCACCCCCGCGAATCCGGAGGAACCCCGCGCACTGCTCGTACGCCTTCGGCCCCAGCCGCGCCACGCTCTTCAGCTCGGACCGCGACTTGAACGGACCGTTGGCATCCCGGTGGGCCACGATGTTCTCCGCGAGCCCGGACGAGATCCCGGACACCCGCGCCAGCAACGGCGTGGACGCCGTGTTCACGTCCACTCCGACGCCGTTCACACAGTCCTCGACCACCGCATCCAGCGACCGGGACAGCTTCACCTCGGACAGATCGTGCTGGTACTGCCCGACGCCGATCGACTTCGGGTCGATCTTCACCAGCTCGGCCAGCGGGTCCTGCAGGCGCCGCGCGATGGACACCGCGCCGCGCAGCGACACGTCCATTCCGGGCAGCTCCTGCGAGGCGAAGGCCGAGGCCGAATAGACGGAGGCCCCGGCCTCGGACACCATCACCTTCGTGAGCTTCAACTCCGGGTGCTTGGTGATCAGTTCACCGGCGAGTTTGTCCGTCTCGCGGGACGCCGTGCCGTTTCCGATCGCGATCAGCTCGACCGCGTGATCCTTGGCGAGCCGCGCGAGCTTGGCGATGGCCTCGTCCCACTTGTTGGCCGGGACGTGCGGGTAGATGACGTCCGTGGCGACGACCTTGCCGGTCGCGTCGACGACGGCCACCTTCACGCCCGTACGGAACCCGGGGTCGAGCCCCAGCGTCGAACGTGTGCCCGCGGGGGCGGCGAGCAGCAGGTCGCGCAGGTTCGCCGCGAAGACGTTGACCGCCTCGTCCTCGGCGGCCGTACGCAGCCGGAGCCGCAGGTCGATGCCGAGGTGCACCAGGATGCGCGTGCGCCAGGCCCAACGGACCGTGTCCGTCAGCCACTTGTCGGCGGGGCGGCCCCGGTCGGCGATCCCGAAGCGGTGCGCGACGATCCCCTCGTACGACGAAGGCCCGTCCGTCGGCTCCTCGGGCTCCAGGACGAGGTCGAGGACCTCCTCCTTCTCGCCGCGCAGCATGGCGAGGATGCGGTGCGAGGGCAGGTCCGTGAAGGGTTCGGCGAAGTCGAAGTAGTCGGCGAACTTGGCGCCCGCCTCCTCCTTGCCTTCCCGCACCTTGGCGGCCAGCCGCCCGCGCACCCACATGCGCTCGCGCAGCTCGCCGATCAGGTCGGCGTCCTCCGAGAACCGCTCGGTGAGGATCGCGCGGGCACCGTCGAGGGCCGCCTGCGGGTCGGCCACGCCCTTGTCGGCGTCGACGAACGCCGCTGCCGCGGCCAGAGGTTCGACGGACGGGTCACTGAGCAGGCCCTCGGCCAGCGGCTCCAGACCCGCCTCGCGCGCGATCTGCGCCTTCGTCCGCCGCTTCGGCTTGAACGGCAGATAGATGTCCTCCAAGCGCGCCTTGGTCTCGGCTCCGCGGATCCGCGCCTCAAGCTCCTCGGTGAGCTTGCCCTGCTCGCGCACCGACTCGAGGATCGCGGTCCGCCGCTCCTCCAGCTCCCGCAGATAGCGCAACCGCTCCTCGAGCGTGCGCAGCTGCGCATCGTCGAGCATCTCGGTCGCTTCCTTGCGGTAGCGGGCGATGAAGGGCACCGTCGAACCGCCGTCGAGCAGCTCCACGGCAGCCTTGACCTGCCGCTCCCGTACGCCGAGCTCCTCGGCGATCCTGCCTTCGATGGACCCTACTGCGATGGATCCGGGTGTCGTCACGATCCCGTACCGCCTTCTCACTGAGGTTGCGCGGCAATTGTGGCAGGTGACACCGACAACGGGGGATCAGGGCGGCGCCGGAACACGAGGAGAGCCGGACACGCCCTTGGCGGGTCCGGCTCCGAAGGCGGTCCGCGGGTCAGACCCGGCGGGCCCGCCCGGTGCGTCGCGTGGAGTGAGAGGCGCCGCCGAACAGCCGGGCCAGGGCCCGGAACGGCAGCGTCACCACTGTGGCGAGCGCCGCGCCAATCTGTCGCAACACGTCTGCGATCGCACGGAGCACGTGCTTCTCCTTTCGTCTCCCGGCCCGTTCGTTCGCGGCCGGGGACATCCGAGTACCGCGGAGAGGCGTTCTGATGCGTGGCCCGCCGCGCGCGCCCGAAAGGTCCTCAGCTCTTGCCGATCATGTCCTCGGGGAACGCCCCCGCTGACAGCGCCGTCGTGAGGAACCCCGTCGCCAGCTCCCGGAGGCGCTCCACGCCCGCCGCGCCCAGGTGCTCGTACGGGGCCCGGTCCAGACGGTCCGTGTCCGACTCGATCTCCCGGCGCAGGTCCATGCCCGCCGCCGTCAACTCGCCCTCGGCGTCGAGCAGTCCGCGCTCCCGGAGCTGGCCGGCCGCGGCGTCCCAGTCCTCGCGCCGCCAGCCACGCGTGGCGAGGACCCACCGCGGCGACATGCCCTTGCCGGTCGCGGTGTGGCTCACCAGCGCCTCCAAGGGGTCGAGTTCCGCGCCGAGCAGCACCGTGAGGTGCCCGTCTCCGCGGTGCTCGCGCAGCAGCGTGGCCGCGTGCCAGAGCGCGAGATGGGGCTCGTCGGGCACGGGCAGGTCCGCGTGTGCCGCATACAGCGGGCGCGCGGTCCGTACGCAGGCCTCGGTCGCCCGCAGCGCGAGCTGAGCCGCCTCGGCCATCTCCGGGGACCCGATCACCTCGTCACCGAGCAGCCGCCGCAGCGTCGCGTCGGCGGCACGCGCGCGTGCCGCGAGCACGTCCTGCGGCGACGCCGTCCGCCACACCTCGGGTACGTGCTTCGCCACCAGCTCGTGGCGGAAGTTGTAGAATGTCGCGGTCACCACACCCGCACCCACCGCCCCCATGGCCGCGGCCCGCGCCGCGAAGTACACGGCATCGCGGTCGGCGACCCCGAGAGCGGCCAGTTCCCGCCCCAGGTCCGGCGAGAAATAGTGCGCGGAGTGAAGCGGATTGAGGACGTTGTGGCAGCGCCGCCCGGCGCGCTCCTGCAGAGCACTGGTCATGAGCCGCAGGCTAACCGACTGCTCAGTACGAGCGGAATGCCGTGCCGTCGATCCCCCTCGGCAGGCTCCATCGGCAAGGTCGTCGGCATGGCAGGAAAGGTGGGGTGCTCGTCATTGCGGCCGTCACCGCGCGCGCCAAGAATCGAGCACATGGCACCCCGAACCGTTCTCGTCGTCCTCTTCGAGGGCATCCAGAGTCTCGACGTCACGGGCCCCGTAGAGGTCTTCGCGGGCGCCGAGACCGGCCACCCCGGTACGTACCGCCTCCGCACCGCCACCCTGGACGGCGCCCCCGTGCGCGCCACCAGCGGCCTCACCCTGGTCCCGGACCACGCCCTCGCCGACGCACCCGCCCCGCACACCCTGCTCGTCCCGGGCGGCAACGGCACCCGGAACCCGGACCCGGACCTCGTCGCCTGGCTGCGTGAGCACGGCCCGCGCGCGGAGCGCCTGGTGTCCGTCTGCACCGGCGCGCTCCTGCTCGCCGCCGCGGGCCTCCTGGACGGCCGCCGGGCGACGACTCACTGGGCGTCCTGCGACATGCTCGCCCGCGACCACCCGGCGATCGACGTCGACCCGGACCCCATCTTCGTACGCGACGGGAACGTGGCGACCTCGGCGGGCGTCACCTCCGGCATCGACCTCGCCCTCGCGCTCGTCGAGGAGGACCTCGGCCGCAGGACCGCCCTCACCATCGCCCGCCATCTGGTCGTGTTCCTCCGACGCCCGGGAAACCAGGCGCAGTTCAGCGCCCAGCTCGCCGCGCAGACAGCCCAGCGCCGGCCGCTCCGCGATGTCCAGCTGGGGGCACCTCCCACGCCCTTAAGGCAGTGGGGGAGGATCAGCGAGCACCCCGGAGAGCACCTGACCGTCGAGTCGCTCGCCGCCCGCGCCAACCTCTCCCCGCGCCACTTCGCTCGCGCCTTCCAGACGGAGACGGGCATGACCCCGGGCCGGTACGTCGACCGCGTCCGCGTCGAACACGCCCGGCGTCTTCTGGAGGACACCGCCGACGGCATCGAGGAGATCTCCCGCACCTGCGGCTACGGCACCCCGGAGGCGATGCGCCGCGCCTTCGTACGGACTCTCGGCGCGGCCCCGGCGGAGTACCGCCGCCGCTTCCGCCCCGTGCCCGCCGACTGAACTCACCGGCCGAGCTCACCCACAGAGCTCACAGGCCAACCCGTCGAATCTGTCGAGTCTGTCGAATCCGTCACATCCGTCGCATCCGTCGTACCTGACCGAACCGGAAAGGACTCCGATGCAGATCGCCATCGTTCTCTTCGACCGCTTCACCGCCCTGGACGCCGTCGGCCCGTACGAGACCCTCGGCCGCCTCCCCGACGCGGAGACCGTGTTCGTGGCCGAGCGGACGGGCCCCGTCCGCACCGAGACCGGCGCCCTCGCGATCACCGCCGACAAGACCCTCGCCGAGGTTCCGGGCCCCGACATCGTGGTGGTCCCCGGAGGGCCCGGCCAGTTCGCGCAGATGGAGAACGAGACGCTTCTCGACTGGCTGCGCACCACGGACGCCACCAGCACCTGGACCACCTCCGTGTGCAGCGGCTCCCTGCTGCTGGCCGCGGCCGGACTGCTCGACGGCCGCCGCGCCACCTCACACTGGCTGGTCCTCGACTTCCTCAAGCAGTACGGCGCCGAGCCGACGGGGGACAGGGTCGTGACCGACGGGAAGTACGTCACCGCGGCCGGGGTCTCCTCCGGCATCGACATGGGGCTCACCCTGGTCGGCAGGATCGCGGGCGACGAACACGCCCAGGCCGTCCAGCTGTTGACGGAGTACGACCCGCAGCCGCCCTACGACGCCGGATCGCCGCAGAAGGGCCCGCGCATCTCGTCGAGGAGTTCCGCACCAACAGCCGCTTCATCCTTGTGTAGTCGAGCCCGAAGCAGTCCACGTGAAGCGTGGCTGACGGCGCTCCAGAAAAGCGGCGACGCCCTCCGCGGTGTCGCCGCTGCCGCGCGCCTGCTCGGCCCAGTACGGCTGGCGGTCCGTGCGGCCGGCCGCGAACTCCTTCGCCGCGGCCTGCGTCAGTTGCGAGCGCGCGGCCAGTACGCGCGTGAACTCCGCGACCCGCTTGTCGAGTTCGCCCTCCGGCAGTACCTCGTCGACCAGTCCGGTCCGCAGCGCGCGCTCCGCGTCGATCAACTCACCCGAGAACAGCAGGTACTTGGCGGTGGCGGGCCCCACCAGCGACACCAACCGCCGGGTGGAGGAAGCCGCGTACACGATCCCCAGCTTCGCCGGAGTGATCCCGAACAGCGCGCCCTCGTCCGCGAACCGCAGATCGCAGGCCGCCGCGAGCTGGCAGCCGCCGCCCACGCAGTGGCCGCGCACCGCGGCGAGCGTCGGCTTGGGAAAGGCGGCGAGCGCGTCCTCGGCGCGTACCGCAAGACCCTGCGCCTCGTCGGCGGAGCCTCGCAGGGTCGAGATGTCGGCCCCGGCGCAGAAGGTCCCGCCCTCACCGGTGAGTACGAGCGTCCGTACGGCGGGGTCGGCGGCCAGTGTGTCGAGCAGTGGCGGCAACGCCGCCCACATGCCGGCCGTCATGGCATTGCGCTTCGCCGGATGGTGGATCACGACGGTGGCGACCCCGTCGGTGACGCTGTGCAACAACTGCGGCTCCATACGCCGGATGCTATCCGCACCCGTACAACCCGAAGAGTTCCGAATTCGGCACAAGAAGGGCAGGGAGCTGTCTCGCGGGCCGTCGGTGTCATACGGGGACGGTCAGAAAGGGGCGATATTCGCTGACTTCTGTTCAGCTCCGGGATATGCACCACTGCGTTACCAACACTCGACATGTGGTGACAATCGAGCGCAAGGGTGGCGACCGGACGATGGACGACCATGGGCGGGGGCCCGGCCCACGCCCTGAAGGCGGCGGGCACACGGATGCATACAGCAGACCGCCGGACCCACTGCCGTACGAGGGAGTCTGGCGGTTCACCGCTCCCTCCGTCGACGCCTCGGTGCCACAGGCGCGGCACGCCGTCCGTGACCTGCTGGCCCGCCAGGGCGTACCCGCCTCGGACGACCTCGTCCAAGGGCTGCTGCTGATCGTCTCCGAGCTGGTGACCAACGTGGTGCGGCACGCGGCGCTGCTCTCCCCGACGCTCGCCGTGGAGGTCGCCGTCGGCGCCGAGTGGGTGCGGGTCTCCGTCGAGGACAATCACCCCTACCGCCCGACCGCCCTGGAGGCCGACCACGCCCAGACCGGCGGCCGTGGCCTGCTCCTGGTGACCGAGATCACCAAGGAGGCGGGCGGCGCCTGCGACGTCGAACACACCGCGACCGGCGGCAAGGTGATCTGGGCCGCCCTGCCCCTCAAACCCGCACCGTAGAGCTGGTCACCACCCGGCGCCGGGGCCCGTCAGTTCCCTGATCGCGGGGCGGGCCGCGTCCAGGACCGTCATGAACCAGGTGGAGAACGGGTCCCTGACGTGCCGTTCCGTCAGCTCGGCGGGCGTCACGAAGGCCGTCGTGCCGACCTCCTCCGGGTCCGGCCGCAGTGGCGACTGGACCATACCGACGAAGAGGTGGTTGAACTCTTGCTCCACCAGACCGGAGTGCGGGTCCGGGTGGTTGTAGCGGACCGTGCCCGCCTCGGCGAGCAAAGACGGCGAGACCCCGAGCTCCTCGTGCGTACGTCGCGCAGCCGCCGCGAAGGGCGCCTCACCGGGGTAGGGATGGCCACAGCAGGTGTTGGACCAGACGCCGGGAGAGTGGTACTTGCCGAGCGCGCGCTGCTGCAACAGCAGCCGGCCCCGCTCGTCGAACAGGAACACCGAGAACGCCCGGTGCAGCTGCCCGGGCGGCTGATGCGCGGCGAGCTTCTCCGCGGTGCCGATCGTCGTACCGTCCTCGTCGACCAGTTCCAGCAGGATCGCTTCGGCGGAGCCGTTCGACGAGGTGTGCGTCGCGGTGCCACGTGTGATCGGCATACCCATCCTTCGCATCGGATTTCGGGACCCAAGTCTGCCGTACGAATCCGGCACTCCCGACACCACGCGGTGTCCCGCTTGTCCGGTTCCGTCGCGCGGCCGAACCTGGACAAGCGGGCCATCACCGATCAGGCGCCGAAAGCGGCCGGATAGTTGATCGTGCCCGTCGGAACCGGCGAAGAATCGTCCAGTACCAGGGCCATCATCGCCTCGTCAGGGACCTCGAGACCGGGCCGGATGCCGTATCCGGAAGCGGACGTGAAGCCGAAGCGCGGGTAGTACTCCGGGTGGCCGAGTACGAGCACCAACCGCTCCCCACGCGCACGTGCCGCCTCCAGCACGGCGCGTACGACGGCCGCTCCGGCGCCCTGCCGCTGATGCGGCGGCCGTACCGCCACGGGCGCCAGTGCGAGCGCCGGCGCGCCGTCGACATGGCAGCGGGTGAGCAGCGCGTACGCCACGACCGTGCCGTCCGCTGCCTCGGCCACGTACGACAGGCCCGGCAGCCAGGCCTCCGGGTCGGCGCGCAGCGCGTCCACCAGCTCGGCCTCCGCCTCGGTCGGGAAGGCCGCGGCGTTCACCGCGTACACCTCGGCACGGTCGGCGGCGGTCTCCGGGCGGGTGAGCCGGCTGGAGGCGTCCCTCGGCCGCAGTACGTATCCGACGTAGCCGTACTCGCCGCCGTGCTCCCGGCGCATCGTGATCTCCGCGTGGGCGCCCGCGACGGCCTCGGGCATGCCGGGCCGAGTGAGACCGGCCGTGTCGGCCTTGGCAGCGAGGGGGCCGTAGTACTCGTCCCAGTCGGACTCCGGCAGCTGGTGCACGCCGACGACGGTGTACCCGGCGGCCTCGGCGGCCCGGCTGTTCTCCTCGGTCGTACGCAGCTCGTATTGGTCCGCCCAGAAGGCGCGGGCCTGAGGCGAGGGCGTGTCGGTGGTCCAGCCGCACTCGGTGAGCACGAGCGTGCCGCCGGGGCCGAGAAGGCGCCGCCAGGAGCGCAGCGCGCTGTCGAAGCCGATGATGTAGGCCGAGCCCTCGGCCCAGAGGAGGTCGAAAGACCCGTCCGGCCAAGGGAGTTCACCCATGTCCCCCTCGACGGTGCGGATCGCGTCGCCGAGCCCGCGCCCCTTGGCGGCGTCCCGCAGTTCGGCGAGGAACGGCTCGTGCAGATCGACGGCGGTCACCTCGGCGCCCGCTTCCGCGGCGAGCAGCAGTGCGGAGCGGCCCGGGCCACAGCCCAGGTCGAGGACGCGTGGACGGGCGGGCAGTGGGCCCGAGAGCGAGAGGAGGTGCCGGGTGGTGATGTCGGAGCCGGGGCTCTGCCGCGGAAGTCCATGGCGCAGGGTGAAGAAGGCGTTGTGTTCAGCGTTGTCGGTCAACGTGGAAACCCTTGAGTGAGGGGCCCGGCCGACGATTGCCTGAACGTCAGCCGCGGGCCCGGGAGTCGGGGATGCCTGAGTCGCTGCGCGCGGCAGCGCGGAACACGACGGTCATCAACCCACCTCCCAGATCGCCGGCCACGCTAGCACCGAGGCGACGGCACCGCCTCCCAATGCTGCGTTTTCCCGGGGGGTAACCCCCGGACCCCCAGCAGAAAAGCGGGTCGGCCGGGGTGACCGGAGCGGACAGCGCGAGGCAAACTCGAGTAAACCGGCCGAGGCTTTCCCGTGCGCGACACGATCCGATCAGCCGGAGTGCGCATTCAGCCGGAGTGGTGGAGCTGCCAGCCCTGCCAGGCCGACTCGACCATCTCGCGCACCCCGCGCCGCGCGGTCCAGCCCAGTTCTTCGGCGGCCAGTGCGGCCGAGGCGACCGCGCGCGGGGAGTCGCCCTGGCGGCGCGGTTCGACGATCGCGGGGCGGGTGTCGCCGGTGACCTCGCCGATGAGCGTCACGAGCTCGCGTACCGAAACACCCTCACCGCGGCCGATGTTCACGGTCAGATCGCCCTCCGAGCCTGCCGCGGTCAGCCGCCGGGCCGCCGCGAGGTGGGCCTCGGCGAGATCGGCGACGTGGATGTAGTCGCGTACGCAGGTGCCGTCCGGCGTCGGGTAGTCGGCGCCGAAGATCCGCGGGGCCTCGTCGCGGGTGAGCCGGTCGAAGACCATCGGGACCACGTTGAAGACACCGGTGTCGGCCAGTTCGGGTGCCGCCGCGCCCGCCACGTTGAAGTAGCGCAGGCACACGGTGGCGATGCCGTGTGCCCGGCCCGCCGCGCGCACCAGCCACTCACCGGTGAGCTTTGTCTCGCCGTACGGGTTCATCGGGGTACACGGGGTGTCCTCCGTGATGAGATCCACATCCGGGTTGCCGTAGACGGCCGCGGACGAGGAGAAGACGAAGCGCTCGATGCCCGCCCCGGCGACCGCTTCGAGGAGCGTGGCGAGTCCTCCCACGTTCTCCTGGTAGTAGCGCGTGGGTTGGGCCATGGACTCGCCGACCTGCTTGCGCGCGGCGAGATGCACCACTCCCGTCACCGTGTGTTCAGCGAACGTCCGCTTCAGTAGCTCTCCGTCGAGCGATGAGCCCTGAATGAGAGGGATGTCCGTCGGCAGCCGGTGGGGGACACCGGCCGAGAGATCGTCGAGGGCGATGACCCGCTCTCCCGCATCGGCCATGATTCGCGCCACATGTGCACCGATATAGCCCGCTCCGCCTGTGATCAGCCATGTCATGGTCCTTCACCCTATGCCGGACCGATCAGCTCCGGTGCGGGCCGCGATTCTTGCCCTGAAAAGCGCCGTTCTGGACCCGCGATTTGGGGCGTGGGGCCCCGATCCATGATGATGATCGCAGCGGACGCGGCGGACAGATCATGCTGATCGGGCCGTGAACAGGCGGTGAACGGCAGATTCCCATCATCCGATAGCCTCTGCCGACACGCCGCCCGGGGCCCCGCCCGGGGCGCCCCCATCGCCCACATGCCCGTCGCCGCGGACGCGTCGGAACCCAGGGAGTGAGTTCGTCTGTCGACCGCCATCCTCACCGGTCAGCCGGTCCCCGGATCGTCGCTCGAGGGCGATCTGCGGTCGCTCGGCTTCGACGTGCGGGTCGCCTCCGACGCGGCCGACGCCGAGACACTCCTCGCCGCCGTACCCGCGGATGAGCGGGTCGCCGTCGTCGACGCCCGCTTCGTGGGCCACGTCCACGCGCTGCGGCTCGGGCTCACCGATCCCCGCTTCGAGGCCGCCTCGATCCCCGGCGCCGTCACCGTCCGCCGCGCCGCCCGTCCCGCGCTGGACCGCGCGCTGCGTACGGCCGCCGGTGACGCCTCGAACGGCTCCGTGGTCGTCGGCATCGTCGCCGACCGCGTCGCCGAGCTGCTCGACACCGAACTGCACCGCCCCGAACTCGGTGAGCTCGTCGCCGAAGTCCCCCGCGACCCGCAGGCCCGCAACGAGGCCCGGCAGGCCGTGGCCGCCCTCGACGACGAGGCGATCCGGCTGCGTACGGCCGTGAAGTCCCGCGACGGCTTCTTCACCACGTACTGCATCAGCCCGTACTCCCGCTATCTCGCCCGCTGGTGCGCCCGCCGCGGTCTGACCCCGAATCAGGTCACCACGGCCTCGCTGTTCACCGCGCTCATCGCGGCGGGCTGTGCGGCGACCGGCACCCGGGCCGGCTTCGTCACCGCCGGACTTCTGCTGCTCTTCTCCTTCGTCCTGGACTGTACGGACGGACAGCTCGCCCGCTACTCGCTGCAGTACTCCACACTCGGCGCCTGGCTCGACGCGACCTTCGACCGCGCCAAGGAGTACGCCTACTACGCGGGCCTCGCGTTCGGCGCGGCCCGCGGCGGTGACGACGTATGGGCCCTCGCCCTCGGCGCGATGGTTTTGCAGACCTGTCGACATGTCGTCGACTTCTCCTTCAACGAGGCGAATCACGACGCCACCGCCAACACCAGCCCCACGGCGGCCCTTTCGGGCCGGCTCGACAGCGTCGGCTGGACGGTCTGGGTGCGCAGGATGATCGTCCTGCCGATCGGCGAGCGCTGGGCGATGATCGCCGTGCTCACGGCGGTCACGACGCCGCGTATCACCTTCTATGCGCTGCTCATCGGATGCGCGTTCGCGGCGACTTACACGACAGCGGGGCGCGTGCTGCGGTCTCTGACGCGCAAGGCCCACCGCACCGACCGGGCGGCCCGGGCTCTGGCGGACCTCGCGGACAGCGGGGCGGTCGCCGAGCTGCTGGCGGGGCTGCTGAAGAAGCTGCCGGCCAAGCCCCCGTTCGGCGCGCGCGTTCTCGTCGCGCTGTCCGGCGCTGTGATCCTCGTCGCCGCCGCCTGGCTTGAGCCGTACGGCAGTTGGCTGCCCGTTCTTGGCGCCGTGCTCTACACGCTGACCTCGGCCGCGGCCGTCGCGCTGCCCCTCAAGGGAGCCCTGGACTGGCTCGTTCCGCCTGTGTTCCGCGCGGCCGAATACGTCACCGTCCTGGTGCTGGCAGCCAAAGCC
This sequence comes from Streptomyces sp. NPDC048825, assembly GCF_043198355.1. Lineage (NCBI taxonomy): Bacteria > Bacillati > Actinomycetota > Actinomycetes > Kitasatosporales > Streptomycetaceae > Streptomyces > Streptomyces sp. NPDC048825. The sequence goes on from NZ_JBICUR010000008.1 coordinate 357,261, forward strand.
GACGTAAACGGAGCCCTTCCAGCGGCTTTCGGGCTGGTGGGCGCCGTCGCCTACCATCACTACGACACGGTGTACCGCATCCGCGGCGACGCCGGCGCGCCGCCGAACTGGCTGGTGCGGGCGATCGGCGGGCACGAAGGCAGGACGCTGCTGGTCACCGTTCTGGCCGCGCTGCTCGCCGCCACTGATTTCAAGGTCGCACTCACGGCGCTCGCCGTGGCCGTGGCCCTCGTGGTGCTCGTGGAGAGCATCCGTTTCTGGGTGACCGCCCATACGCGCGGCGCACCCGCCGTACACGATGAAGGAGAACCCGCATGATCGGCCTCGTGCTGGCGGCCGGCGCCGGACGGCGTCTGCGCCCCTATACCGACACCCTGCCCAAGGCGCTGGTGCCGGTGGGCCCGGAAGGTAACGAGGACAGCATCACCGTGCTCGACCTCACCCTCGGCAACTTCGCCGAGATCGGCCTGACCGAGGTCGCGATCATCGTCGGCTACCGCAAGGAAGCCGTCTACGAGCGCCGCGAGGCCCTCGAGCAGAAGTACGGCGTCAAGATCACCCTCATCGACAACGACAAGGCCGAGGAGTGGAACAACGCCTACTCCCTGTGGTGCGGGCGTGACGCCATCAAGCACTCGGTGATCCTCGCCAACGGCGACACCGTGCACCCCGTCTCCGTCGAGAAGACGCTGCTCGCCGCCCGCGGCGACGGCAAGAAGATCATCCTGGCCCTCGACACGGTGAAGTCGCTCGCCGACGAGGAGATGAAGGTCGTCGTCGGCCCCGAGGGCGGCATGACGAAGATCACCAAGCTGATGGACCCGGCCGAGGCGACCGGTGAGTACATCGGCGTCACCCTCATCGAGGGCGAGGCCGCCGACGAGCTCGCCGACGCGCTGAAGACGGTCTTCGAGACCGACCCGCAGCAGTTCTACGAGCACGGCTACCAGGAGCTCGTGAACCGCGGCTTCCGCATCGACGTCGCGCCCATCGGCGACGTCAAGTGGGTCGAGATCGACAACCACGACGACCTGGCCAAGGGACGTGTGATCGCGTGCCAGTACTGACGAGGCTCATCCCCTCGCCGGTCGTCGTCGACATCCGTCCGGGGGCGCTCGATGATCTGGCGACGATCCTGTCGGACCAGCGCATCGCGCCGTCGGGCCGGTTGGCCTTCGCTATCAGCGCCGGCTCCGGCCAGGCGCTGCGCGACCGGTTCGCCCCCGCGTTCCCGGAGGCCGACTGGTTCTGCGACGCCGACGGCACCATCGACGGCGCCGTACGTCTCGCCGACTCGATCAAGAAGGGCGGTCACTACGACGCCGTGGTCGGGCTCGGCGGCGGCAAGGTCATCGACTGCGCCAAGTACGCCGCCGCACGCGTCGGCCTGCCGTTGGTGGCCGTGGCCACCAACCTCGCGAACGATGGCTTGTGCTCACCCGTGGCCACGCTCGACAACGATGCGGGCCGTGGCTCGTACGGCGTGCCCAACCCGATCGGGATCGTCATCGACCTCGATGTCATCCGCGAGGCTCCGGTGCGATTCGTACGGGCCGGAATCGGCGATGTGATCTGCAAGATCTCCGCCGTGGCCGACTGGGAGTTGTCGCACCGGGAGAACGGCGAGCAGGTCGACGGCCTGGCCGCCGCCATGGCCCGCCAGGCCGCGGAGGCCGTGCTGCGCCACCCAGGAGGTGTCGGCGAGGACACCTTCCTGACGACGCTCTCCGAGGCGCTGGTTCTGTGCGGCATTTCGATGTCGGTGGCCGGTGACAGCCGCCCCGCATCCGGCGCCTGCCACGAGATCAGCCACGCCTTCGACCTGAGCTTCGCCAAGCGCAGCGCCCTGCACGGCGAGCAGTGCGGCCTCGGCGGCGCGTTCGCCACGTTCCTGCGGGGCGACCACGAGACAGCCGGGCACATGGCCGAGGTGCTGCACCGCCACGGGCTGCCCGTCCTCCCGGACGAGATCGGCTTCACCGTGGACGAGTTCGTCCAGGTCGTGAAGTTCGCCCCGAAGACCCGGCCGGGCCGCTACACGATCCTCGAGCACCTCGACCTGTCCGCCGACCAGATCAGGGACGCATACGCCGACTATGCAAAAGCCATCAGTAGCTGAGCTTCGACCGGTCGTGCACCCCCCGGGTGTGAAGGACCGGCGGAGCGGCGAGCACTGGGCCGGCCGGCTCTATATGCGCGAGCTGTCGCTGCGTATCGACCGGCACCTGGTGAACACGCGGGTCACGCCCAACCAGCTGACCTACCTGATGACCGTCTTCGGCGTCCTCGCCGCCCCGGCCCTGCTGGTGCCGGGGATCCCGGGCGCCGTGCTCGGCGTGCTGATGGTCCAGCTCTACCTGCTGTTCGACTGCGTCGACGGCGAACTCGCCCGCTGGCGCAAGCAGTACTCCCTCGCCGGCGTCTACGTGGACCGGGTCGGCGCCTACCTGTGCGACGCCGCGGTCCTCGTCGGCTTCGGGCTGCGCGCCGCCGACCTGTGGGGCTCCGGGCGGATCGACTGGCTGTGGGCCTTCCTCGGCACCCTCGCTGCCCTCGGTGCGATCCTGATCAAGGCCGAGACCGACCTCGTAGGCGTTGCCCGGCACCAGACCGGCAAGCCGCCGGTCCAGGAGTCGGCCTCCGAGCCGCGCACCTCCGGGATGGCGCTGGCCCGCAAGGCCGCCGCCGCGCTGAAGTTCCACCGGCTCGTCCTCGGCGTCGAGGCGTCGCTGCTGATCCTGGTCCTGGCGGTGCTGGACACGGTCAGGGACGATCTGTTCTTCTCGCGGCTCGGCGTCGCCGTGCTGGCCGGCATCGCGCTCCTGCAGACCCTGCTGCACCTCGTGTCCATCCTGGCGTCGAGCAGGCTGAAGTGAGCTCGGCCATGAAGGTCGGCGCGGTGATCATCACCATGGGCAACCGCCCCGACGAACTCCGCGCCCTCCTCGACTCGGTCGCCAAGCAGGACGGCGACCCGGTCGAGGCGGTCGTGGTGGGCAACGGCTCCCCGGTGCCGGACGTCCCCGAAGGCGTACGCACCATCGAGCTGCCCGAGAACCTCGGCATCCCCGGAGGCCGCAACGTCGGCATCGAGGCCTTCGGTCCCGGCGGCACGGACGTAGACGTCCTGATGTTCCTGGACGACGACGGCCTGCTCGCCCGCAACGACACCGCCGTGCTGTGCCGCGAGGCCTTCGAGGCCGACCCCGAGCTCGGGATCATCAGCTTCCGTATCGCCGACCCCGACACGGGTACCACCCAGCGCCGCCACGTCCCGCGCCTGCGCGCCGCCGACCCGATGCGCAACTCCCGCGTCACCACCTTCCTCGGCGGCGCCAACGCGGTCCGTACAAAGGTCTTGGCCGAGGTCGGCGGACTGCCTGCGGAGTTTTTCTACGCCCATGAGGAGACAGACCTCGCCTGGCGCGCCCTCGACGCCGGCTGGATGATCGACTACCGCGCGGACATGGTGCTCCACCACCCCACGACCGCCCCCTCCAGGCACGCCGTCTACCACCGCATGGTGGCCCGCAACCGAGTCTGGCTCGCCCGCCGTAATCTCCCCGCCCCGCTGATCCCCGTGTACCTCGGCGTCTGGATGCTGCTCACCCTCGCCCGCCGCCCCTCGCGACCTGCGCTGAAGGCCTGGTTCGGCGGTTTTGTGGAGGGCTGGTCCACCTCATGCGGCCCACGGCGCCCCATGAAGTGGCGTACGGTATGGCGCCTGACTCGACTGGGCCGCCCACCCGTCATCTGACAAGCTCGGTATCTGAGAGCATTCGGCGGTACCCGGTCCCTGGCTCCTGCCCAGGCCCGAACCAGGCGGCCCACATTGAGGACGAAAGTTTCCATCTGTGAGTGAGACAACGCATGACGGCAGGGTCGCGGTGAGCGACCGACCGTCACCCGATGACGGGCTCTCCGCGGCCGACCTGGCCGCCAAGTACGGGCTCGCGGTCAGCGGCGCCCGGCCCGGACTCGTCGAGTACGTCCGCCAGCTCTGGGGACGGCGTCACTTCATCCTCGCCTTCTCCCAGGCGAAGCTCACCGCCCAGTACAGCCAGGCGAAGCTCGGGCAGCTGTGGCAGGTGGCCACGCCCCTGCTGAACGCGCTCGTGTACTTCCTGGTCTTCGGGCTCATCCTGGGGGCCGACCGCGGCATGGGCCGTGAGGTCTACATCCCGTTCCTGGTGACCGGTGTGTTCGTCTTCACCTTCACCCAGAGCTCGGTGATGGCCGGAGTGCGGGCGATCTCCGGAAACCTCGGCCTCGTCCGGGCCCTGCACTTCCCGCGCGCCGCGCTGCCCATCTCCTTCTCGCTGCAGCAGCTCCAGCAACTGCTCTTCTCGATGATCGTGCTGTTCGCGGTGGCGGTCGGATTCGGCAGTTACCCGCGCCTGTCCTGGTTGCTGATCCTCCCGGTCCTCGTCCTGCAGTTCCTCTTCAACACCGGCCTGGCGATGATCATGGCCCGGATGGGATCCAAGACTCCGGACCTCGCGCAGCTGATGCCGTTCGTGATGCGTACGTGGATGTACGGATCCGGCGTCATGTTCTCCATCCCGATCATGCTCGAGGGCAAGCCCGAGTGGATCGCCGATGTCCTCCAGTGGAACCCGGCCGCCATCTACATGGACCTGATGCGCTTCGCCCTGATCGACGGTTACGGCTCCGAGCACCTGCCCCCGCACGTCTGGGCGGTCGCCCTCGGCTGGTCCCTCCTCGTCGCCGTCGGCGGGTTCGTGTACTTTTGGAAGGCTGAGGAGCGGTACGGCCGTGGCTGAGCAGATCACCGACACACGGATCCCCACCGTCATCGCGGACGAGCTGCACATCGTCTACCGCGTCAACGGCGCCAAGACCGGCAAGGGCAGCGCCACCGCCGCCCTCAGCCGCATACTCAAGCGAGGCGGCGGCGAGGAGCGCGGCGTCCGCAAGGTGCACGCAGTGCGCGGCGTCTCCTTCATCGCCTACCGCGGCGAGGCCATCGGCCTGATCGGCTCCAACGGCTCCGGCAAGTCCACGCTGCTGCGCGCCATCGCCGGACTGCTGCCCGCCGAGGAGGGCAAGGTCTACACCGACGGCCAGCCCTCGCTCCTCGGCGTGAACGCGGCCCTGATGAACGACCTGACCGGCGAGCGGAACGTCATCCTCGGCGGCCTCGCGATGGGCATGTCCCGCGAGCAGATCCGCGAGCGCTACCAGGAGATCGTCGACTTCTCCGGCATCAACGAGAAGGGCGACTTCATCACGCTGCCCATGCGGACGTACTCCTCCGGCATGGCCGCCCGCCTGCGCTTTTCCATCGCCGCCGCCAAGGACCACGACGTCCTGATGATCGACGAGGCGCTCGCGACCGGCGACCGCTCCTTCCAGAAGCGCTCCGAAGCCCGCATCCGCGAGCTGCGCAAGCACGCGGGCACGGTGTTCCTCGTCAGTCACAACAACAAGTCGATCCGTGACACCTGCGACCGCGTCCTGTGGCTGGAGCGCGGCGAGCTGCGCATGGACGGCCCGACCGACGAGGTTCTCAAGGAGTACGAGAAGTTCACCGGCAAGTAGGCCCGCCTCCACCCCGGCCCCACCTTCCCGACCCCGCCGGAACGCCTCCGGCGGGGTCCCTCGTGCAAGGCCCGTGCAAGGTCCGAGCAGGGGATGATCAAGCCGGGCAAAGAGGAAGCCAACTCTTGTTCGCCGTAGGAAGCTTGACGCCAATCGGTGCGTTGTTGTGATGTCCAGGACACCCAGGCGAAGCAGGGAACGTTGTACAACGTAAGCTGTACCGGTGCTTATTCGCGGCAAGTAGGGCGATAATGCGCGAGACCGGCGCCCCGCAAAGGTGCGGACGTCCGGGCGGCGTGTCCGAAATGGGCGGTTATTGGGTCAGCGGTGTAGAACGGGAGACGTGACGGCAATGGCTACGGAAACTCTCCAGCTCCGCGAAGCATGTGCCGTCCCCGTACTGGGCAGCGAGCGGTGACGGCAGCCGGGACGGCGCGCGCCTCCGGCTCGGAGCGCACCACCCTCGACAAGGCCGCGTACGAGAACTTCCCCGTGGCCCCCTTCTTCCTGCCCAGGGCCTGGCGCACCGACCTCATGGCCGTGTACGGCTTCGCCCGACTCGTCGACGACATCGGCGACGGCGACCTCGCCCCCGGCGGCGCCGACGCCCGCCTCCTCGGTGTGCCCCCCGAGCAGACCGAGGACCGCCTGGTCCTCCTCGACGCCTTCGAGGCCGACCTCCGCAGGGTCTTCGGCGCGACCCCGCGCCACCCGCTCCTGCGCCGCCTCCAGGCGACGGTCCGCCGCGCCGGCCTCGCCCCCGAGCCGTTCCTCGGCCTGATCGCGGCCAACCGCCAGGACCAGCTCGTCAAGCGGTACGAGACGTACGACGACCTACGCGCCTACTGCGAGCTGTCAGCCAACCCGGTCGGCCGCCTCGTCCTCGCCGTCACCGGCACCTCGACGCCCGAGCGGGTGCGGCTCTCCGACGCCGTCTGCACGGCACTCCAGATCGTCGAGCACCTCCAGGACGTCAGCGAGGACCTCGGCCGCGACCGCATCTATCTGCCCGCCGAGGACATGAAGCGGTTCCATGTCCAAGAGCCGGATCTCGCCATGCCCACAGCGGGCGCATCGGTGCGCGCACTGGTCGCATTCGAAGCAGAACGCGCACAGAACCTCCTGAATGAAGGCACCCCCCTCGTGGGTAGCGTCCACGGCAGGCTGAGGCTGTTGCTCGCCGGGTTCGTGGCAGGGGGGAAGGCGGCAATACATGCGATTCGCGCCGCCGAATACGACGTACTTCCCGGCCCGCCCAAATCCGGCAAGCTCCGGCTGCTCCGCGAGGCGGGCATGACTCTGCGAGGAGAGGGGTGATCCGGACGGTGGAGTCTCCGCCACACATGTCCGCACCGGTACTCGCCGCATACAGCTACTGCGAGGCAGTGACCGGACAGCAGGCCCGCAACTTCGCGTACGGCATCAGACTCCTGCCGACGCACAAGCGCCGAGCCATGTCGGCGCTCTACGCGTTCTCGCGGCGTGTCGACGACATCGGCGACGGCGCGCTCGCACCGGACGTCAAACAGACACGTCTGGAGGACACCCGGGCGCTGCTCGCCCGGGTCCGGGACCGCTCCGTGGCCGAGGACGACACCGACCCGGTGGCGGTCGCCCTCAGTCACACCGCGGACCACTTCCCCATTCCGCTCGGCGGCCTCGACGAACTCATCGACGGCGTCCTGATGGACGTACGCGGCGAGACCTACGAGACCTGGGACGACCTGAAGGTCTACTGCCGCTGCGTGGCCGGGGCGATCGGGCGGCTCTCGCTCGGCGTGTTCGGCACCGAACCAGGGGCGCGGGGAGCCGAGCGCGCGCCCGAGTACGCCGACACACTCGGTCTCGCGCTCCAACTCACCAATATTCTCCGGGATGTTCGCGAGGACGCCGAAGGCGGGCGGACCTATCTGCCCGCGGACGACCTCGCGAAGTTCGGCTGCTCGGCCGGGTTCAAGGGGACCCGGCCACCGGACGGCTCCGACTTCGCGGGCCTGGTGCACTTCGAGGTGCGCAGGGCCCGCGCACTCTTCGCGGAGGGCTACCGGCTGCTGCCCATGCTGGACCGACGCAGCGGCGCCTGCGTCGCCGCGATGGCCGGTATCTACCGCCGGCTGCTGGAACGCATCGAGCGCGATCCGGAGGCAGTTCTGCGCGGCCGGGTCTCGCTGCCCGGACACGAGAAGGCATACGTCGCCGTGCGCGGCCTCTCCGGCCTCGACGCCCGGCATGTCTCCCGCCGGACCACCAGGAGGCGCACCTGATGGACACTCTGGGCCAAGGTGACACAACTCCCGGGAAACGGTGCGCAACCCTCCGGTCGGCGACGGCGTCCCTGACTGCGACGGCCTGCCGTGCACCGCTCCATCGCCACGGCTCGGCCGCGGGGGAGGGCGCACGATGAGCGACACCACACAGGCCGAGGGGTTCGACGCGGACCGACCGGGCCGGCCCGAAAAAGAAGAAGGCGCGAAGCGCTTCCTTGAAGGGGCGGTGGCGGGTGACGGGCGGGCGGCCGTCGTGGTCGGCGGAGGGCTGGCCGGGATCACTGCCGCGCTGGCACTGGCCGACGCGGGCGTACGCGTCACGCTGCTCGAAGGCCGGCCACGGCTCGGCGGGCTCGCTTTCTCCTTCCAGCGCGGCGACCTCACCGTGGACAACGGCCAGCATGTGTACCTGCGCTGCTGCACGGCCTACCGCTGGTTTCTCGACCGTGTCGACGGCGCCGGACTCGCACCGCTTCAGGACCGGCTCGACGTGCCCGTACTCGACGTGGCGAAACGGGCGGGCAGTCGGCTCGGCAGACTACGGCGCGACGCGCTGCCCGTGCCCCTGCATCTCGGACGCAGCCTCGCCACGTACCCGCATCTCTCGCTCGCCGAGCGCGCCAAGGTCGGACGTGCCGCGCTCGCGCTCAAGGCACTCGACCTCGCCGACCCGGCCCTCGACACCGAGGACTTCGGCAGCTGGCTGACCCGGCACGGTCAGTCGGCGCGTGCCGTCGAGGCACTGTGGGACCTTGTCGGGGTCGCCACCCTCAACGCGGTGGCAGGCGATGCCTCGCTCGGGCTCGCCGCGATGGTGTTCAAGACCGGTCTGCTGTCCGACCCGGGCGCGGCCGACATCGGCTGGGCGCGCGTGCCGCTGGGCGAACTGCATGACCTGAGGGCGCGCAAGGCGCTCGACTCCGCGGGCGTCCGTACCGAACTGAGAACACGGGTCACCTCCATCTCCCAACACGGGAACGGACGTTGGAGGGTTCAGGTTCCCGGCGAGACGCTCCAGGCCGACGCGGTCGTGCTCGCCGTACCCCAGCGCGAGGCCCACGATCTGCTGCCCGAGGGCGCGCTCGACGCCCCCGAGCGGCTGCTCGAGATCGGTACCGCGCCCATCCTCAACATCCATGTCGTGTACGACCGCAAGGTGCTCGGCAGGCCCTTCTTCGCCGCGCTCGGCACCCCTGTGCAGTGGGTCTTCGACCGGACCGAGGCATCCGGTCTGAGCGAGGGCCAGTACCTCGCGCTGTCGCAGTCGGCCGCACACGAAGAGATCGACGCCCCCGTCTCCCAGCTGCGCGAGCGCTATCTGCCGGAGCTGGAGCGGCTGCTGCCCGCCGCGCGGGGCGCCGAGGTACGGGACTTCTTCGTGACCAGGGAGCGCACCGCGACGTTCGCTCCGACCCCAGGCGTCGGGCGGCTGCGGCCCGGCGCCCGCACCAAGGCATCCGGCCTCTGCCTGGCCGGAGCGTGGACCGCCACAGGGTGGCCCGCGACCATGGAGAGTGCGGTCCGCAGTGGCGTGAGTGCGGCGGGTGCCGCGCTCAGCGCCCTGGGCCGGCCTCGCGATCATCTCTTCGAGCTCTTCGAGGAGGCGGCGTGACGCTCGATCTGAGCGGAGCAGGCTCCCGCACCCCCCGTATCGCAAATAGAGGAGAGACTGTGCCCACTGTGCCCCCGGCATCGACGCCCGCTCGAGGGACCTCGGTGGACGTGACCGCGCTCCTGGAGCGCGGCCGGACCCTGGCCACACCGGTACTGCGGGCGGCCATCGACCGCCTGGCCCCTCCCATGGACACTGTCGCCGCCTACCACTTCGGCTGGATCGACGCCGAGGGCAACCCCGCGGACGGCGACGGCGGCAAGGCCGTACGCCCCGCGCTCGCCGTCCTGTCCGCGCAGGCCGCCGGAGCCGACCCCGAGGTGGGCGTGCCCGGAGCGGTCGCCGTTGAACTGGTGCACAACTTCTCGCTGCTGCACGACGACCTGATGGACGGCGACGAACAGCGCCGCCACCGCGACACCGTATGGAAGGTGCACGGCCCCGCCCAGGCCATCCTCGTCGGTGACGCCCTGTTCGCGCTGGCCAACGAGATCCTCCTGGAACTCGGCACGGCCGAGGCGGGCCGCGCCACCCGCCGCCTGACCACCGCCACCCGCGCACTGATCGACGGCCAGGCGCAGGACATCTCCTACGAGCACCGCGAGCGGGTCACCGTCGAGGAGTGCCTGGAGATGGAGGGCAACAAGACGGGCGCCCTGCTCGCCTGTGCCTCCTCCATCGGTGCGGTGCTCGGCGGCGCCGACGACCACACGGCCGACACGCTGGAGAAGTACGGCTACCACCTCGGCCTCGCCTTCCAGGCCGTGGACGACCTGCTCGGCATCTGGGGCGACCCGGAGGCCACCGGCAAGCGCCCCTGGAGCGATCTGCGCCAGCGCAAGAAGTCCCTGCCGGTCGTGGCCGCTCTCGCGGCGGGCGGACCGGCCTCCGAGCGGCTCGGCGAGCTGCTCGCCGAGGACGCCAAGGCGAGCGACTTCGAGAACTTCTCCGAGGAGGAGTTCGCCGCGCGCGCCGCGCTCATCGAGGAGGCGGGCGGCCGCGAGTGGACCGCCCAGGAGGCCCGCCGCCAGCACACGACCGCCATCGACGCCCTGGACTCGATCCGGATGCCGGACCGGGTACGGGCCGAGCTGGTAGCGCTCGCCGACTTCGTCGTCGTACGAAAGAGATGATCACTATCGGTCGAACAAGCCTCGCGTAGTCGCCGGCCGGTGCTGCGGGACAACCAGCACCGGCCGACGGCGGACCCACAGCAGACGTGACCACTGCACGAAGGGGAAGCCATGACAGCGACGACCGACGGAAGCACCGGGGCCCTGCCGCCCCGGGCAGCCTCGGCCAGCGAAATCCGTACGACGATTCCCGTGGCGGCCGGGACTTCCGACGTTCAGGACGCCGCCCAGCGCGCGATACAGCGCGCCACCGATTTCCTGCTCGCCACGCAGGACGCCCAGGGCTGGTGGAAGGGCGACCTCGAGACGAACGTCACGATGGACGCCGAGGATCTGCTGCTCCGCCAGTTCCTGGGCATCCTCGACGAGAAGACGACGCACGCTGCCGGCCTGTTCATCCGCGGCGAGCAGCACGAGGACGGCACCTGGGCCACGTTCTACGGCGGACCCGGCGAACTCTCCACCACCATCGAGGCGTACGTCGCGCTGCGGCTGGCCGGTGACAGCCCGGACGCGCCGCACATGGCGAAGGCCTCGGCATGGATCCGGGAACAGGGTGGCATCGCCGCGTCCCGGGTCTTCACCCGGATCTGGCTGGCGCTGTTCGGCTGGTGGAAGTGGGACGACCTGCCCGAACTCCCGCCGGAGCTCATCTACTTCCCCAAGTGGGTGCCGCTCAACATCTACGACTTCGGGTGCTGGGCCCGGCAGACCATCGTGCCCCTCACCATCGTCTCGGCGAAGCGCCCGGTGCGGCCCGCGCCGTTCCCGCTCGACGAACTGCACGCCGACCCCGCCAACCCGAACCCTGCCAAGCCGCTTGCCCCGGCGGTGAGTTGGGACGGTGTCTTCCAGCGTCTCGACAAGGCGCTGCACGCCTACCACAAGGTCGCCCCGCGCCGGCTGCGCAGGGCGGCGATGAACAGCGCGGCCCGCTGGATCATCGAGCGGCAGGAGAACGACGGCTGCTGGGGCGGTATCCAGCCGCCCGCCGTGTACTCGGTCATCGCGCTGCATCTGCTCGGCTACGACCTCCAACACCCGGTGATGCGGGCAGGGCTGGAGTCCCTGGACCAGTTCACCGTATGGCGCGAGGACGGCGCCCGGATGATCGAGGCATGCCAGTCACCGGTGTGGGACACCTGCCTGGCGACCATCGCGCTCGCCGACGCGGGCCTGCCCGCCGACCATCCGCAGCTGGTGAAGGCCGCCGACTGGATGCTGGGCGAGGAGATCGTCCGGCCCGGAGACTGGGCCGTCCGCAGACCCCAACTGCCGCCCGGTGGCTGGGCGTTCGAGTTCCACAACGACAACTACCCCGACATCGACGACACCGCCGAGGTCGTCCTCGCGCTGCGCCGCGTCAAGCACCACGACCCGGAGCGCGTCGAGAAGGCCATCGGACGCGGGGTGCGCTGGAACCTCGGCATGCAGTCGAAGAACGGCGCATGGGGCGCCTTCGACGTCGACAACACCAGCTCCTTCCCCAACCGGCTGCCGTTCTGCGACTTCGGCGAGGTCATCGACCCGCCGTCGGCCGATGTCACCGCGCACGTTGTGGAGATGCTCGCCGTCGAGGGTCTGTCCCACGATCCGCGCACCCGGCGGGGCATCGAGTGGCTGCTCGCCGAACAGGAGGCGAACGGCTCCTGGTTCGGCCGCTGGGGCGTCAACTACGTCTACGGCACAGGGTCGGTGGTGCCCGCCCTGGTCGCCGCCGGACTGCCCGGCTCGCATCCGGCGATCCGCCGTGCCGTCGCATGGCTGGAGACGGTGCAGAACGACGACGGCGGCTGGGGCGAGGACCTGCGCTCGTACCGGGACGCCGCCGAGTGGAGCGGCCGGGGTGCCTCCACCGCCTCGCAGACCGCCTGGGCCCTGCTCGCGCTGCTCTCCGCGGGGGAGCGGGAGTCCAAGGCCGTGGAGCGTGGGATCGCCTGGCTCGCCCAGACCCAGCGGGAGGACGGCACCTGGGACGAGCCGTACTTCACCGGCACCGGGTTCCCCTGGGACTTCTCGATCAACTACCACCTCTACCGGCAGGTCTTCCCGCTGACCGCGCTCGGCCGGTACGTCCACGGCGAGCCGTTCACCGGCCCGCAGGCAAAAGGGAGTTGATGGCCATGAGACCTACCGCCGCCCCGCTGCTGATCGCCTGCGCGCTCGGCATCGAACGCCTCGCCCTGCGCGGTGGCGGGCGCGGCGGTGCGGCAGGCCCGGTCACCGTGCTGCGTACCGGCATGGGACCCCTGGCCGCCGACCGGGCGGTCGACCGGGCGCTCGCCGATCCGGCACTGAGGGACGCGGCCGTCCTGGCCACGGGCTTCTGCGCCGGACTCGCGCCCGGCATGCACCCCGGTGACCTGGTCGTCGCCGAGGAGACCCGGGACGCGCGGGGCCGCACCCCGTGCGTGGGCACCGACCTGCTCGTCAAGGAACTGGTGCGTGCCGTACCCGGGCGCACCGTACACACCGGACCGCTCACCGGCGCCGACCATGTCGTCCGCGGACATGAACGGTCGGAACTGCTCAGGACCGGTGCAATCGCGGTCGACATGGAGTCGGCGGCCACGCTCCACAGCGCCGTCCGCGCGGGCGCGCGCCCGGTTGCGGCCGTCCGGGTGGTCGTGGACGCTCCAGAACATGAACTCGTCCGGATTGGCACGGTGCGCGGTGGAATATCAGCTTTCCGCGTACTTCGTGCCGTCCTTCCAGCTTTCGTCGAATGGCACCGTTCTTTGCTGCTCCCCAGGAGGTGAGCCAGATGGCCATGCCGCTCCGTCAGTCCATCAAGGTGGCGACGTATCTCTTTGAACAGAAGTTGCGCAAGCGGGACAAGTTTCCGCTCATTGTCGAGCTGGAACCGCTGTACGCCTGCAATCTGAAGTGCGAGGGCTGCGGCAAGATCCAGCACCCGGCCGGAGTACTCAAGCAGCGCATGCCGGTGGCGCAGGCCGTGGGGGCGGTGCTCGAATCCGGTGCGCCCATGGTGTCCATCGCCGGTGGCGAACCCCTGATGCACCCGAAGATCGATGAGATCGTGCGGCAGCTGGTGGCCAGGAAGAAGTACGTCTTCCTGTGCACCAACGCCATGCTGCTGCGCAAGAAGATGGACAAGTTCAAGCCCTCGCCGTACTTCGCGTTCGCCGTGCACATCGACGGTCTGCGTGAGCGGCACGACGAGTCCGTCGCGAAGGAGGGGGTGTTCGACGAGGCCGTGGAGGCCATCAAGGAGGCCAAGAGGCGCGGCTTCCGGGTCACCACCAACTCGACCTTCTTCAACACCGACACCCCGCAGACCATCATCGAGGTGCTCAACTTCCTCAACGACGACCTGAAGGTCGACGAGATGATGATCTCGCCCGCCTACGCCTACGAGAAGGCGCCCGACCAGGAGCACTTCCTCGGTGTCGAGCAGACCCGGGAGCTGTTCAAGAAGGCCTTCTCGGGTGGCAACCGGCGGCGCTGGCGGCTCAACCACTCGCCGCTGTTCCTCGACTTCCTCGAGGGCAAGGTCGACTTCCCCTGCACGGCGTGGGCGATCCCCAACTACTCGCTCTTCGGCTGGCAGAAGCCCTGCTATCTGATGAGCGACGGGTACGTCACGACGTACCGGGAACTCATCGAGGACACCGACTGGGACGCCTACGGCCGGGGCAAGGACCCGCGCTGCGCCAACTGCATGGCGCACTGCGGGTACGAGCCCACCGCGGTCCTGGCCACCATGGGCTCCCTCAAGGAGTCCCTGCGCGCCGCCCGCGAGACCGTCTCCGGAAACCGCGGGTGACGTCATGACCGCAGTTTCCCTGGGCGTCCCCGAGCTGCCGGTCCGGCCGATCGCGGAGCGCCGCGTCTCGCGGCAGATCCAGGTCGGGCCGGTGGCTGTCGGCGGAGGGGCGCCCGTGTCGGTGCAGTCGATGACGACGACGCGTACGTCGGACATCGGTGCCACGTTGCAGCAGATCGCCGAGCTGACGGCGTCGGGGTGCCAGAT
>NZ_JBICUR010000009.1:0-364863 GCF_043198355.1 Streptomyces sp. NPDC048825
CAAGAGGACCTCCTGGAAAGACTCCTGCCCGCCAGACGACTCCGCAGCCAGCCCCGTGTCGTGAAGCGCAAGATGTCCAACTACTGGCTCAAGCGAGCCGAGCACCACGCCTGGCCCCAGCCCACCCGCACCGGCACCCAAGCCATCCGCATCAAACGACCCCAACCCGCAGACCCATAAAGCAACGGCATTGGTCTTAGACCGTGTCCTTGCCGACGTGGACGTTGACCCGGTATGGGGCTGTGAACGTGGCGCTGGAACGTGCCGGACGGGTTGTGGGATACCGCTGGGCCGCTGCTCCTTGAGGCACGGGCACGGCCACAAGGCGGTTGAACGGCCAACTCCGATGCAGTGCTGGGCCTACCTCTGCCGAGACCTGTGGGGCGTGGCGGGAGCGGGCTCGTTCCCGGCTTGCGGGACGGGAACCGGTCACGATCGCCACCACCGGCTCCCGTCCCATCTGGCGTGTCAGGCGCCGTCGCTCTCCAAGCTGAGCACCCGCAGCACCCTGATCAGCCCGTCCGCGTCGACGGTCACGCGCTCGATGCCGCCCTGGGGGTCGGTCAGGTCGAGGCGGCGCGGATCAAGGTGCTGCGGGCGATGTGGCCGAAGCGGTTGGCGGGCATGAAGAAGTGCGTCAGTGAGCGGTGGCGAGAGTGAGTGCGAAGCCGGCGTTCGGGTCGGCCCAGGCTTGATTGATGCGGAGGCCCGCGTCGCCCGGCGCCTCCAGGCCCTCACCTTGCACCGCCGCGAGCAGAACAACGCATCCGAGCGGCGGTCGACGCCGACCACCCACCGGGCCCCGCACTCCGGGCACTCCACCTCGCCCGTATCGCCCTGAACGGCCGCCAGCCGCCTGCGCAACCGCCGTTCCCGACGCCACTGCCCGGACCGACACACCGACGAACAGCGCCCCGGGCCGGGCTCCCGGCCTCAGCCGTTCGCCGCAGCACCCGCAGATCCTTTCCCCGGCCCGACCGGCGTCCTCGGACACCAGGCCAGCGTCTACTCAGAACCGGGGCTTAGAAACACGCACTTACTCTGCCGCCACGTGCGGACCCGCACCCCTCAGAAGGACTTCGTCGGCCAGTCCAGGAGCCGGGCCCCGATCACCGCGGTCTGCAGTGTGTAGCGGTGCACCGGGTCGGCAGGGTTCGCGCCGGTGAGCTTGTGGATGCGATCCAGGCGGTAGGTGAAGGCGCGCACGCTCAGTGACAGCCGCCGGGCCGCCTCCGCGGCCACGCAGCCGGAGTCGAAGTACGCGGTGAGGGTGTCGAGGAGCGACTGGGCGCCGCCGCGGGCCGCGATGAGCGGGCCGAGGGTGCTCTGCACCAGGTCGGCCATGGCCTGCCGGTCGCGGGTGAGGACGGGATAGACGAGGAGGTCGGCGGCGCGGAGGATGGGCGCGTCGAGTTCCAGGCGTTCGGCAAGGCCGAGGGCGTTCAACGCCTCCTCGTACGACTGGACGACACCGGCCGCGCCGGGCTGCGGGCGGCCGATCGCCACCTGTCCCCCGTCGGTGGCGGCGAACGCCTGCTTGGCGAAGTAGGTGACGACCTCGTCCTGGTCGCCGGGGGCGATGCACACGAGCCGGCCGTCCTTGGTGGTGAGCAGGATGCTGCGGTCACTGAACCGGCCGATCAACGCGCGCTCCACCTCACGAGGGACCGGGTCTCCCTCGCCGTACGCGTCCTTGCCGCGCGCCACGGCGACCGCGTGCGCGGAGGCCAGCCGCAGCCCGTAGCGTTCCGCGCGCTGAGCCAGTCGGCCCAGGTCGCTACGGCCATAGAGCAGGTCGTCGATGAACTCGCGGCGGGCGGCCTCTTCTTGGCGTACGGCCAGATGTTGGGCCCGTTCGTAGCCCTCGGCGAACGCGTCGATGGCCTGTGCCGCGGCGGCCAGCACGCTGTCCATGGATGCACCGTTCGCGGTCGGTCGGCCGGCCCGGGTGGCGGCCATGTGGGCACCGACCAGGGCACGCAGGCCGAGACCGGCCTCCGCCGCCTGCTCGCCCAGGACACGGCGCGAGTCGAGTTCCTCCCGGGTCAGGCGACGGCCGGTCTCGGAGGCGTCAGCCAGGATGCGGGCGTACCCGGCCAGGTACTCCTGGTACTCCTCGGATACGTCTCGCCCCGCCATGTACGCCCCCGGATCCGTTGGTGCACCGCTGACGCCTTTTTAGCGCATGCGCCAGGGCACGCGATCCGTCGGGGGCGAAAGCGCTGCCGGATTGCTGCAAGCGCGTAGAACATGGCGACACATGGGCGAAGGGTTTGGCTGGGTCAGGACACCAGCGGCGAGGAGCCGCGGCAGGTCACCGAAGGGAGGACATGTCGGGCGCTCCCGCTGTTACGGCCATACGCTGCCCGCAGGTGTGCCGGGAAGCCTGGTCGGCGGACATGCCCGCCTGCCCCGGAGCCCCTGATGCACCCCCGGGCGGGGCACACGGCTGGTCATCACACATGCCGAAGACCGGGCGCAGTCGGTCCTGCGCCAGGTCGGCCTGTCCCGTGCCCTGTCGGACAACGACGGCGGCCCCCAGTGAGGTGGATCGTTCCATGCGGCGGCTCATGTGGTCGGCGCACCCGTCCGGAGCACCGCCGCGGTCTCCGGATACCGCGCGACCAGGAGTCCCTGGGTGGCGGAGTACTGGGGCAGGAAGAGCCGAAGGCAGCTGACTATGCCGGAATCCGGCAATCTTCGGGCCGCTCGAGTGCACGCAGAGGACCTGTTAATGCCGCATAAAGAACGTGTAGGGTTCCCTTCGGTGTGCCGGGAAGCCTGGTCGGCGGTCTTGAGATAACTCTCTTCACCGATCGGGGTCGGGCTCATGGTGCTTGTCGTGGTCTTCGGGGTGGCGCTGCTCATCGCGGTGCTGCTGTCGGGCTTGGCGGCCCGGACGGTGCTGTCCACCTCCTTCCTGTTTCTTGTCGGCGGTGCCCTGGTCAGCGACGGTTTCCTCGGCCTGATCCACATCACTCCGGACAGCGACATCGTGTCTGTTACGGCCGATCTGGCGCTGTTCGCGGTGCTGTTCACCGATGGCATGCACGTCTCCTTCCCGACCCTGCGCGCCAACTGGAAGAACCCGGCCCGCGCCCTCGGGCTCGGCATGCCGCTCGCGTTCATCGGCATGGCGCTGATCACGCACTTCCTGGTGGGCCTGGACTGGACGACGTCCTTCCTGGTCGGCGCCGTCCTGGCACCGACCGACCCGGTGTTCGCCTCGGCCATAGTGGGTCGTAAGGAAGTCCCCGCGAAACTGCGGCAGTTGCTGAACGTGGAGAGCGGCATCAACGACGGGCTCGCCCTGCCGGTCGTCCTCATTTTCATCGCCGCGGCCGGACCCACAGCCGGGCACGCCGAGGCGTCCCTGGCGAAGATCGCGCTGGAGCTGGTCCTCGGCCTGGTCTTCGGGGTCGTGCTGCCGCTGACCGTGATCGGCCTCGTACGCTTCCGGCTGCTGGGCGCCGAGCCCAAGCTGCAACCGCTGCTGCCGCTGGCGATCGGCGTGATCCTGTACGCCACGTGCCACCTCACCCATGCCAACCCCTACCTCGCGGCGTTCTCCGCGGGCGCCGTCCTCACCGCCCGCTCCCCGGAGGCGAAGACAGCGTTCGAACCGCTCGGCGAGGCGCTGGCCGAGCTGGCGAAGTTCGCGGCACTGCTGGTGTTCGGTGCGCTGCTCACCCCGCAGCTCTTCGGGGACCTGTCGGTGGGCGGTTATGTCGCCGTCGTCCTGGCCATCGTGCTGATCCGGCCGGCGTCGCTGCTGCTCTCGCTGCTGGGCACCCGGTTCGACCGGCGGGAGAAGCTGGTCGCCGCCTGGTTCGGCCCGAAGGGGTTCGCCTCGGTGGTTTACGGGCTGCTGGTGCTGCAGGCCGGGATACCGCAGGGCGAGGAGGCGTTCACGCTCATCGCCGTCTGCATCGCCTTCTCGATCGTCGCGCACAGCAGCACTGACGTGCCGATCGCCCGCCTGTTCCACGTCGACGAGCTGGCCGGTGTGCCCGGTGCCCGCCACGACGAGGACACCGCCCGCACCAAGAAGGAGACCGGCCATGTCGGCGCGTGAACTTGCCGAGCCCTACCCGTTCGTGTCCACAGACGACGACGCCACCACGGCGGCCCTGTTGCTGGCCGAACACCAACTGCCCGCACTGCTGGTCGTCGACACCGACGAACAGCCGTACGCCATCGTGCCCGGCTCCCAGCTCATCGGGCAGCTGCTGCCCGAGTACGCGCTGGAGGACCCGCCACTCACCGCAGTGCTCGACGACCGGTGCCTCGACGACGTGCCGGAGAGGATGGCCGGACTCACGGTTGCCGAATGGCTGCCGCGGCGCCGTTTCTGGGCGCCGGTCGTCGGGCCGGACGCGGGTGTCCTGCAGATCGCCGCCCTCATGGCCCGCGCACATAGCCCGCTCGTCGCCGTCGTGGAACGCGACGGCGACCGTGCCCAGTTGGTGGGCGCCGTCACGGCCGCCCGCCTCATGGAACGACTCATCGGAGGATCGTGAACGGCTGGCAGAGCTGGGCGGCAATCGTCGTCTTCGTGGCGACGTACGGCCTGATCATCAGCGAAAAGATCCATCGTGTGGGGGCAGCCCTCGGCGGCGCCGCGCTGATGCTGGCGATCGGGGCGACCGACGACAAGTCGGCCTTCTTCTCCGAGCACAGCGGGGTCGACTGGAACGTCATCTTCCTGCTCCTGGGCATGATGATGATCGTCGGCGTGCTAAAGAAGACCGGCATGTTCGAATACCTGGCGATTTGGTCCGTGAAACGGGCCAAGGCCAAACCCTTCCGGGTCATGGTGATGCTGATCGTCATCACCGCCATGGCCTCGGCGCTGCTCGACAACGTCACCACGGTCCTGCTCATCGCGCCGGTCACGCTGCTGGTGTGCGAGCGGCTGTCCCTGCCGGCTGCGCCCTTCCTGATCGCCGAGGTGCTGGCCTCGAACATCGGCGGTATGGCGACGCTGGTCGGCGACCCGCCGAACATCATCATCGCGAGCCGGGCCGGGCTCACTTTCAACGACTTCCTGGTCCATCTCGCCCCGCTGTCCGCGATCCTGATCGTGGTGCTCGTCGCGCTGTGCCGCTTCCTGTTCCGCAAGTCCTTCGTCTATGACGAGGCGCGCGCCGACGAGGTCATGGCGCTGGAGGAGCGCGAGGCCATCCATGACCCTCGTCTGCTCGTCCAAGGGCTCGTGGTGCTCGCCCTGGTCGTCATCGGTTTCGTGCTGCACCCGGTCCTGCACTACGAGCCCAGCGTGGTCGCGCTGCTCGGCGCGGGCCTGCTCATCGCCATCTCCGCCGTGGAGACGGGCGACGTTCTCGGCGAGGTCGAATGGCCCACCCTGGCCTTCTTCGCCGGCCTGTTCATCATGATCGGCGGACTGATCGAGACCGGCGTCATCGGCGAGGTCTCCAAGACTCTCGCCGACGCGATCGGTGACAACGAACTCGGCGGCTCGATGCTGCTGTTGAGCGCGTCGGCCGTGCTGTCCGGCATCGTCGACAACATCCCGTACGTCGCCACCATGGCCCCGATCACCAGCGACCTCGTGCAGTCGATGGGCGGGTCGGGCAACCACGTCATGTGGTGGGCCCTGGCCATCGGCGCCGACCTCGGCGGCAACGCCACCGCCATCGGCGCCTCCGCGAACGTGGTCGTGCTCGGCATCGCCGAACGAAACCGACAGCCCATCTCCTTCTGGCAGTTCACCAAGTACGGACTTGTCGTCACCGTCGTCACTGTCGCGCTCTCCGTCGGCTACGTGTGGCTGCGCTACTTCGCCCTCGCCTGACGGACGGCTGCTGCGTCATCCACAGACTGCAGCACGCCAGGTGCACAGAGGGTCTCTCCACGCCGCCAATGGGTTGGAGGAGCGGGTGGTGCCGCTGCGCAGGGAACTGGCCGAGACCGAGGCGGAGGTGACCCGGCTGGAGGCAGCGGAGGTCGTCTTCCGGCATTACCTGGCCACCCCCCGGAGCATTGACCGTCATCGGCAAGGTCGTGCCCTGAGCGTCTTCCCGATCCCGGCAATCACGTACGCGCTCGCGCCGGCGGCCAGTCGATTCCGGCCGCGGTCAGGATGCGCCCGTACTTCGTGAGGCGACGCCGGGCGAGAAACAGGCCAAGTGCCCACAGCGCGGCGAAGAGCAGCCAGACGGCGGCGCAGACCAGCAGGGCGGTCGGGGTGAAGCCGGTCTGGGAGAGCGGGATGAGCATGGCGACCGGGAGGATCACGAGCGCGATCAGGCCGCGCCGCCGGTGAGTGCGGCTGTAGTCGACCAGGATGCGGGCGTGCAGCAGGTCGACGTCGCGCTGGGCTTCGGGCAGCGGACGCAGACGCCCCCCGCCAGGGCGCATGCCCGGCAGCTGACCGCCTTGCAGCGCAGTCGGGTACCGCTCGGCGGTGCGGGTCGCTCGCTCGACGGCGTCTGGCAGGCGACGGAAGGCGAAGTACGGGTTCGGGCTCCCCTTCGGCGAGATCGGGGACAGCCCCTCGTATCGATAGCCGTACTGCTCGGCGACGTAGGAGAAGGCCGCGAACTTCCGCCAGGACCGCTGCAGATTGCGGGCGTCGTGACGCTGCGCGCCCTGCGAGCCGTCCCGCAGCAGGGCCTTCAGCTGGGGCTGCAGGAACATCACGCCTCCTGGTTCCGGTTTTGTGGGCGCTGTCAGCATGCCGTAGCGGTGTGGTCACGACGATGGCGGAACCGCTCACATCACGGATAGCTTCCTGTCACCTGGATGATCCGGCTCCCCACGGACGGGAGGCGAGCGGCAGTTGTAGGGGGATGAGCGGTGGGTTCGTCGAAGTATCCCAATCTCGGGTTCGATCCGGCACCGGGAGACCTGGAAACCGTGCGGCTGATGGTCTCCGCTATCGGACGGGTCAACCGCGACAGCGGCACCGCCCAGATGCAGCTCAGCAAGATCGGTACGTCCGACGGGATCTGGGTGGGCAAGTCCGCCGACACGTTCACCAAATCCGTCGAGAAGATCCCCCCGTACCTCAAGAAGGCGCTGGACTCGATCAGTTCGGCCCACCGGGCACTGTCGAACTGGGAGACCAGCCTCGACGGCTTCCAGTCGCGGGCCCGCAGGCTGGAGGAGGAGGCCGCCGCGGCCGCCCGGAAGGTGAGCACCGCGAAGGGCAACCTGGACGGGCTGCCGAAGGACACGACCACGCTCTCCGAGAAGGAGAAGGACGAGCACGACAAGGACAAGCGGGGCAAGCAGAAGGCGTACGAGACGGCCAACGACGAGCTGGAGGACGTACGCAGCCGGGCGCGGACCCTGCACATCGAGTACACCACCGCCGCCGACGCCACCGCCCGCACGATCAAGGACGCCGCGGACGACGCACCGCCCGAGCCCGGCTGGTTCGACGACTTGGTGGACGGCTTCACGGACTTCCTCGCCGACGCCTGGAACATCCTGAGCGACCCGAACTTCTGGAAGCTGGTCGGCGACATCCTCGCCGATATCGCCATGGTCATCGGCGTCATCTGCCTCGTCGCCCTGGCCCTGGGCACCGGCGTCGGAGCGCTGGGCCTGATCGGCCTCATCGTCGGCATCGGCGCGCTGGCCGCGCACAGCGCCGCCATGATCGGCGGCGCGGAGGGCGTGACCTGGCAGACCCTCGCCTGGGACGCGCTCGGCGTGGTCGCCGGCGGCGTGGGGCTCGCGGGCGCCAAGCTGGCCCAGGCCGGGCGGTTGATGGTGCAGTCCGGGCGGGCGCTGCGGGCGTCCGAGGGGTTCATGGCGACACTCGGCAAGATCGGCCCCGGTGCCTGGGGCAACATCGCCAAGATCCCCAGCGGCATGTCCAACTCCCTGCGCGGCTTCGCCATGTCCGGCCAGGGCTGGGTTCATGTCGCCACCGGCAGGACGCTCGACGTCGTCGGCACGGTCACCGGCGTGGGCTTCGCGGCGGGCTCCAACACGAACGAGGGCCGGTGGCTGGACGGCGACTGGAACATCTCCGACATCCCTCTGGTCGGTCCCGGGGCCGCATTCTTCGACTACGAGGCGCCGGACAACGAGCCCAGGACCATGGCACCCGGCCCGCTGGGACCGCGGTTCGACACCGGCACGACGCTCACGTCCGCCGGGGACAGCTTCACGAGGGGCCTGCAGCCCTCGAACTTCGGGACCGTCGCATGACCCAGAGCCCCGTCGAAGCCGCCGCCGCACGCGAGATCCCGTACGCCTTCCAGTACACGGTCCCCGACGAGTTCGTCCGCCTGCCCGACCACACCGCCTCCGACGGCTGGCGGGAATCACTGGCGAAGCTCATCCCGGACGCCGACGAGGAGCAACTCGCCTCCGCCACCCAGCAGTTGCGCGCCACCCTGCCGGGGCTGTCGGCGGGCGGCGAGGAGACAGTCGTCCTCACCGCTATGTGCCTGGGCACCGAGGACGTTGACGGTGACGAGCGGCTCTCCATGGGCCTGCTCGCCGTCACCGTGAAGCCCAGCGGGCACCGCGACCGGCTGCTGGCCGCCGAGGGCATCTACCGGGCGAAGGAGCAGAAGTTCTTCGCGGGCGAACGTGAGCTCCAGGAGCTGGACTTCGCGCTGGGCAAGGGTGTGCAAGGCAGGCAGGACATGCTGCTGGCGGCCAAGCTGCCGTCCGGGCCCGGCGTCATGTCCGCGTCCCTGCGACTGCTCACCCTGCCCGCCGCGTTCGCGGCCGAGACCGGCATCGCGGACGTCGCCGGTACGGGGGAGGCGGTGCGGCCGACGCTGCCCATGGCCTTGCTCCAGCTGATCGTTCCGGCGCCGCGCGGCTACTGTGCGTACGTGACGATTTCCACGCCGTCGGTGTTCCTGCTGGACTCCTACTGCGGGCGCCTGGCACAGATAGGCCGGACGTTCACCTTCGACGTACCGAAGGAGAACCGCTGAGCCTGGAGGGCAGCGGGCGCGGGCTACTTCTTGCCCTCGCTCGTCTTCTTCTTCAAGTCGTCGTACAGCTTCTGGTCCAGCTTGGTGAATTCCTCTCTCGCCTTCTTGGCGAACTTCGAGACGCCCTTGGTGAGCTTGGAGAGCTCCCCGAAGCCGTAGTCCCACGAGTCCGCGAAGTCGTCACAGGCGGACTCGAGGCCGCTGTGCCCGATCTGCGAGGAGTCGGCGTGCTTCATCTCCTTGGAGGCGGACTTCATCTGACCACCGCTGGTCTCCAGCGTGCCCGCCATCTCCAGCACTTCATCACCCGCGAACTTCAAGAAGGACAACCCGACTCCCCACGCCGCATGCCACCGGTGGCTCAAGAGCACTGACGTTAGGCGCGGGTCCGCGGTTTCGCCAGCCGCTTCCCGTTGCCCGGCCGCTGATGCTCACTTCGTCGACGTCGGTCGTGCGGTACGGGCGGTGGCGTCCAGCAGGGTGTTGAGGCGGAAGGCGACGAGCGTGGAGTCGACACGAAGGGCGCGCGGAATCAGCCCCTCTACTTCACGATGAAATGCCCCTTCACCCTCCCCTTTCACAGACCCCGCAGCATGTGCTGGGTGTCCTCGGCTTCGCGGCCGATCCACTCACCGGCCTGCGACCGGTACCGCACGCGCAACTGTGCGCCGCCTGCTGCAGCGTGTGGACAGTGACGCGCTGGGCGCGGTGATCAGCGCGTATCTGCAGGCCAGAACGCCGCCCCGGCCGAGCCGGAGACGAAGAAGGGACCGGTGCGGCGGGTGATCTCGGTCGACGGCA
Source organism: Streptomyces sp. NPDC048825 (assembly GCF_043198355.1). Classification (NCBI taxonomy): domain Bacteria; kingdom Bacillati; phylum Actinomycetota; class Actinomycetes; order Kitasatosporales; family Streptomycetaceae; genus Streptomyces; species Streptomyces sp. NPDC048825. The sequence goes on from NZ_JBICUR010000009.1 coordinate 9,729, forward strand.
AGGTGGTACGCGGGTCACGGACCAAGACCGCCACAGCGATCCAGCTGCTGATGGCGATGGACCACCACAGCGTGGTCCTGGCCCAGCAGCAGGTCGCCTCCAAGAGCAACGAGATTCCCTCCTTCGCACCCCTTCTGGACGGCCTGGATCTACAGAACACGGTGGTGACCGCCGACGCGCTGACGGGGCCTGTCTGATCGGCCGCGGCGCTCACTACGTGGCTGTGGTGAAGAAGAACCATCCCGGCTTGTACGCCCAGGTCAGGAAGCTGCCCTGGCGGGACATCCCGCTCGGGCACCGCGCTGCGGCCATGCGGCCTCCGGAGGCCGCATGGAGCCGTGCTTCGCCGTCGGTCGGGGCTCGGATATGTGGTCGCCGCTCTTGTCAATCCCCGAGGCGCGTGACGGTCACGGTTCGTGATCGGAGTGACGCGATCCGCGTTCAGTGGGGATCGCCGCGTATGTTTCGTGTCAATGACCTGGCCCGCGTCCCGAATGCGTACGACGCTGTGTACAGGAACATTTCCATCAGATGAGGAGCCGGTCGTGCGAGCTCGTGACCTGGCGGTCGGATACGAAACGGTGAGCGTCGACAGTGACGCCTTGGAGGCGGCCCGGCTGATGGCCGAGCACAAGCTGCCCGGTCTGCTGGTGCTCGACGAGCGGGGCGAGCCGAAGGCGATCCTGCCCGCCTCCCAGATGATCAAGGTGCTGGTGCCCGCATACGTCATCGAGGACCCCACGCTCGCCGCGGTCGTCGACGAAAAGCATGCCGACCGGCTCTGCCAGGCGCTGGCCGGCCGCCGCGTCGGGGACTGCCTGTCCAGCAAGGCGGCCCCGCCGCCGATCGCCGACCCGGACGACACCGCGCTGGAGGTGGCCGCGCTGATGGCACAGGTACGCAGCCCGCTGGTGGCGGTGGCGGAGAAGGCCAAGGACGGCACGCATCTGCTGGGTGTGATCACCGCCTCGCACCTGCTCCATGAACTCCTGGGTGCCACAGGGGCGTTGAGTACCACGTGAGGTGACTACCACGTGACCGGGCGCGACCCCTCGGCGCGTACGGGCTATTCCATGCCGGAGACCCGAAGGATTCCGCGCCATGCCTCGGCGTCGATCCGCACCCTCAGCCGTTCCAGCACCGGCATGCCAGACCGCAGCGTCCCCTGCTCCAGGGACCGGCGCGCACCCTGATCCAGCTCGTGCCACAGCAGCGGGTTGGTGACCAGGACACGCGGGTCCAGCACCAGCCGTCCACCGGACGTATCGCTCAGGACCAACCGCTCGGCGACCCCTTCGGACATCCGCACGGCCGCCAGTTGGTCGGTGCGCACGTGGTGGTGGGACACGAGCCCGCGTGCGTCGAGTCCACCGTTTTCCGCGCTCACTCGTGGCGGCGTCAGGATGATCAGGAGCAGCACGGCGAGTGCGGCCCACAGCACGGCGCGCGTGGCGGTGAGCCCCACGAGCCCCCAGTCGAGCAGCATCAGCATCCCGAAGAGCAGCACTCCATAGAACACCGCGCTGCGCAGCTCCCGCGCCCAGTAACGGTCATGGACCACTGCGACGGCAGCCACACGGTGGGTGTCGCCTACTGAGGCACGCTTCTTGCTGCGCCGTTCCATGCGAGCCACATTAGGCACGCCACCGGGTCATGTCTCTGTCCGTGACAAAGCTGCCTTGGGCCGGAGGGTCAGCAGGGCCCACCGATGGAAAATGCCGCTCCGTCCGGTCCCGCGCCTGCCGATCGAGCGCCTTGCGCAGGGCGCGCCGCCCGGGGCACCTCAGCGCTCCCCGGGATCAGGGGCCGGGCGTGCCGCGTGGCGGGCTGCGGGGTTGGCCATGAAGTGGCGGGGGTCGGTGGCGCGGGTGATGGCCGACTCGACGGCGGCGACGCGGTCTGCGAGGAGACCGAGGGCGGCAACTGCCCTGGTGAGGGGGTCGCCGTCCGGGCCGCCGAGGGTCTGTGTGCGGACGTACGTGGCCTTCAACTCGGCCCAGCGTGCGACCTGTCCGGTGCTGAGGGTGCCGCGTAGCTCGGCCAGTTTCAGCAGGTTGGCCTCGGCTCCGGTGGTGAGGGTCTGGGCCTCGGCCGTGTAGTGGTCGTCCAGGACGGCGGCCAGCTCCGCGTCGTTCATGACGGGCTGGATGCGCTGGGCGATCTTGTTCATGTTGCGGTAGGAGCCCTGGAGTCGGAAGGGCGGCTCGGTGCGCGTGCTGTCGGTCTGCGCGGCGGAGGCGATGTAGGCCGCGTTCACCGCGAGGACCGTCTCGCGCGTGGTGAGCAGGTGGCGCAGGACGGCGAGGATCTGTTCCAGTTCGGCGGGGGCGTACGGGTGGGTGAGGTCGTCGGCGCGAGCGGTGGAGTCGCCCTCGGCCAGCCGGATCAGCAGGTCGAGGTCGGCGCGGTCGCGGCCCGCGAGGGGGGCCAGGACCGCGGTCGCGGTCAGGGCGTTCTCGATGAAGCTGACCGCGAAGGCGTCCTCCTTGCCGGTCAGGACGTCACCGAGGTTCCATACGTCGGCACGGTTGGCCAGCATGTCCGGGACGCGGAAGCGGCTGCCCGACTCGGTGTAGGGGTTGCCCGCCATGCAGACCGCGAAGCGCTTGCCCCGCAGGTCATAGGTGCGCGGCTCGCCGTTCCGCACGCCCTCGATACGGCGCGTGGCATCGCACAGCGGGATGAACTTCTGCAGCAGCTCGGGCGAGGTGTGCTGGATGTCGTCGAGGTAGAGGAGCGTGTTGTTGCCCGCCTCCAGCGCGAAGTTGATTTTCTCGATCTCCTGGCGGGCGGTGACGTTCGGGGCCTCGGCCGGGTCGAGCGAGGTGACCGCGTGCCCGAGGGCCGGGCCGTTGACCTTGACCAGGACAAGACCGAGGCGGTCGGCGACATACTCCATGAGCGTCGTCTTGCCGTAGCCGGGCGGCGAGACGAGCAGCAGCAGACCTCCGCTGTCGGTCCGCTTGCCGTCACCGGTCGTGCCGAGCTGCTTGGCGAGGTTGTCGCCGATGAGGGGCAGGTAGACCTCGTCGATGAGGCGGTTGCGTACGAACGCGGTCATCACTCGCGGGCGGTACTCGTCCAGTCGGATACGGGACCGCTCGGCGGCGACCAAGGCGGTGCGCTGCCGCTGGTAGGCGCGGTGGCCGGGCACGTAACGGGTGCGGAAGTCGCCGGTGCGGGCGAGGAGTTCGTCGATGCGGACTGTGAGCGTACGGCCGGTGATGCGCGGGTGGGAGCCCAGCAGTCCCTCGACCGTCTCGGTCAGCGGCGCGTCGGACTCGTAGCGCGCCAGGTCCTGGCAGAGTTCGGCGGCCACGGACTCGGCGAGGTCACCGGGGTCGAGGTCCTTGCCGGTGGCGGAGATGTACGCGGACAGCCACGCCTCCACCAGCTGGCGGCGTACGGCGAGGTCGTCGAGCGCGGCGAGATCCTCGTCGTACGCGGAAGTGCCCACCGTACGGCGGAACTTGTCGAGCAGCGTGCGCGCGGCCGAGCTGATGACGAACCCGTCGGGGCCCCTGGTCAGCTCCTCGAAGAGGTACGCGGCGGCGAGTGCCTGGTCGGCGCGCCCGGTCGGCGTCCCACCGGCCGTGGCGGATCCGGTCTGCACGCTCCCCACCGTGGCGGGACCGGCTACCACGCCGATTTCAGCGCTCGGCCCTCGCAGCGTCGCCGCCGCGGCAGCCACGGAGCCCGCCATCGCGGCGCGCGTCCCGGCCCACGCGCCGATCGCCTCCGCCAGCTCCCTCTCGAAGTCGGCGATCGCGGGGGCGAGCCCGAACGTGTCGCGGGCGCGGGCCAGCGACACAGCTCGGCGAGTCCAGAACGCGCGCTCGTCATCAGTGGTGCCGTGGGCCCAGAAGAGCTGGGCGGCGGCGCGGGCGGCAGGCCGGTGCCGCAGCGGGCCCGCTCCCTCGTGCAGCCGTAGCAACGCGGCGAGGATCGCGGTCGCGTCGTGGTCGTGGACGCCGCGCTCGTAGCCCTCGTCGTACGACGCCTCCGCGGCCTGCCGTACGAGGATGGCGAGGTCGCCGGTCTTGGCCAGCGCGGCCGCGCCGTGCTCGTCCAGGAGCCGGGCGGCGAGGTGTTCGGCCCGGTAGACGTTGGGGGACTCGGAGGGCAGCGGCCGGTCCCAGTACGGGCGGGTGGCCGCGAACTCCGGGTCCGTCACCGGTGAGCGGTAGTCCGTGCCGGTGAGCGCGAAGGCGAGACCGTCACCGTGCGGAACCAGCGTGAGGTCGAGCGGCTGGGTGTTGACAGCGAAGCGGTGGCGGCCCAGGCGGAGGGTGCGGCCGCCGTCGGCGTACAGATCGGTGCGGTCGCGCAGGGCGCGGGACGCCTCCTGACGGGCGGCATTCAGCCGGCCGTCCAGCTCCTCCGCGCGCACCTGGTCGCCCAGTTCGCGCAGCTCGTCCGCCGTACGCCGGACCTTGGCGACCATCGGGTCGGAGGCGAAGTAGGTGCTGACCGCGTCGGTGTCGGCGAGCGTGGCGGCGCGGCGTGCCACCGTCTCCAGGACCCGGGACGCCGAGGCGGCGAGCTGTTCGGCCCGGCGGGCGCGGGCGTCGGCGAGGGTCTGCTTGCGTGCGGAGAACGCCTCGTAGACCTCGGTGCGCTTGTCCGCCAGCTCGCCGAGGAAGTCGTCGAAGTCGGCGAAGCGGGCTTCCAGGTTCTCCAACTGGACGAGCAGGCGGGCGAGTTGCTCGTCGCAGGACTCCAGGCTGTCGGCGGCCGTGAGCGCGCCGGCGGCGGACTGGCCGAGGAGCGCGAACTCGGCGGCGAACTCGGCGCGCCCCTCGTGGTCGAGGAGTTCGCGGCGGCGGGCGTCGAGTGTGGCGCGGGCGCGGTTGACGCCGCCCAGGACCTCGGCGATGCGCTCCAGGATGGACGTACGGACCGTGGCGTCGCCGATGTCGAGTCCGGCGACGACCTCGGTGACGGTCTGCAGCCCGTCGGTCAGTTCGTCGAGGCGGGCCGTGACGGGTGCGGCCTCGGCGACGGTGGTGATCGACTCGGCGTCCGTGACGAGTTGCTCGAGGTCCTGGTGGTGGCCGGTGAAGGCGTCCTCGCGGGCCAGGAAGGCGACGGCACGCTGCCCGAAGGTGGCCAGGTCCGCCTCGGCATCGGCGGCGAGTTCGTCGATGCGAGCGGTGTCCGCGTACCGCATCTCCTTCAGGGTCAGCAGATGCCCCTGGGAGTGGCGCAGTTCGGTCAGGCCGCTCACCCAGGCGGCGGCGTCCCGTGGCGCCTCGCCGCGCAGGCGCCGTACGAGCGAGGCGATGCGCTGGGCCGCCTCACCAAGCGCGTTGGCAGCCTGCCGGGTGAGGTCCTGCACGGTCTCGAACTCGGTCAGCACCTGCCCGGCCGTGGCACGGACCGCGTCCAGCGGGGTGCGCAGGTCGCCCAGTTCGTCGTCACCGAGCCAGTGGTAGGTGTCGGCCGCTCGCACGCAGGCGTCGACCAGGGCCTCGTACACCTCGCCGGCCGGGGTCATGTCCGCGACGGCGCGCGTGACGGACAGACAGTCGGAGATACCGCGTACGAGGTCGGCGTTGCCGACGCGGGCCAGCGGTCCGGTGCCGGTGGGTGCGGTGGCGGCGTGCGTGTCGGAGACGTACGGGGAGCGCCACAGCTGGATGGGGTGCACGCGGGCCGGCTCGTCGCTGTCGGCGCGCAGGACCATGAGCGTGCCGTCGTCGAACAGGGCCCAGCCGTGGCAGGACAGCGGGGTGGCGACCTCCTTGCGGATCATGTTGTAGGGCAGCAGCAGGCTGCGGCCCTCCACGCGCGCGTGGAACGCGAACAGCACGTCCTCGCCGTTGGGCGAGCGGACCACGCGCTCGAACTCCAGGTCGGCCGTGTCCGTGCCGTCGAAGGTCTTGTACGCGCCCGTGGCCAGGCAGTAGCCGCCCGGGAAGACGATGCCCTGGTCCTCGGGCAGGCGGCGGCAGGCCTGCCCGATGCCGTCGAGCCGTACGACGGCCTTGGTGAGCGTGTTGAACACCAGGTATCGGTGGGCGTCCTCCTTGTAGGGGCGGATCCGCAGCAGGACCAGGGCGCCCACGCGCGCGTGGGCGATGTCCGCGTCGGCGAGGGACTGCAGCCGCTCGTCGACCGGCTCGGCGTAAATCCCCTCCCCGGTCTCGGTGTTGTCCTCGACCTTGACGGTAAGAGTGCCGCTGACCGTCTCGACGAAGACCTCGCCCTGGACGGACACGTGCGGGTGGCGGCCGAGGACGTGGTCCTCGCGGGTCGCGTCGATCCACTCGAAGTCGTGGGAGGGCGGGAATACGTGATCGCGCTCGCCGCGCGCGTCCAGGAAGGTCGCCCGGCCGTCGTCGGACAGCGCCCAGCGCAGGACGCGGATGTCCTCGGCCTTCTCCCCGGTCTGGAACACCGCAAGCAACTTGCCGTCGGTTCGGCGCAGTTGGAGGAGGTGGGCCTGACGGTAGTAGCGGTAGAGGGCCGCGAACTCCCGTACGAACGCGGGGTCGTCGAGGAGACCTGGGACGGCGTCCTCGGGCAGCCGGTTCAAGTCGTGGTCGTGCATCGCGAAGACGTCGGCCACCGTCGTCTCAGGCTTGAGGCCGAGGAACACGTTGTAGCCGAACAACAGGTGGTCGCCGACGGCGACGATGTCGCGCGGAACGCAGTTGTGCTCGGTGCGAATGCGCTCGGTGCCGGTGAGTTCGAGCCGAGTCGAGCCGAACTCCTCGGTGCGGCGGGCATTCAGCGCCTCGGCGCGCCGGGCGAGCTCGGCGGCCTGCGCGGCGAGGCGGTCGCGCAGCACTTCGTACGTGCCGGTGTCGAGCGCGTCGTACGTACCGGTGTCCGGGCCGGTTGCCATGGTCCAGCTTCCCTTCGAGGAGCGGGGTCCGGAGCTGCCGTCCCCTGTGCGGCAGCTCCGGACTCGTGGGGCGGGTGATCAGGCCTTGACGCCGCCGTTGAGCTCGGCGAGCGGCAGGTCGGCCAGGCCCAGTTCGCCCGCCCGGTCCATGAGTTGCTCCAGTCGGCCGGCGTTGGCTCCGCCCGTGTTCATCAGCTTCATCAGGAGCGCGGAGACGGTCAGGTTCTGCACGTCGGCCGTGGAGACCGAGCCGAGGACGCGGCTCAGGTCGTCGGTGAAGCTCGACGTGCCGTCCAGCCAGGGCCCCGCGAGCGCCTGCGCGGTCTCGGAATGCTGTACGAAGCCGTCGACGCTCTTGCCGAGCGCGATCGAGGAGACGAGGCGGTCGAAGAAGACGGACTCCCCGCCGACGATGTTGATGTCGGCGTTCTCCAAGCCGGTCGCCAGCACCGTGGCCTGTGCCTCGGCGACCTGCCGCTGCACGTCCAGGCCGGCCAGCCGGATGTCCTTCTCGGCCTCCAGACGCAGCCGGTACTCCTCATGCCCGCGGGACGCGTCGTCGAGAGCGGCCATCGCGGCGGCCTTCTCGGTCAGACCGGCCGCCTCGGCCTTCAGCTTGCCGCCGATCGCCTCGGCCTCCGCGAGAGCCTTCGCCCGTGCGCCCTCGGCCTCCGCCTTGAGGCGTGCCTCGGTGGCCTCCGCCTCCGCGAGGCCGGCCTTCTCGATGACCTCGGCCTCCTTGTCGCGGACCTGGACGGCCGCGAGTCCTTCGGCCGCCGCCTCGGCCTGGATGCCCTCGGCTAGCCGCAGCTTGGCCCGCGCATCCAGGTCGGCGGCCTTCAACCCCGCCTCCGCCAGCGTGAGTTGCTCAGCCGCCCGGTGCGTGGCCGCCTGCTCGGCCGCCTCCGCCGCCTTGATGTCCTTGACCAGCTTCTCCTGCGCCTGAGCCTCGGCGGCGATGATCACCGTCTGCCGGCCGCGCTCGGCCTCCTCCAAGGCGCGCAGCTTCTTGATGGACTCCTCCTGCTCGGCGACCGTACGGTCCACCGCGACCCGCTCCCGGATGACCTCGGCGATCTCCCGCTTCTCCGCCTCGACCTCCTTCTCGGCGGAGATCCGCGTCAGCTGGGTCTCCCGCTCCCGGGCGATGACTTCGAGAAGGCGGTCCTTCTCGATGCGCTCGTTCTCGATGGCGATGACCCGCTCGCGGTTCTTCTGCGCGACGGCCACCTCACGGGCCTGGTTCTCGCGCTGGATGCCCAACTGCTCCTCGGTCTTCAGGAAGGCACCCTGCGACCGCAGCCGCTCCTCCTCCATCACCCGTGCCGTCTCGGCCTCTTCCCGGGCCCGTACGGTGTCGATCTCCCGCTTCTGCTTGATCTCGGCGTCGGCCTGGCGGCGTTCCAGTTCGAGGATGGCCTCCCGGGCGTCGACGTTCTGCCGGGTGATCTCCTTCTCCTCGGTGCGCTGGAACTCGTTGGTGCGTACGTGCTCGATGGCCGTCAGCTCGGTGATCTTGCGGATGCCCTGCGCGTCCAGGACGTTGGCCGGGTCGAGCTGGGAGAGCGGCGTCTGCTCCAGGTAGTCGATCGCCGCGTCCTCCAGGCTGTAGCCGTTGAGGTCGATACCGATGATCTCGATGATCCGGAAGCGCAGTTCCTCGCGCTTGGTGTAGAGGTCGGTGAAGTCCATCTGCTTGCCGACGGTCTTCAGCGCCTCGGAGAACTTCGCGTTGAACAGCTCCTGCAGCGTGTCCTTGTCGCTGGCCCGCGCCGTGCCGATCGCCTGGGCGACCTTGATGACGTCCTCGACGGTCTTGTTGACCCGCACGAAGAACGAGATCCGGATGTCGGCGCGGATGTTGTCTCGGCAGATGAGCCCGTCTCGGCCGGCCCGCATGATCTCGATGGTCTTCACCGAGATGTCCATCACCTCGGCCTTGTGCAGCACGGGCAGCACAACCTGCCCGGTGAAGGTCACATCGACCTTCCGCATCTTCGAGACGATCAGCGCCTTGCCCTGCTCCACCTTCCGGAACAGCCGGGAGAAGACGAACAGCAGGGCGAGAGTGGCAAGCAGGACAACGGCGACGAGCACGCCGATGCCCACAGTCATGGCATCCATGGCATACGTCCTTGAGGCATAAGGGAGTTGATTGATGAGGGAGGAAGGCGCCGGGGCGTATCCGGGTGGCGACGCGGCTCAGGCAGCGCGATCCCGCGGATAGGGCGCGTCGGCGCGATCTCGAGAGTCGAGCACGGCCGCATGCGGCATGAGGCGCAAGGGTTCCTCGACGTCGTAGGCGGCACACGGCGAAGTCGTGCTGTCGCCGATGCGGGCCTCGGTGTGCCGGGGCGGCTCGGGTTCATCAGGGAAGAGGCGGTGCAGCGGCCGTACGAACAGGCGGGTCAGCCGCCAAGCGGCGAGCAGCACCCCGAGCGGCACCACCAGGCGCAGCAGCCCGCCGAGGATTCCCGAAGGCACGTACGCATCCAGCAGGATCGCCGTACCCAGACTGAGGAACCAGGCGAGCACGGTCAGCAGTGAGAACGCGACCGCCACCGGCACCCCGCCCATGCCCCAGGCATCGAGGTCCGCATCCGCATCCGCGTCGAAGCTGTCGGAGCCGGCCGCGCCGAAAGCGACGAGAACCCAGAATCCGACGACCACGACGAGGGCGGCGGTGAACAGGAGGGTGGGAAAGCCGGTAGCCGCTTCAAGAAAGGCCCGCATGTCCACCCCCGCTCACCACGTCATCGCACCTGGCCTGTGGGGAGGACCGGGCCCCAGTGCCGGGACCGACGTCCCTGCCGGTATCGAGCACCGGGGCTGCCTGTGGCTCCCCCTGGGGACATCTTGCCTGCGGGAGACCCGCCCCCGCATTGCCGGAACCCGGCAGCATTCCCCCGAGCCTCGATGCCGGTCCCCGCTAAGAAAGCGTCACCGGCGCATCAAGATGCAGGAGGACTCCAGGAGACGAGCGTCGCCCTCCTGACGCGCCTCACCACGCACCCACGCACCTCACTGGCGCCGCGCAGTCCGGCCCAGGAAATGAAGCCCGCCCGCCGGCTCGGCGAACACGGCGGCCCGTACCGACTGAACAGACGATCGGGGGATCACCTGGAACCCCGGCGCGAAGGCCAGGAAACCGGCAACCAAACCGGGCTCGTCGCTGCCCGGCCGCCACCCTGATCCGGCGCCGTCGGACGGCCACCCTTGGCGCATGGCCCGCTTTCAGCACACGGTGACACTCGCCCCCGTACCCCGCCACTGGTTCGAGTCATGCGTCGTCATGCTCCACGACCTAGCAGAGAGTCTCGAAGATGACGGGGCGCGGCTGCGGCTACCCGACGGTCGTCCGCTGCCGGAACTGCTCTTGGGCGAGGGACGCCATCTGCAACCAGGCGCCCGATACCACCCCGGGAGCGACGAGGACGGGGAGCCGGATCTCGACGCGGCGCTCACGGTGCTGGCCTGGGACCGGCGGCGGGAGACGGCCCTGGAGATCGTCACCCTCGGCGACGACTCCCCCAACCCCACACACATGGCCTGCGCGCTCAGGCTCACCAGCGTCGAACGGCCACGGGAGGCGGAGCTCTCGGGGAAGATGCGGGCAAGCGGCGGCAAATGGACGAAGTACATCAGCGGCAGCGGGCGCCTTCACCTCGACCTCGGCACGTGGTGGCCCTCCGCCGCGGGCCTCGGCCGCCCCACGGCCCCACCCGTCACCGGTACCCTCCACCACCCGCTCACCCGCGCCACGGCGACGGTCGTGCCGCGTCCGGCTAAGGACGGGCGCTGGCGAGTCACCGTCAAGGTACGAGTCACGGGCCGCTCCTTCGCCCGCCTGCTGCTCCCCGTCGCCATGGCCGTCATGGGACGGCGGGCACGCGCAGCCTTCGCCGAGGCGCTGGATGACACGGCGGAGGCGTGGAACGGACAGGTACCCGTGCTGGTCCGCAAGGACATGGAGCGACTGCGCCTGGACCTCGTCGAGTCGCTGTTCAATGCCGATGAGGAACACAAGCCGGAGGCACCTCGATGACCCGTGTACTCGTGGTCGAGGACGATCCGCAGATCGTCCGGGCTCTGACGCTCAGTTTGAAGGCGCGGATGTACGAGGTTGGCACCGCCTCCGACGGTGCCACGGCCCTACGGTTGGCCGCCGCCTACCTGCCGGATGTAGTGCTGCTCGACCTCGGGCTGCCGGACATGGACGGCATTGACCTCATCAGAGCCCTGCGTGGCTGGGCCCGAGTTCCGATCCTGGTGGTCTCCGCCCGCCATACCCCGCTGGAGAAGGTCGCGGCCCTCGATGCCGGCGCCGACGACTACGTGACCAAGCCGTTCAGCATGGATGAGCTGATGGCCCGGCTACGTGCCGCCATCCGTCGCACCGAGGACGTGGGGGCGGGTGAATCGGGGATCGTCGCCACGGACGATTTCACCATCGACCTGCTCGCGAAGAGGGTCCGCCGCGGTGAGGAGGACGTACATCTGACCCCGACACAGTGGCAGTTGCTGGAGGTGCTGATCCGCCGACCGGGGCGGCTGGTCAGCCACAAGCAACTGCTCCAAGAGGTATGGGGCCCGCCGTACGAGACGCAGACGCACTACCTGCGGGTCTACATGGCGCAGCTGCGGCGCAAACTGGAGACGGACCCCTCACATCCGCGGCATCTCATCACCGAGCCCGGCATGGGATACCGCTTCGAGAAGTAATCTCCTTCCTTTCCCTCCTGTCCCGTCCAGTACCGGCCCGGCGATCGGGAGCTGGACGCTCGCGGTCGGTGTGTCGGTCGCCTCGGTCGTGGACCTGGCCGCCCGCCGCACCCACCAGGCCGCCCGGCTGCGGGCCGAGTCCGAGACCCTGTCGTTCCTGGCGGGCAGCATGCTGCGCGGTGAGGACAGCCTGGCCGCACTGCTGGAGCGGGTACGAGAGACCTTCGGTATGGAGTCGGTGGCGCTGCTGGAGCGGGCGCGCGAGGCCGAGCCGTGGACGTGCGCGGGCAGCGCCGGGACGGCCCGTCCCATCGAGCGCCCTGTGGACGCCGACGTCGACATGCCGGTCGGCGACAACCTCGTACTCGCCCTGTCCGGGCGGGTGCTGCCCGCCGAGGATAGCCGGGTGCTCGCCGCCTTCGCCGCCCAGGCCGCCGTCGTCCTGGACCGCCAGCGGCTGAAGCAGGAAGCCCGACGGGCCCGCGAGCTGGCCGAGGGCAAACGCATCCGCACCGCACTGCTCGCTGCCGTCAGCCATGATCTGCGGACCCTGTTGGCCACCATCAAGGCCTCGGTCACCTCGCTGCGCTCCGACGACATCGAATGGTCCGAGGACGACCAGGCGGAACTGCTGGCGAGCATCGAAGAAGGCACCGACCGGCTGGACCACTTGGTGGGCAACCTGCTGGACATGTCCCGGCTGCAGACCGGCACCGTCACACCGCTGATCCGCGAAATGGACCTGGACGAAGTGGTGCCGATCGACCGCGGCCCCGGGGTGCCCGACGAGGCCAAGGAGAGGACATGACCATGGTCCTCACCCTCAAGACCGCCCCCGGCCGCCCACCCGTACCCCCCGACCTGCCCGCCCACATCACCTCGTGACAGCTGATCGGACTGGTCATGTGCGCGCTGGCTCCCGGCTTGTCCGCCCACGGCCGTTGGAGGCGGGATCGCCGGTCCGGCGATGCCGTCCCCACGGCCCCTGCCCAGAAGGAGGACTCAGCTGAGTTCGGCGAAGGACTCCACATCGTGGATCTTGCCGGTGACGACGATGACATCGCCCTTCTCTATGACCGTCTCGGCGGTGGCATAGGTGAAGCCCTCGCCCGGCCGCTTGATGCCGACGACCGTCACCCCGTACTTGCTGCGCACCTGGCTCTCGCCGAGCGGCATGCCGGTGGAGATGGCCGGGGCGATGGTCTTCACCAGGGCGTAGTCGTCGTCGAACTCGATGAAGTCGAGCATCCGGCCGGTCACCAGGTGGGCGACGCGCTCACCCATGTCGTGCTCGGGCAGGACGACGTGGTGCACGCCGAGGCGTTCGAGGATCTGGCCGTGCTGGCGGCTGATGGCCTTGGCCCAGATGTTGGGCACATTCGCCTCCAGCAGGTTGGAGGCGATCAGGATGCTCGCCTCGATGTCGGTGCCGATGCCGACCACGGCGCTGCTGAACTCGTGCACGCCGAGCTGGCGCAGCGTCTCGGGGTCGGTGCAGTCGGCGACCGCCGCATGGGTGAGATCGTCGCTGATCCGCTGGACGAGGTGCGGGTCGGTGTCGACGCCGAGAACGTCCCAGCCGCGCCGGATCAGCTCATGGGCCAGCGAGCTGCCGAAGCGGCCGAGGCCGATCACGGCCACGCGCTGGTCACCGTGGCCGGAGGCGGCGGCGTGCTTGGCGAGCCGCTTGCGGCGGCGACGGCGCAGGGAGTGCAGAAAATTAGCCAATGACGGGTCGCTCCTCGGGTAGCTCGTAGCGGCGCTTCCGCTCGCGCAGGGCAAGCGCCGAGACCAGGGTGACCGGGCCGAGCCGGCCGACGAACATGAGCAGGATGACGATCAGCCGGCCGACGGTCGGCAGGTCGGCGGTGATGCCGGTGGACAGCCCCACCGTGCCGAAGGCCGAGACCGACTCGAACAGCACCTCCTCGAAGGGCTTGTCGACCACGGCAAGCAGGGCGAGCGTCGCCGTCATCACGAAGCCCACGCCGGCCAGCGCCACGGTCAGCGCCTGCCGCAGCACATGCGGCGCGAGCCTGCGGCCCATCACCGCGGACGTGGGCTCACCGCGCACCTCGGCGAGCATCGCCGCACCCAGCACCGCGAAGGTGCTGACCTTGATGCCGCCCGCGGTGCCCGCGCTGCCGCCGCCGATGAACATCAGCATGCAGGTCAGCAGCAGCGTCGCATCGGTCATCGCCCCGACATCGACACTGTTGAACCCCGCGGTACGCGACATCGCCGAGTGGAAGAATCCCGCCAGGATCTTCTTGTCCCAGTCGAACGAGCCCAGCGTGTCCCGGTTCGTCCACTCCAGCACACACGTCAGCAGCGTCCCGGCGAACAACAGCACGGCCGTGGTGATCACCGTCAGCCGGAAGTGCAGCGACCAGCGCCGCCGACCCGTGGCGCGGGCCCGGTTGCGGTGCCGCAGCAGCTCCAGCAGTACAGGAAAACCGATTCCTCCGAGAATCACGGCCGCGGCGACGGGCAGCGTCATCCACGGATCCTGCGCGTACTTCGTGAGGCTGTCGGCGTGCAGTCCGAACCCGGCGTTGTTGAACGCCGACACGGCATGGAAGAACCCCAGATATGTGGCGTCCCAGATGGACTCGGCGTAGCCGAAGCGCAGCCGCAGTGCCAGCATCGCGCCCACCGCGAGTTCCACCGCGAGCGTGCATCCGGCGACCCCGAGCAGCACCCGCCGCACATCGCCGATGTCCAGGCTCTTGGTCTCCGCCTGTGCGGTCAGCTGCATCCGCAGCCGCAGTTTTCCGGAGATCAGCAGACCCAGCAGCGAGGCCATCGTCATGATGCCAAAGCCGCCGATCTGGAACAGGACCAGGATCACGCCCTCGCCGAAGCCGCTCCAATAGGTGCCGGTGTCCACCACGGCCAGACCCGTCACGCATACTGCGGACGTGGCCGTGAACAGCGCCGTCACCGCATCGGCGCTCCGGCCGTCCTCTGCGGCGACGGGCAGCATCAGCAGCACCGTCCCCAGCAGGATCACCGCCGCGAAAGCCATGACCACCGTACGAGCGGGATGCGCCGCCAGGAGCGACTGCATTATCCGCACCGCGCGTTTCGCCACACCCCCGCCTTCCTGCCCCGCCAACGTTCGGTAAAGGATCCATCAGCATCCAGCCAAGATCCAGCGGGCTACCTTAACCGAGGCCGTCCGAACCGCACCCTGAGCGAGTCGACCGAGGCTTCGGGTACGTACTCTTGAAGTGCACGGAGTGACGGGGCTCGGGAGGTGCCCCATGGCCCGCAGACACCGCTTTCACCTGGACCGGGACGGCCATTCGGTCACGGTTCAGACGGGCGAGGCATCGGCCGCCGTAGAGCTCCTCGTCGACGACAAAGTGGTCGCCTCAGAGGGCGGTATGTGACGTGATGTCGCATCTGTCGTCACTGGAAGTGGGACCGTCGCATCAGCGCTGACCAGAGGGCCCGGCCGTGCTGGAGTGTCTCCCGTGAGTGACCGCCAGCCCTACAAGAGCGACTTATCCGACGAGCGCTGGGCCCTGATCGAGCCTGTGATCACCGCCTGGAAGGCCCGGCACCCCTCCGTCAGCGGCCATGAGGGCCGCTATGAGGTGCGGGAGATCGTCAACGCCCTGCTGTACCAGTCCCGCACCGGCTGCCAGTGGGACTACCTGCCGCACGACCTGCCGCCGAGCGGTGCGGTGAAGTACTACTTCTACAAGTGGCGCGACGACGGCACCGACCGGACCATCCACGACCTGCTGCGCTGGCAGGTTCGGGAGAGGAAGGGCCGATTAGCCGACCCCAGCCTGGTGGTGCTCGACACCCAGAGCCTGCACGCCGCCGCCGGAGTGCCGGCCGACACCACCGGACGGGACGCGGGCAAGAAGGTACCGGGCCGCAAACGGGGACTGGCCGTTGACGTGCTGGGCCTGTGATCGCGGTGGTGGTACTGGCCGCCTCCGTCCACGACAACGCCGCCGGCATCGCGCTGCTGGACAGGGTGGTGGCCGCCACCGAGCCGGGCACCGTGAAGAAGGCCCTGGTGGACCAGGGGTTCAAGAGCACCGTCAAAGACCACGGGGAGAAGGTGGGCATCGAGGTCGAAGTGGTGAAACGCAACCCTGGCGACACCGGGTTCGTCCCGCAGCCCAAGAGATGGGGTGGAGCAGACGAACGGGATCTTGATGCTGCACCGGAGGCTGGTGCGCGACTACGAACATCGGCCCGCCTCGGGCGAGTCGAGGGTGTACTGGGCCATAAGCGACCGGATGTCCCGGATGCTGACCGTAACCTCCGCCCCCACCTGGCGCGGCGCATGACCGGCGGGGAGCTGACTTTGGGGCGGTGCTGGCGCGGCTGGAGGAACGGGAGCGGGAGATCGCCGCGCAGGCCGAGGCGGCCCGGCAGAAGATCGCGGAGCTGACCGCGCTGCTGGACAGGCTCGACAAGGCCGCCGAGGAGATCCAGATCACCCGCAAGACGCTGCTGGAGCTGCCCGATCCGCAGTTGCCCGCGCCGTCGGCCGCGAAGCTGCCGGACCATCCGGCCTACCAGCAGATCACGGCGGTGTTCGCCGCGGCCGACGCCCCGCTGGGGGCGCGGGCGGTGTGCGAGGCGATGGACATGGAGATCGCGCCCAACAACATCAACAACGTCCGCCTGAAGCTCAAGCGGCTGGTCGAGCGCGGGATCCTGGTCGGGACCGAGCAGGGGTTGTTCACCCAGCCGCGGCCATAGCCGCCCAGTGAACGGGCATCAGCTCGTGTACCGCCCTCTCACACCGTTCGTCTCCTGAACAAAACCCCCGAAGTCCCTACCGAAACCACCAGGATCCCTGCACACCAGGCCAGCGCCACCCATGGAGTGGCTCCCACCGGCTGCCCGAGCAGCAGCCCCCGAAGCGCCTCGATCACCTTGGTCACCGGCTGATGGGCCGCGAAGCCCTGGAGCCAGCCGGGCATCGTGTCGGTCGGGACGAAGGCACTGCTGGGGTAGGGGAGGAAGCTGACGAAGAAGGTGTAGCCGCCTGCCGCTTCGGGAGACTTGACGAAGAGGCCGATCGCGGCCGAGAACCAGGACAGGGCGAAGATGTAGGCGAGGAGGATGGCGGTTGCCGCCAGCCAGCCCGAGAGGGTGGCCAAGGGGCGGAAGCCGATGGCGAAGGCAAGGCAGAGGACCAGGGTGGTGGCCAGCAGGTTGCGGGCCGCCGAGGCCAGGACGTGGCCGGTGAGGATCGGGGTGCCGCCGATGTCCAGGGAGCGGAAGCGGTCGATGATGCCGCCCTTGAGGTCCTCCGTCACCGCCATCGCGGTGTTGGCCGAGCCGAAGCCCGCGCAGAGAAGGAGGACGCCGGGGACAACGTAAGTGACGTACTGGGTACCGGTGTTGATCGCACCGCCGAAGAAGTAGACGAAAATCAGCAGGATCATCACCGGAAGGGCCATCGAGGTGATGAGGGCGTCGATGTTGCGGCGGCTCAGGCGCAGCGAGCGGCCGGTCATGATCAGGGCGTCAGACACGGGCGGGCTCCGCGGCGGGGGATCGGGTGAGTTCGAGGAAGACGTCGTCGAGGGTCGCCGTGTGGACGGAGAAGCTCGAGATGGCAGTGCGGGTGGGGTCCAGCAGGTCCAGCAGGGCGCGGATGTGGGCGGCCGAGCCGTCGGTGGGGATGCCAAGAGTGCGGGTGTCGGGGTCGGTGAAGGTCGCCCGGGGGGCCAGGCGCAGATAGCTCGCCGAGTCGGCGAGGACCAGGTCGAGGCGGTGGCCCGCGACGCGTCGCTTCAGCTCGGCCGAGGTGCCTTCGGCGACCAGGGCGCCCTGGTCGAGAACCGCGATGCGGTCCGCCAACCGGTCGGCCTCTTCCAGGTATTGAGTGGTCAGGAAGACCGTGGTGCCTTGGGTCGACAGTTCGCGTACGACGTCCCAGAGGGCGGCGCGGCTGCGTGGGTCCAGGCCCGTGGTCGGCTCGTCGAGGAAGATCACCTCAGGGTCGCCGACCAGGGACGCGGCCAGGTCCAGGCGGCGGCGCATGCCTCCGGAGTACGTCTTCACCAGGCGGTCGGCCGCGTCGGTGAGGTCGAACCGGTCGAGGAGTTCCGCCGCCCTCGTGCGGGCGGCCGCGCGGCTGTGGCGGGCCAAGCGGGTCATCATCCGCAGGTTCTCGGTGCCCGTCTGCATCTCGTCGACCGCCGCGAACTGGCCGGTCAGGCTGATCGCCCGACGGACCTGGGAGCGCGCGGTGCGGATGTCGTGGCCAGCCACCCGGGCCGTGCCCGCGTCGGCGGTCGAGAGCGTGGCCAGGATGCGTACGGCGGTGGTCTTGCCCGCGCCGTTGGGGCCGAGCAGTGCGTGTACGGCGCCGCGCGGGACGGCGAGGTCCACACCGCGCAGGACCTGAAGGTCGCCGTAGGACTTGGTCAGGCCGGTGGCCTCGATGGCCGGGTGTACGTCGGACGGGTGCTCTCGCATCGCCCCTCATCTCCGTTCCGCTTAACTGCGTATTCCATACGCATTATCGTGTAAGGGTTACGCAGAACTAGGATGTGCGTCAAGCCGGGGCCGGAGATCGGATGGCAGCGAGGGTGACGAGAGAGGCGTACGTGGCGGAAACGGAGAGCGGGACGGGGCTGCCGGCGAGCCTCGAAGTGGCCTGGGGCCTGCGCGAACGTCCCGCGAAGGGACCGCGGCCAGGGCTGAGCCTCGACCGGATCGTGGACGCCGCCGTCCGGATCGCGGCCGCCGAAGGGCTCGGCGCGGTGTCCATGGGGCGGGTCGCCAAGGAGCTCGGCGTCTCGACCATGTCGCTCTACCGCTATGTCGGAGCCAAGGACGAGCTCTATGTGCTGATGCAGGAGGCGGCCGTGGGTGCGCCACCCGAGGCGCCGCCCGCCGGTACCGGGTGGCGCGAGTGCCTCGCGTGGTGGGCGCGGGCGCAGCGGGCGGTCTTCCGGCAGAACCTGTGGCTGCTGCGCATCCCGACCTCGGGACCGCCCATCGGCCCCAACTCCCTGGCCTGGATGGAGGCGGCGCTCGCGGGGCTGGACGGCACCGGGTTGCGCGAGGAGGAGAAGCTCTCCGTGCTGATGCTGGTGGGCGGCTACGTACGGAATGAATCCGTGCTGATGTCCGACCTGGAGGCAGGGATGCAAGCGAGAGGGGTCGGGCCCGACGAGTCGCTGCGGCGCTATGCGGCGGCGCTTGGAGCGCTCACCGACGCCGAGCGGCATCCCGCCATCACGCGGCTCCTCGGCTCGGGCGTGTTCGAGTACGGGGGTGAGGCCGACACCGACACCGACTTCGACTTCGGGCTCGACCGGGTGCTCGACGGGATCGAGGTCCTGGTCGAGTCGCGACGCTGATGGCGCACACCTTGGTCAACTCCCGTCGTCCAGCTCGTCTTCGAGCAGATCGAGGAGGAGTCCGTCGCGCTACCGGGCGCGCTCGTGGCCGTACCACTGCTTCCGCAGGAGTCCGACCCGGCGAAACCCGAGACCTTCGTAGCAGGCGATCGCCGCGGTGCTGTCGGCCGCCTGGTCGGTGCCGTCGTCCGGCCAAAGGCCGCAGTAGTAGTAGTACGCCGCGCCGCTCGGCGGCAGGTCGTTGGGCAGGTAGGGCCACTGGCAGCCCGTCCGGGACTGGTACAGGATCACGTTGACGATCTCCCGCATCTTGTAATTGGCCTCGTGACTCGTGGCCGAGGAACGCCCGGCCTTCCACGCGGGGAGTTTCGGGCTCGCTCAACACCCACCGCTCGTCAGGCAAGTCGCTCGGGTACGGCTTGCGCTCACTCGCCCCGCCACCCAACACGGCCAAGCCGACCGACCGGCCCGGATTCCCGCAGACCCACACGATCAGGCGACCACTAACCGGATATCAGCTCACGTATCGCCCTCTCACAGAGAAAGCGCGGCAAGGACGTCATGGTGCTGGCCGCGGAGCTGCCCGGCGACCCGCCGCAGCCCTTCACCGTCCGCATCGACCAGTCATGTCGAAAGGCGGCGGGGGATGTGCCCGTCTGCGTCATGGAAACCGGCGGCACCCGCACCCCTGTGCCCTACGCGCCGTTCACTGCTCGACGGGCACTGCCCCGGACCACCGGCACTCCGGTGCGTCCCATGAGGTGGCTGCGCAGGCTCGTACGCCGACGGGCGCGGCACATTGGCCTGAGCCGCCGTTAGATGCCCGCCCTGCTCACCGGCTCTCCGTGCCGCGAGTGCGTGGCGCTGGACGATCTGGGAGAGGTCCCGCGCGGTGATGATGCCCACCAGGCGCGGGCCGTCGGCGACGAGGATGCGCACGCCGCTGCCCGGGCGGAGCTTTTCGAGCACGTCTTCCAGAAGGTCGTCCGGCGCGCAGGTGGTGCACTGCGACAACGGGATCGCCACATCACGTACGCGCAGCGTCTGCCGCTGCTGCGCAGGGACCCTCTGGTGCTATCGCCGAATCGAGTGGTACCTAGGCGTTCTGTTCGCACCTCCGCAGCAGACACAGCGAGGGCCGCCGTGGACGCTGGTGGGTCCGCGGCGGCCCTCGTGGGCGTGACAGTCGGTCAGTGGCTGCCGGTGAGCTCGCCGCTGAGCTTTTCGTGGATGTGGGTGCTCGGCTTGTTCAGGCCGATGATCTCGACGGTCTTGCCGCGCTGGGCGTACTTGGTCTCGATCGCATCCAGTGCGGCGACCGAAGAGGCATCCCAGATGTGGGCGGCGCTCAGATCGATGACGACCTTGTCGGGGTCGGTGGCGTAGTTGAACTGGCCGACGAGGTCGTTGGAGGAGGCGAAGAACAGTTCGCCGGTCACGGAGTAGACCACGCTGCTGCCATCGGGGTCGGTGACCGCCGTGACGTTCGCGAGGTGGGCGACGCGCTTGGCGAAGATGACCATGGCGGTGACGGAGCCGACGACGACGCCGATGGCGAGGTTGTCGGTGGCGACCACGCAGGCGACGGTGATGACCATGACGGCGATCTCCCCGGTGGGCATCCGCTTCAGAGTCTTCGGGGCGATGGAGTGCCAGTCGAAGGTCGCGAACGACACCATCACCATCACCGCGACCAGGGCCGCCATGGGGATGTCGGACACGACCGGCCCGAAGACGATGCACAGCACCATCAGGAAAGAGCCCGCCAGGAACGTGGACAGGCGGGTCCGGGCGCCGGACACCTTCACATTGATCATCGTCTGGCCGATCATCGCGCAACCACCCATGCCGCCGAAGAAGCCGGTGACGATGTTGGCGATGCCCTGCCCGATCGACTCTCGCGTCTTGGAGGAGTGCGTGTCGGTGATGTCGTCGACCAGCTTGGCCGTCATGAGCGACTCCATCAGGCCGACCAGCGCCATCGCGAGCGCGTAGGGGGCGATGGTCGTCAGGGTGTCCATCGTGAACGGCACATCCGGCAGGCCCGGTACCGGCAGGGAGGAGGGCAGGTCGCCCTTGTCGCCCACGGTCGGCACCGCGATGCCGGCGGCGACTGTGATCACGGTGAGGATGACGATGGAGACGAGCGGGGCCGGGATCACGGTGGTGACCTTCGGGAAGAACACCATGAGCGCCAGCCCGGCGGCGATGAGCGGGTAGACGGGCCAGGGCACGTCGTGCATCTCGGGCACCTGGGCCATGAAGATCAGGATGGCGAGGGCGTTGACGAAGCCGACCATCACGCTGCGGGGCACGAACCGCATCAGCTTGGCGACGCCGAGCGCGCCGAGGACGATCTGGAAGACGCCGGCCAGGATCACGGCGGCGACGAGGTAGCCCAGGCCGTGCTCGCGGTTGAGCGGAGCGATGACCAAGGCGACGGCGCCGGTGGCCGCGGAGACCATCGCGCGGCGGCCGCCGACGATCGAGATGGTCACGGCCATGGTGAACGAGGCGAACAGGCCGATCGCCGGGTCGACCCCGGCGATGATGGAGAACGAGATCGCCTCGGGGATCAGCGCCAGGGCGACCACCAGACCGGCCAGGACCTCGGTGCGCCAGACCTTCGGGTCGGACAGCCAGTCAGGGCGCAGGCCGCGCAGCCGCGCAGCCGGGGACAGTGCGGACGTAGACAAGAAAAGTACCTGTCGTGCTCGGGCACGCCCGGCATCACTCGGGGCGTGCGGGAAGGCGCAGGAAGGCCGGGTCGGCCATCCGCGAAGCCCACGTACGGCGGGCTGAAGTCGAAGGCAGCAGCGGCCGAGAGCTGGAATCCGCGGGGCTGCTCAGGGGCGAAGGATCACGGCGGGCAGGCGGCGGCGCTGGGCGTCATGGGCATGCGCACGCTCTCTCCTGCAGGCATCGGTCTTCGCCGGGGGCATCGTCGGCCCCGACACGGCTGACGGTCACGGGAACGATCTATCCCGCACCATGGGAGCGGGGACGGCGTGGAGCCGACCCCGACGATCACTTACTCTACCCTAACGTTACGGTAGAGATCGACGTCGGCCGCCTGTGGCCTTGGCGACAGATGAGGAAGGGCGCCCGCGTGAGCAGCGAGCACATGCAGATCGGCGAGGTCGCCGCACGGACCGAGCTGTCGCTGCGGACCATCCGGCACTACGAGGAGACCGGTCTGGTCATCCCCTCCGCCCGGTCCCAGGGCGGCTTCCGCCTCTACACCGAGGCCGACGTCGCCCGCCTGATGGTCATCCGCCGCATGAAACCGCTCGGCTTCACCCTGGACGAGATGCGCGATCTGCTGGAGGTCACCGACCGCCTCGACTCCGGCGAGGAGTTGACGGCGGACGAGCGGGAGACCCTGTTGGAGCGCCTCCGCGGATACGAGCGGGGCGCCGCCGAGCAGGTGGAGAAGCTCCGCACCCAGCTGGCGCGGGCCGAGGAGTTCGCCGCCACCCTCCGCGAGCGCCTGGCACGGGACCAGGTCGCCGCAAATTAGAAGCCGTCCGGTCACCCGATACCCCGGCATCCGGACGAAAGGAGCCAACAGGTTCTGCTGGATGGACCTCAAAACCCGCGACCTGCCCGGTACTGCGGCCTTCTTCTCGACGGCGCTGGGCTGGCGCTTCGCGGTGGATGAGGACGACTGGCACAAGGACGGCGACGGCGAACAGCAATAGCGCCGCCGTCCACGATCCAGCCGCGATACGCGTCAGCGCCGTACGACTCCGCTTTCCCGGGGAGGGATTATCCGGCACGGCCTGCTGCGGTATCCGGACTTGGTAGGGGGTGGGCAGGGGGTTGGAAGAGCTGGTCGAGGTGGGCTCGCAGGATGCCCATGGCCGCGTCCGCGCTGCGCTGGCCGACCAGGACGCTGGTGCCCAGGCCATGGCTGAGAGATAGCAGGTGAACGGCTTCGGCCGCCGCATCGCGCTGCCGGTCCAAGCTGCCCTCCTGCCGGGCCTGCTCCAGCACGGCGGTCAGCTGCCTCTCCAGGCGGTCGGGCCCTTCGGCGAAGGGCTGCGCGGCCAGGTTGTCCGACATGAATGACGACTCCGAACTGTCCGTCCTGCGGGAACGGGGAGCAAAGGGCGACGGAGATGCGGTGGATGAGCTGATCGAACTGGCCGCCGAGCGAGGCGACATGGACGAGCTGCGACGCCTCTCCGATGGCGGCAGCAGCACGGCAACCGACCAGTTCATCGAACTCGCCACCGAACTAGGGGCTATGAGCGAGCTGCGGCGGCTCGCCGACCAGAGCAACACCACCGCAGCCGAGCAGCTCATGGGACTCACCGCCGAGTGACCAGCCGCTGCCGATTCCGCGTCGGCCCAGCCGAGGAGTCAGAGCCCGTCAGGCGTCAGGGGCACATCAGCAGAAGGGGCGGAGTGACCGAGCCGGAGCCGACGCAGTGCTATCTGCGCGGGTACGCGGAGATCCTGGCCGATGTCTCCGCCACCGGGCGCCAGCTCACCCGGGACGAACTCGACGAGCGCCGTGCTCTGGGCGAGCAGGCCGCGGAGGACGGGTACAGCCACGATGCCCGCAGATGCCCGCCAGGCGCGGCACACCATGCTTGCCAAGGTCAGCACGGGAGGACGGCAAGGTGGAGACACTGGTGGGTCGTGCCGAACGGTACGGCCTGCGGCTCGTCAGCAGCTATGTGGTGATCGTGGCGGCGGGCCTACAGCCGTTCGTCGACGGCGGCCCGATGACCCGCCAGGTGGAGTCCATCGTCGGCCTTGATCCCGCGAGCAGAGACGTACTCGTGACGACAAGGGACGGTCTGCTGGTGTGCATCGTGCCCGACATACGCGGCACCGTAGAGGAGTTCGTCACGCGCGTCATGGAGAGCCTGAGGCCCGACGTCGCCTGGCGGGTCGGCATCGGAAGCCCGCAACGTGGGCCCGGCGGTGCCGTCCGGTCCTTCGAGCAGGCCCGGCAGGCACTGCAGATCGGCCAGCGCCTGCAACTGCCCGGTCATGTACACCGGGCGTCCGACTCGGGGCACAGCTGCTCGGCTGGCCCGAGGGATCCTGACTTCTTCCCGCGACCGGCCCGCGTCACGGCAGCCGCGGACCGGGGGCACCCGCAACGTCCAGGCGATCATGCCCCACGGCGGCCAATGATGTTATGGATGCTTGGCATTTTGTCACCCGTGATCAGCGAGGGGATGGGGCGGGAGGGCGTCGGAGGCGACTCGATCGGCCTTGGCTGCGTCGGCAAGGGCGGCGGCAGCGGCTTCTGCGGCCTGAGCCTTGTCGTCGGCGGCTTGCGCGGCGCTGTCGTCCGAGGGCTTCTCGCGGGTGGCCGGCGACTGCGGCAGCACCTCGCTGAAGGCGCGGGACACGCCCTGGAGCGCGGAGGTGACCTCACTGGGGATCACCCAGAAAGTACTGCCCGAGCCTTGCGCGAGTTGGGGCAGCATCTGGAGGTACTCGTAGGCGAGCAGCTTGGGGTCGGGGTCGTTGCGATGCACGGCCTGGAACACCTCGTCGATGGCCCGGGACCGGCCCTCGGCCTGGAGGATCGCAGCGGTACGGTTACCCTCCGCGCGCAGGACAGCGGCCTGCTTGTCGCCTTCGGCAGTGAGAATCTGCGACTGACGTTGCCCCTCGGCCCCGAGAATCGCGGCCCGCTTGTCCCGCTCGGCACGCATCTGCTTCTGCATCGCGTCCTTGATGGACTGCGGAGGGTCGATGGCCTTGATCTCCACCCGGTTGACCCTCAGCCCCCACTTGCCGGTGGCCTCGTCCAGCACGCCACGGAGCTGGCTGTTGATGGTGTCCCGGGAGGTGAGGGTCTTTTCCAGGTCCATGGATCCCACGACGTTGCGCAGAGTGGTGACGGTGAGCTGTTCGACCGCCTGAAGGAAATTCGCGATTTCGTAGAAAGCCGCTCGCGGGTCGGTGACCTGGAAGTACAGCACGGTGTCGATCTCGACGACCAGATTGTCCTCGGTGATGACCGGCTGCGGTTTGAAGGAGACGACCTGCTCCCGCAGATCGATCACCGGGTGAACGCGGTCGATGTAAGGGATGACGAGGCTGAGTCCGGGATTCAGGGTCCGGTGGTAGCGGCCGAGTCGCTCGACATTACGAGCGCGTGCCTGGGGCACGATGCGGACCGCCCGCACCACGGTGAAAACCGCGATGAGCGCGACGATCAGGCCGGCAATCAAGAACGCCGAGGTTTCCATGGTTTCAGTCCCGTGGGTAGACGAGCGCGGTGGCGCCGCTGATCTCTATGACGTCGACGGTCTTTCCAGCAGGAATCACCAGCGTCTCGTCGTAGGCGCGGGCCGTCCACTCCTCGCCGTCGATACGGACCCTGCCGCCCAGGCCCGTCACCTCCGAGACGACATAGGCGGCCCTGCCAACCAGCGCATCTACGCCGAATCGCGCCACTTGGGGCTGGAGCACGTGGCGCAACGCAATGGGGCGCACGAACAGCACGGTGACCGTGGCGACGATGGTGAACACCAAGAACTGGAAGGGCAGTGGCAGCCCGACCGCGGCGGACCCCGCCGTGAGCAAAGCCGCCGCACTCAGCATTCCGAGCGCAGCAGTAAGGGTGAAGATCTCCGCAACAGCCAACACAGCTGCGATGATCAACCAGATCAGCCATAGATCCATTGCGCGCCTCTTCTGACCGGTGCGGGTGCGAAGGGCTTGATTCTCACCATTGGACCCCGATACGGGACAGCCGCGGTACCCCTGGGATAAGGAAACCTTGCCGAACGAGCGGAGGCGTACTGGTACAACGCACCGTAAGCGACCGCTTCACGCCTTTACACTAGCTTTACCCACGCGGAAAAGATCACTCATTTCGCGCAGACGAGTCGATCTCGAAGCAGGGCGCGAAGAAGGCCGACGGCTCGTACCTGTCCGGCTCCGCCGGATCGCCTGCATACCCGATCCGTAGGAGCTGGTACAGCAGGTCGGCACGCCTGAGCATCGGCTCGACCACCTCACACGTGGCGCACACACCCTCCCCCGCGGACCGCATACTCTCGACGGCCCCGCCCGTGCCCCGCGAGCACACGGGGAAGCCGTCGGACTCGTGATGACGTACAGCCATCCCACGTGCCTCCTCGCAGAACCTAGTGAAGCGCGGATCTCGCCACCGGGACGGTCCTTGCGATGTCGGACGCTCGACGGCTGATCGCCGACTGCGCCTCGCGCGCGGGCCGCCCTTTCCGCCGCAGCCGCCGATAGTGCTCCACGACCTCGGCCTTCACACCGACCATGGGCTCCCGCCGCACCCGTCGTCCGTGCTCTCCTCTCCTTGGACGCGTGGGTGCGGTACCCGGCCGCTGACCAAAGACAGCCCGGCCGGGAGCAGCGTGACGGAGAAGACGACGAGGCCGAACCAGTGCCAGGTCATGGACGAGACTCCTGTGATGCGCGGATGCGGGGCGGATCGCGAGGAGGACACCGACCCCCTCTACCGGCTGCCGGACGACGATCCGCGCAAGCCGATGGTCATGGCGTATCTGTGGCCGGGCGGGCTCCAGGAGACGCTCGTCGAAACGCTCATGCCGTGAGATGCGGGGCGCATATGCCCCGACCTGCGCGGATTACGTGTTCGCTCAGAAGACGCTCAAATCCGGATAACGATCGCATCACCGCCCCTGGGGTTTTGTACCCCAGGGGCATCTTTGCGTGACTTGAGTCACTCGAGCCCCCTGGGGAGCGTGATACGACTTCCCAATTCCTTCATGGGGCGGCCTTTGCCGTGCGTGCACCGTCCCTTTACCTGTCCCCCCACTGCCGCGCCATGCCACTACGTCCCCGCCCCACCGAGGTACGCCAGATGTCACTCGAGTCCGTCACCACATCCATCGACGACGCCGTCAGCGACTTCTTCGAACCCGTCGCCACCAACGTCGGCGAGATCGTCTTCTACACCGTGCCCGTCGGCGGCACCGACCTCCCCCTCATCGTCGCCTGGCTCGTGATCGCCGGGCTGATCTTCACCACCTGGTTCGGGCTGATCCAGGTACGCAAGTTCAAGCTCGCCATCGACGTCGTGCGCGGCAAGTACGACGAGAAGGGCTCGCCCGGCGAGGTCAACCACTTCCAGGCGCTGACCGCCGCCGTCTCCGGCACCGTCGGCCTCGGCAACATCGCCGGTGTCGCCGTGGCCGTCTCCATCGGCGGCCCCGGCGCCACCTTCTGGATGATCCTGTGCGGCCTGCTCGGCATGGCGACCAAGTTCGTCGAAGTCACCCTCGGCGTGAAGTACCGCGAGGAGCACGAGGACGGCACCGTCTCCGGCGGTCCGATGCACTACCTGCCCAAGGGGCTCGCCGAGCGCTTCGGCAGCGGCGGCGCCAAGTTCGGCAAGGTGCTCGCCGTCCTGGCCTCCATCATGATCCTCTTCTTCGGCCTCTTCGGAGGCAACCTGTTCCAGACCAACCAGAGCTACGCGCAGGTCGCTTCGACCTTCGGCGGCGAGGACGGCTTCATGGCCTCCTCCGCCGGTGCCGTCCTCTTCGGCCTGGTGGTCGCCGCGCTGGTCGGCCTCGTTCTGCTCGGCGGTATCCGCTCCATCGCCTCGGTCACCAGCAAGCTGGTCCCGGCGATGGCCGGCATGTACATCGTGGCCTGCCTGGCCGTCATCATCGTGAACATCAGCGCGGTACCCGACGCGGTCCAGGGCATCATCCAGGGCGCGTTCGAGGCCGACGGTGTCGCGGGCGGTGTGATCGGCGCCCTGATCGTCGGCTTCCAGCGCGCCGCCTTCTCCAACGAGGCCGGTCTGGGCTCGGCCCCGATCGCCCACTCCGCGGTCAAGACCAAGCATCCCGCGAGCGAGGGCCTGGTCGCCCTGCTGGAGCCGTTCATCGACACGGTCGTCATCTGCACCATGACCGCGCTGACCATCGCCATCGCCAACCCGGCCAGCTGGGCCGAAGCCCGCGCGGGCGAGGACGTCGGCGGCGTCACCATCACCTCCGACGCCTTCGAGACCGTGCTGCCCTGGTTCCCGAACCTGTTGACCGTCGCAGTGCTGCTGTTCGCCTTCTCCACGATCCTGACCTGGGGCTACTACGGCCTCAAGGCGTGGACGTACCTCTTCGGCAAGAGCCAGACCAGCGAGATCATCTTCAAGGCCATCTGGAGCCTGTTCGTCGTCGCGGGCTCCCTGCTCTCCCTCGACACGCTGATCAGCCTGGCCGACTCGGCGCTCTTCCTGCTGTCGGTGTTCAACATCATCGGCCTCTACCTGCTCGCCCCCGTCGTCAAGCGCGAGCTCAACTCCTTCCTGGACTTCGTCCAGCGCCGCAAGGACGGCCTGCCGGACGCGGAGCCGGAGACCGCGAAGGTGCTCGACTGATCCGAGCCCTGCGGCTCAGCATGTGGGCCGTCCCGTACCACTCCTCGGTACGGGACGGCCCGATGTGTCCCGCCGAGGCGGGCAAGGCCCAGTGCCTCATCAAACCGGACACCTTGGGGCGCGGCATCCACCTGCCTCTCATCGACCCGGAACCCAGCCCTGCCGGTCCGCTCAAGGTCTGCCGCCAGCGCACGATCACCGTCAACCCTGAAGCCAGCGCCAAGGAGTGGCAAGCCCTGGACTACGGCTTCCCCCGGAGTGGCAGAGGGTCTACTTCCGGCTCCGCAACAGCGTCGAGGGCTACAACGGCTACGCCAAGAACCCCCTCGCCGAGGGCATCGAATCCGCAGGCTCCCGCCGTATCCGCGGCATCGCGGCACAGACGATCCTGCTCGCCTTCCAGCTCGCCCACGCCAACCGCCGCAAGATCAAGAAGTGGCTGGACACGCTGTCGCTCGGCGGCGAACGCCCCTGCCGACGCACCCACCACACCGGCTCGACAGGGGGTATGCGGCCGCCCCGCCGGCAGCGGCTCCCACGCGGTGAGTCGGCCGCCCATCAACTAGCCGCATCACCGGTGCGGAAGATTCGGTCCAGGCGGTGGTCCAGGACGGCGATGGCAGACTCCGGGCTGCGCTGGCCGACGAGGATGCTGGTGCCGAGTCCCGCAGACATGGCAAGCAGGCCGGCTGCCTCCAACTGTGCGTCCACACCGGGCTGGAGCAGAGCTGCCTCTTGCGCCTGCCGGAGGAGCTGGGTTACCGCGTCTTCTGCGGCATCCGGGTTCTTGATGAAGGGTTGGGCGGCGAGTGCCTGGTCGGTCACGGCCAGAACGGCGTACGAGGTGTAGACGAAGTGGAAGGTGCGGCTGTCCTCGTCGGTCGGCAGCGCCGCCATCAGCAGCGCCTCGATCATTTCCCGCGGACCGGGACTGTCCCCGGCGGCCTGCACACGGGCGGAGGCCCGTTCCCCGAACCTCTCTGTCAGGTGCTCCAGTCCGAAAAGCAGCAGCTTCTCCTTGGTCTGGAAGTAGTACTGCACCAGCCGCAGCGACACGCCCGCCTCTGCTGCCACATCGCGCATCCCCACGGCATGCAGCCCGCGTCGCCCGGCGACCCGGACCAGTGCCTCGGCGATCTCGGTGCGCCGTTCTGCGTGGTCCACGCGCTTGGGCATCGGCCGTTTCTCCGCTCGTCGTTCCACTGTTGCGGCCCCAGTGGGACCTTGATGATACAGCCGTACCAACATTGTGGTACGTTCGTATCACGAAAATGAGATCCGGAGGTGACCGTGTCCGAGACTGCTGTCCGTGCCCGAGCCGACATAGGCCGCTACGTGAGCGATGCCTGGCGCGACCGCTACTTCGCGGCCTGCGACGCGGTCTATGCACTGGGCACACCCGCGCTCGCGGAAGAGGACGTGGAGACGTCCTTCGGCACCACGCACGTCTACCGCTACGGCCCCGCGAACGAGGCCGCTCGATCCCGCACCCCCGTCGTCCTGGTACACGGGGCGGGCTCCTGCTCCGCCATGTGGTACCCGAACACCCCCGCCCTCAGCGCCGACCGCCCGGTCTACGCGATCGACACCCCGGGTGATCCCGGCCGCAGCGTGCAGCGCGAATCGATCCACCAACCCGAACGCGCCGCACAGTGGCTGGACGAGACCCTCGCCGGACTCGGCCTCGACCGCGTGCACCTCGTCGGCACCTCCTACGGTGGCTGGCTTGCCCTGAACCAAGCGCACCGCAGGCCCGGTCGCCTCGCCTCGATCACGCTGCTCGACCCCGGCGGCCTGGAGAAAGTGGGGCTGCGCTTTTTCGTCTGGATCTTCGCCGGCCTCTTCGCGACCTTCGCGCCCAAGGCACTGCGCCCGCGGCTGGCGGCGTGGCTGGAACAGCCGGTCCTCGTCATGCCGGAACTGCGCACGATGATCAGAACGGCCGTTCGCGCCTACCGCATACGCCGCCCGGCGCCGCTTCCCCTGTCCGAGGAGGAGCTGTCCACCATCCGCACTCCGCTCTATCTGGTGCTCGGCAAGCGAAGCCTCCTCGTGCACCCGCAGCGGCAGGCGGAGCGCGTGCCGCGCCTGGTCCCCGGCGCCCGAGCCGAGATCATCTCCAACACGGGCCACGGGCCACAGATCGACCACGCGGAGGAGATCAACCGCAGGATGCTGAACTTCATGGCCTCCGTCGACTGACAACCGCCCACGCCGACGGGGCCAGGACAGTGCCGAGGGATGGCCCGGCCAGAGCCCCGGTAGCGCCCGGACTGCAGGACCGTTCCGCCAGGGGATCCCTCTGTCATGCGAGTGGAGACGCTTGAGGACGTCCTCTTGCCGGGCCTGAACCTCAAGGTGCGGCAGCTCATGGCCGCCGACGGCAACTTGGTGGTAGACGCGGCGGGATGCGGACCGCCGGGCAGGTGCCCGCAGTGCGAGCATCCTGCCACGCGGGTCCACAGCCGATATTGACGTCAGATATCCGAGTTACCCGTCGGCCGGGGGGGGGTGATCGTCCGCCTGCACGTGCGTCGGTTCCACGGCAGCAAGCACGCTCCCAAACTGGGACCCCTGCACGGCGGCCACGCCGCCGCATGTGACCGGTCTCACCGAAGTTTGACACCACCAGGGGTGTCTTGCTGATCAGGCTGCGTACCTTGGACTCCGTGCCCCGCCATCCGAAGAAGCCCCGCCTGCTGGTCGCCGACGGGCGCGCGTACCTGTGGACGCTCCGCCACAGCCACGGCGTGCTGGACAGCGGCCGGTCCACCGACTGCCGCGAGACCCTGACGCTGTACCCGCAGCCGGCCGGCACCGGCGGCCCGCTGCGCATCGACTGATGCCCCGCCTCATTCCGTCACCCCGCGACCCGCATTTCGTCGGTAGCCCGCCCTTGCTCGCGGTGTGAGCGGCCATGTCGGCTACGCCTTGTGCTCGGTCAGGACGTGGGTCAGTGAGCGTGGCGTCCTCGACGTGCCCGGTCTGTTCGTCACCGCCTGCGGGAACGGTGGTGCTTGGAGGAGTCTCAGGTGCTGGCGTCTTGGTACCGGTGTCCTCGCTGTGGCTGTCCTCGGTGTGCGTGTCGCCGCTGGTCGTTTCCTCGCCGTGGCTATGGCCTGCGCCGCCGCCTGGTTCCTTGGCCATGTCGGTGGCGAACCCGCGCAGCCCGATGAAGGCCACACCAGCCGTGAGCGGCTCACCGTGCTGTCCCGGCCGTGGACGGCGCGGGTTCGTCGGCGGCCCTGTTCTTGAGAGCCACGGGCGCGGCACTGCGATGGAACAGTGCCGCGGCGGCCAGAGTGAGGCCGGCCAGCCACGCGACGGCGATCAGCAGGGTGCCGGTTTCGTCGAAGCCGGGGATACGTCGGTGGGGGACGCGGCCGGCGCCGTTGCCCGGCAGGGCGTGAGCAGGCTGGCTGGTTTGGCGAAAACCTGGTTACGCGTCGGGTGGTGCCGGCTGTGCGAGTACAGGTCCTAGGCGAAAAGCTGGAAGAACGGGGGGAAGGTTCCGAGGACCCCCAGGGCGATGAGTACGAGGCTGATGACGAGGGCGCGCACGGTCTCGAACGGCTTGTTGTGCAGTACGGCGTACAGGACGCCCCAAGCCAGCAGCCACACGATCACGGCCAGGACGGTCTTGCCGGACAGCGGACCGACTGAGTCGCTCCACTGCATGCCGTCCTGCACCGTCGTGCTGGCCTCGCTGAGTGTGGTGACAAGGCCCAGTGCGGTGGCTCCGACACCTGCGGCGATAATCGCTGCCGAGATCGGTCCCTCCACCTTGTCGCTCAGGGGAAAGTCCTCTTCCCCTCCGCTTGGGGTGGGTGTTGCGCCTTTCTTGGGTTCCATGTCCGTGGCCTCCGTTTCAGAGCCTGGTCATTGGACGGGTTCCACCTTGGTGATGAAGGCGCCGAATGCCCCGGCCACCGCCGCGAAGGCGAAGGCGAGGACGAACAGGGCGATGGTGGTGCGGCGGACACGGTTGTGCCGGATCAGGCCGGGGCCGTAGTACCAGACGATGAAGACGACGGCCGTCGCCAGGATCGGGCTGAGCCAGGCGATGTGCTCCTTCCACTCCATGCCGAACTCGTGCCAGTCCGCCGTGTCCGGGTCGGCGAGCAGCTGTGACCTGGGACTGTCCGGCGTTTTCTCCCGGTACCACGGGTAGACGACCCAGGTGCCGGTGATCACGGTCGCCCATGCCG
Organism: Streptomyces sp. NPDC048825; assembly: GCF_043198355.1. NCBI lineage: Bacteria > Bacillati > Actinomycetota > Actinomycetes > Kitasatosporales > Streptomycetaceae > Streptomyces > Streptomyces sp. NPDC048825. The sequence goes on from NZ_JBICUR010000009.1 coordinate 42,225, forward strand.
CCACCGCCATGGCGGTGACCCCGATTCGTACCCGCCGCATCCGCTCCACCACTCCCTCACGCGTCATCAGGGCGGGCTTGAGGCTGTACAGCTCGGCAAGCCCACCGGCGAAGGCGAGTAGGAAGGCGGCGCCGAGGATCATGCCGTGGACGAGGGTCCACCACTCGCGCTCGGTGAAGTTCACGGCCCATCTCCTGTTCAGCCCTCGGGGGCGACGCTGCCGCCGCACCCCTCTCCGTTTCGGCGCTGATCGAAAAGTGGCAATTCGTTCAAGAGAGATCGTGATGACGTTATCGCCATATTTCGGCACTGCTGTGCGGGCGCGCCGCGACTACCGTGAGGAGAGGCGGGCCACAGTTGCGCCAGGCCGGCCCGTTCCCGGAGGGAGGCCCCTCGGTGTCAGCAAGACCGCTCGACGCGAAGACCGTGGCCGCTCTCGTCAGCGACGCCACAGCCGCACCGTCCATGCACAATGCGCAGCCATGGAAATTCCGCTACTTCCGTGCCGTCGGCACCTTCCATGTCCGAGTGGACATGGAGCGGACCATGCCGCATTCCGATCCCACCACCCGCGCCCTCCACATCGGATGCGGCGCGGCCTTGTTCAACCTGCGCGTCGCCGCCGCTCACGCGGGCTGGGAGCCGGCCACCCGGCTGCTGCCCGACCCGGCGGACTCGGAGCTGCTCGCGACGGTGGAGCTGGCCGGTCCGGTACGCCCGGAGACCGACCTCGCCCCGCTGTACCCGGCCATCCGCCGCCGGCACACCAGCCGTTATCCGTTCTCGGACGAGGACATACCCCAAGCCATACAGGACGCCCTCTGTGGCGCTGCCCTGCGGGAGGGAGCGCGGCTGCTCTTTTCCGACGCGTGGCATGTGGAGTCGCTGCTGGACCTGGTCCACGATGCCGAGGGACGCGACTCGTTGGACCCCGGCCAGTTCCAGGACGTCGTCCGCTGGACCCGTATTGGCGCCGACATCGCCGCCACGTCGGCGGACGGAATCCCCGACTACGCTTTCGGCCCGCGCCAGCAGGACGGAAAAGCCCCTGTGCGCGACTTCGCGGGCCGACGCGCTGTGCCCGGCCGCGAGGTGGCCATTTTCGAGAAGAAGCCTCATCTAGCCCTGTTGGGCACCACCGGCGACCGGGCGGAGGACTGGCTGACGGCGGGACAGGCAATGGAGCGCATCCTGCTCGAAGCAACCCTTGACGGGCTGGCGACCTCGCTCACGTCCCACGCCCTCGAATGGCCGGAACTCCGCTGGGCCGTACGCCACCCGCAATCGGCGATGGGGTACGTGCAGATGGTGCTGCGCCTGGGATATGGCAAGCAGGGCCCGGTGACACCACGTCGCCCGGTGGAAGACGTACTCGACATCGAGCCATAGGGGGCGGTTTCGGAAGCTTCCCCAGCCTGTACCGGATCCATCGCGTAGGCCGCATTGCTCACGCGGCCATCCGCATCCGCCCACAGCTTGGGAGTGGGGCCGCCGGTCAGCAGTTGCGATTTCTGGAGTGGTCTGGCGGCCCCAGGCCGAGGTCTCGGCATGGGGCCTGCGATGGCCGCTCATCGGCGACGCCGACCCGCGCCTGAGGCGGCTCGTGAGAAGTGCCCGCCTGCTGACGGCGACATGGCCCATGCGGGCGCTGGGGAAGCGGACCGTGCCGGTCTTGCCGGCTCCCGTCGCCCCTCCTGAGGCGACATCTGGCTCAGGGGCTGGGATGCGAGGATCATCATGCTCCCGAGGTGTCCGGCCGTAGCCGGACTGGAGAAACGAGCGGGATGGGGTGGCAGTCATGGATGAGCGAGGCCAGCTGGATCGGCAGGCCGTCCACGCCGAGTTGGAGCGCGTCCCGGCCGACTTCCACCGCTTGCTCGCGGAGGCGAGTGCTGCCGATCTGCGCCGTCCGACGGATGGGACAGGGTGGACCAACGAGCAGATGCTGTTCCACATGCTCTTCGGCTACATGCTCATCCGCGTGCTCCTGCGCCTGCTCGGAGGCTTCGCCAAGCTGCCGCGCTCCGTCGGCGGGACGTTCGCTCGTCTGCTGGACGCTGCGGCCAGACCGTTCCATGTCATCAACTACGTCAGCTCCGTGCTCGGCTCTCTCTACTACAACCACCGCCGTATGGGCGCGAAGATGGACCGCACCGTCGCTGCACTGCATCGGCGCCTGGACCGCGAGAGCACAGCCTCCCTCAGGCGCGGCATGCACTACCCGCCCCGCTGGGACCCCTTCTTCCACGACTGGATGACCCGCGCGGATCTGTACCGCTATCCCACCCAGCACTACGACTTCCACCGCGCCCAGCTCACCCTGGGCCCTGCGCAGGACTGACACGGTTCGGACAGCATCGGCTGGTCGCTGTCACCGGTGTGGCGTAGCAGTCAGACGACAACGCGGCTGCGGCCTTCGAGAAGGACGACGTCGCGCCGGCGACCGTGGTGGCGGACGATGCGCGCCCGGGTGCGGACGTGAGCGCCGCTGCCCTGCGGCGCGCGCAACGCTGGTTCTGGGCCCTTGCCACCACGGCGGTTATGCGCCTCGGTCGCCCTGTGGGACGCGGGCGTTCGGTCACGTGCCTCAGGCTGTGGCAGGCGGAGGTCCGTTGGTGCGTTCCCGTCCTGAGGATTCGGGGAACGGAAGCGGGTCGCCAGGCCGACGGGATGGCTTCCCCCCAGGCTTTCCCCGGAGTGGTTCTTGCTGGCCCGATGCCGTTTCTCAGCCTTCCGGCGCTGCGGTCCGGCCGAGGTCGTGGTATCCGGCGTTGGGGAACAACCCGGTGGCGGTGGCCAGGCGTACGTTGTAGTTGAAGATCGCTGTGACTTCCACGATGTGCAGGATGTCCGCGTCGGTGAATCCGACGTCCCGCAGGCGGACGGTGTCGTTTTCATCGCATGCCTCGGGCGTCTGGGTCAGCTTGACGGCGAAGTCCAGCATCATCTTGTCTTGGCGCGCCAGCTCGACGTGACGGTAGTTGGCGGCGAGGCGGTCGACCAAGGTGGCGTCTTTGGTGCGCAGCCGCAGCGCGGCGGCGTGCGCGACCACGCAGTAGGGGCAGCGGGCTTCGGCGGAGATGACCACGGCGATCATCTCTCGTTGGGTCTTGCTCAGTCCCGACGGTCCGCGCATCAGCTCGTCGAAGTAGCGCCACCAGCCGACGAAATGGTCGGGGCTGATCGCCAGGAGTCGCGCCACGTTGGGCACGAAGCCGATCTTCTTCACGATCGGATCGATCTCGGTGGCGACCTTTTCGGGCAGGCTGTCTGCCGACGGCACGGTGATCCATGCCGGGTTGGCCGCGTTGGCGGGGTACATGGGCAGTGCTCCTTTCAGGGGTGCTGGTTCCCAGCGACCCCGGGCGGTCGCCGTCCTTGCCGGCCCATGCTGCTGCGCTCGTGGACACCTGACTGCCCGAGACACTGACCGTAGTTTCGGTGGTTGCCTGAGCTGCCGGGCTACTTCAGCAGCGCGCCCAGCATGGTGCGGAGCATGGTGGCGGGGTGGAAGCCGACTGGCCGGTGGAGGATGCGTGTACGGGAGCTGCGGATGTCGTTGAGTTGTCGTTCCTGCCGAGCCAGCAGCGAGCGGGCGGCGATCAACTGGCCCGGGTCGCATACCTCCAGCACCCCGCGTGCTTCCTTGAGCGCGGCATGGGTGCGGTCGCACATGTCCTGCAGGAGAGCCCGCACGTCAGGGGTGTCCCGGCTCTGTTCGAGGTCGGAGCGGGCCACGGCGTGCTCCGTGAGGGCGTCGGCGGGCAGACACAGGCGTCCGGCCTCCAGGTCTGCCCGTAGATCGTTGAGGAAGTCCAGGCGCTGGGCGAAGTCGGCGTAGGCCCGCCACGTGCGGGCCGCTTCGTCGCTGGGGCCGCCCTGGTACTGGAGACCTGCCGAGCACATCAGCAGGGGCCAGGTGTAGCGGTCCACGTACTGGCCGAACTCCGCCTCGTCGGCGAAGCCTGCGAAGTCGGGCTTCAGCTCGGCGGCATCCAGTAGGCGCCGCATCCACGATGGGCACAGCCCTCGTACCGTTATGGAATTCACGAAGGCCTGCACGATCGGATAAGGGCACGAGTCGTCCGACGCTCCGCGTCGCGCTTGGGCCAGCCAGTCCGCGCGCCGGGCTTGGGCGAGCCGGCTGTTACCCGCGTCGGCGAGGTCGTCGGTGCGGTTGGCGAATGCGAGCCCGGCCAACAGGTGCGGCTGCAGGGCCAGCGGGGCCAGGACACGGACGCCGACGTACGGTCCGGTATCGCGGTCACGGATGAACTTCGCGCACCGGGTGTAGTCCAGGCGCAGCTGCTCGCCGCCGATGTCAGCGGCCTCCAGGGCCGTACGCCAAGTGGCGAGCGTGGTCATTGTGCACCCACCTTTCCGAAGCGGCGCGAGCGGTGGCGGTAGGTCTCGATGGCGTCCCGGAACTTCTCCGATGTCATGTCGGGCCACAGATCGGGAAGAAACACCAGCTCCGCGTACGCCATTTGCCACAGCAGGAACCCCGACAGGCGCATCTCCCCGGAGGTGCGGATCAGCAGATCCACCGGAGGCATATCGGGATAGGGCAGGTGCGCCGCAAGGGTCCGCTCGGTGATCCGACCGGCTGGAAAACCGGCGGCGACGATGGAGCGGACCGCGTGCGCAATGTCGCTGTGCCCGCCGTGGTTCAGGGCCACGGTGACTGTCATGCCAGTGTTGCTCGATGATCCGCCGAGCGGGGTCAGCCCCGTGACTGTGACCATCACGGCGCATCAGGCCACGCGCTTCAGCCCATCTGCCGTTCCCGTCCAGGATGCACGCCACATGGCTTGGATCAATAGATTTCATATGATATGACCTTTGTATCCTGAGGCGGCATCATCTACATGGATAAGTGGTGCAAGGGATCCACGCCATTCCATAGGGGTCAGCCGTGCTCAGCGGCGCCAGAGTCGGGAGACTCCATCGTTCAACGAGGGATGGCGATGTCCTCGCTCCCGCCGGGGCGGTGCGAGGACATCGCGGCCGCAGCCACCTGGCTGCCACCGGCTGCCCACTCTGGAACGTGCCGCCGCATGTGCCCAGGTGACGCTTGGATGCTCCCCTGGCTTGCCGAGCGAGCCGGGTGAGATCATTTCCATGACCCTGCAGAGGGGGCCAAGAATGTCGCGCGATCAAGGAAACCGTTGACATCGATCGCAGCCCCGAGGAGGTCTTCTCGTACATCACCGACCCCTCCCACATGCCGGAATGGCAGCCGAGCGCCGTATCCGCACACCGGGTGGGCGACGCCCCTCTGGGTGTGGGCTCCCAGGTCAAGGCGACCTGGCAGCTGGGCCGCCTCCAGTTCCCGATGACCATGGAGATCACCGAGTTCGAGCCGCCGAGAAGCTGGCGTCTGCGCGGCATCGAGGGCCCCGCCAGAGGAGAGGTCCACGGAACGATCGAGCCGCTTGACGACGGCGCGCGCTCACGCCTGACGATTGACCCCGAATTCGAGTCCCATGGGATGGGCAAGGCTCTCGTGCCCCTGGTGCTCTGCCCTCAGGCTCGCAAGGAACTGCCGCGCGACGAGCAGACGCTCAAGAACCTTCTGGAGCAGCGCGCCGCCTGACCGGTGCCCCTGACTGCTGCTAAGCGGACACTGGGACACTCCGTCGGGCGGGAACCCAGGCGGGGCGCTCGCCTCGGCCGTCATGACAAGGGCGTCCGGCCTTCGCCCTGATCCACAACGCGGCCGAAGTCCCCCCCTCGCCGCAGGTGGCCCTGTACCCGCCGTGGGGTTTGGGCCTGAGCCGGCCGAGGTTGCGGCCCGGACCACACCGCCGGAGCCTGGAGATGTCCCGCAGACGAGGCATGGCCTGGCTGATTCCTCACCCCTGTCGAGAGGAGGCAGGCCGCTATGACCAGCATCGCCCACCGCATGGCCACCCTGTTCAGGACCAAGGCGAACAAGGCCCTGGACCGGGCGGAAGACCCGCGCGAGGTCCTGGACTACTCCTATACCCAGCAGCAGGAAATGCTGCAGAAGGTGCGACGTGGTGTGGCGGACGTGGCCACCAGCCGCAAGCGCGTCGACCTGCAGATCAACCAGTTGCGCCAGTCCAGCGGCAAGCTGGAGGGACAGGCTCAGCAGGCGCTCGCCGCCGGACGCGAGGACCTCGCCCGCGAAGCCCTGAGTCGACGCACCGCCGTGGTTTCCCAGCTCACGGACCTCCAGACCCAGCAGGTATCGCTGCAGGCCGAGGAGGAGAAACTCACCCTCGCCTCACAGCGCCTGCAAGCCAAGGTGGACACCTTCCGCACCAGCAAGGAGACCATCAAGGCCCGCTACACCGCGGCCGAGGCCCAGACCCGCATCACCGAGGCTGTCACCGGCATCGGCGAGGAAATGGGCGATGTCGGCCTGGCCATGCAGCGCGCCGAGGACAAGACCGAGCAGTTGCAGGCCCGTGCTGGTGCGTTGGACGAACTGCTCGCCTCCGGCGCACTGGAGGACGCCACCCTCCCCGCCGGCCGCGACGACATCCAGGCCGAACTCGAGCGCGTCACTGCAGGCCAGGACGTGGACAAGGAACTGGCGCGAATGAAAGCCCAGCTCCCGGCGTCCGCCACCCCGCCGGCCGTCGAAGGCAGGAGCGCCGAGCAGGGCCCGCCGGACCAGGAGGCGACATCATGATCATGCGGATTCTCGGCGAGGGCCAGTACGAGATCACCGACGATCACCTCGACCGGCTCAACGAGCTGGATGCCGCCCTGCAGTCGGCAGCCGACGCCGACGACGAGACGGCGTTCACAACCGCCCTCTCGGCCCTGCTGGACGCGGTACGCAGCTATGGCACGCCCGTGCCGGACGCGACGATCACGCCGTCCGACCTGGTCCTGCCCGACGAGGACACCAGCCTCACCGAGGTGCGGGAACTGCTCTCCGACGAGGGCCTCATCCCGGGGTGATGGCGATGCGCAGCCGCTTCGAGCCCGACCGGCAGCTCACAGCCCGGATGCTGGTCACGATGTTCCTGCTCGGACTGCTGTACGTGGCGTTCGTCGCCGCGCTGATCGTGCTGCTCAAGTCCGTCGTCCTGGTCGTCGTCATCGCCGCCGGGCTACTGGCCGCGCAGTACTGGTACTCCGACCGGATCGCCCTGTACGCCATGCACGGCCGTCTCGTCACCCGGGAGGAAGCACCCCAGCTGCACGGCGTCATCGACCGGCTGTGCGCCGCTGCGGACATGCCGAAGCCACGGGTGGCCGTCTCCCGGATGGACCTGCCCAACGCGTTCGCCACCGGCCGCAACGCCGACCACGCCGTCGTCTGCGTGACCACCGGGCTGCAGCGCCGCCTGGAACCCGCCGAGCTCGAAGGCGTCCTCGCCCACGAGCTGTCCCATGTCGCGCACCGCGACGTCGCAGTGATCACCATCGCCTCGTTCCTGGGCGTGATTGCGGGCCTTATCGTCCGTTTCGCCTTCTACTCCCAGCTGTTCGGGGGACGCAGTCGCGATCAGAACACCGCAGCGGTGCTCGCACTGGTCATGGGGGTCTCCGCCCTGGTCTACGCGATCAGCTTCCTGCTGATCCGGGCACTGTCCCGCTATCGCGAACTGGCCGCCGACCGCGCCGGAGCCATGCTCACCGCGCGGCCCTCCGCGCTGGCCTCGGCATTGACCAAGGTCACCAGCGACATCGCCCGTATCCCGACCCAGGACCTGCGCACCACCCAGGCGTTCAACGCGTTCTTCTTCACGCCCGCCCTCGGGCCCGGCACCACGGTGGCCCGTCTGTTCTCCACGCACCCTAGTCTGGAGCGGCGTCTGGAGGCGCTCGCGGAGATCTCCGCAGAGCTGGGTGAGACGTCATGACCGCCACCACTGCCATACCGGCCACACCCGACCGGCATGCGGTCTCTGAACCGGGAACGTGAGGAAGGAGCTGAACCGCTGTGGGTTTCCTCGATGCCCTGTTGGGTCGGAGCAGGCCGGTCAAGCCCGACCTCGACCAGCTCTTCGGCTTGCCCTCTGCGGCGATCACTCTCCAGGCGGCCATCGGTTTCACCCCGACCGGAGCGGGCTCGGTCTGCTTCGCCAGCATCGAAGGGGGCGCATTCGCCCAAGTCCAGCAGGACGTGTGGGCCCTGCTGGACGCCGACCCCGAACGCAGCGGCACGCCCGTGGAGTTCAGCCGCGACGACTACGGCTACTCATGGCTGCTCTCCCGCCGTGGCCCCGACGACCTGCCCGCACTCGTCAACGACCTGCACGCGGTCAACACCGCCCTGCAGGACAGCGGCTTCGGTCCCCAACTTCTCTGCTCCCTCGTCGCCTTCCACGACGCCGAGCTCCGCCCTCTGGCGCTGGTCTACCTCTACAAACGCGGCACGTTCTATCCCTTCGCGCCCCAGCCCGGCGAGAAGCGCGACAACCCGCTCGAACTCCAGGTCAAGACCATCGTCAAGGACGACGTGCGCATCGAGCAGGACCTGACTCGCTGGTTCCCCCTCTGGGGTGCCCCCGGCCTGTGACTCTCACGCTCCGAGATCCAGTCCACCGCAGGCTCCTGCTGGGCCGAGCCGGGTAAGCTCAACCGCCTGCTGGCGACCTACTGCCGCACCCATGGCGTGACCTACTTCCACGGCAACAGTCTCGCCGCGCTGAAGTCGATCCGCGCCGCCCGACCCGACGGCGCCCCGATCTACATCATCCTGGACAACCTCTCCGCCCACACCGGCGCGGACAGCCGCCGCTGGGCGAAGAAGAACAAGGTCGAACTGTGCTTCACCCCGACCTACGCCTCCTGGGCCAACCCGATCGAGGCCCACTTCGGCCCGCTGCGGCAGTCACCCTGGCCAACTCCAACCACCGTAGCCACCCCGCCCAGACGCAGGCCCTGCACCGCTACCTGCGTTGGCGCAACGCCAACGCCCGCCACCCGACGTCCTCGCCGCCCAGAGCAAAGAACGCGCCCGCATCCGCAGCGAGAGAGGCATCCGCTGGGGCGGACACCCCCTCGCACCCGCAGCCTGATCAACCCGGCGAACCCTCCGCGCTGGTCGCCGTCGTGATGGCCGCAGGCAGGACGATCGGCATGTTGGTGTGGATGAGTAATCGCGGTCTGGATGGGCGAGCATCGGGGCGATTGCCCTCGCCATGTACCTGCCCTTCATTGTGTTGTTCGTCCCATACTGGGCGGGCCTGAGCGGAGTCATGCTGTTCGCCGGGCACGTCCTCATGCTCCCGCTCATGTGGGCGTGTCATGCTCCGGCGGCGCGACGAGTACGCACAGAATCAGCGGCGTCATCGCCACCATCGGCAACGGTCGTCCAAACAGTTCGCAACCTAGCGACCCCGGGTCGCCCGGTTTCCCGGAGGCGGATCAAGAACGTGGTCACGACGATTCCGGGCCTGATCCGCAGGCCGGATCAGGCCCGGAATCGCGAAGTGCGAGGCCGGTGCGGTCGGCATAGGCTGAGGTGATGAAGCGCGTCGTCGTCGACCACTTCGGTGACCCCGATGCCTTGAGGGTGGTGGAGGAGGACGCTCCCCGTCCGGGGCCGGGCGAGGTGCGCGTCAGGGTGCTGGCCGCGGGCGTCTCGTTCACCGATGCCCAGCTGCGCGCCGGCACGTACCTCGGCGTGCCGAAGCCGCCGTTCACGCCCGGCTACGAGCTCGTCGGCGTCGTCGAGGAGCTCGGTCCGGGCTGCTCGAGGCTGCGAGAGGGAGACCACGTCGCCGCGCTTACGGTGTGGGGCGCCTACTCGGAGCGCGTCTGCCTGCTGGAGGAGAACGCGATCGAGGTGCCCGAGGACCGCGACCCGGCGGAGGTCGTGAGCCTGATCCTCACGTACGTGACCGCCTACCAGGTGCTTCACCGCATGGCGAAGGTGAGGCGCGGAGAGACCGTGCTCGTGCACGGCGCGGCCGGCAGGGTGGGCACCGCTGTCCTAGAACTCGGAGCACTGACCGGGCTGCACCTGTACGGAACCGCTTCCGCGCGCGACCGTGCCGCGGTCGAGCGGCACGGCGCCGTCGCGATCGACTACCGCAACGAAGACTTCCTGGCCCGGGTGCGCGAGCTCCCCGGAAAGGGCGTGGACGTCGTACTCGACGGGCTCGGGGGCACGCTGTCGCTCCGCTCCTTCCGCGCGCTGCGCCCCGGCGGAAGGCTCGTCGTGTTCGGCCACTACGCCATGCTCGCGCGCGGGCGCAAGAGCTGGCGAGGGTGGCTGGAGTGGTACGGGGCGACAGCGGCCGTCGCCCTGTGGGGCCTGCTCTCGCCAAGTCGGCGGGTGTTCGCGTACCGCATCCAGAAGCTGCGCGACCGCCGCCAGGTGCTTCCCGTGGGCAGCCGTCCGCCAGCGTTTCCCGTCGGTGGGGGGCCACGTTACCCGGAGTGGTTCCAGGAGGACTTCCGTACGCTGCTGGAGCTGCTCCGGCGGGGCGAGATCCACCCGGTCGTCGCCGAGCGCCTGCCGCTGTCCGACGCCCGTCATGCCCACGAGCTGCTCGAGCAGTCGGCGGCGAAGGGAAAGCTCGTGCTGGTGCCGTAGGCCGAGGAGGCCGATTGCCCATGGCGCTCGATGGCCGTGCTGATCAGGCAGAGCGGGTCGTATCCGCTGGAGTTCGGCGAGCACCGCAGGCGCGTTATTTGCCCATCGCCGAACACGGCCTGATCGGCGACGTGCACACCGTCGCGCTCGTCGGCACCGATGGGACGATCGACTGGTACTGCTGCCCGCACTTCGATTCGCCGAGCGTCTTCGCGGCGCTCCTCGACGCCGACCACGGCGGCATGTTCCGTATCTCTCCCGACTGCGAGGGCTGGAGCTCCAAGCAGCTGTACCTCCCCGACACCACCATCCTCATTACGCGCTTCCTGATGCCCGACGGGGTGGGGGAAGTGCAGGACTTCATGCCCCCGCCACGTACCGGCGAGGCGGCCCACCGTCACCGTATGATCCGCCGGGTGCTTGCCGTGCGCGGGCAGATGCGCTTCGTCGTCGACGTCGCCCCGCGCTTCGACTACGCGCGCGCCCGCCACGAGGTCGAGCTCACCCCGCACGGCGCGCTCTTCCGCTCTCCCGAGCTGGCGCTCAGCCTCTCGACGCGCTCCCCGATCGAGATCGTCGACGGCGGCGACGTCCGCGCGCGCATCACCGTCCGGGCCGGGGAGACGGCCACCTTCGTGCTCGACCGCGTCGGGACCGGCGAGATACCGGTGCCGTACTCCGAAGCCGACATCGCCGCCGAGTTCGACGCCACCGTGGCGTTCTGGCGGCTCTGGCTGCGCCACTCGCGCTACAGCGGGCGCTGGCGCGAGACAGTGCATCGCTCGGCGCTCACGCTCAAGCTGCTCACGTACGCGCCCACCGGCGCGATCGTGGCCGCCCCCACCACCAGCCTGCCGGAGGCGGTGGGCGGCGCACGCAACTGGGACTACCGCTACACGTGGCTCCGCGACTCCGCCTTCTCGCTCTACGCGCTGCTCAGACTCGGGTTCACCGAGGAGGCCGCCGCGTTCATGCAGTGGCTGGAGGGACGCTTCCGCTACACGACCGACCGCGACTCGGGCCCCCTGCAGATCATGTACGGCATCGACGGGCGCGAGGACCTGCCCGAGGAAGAGCTCCCACACCTGGAGGGGTACATGGGCTCGGGGCCGGTGCGGATCGGCAACCGGGCGGCGACGCAGCTGCAACTCGACATCTACGGCGAGCTGATGGACTCCCTCTACCTCTGCAACAAGTACGGGCGCCCCCTCTACCACGACGGCTGGATGCAGCTCACTCGTAACCTCGAGTGGCTGATGAGCCACTGGGACCAGCCCGACGAGGGGATCTGGGAGATGCGCGCCGGCCGCCGGGACTACACGTTCTCCCGGTTGATGAGCTGGGTCGCGATCGAGCGCGCGATCCGGGTCGCACGCCAGCGCGGCCTGCCCGCCGACCTCCCCCGCTGGATGGCGGTCCGGGACAGCATCTACGACCAGATCATGGAGCGCGGGTGGAACCCAAGCCGCCAGGCGTTCGTCCAGCACTACGGTACCGACGTGCTCGACGCCTCGCTGTTGCTTATGCCCCTGTGCAAGTTCGTCGCACCCACCGACCCGCGCTGGATCTCCACGCTCGACGCCATCACCGCGGAGCTGGTCTCCGACAGCCTCGTCTACCGCTACAACGTGAGCGCGTCACCTGACGGGCTTTCCGGCGAGGAGGCGACCTTCTCGATGTGCTCCTTCTGGTGGGTGGAGGCGCTCGCCCGGGCCGGGCGGCTCGACGAGGCGCGGCTGGCCTTCGAGAAGATGCTCACCTACGCCAACCACGTCGGCCTGTACTCGGAGGAGATCGGGCCGACGGGCGAGCAGCTCGGCAACTTCCCCCAGGCCTTCACGCACCTGGCGCTGATCAGCGCCGCCTACAACCTGGACCGCCAACTGGGGTGAACGCTCGTCACCGCCAGTCGTGAGCCCGCCTGCTCGACCAGGACGCACCTGACGACGTCTACGCCCGCCACGACCGGGTCATCGCCGAGCAGACGGAGATTTTGCGCAGGTGGGAGCCGCAACTGCGAGCCGCACTGGCTGTCCCTCGATCAGGAACCACAGACGCCGCACGACACCCGCCCAGTGCTGCGGCAAGACAGGGCCATCACATGGATCGAGGACGCCCTGGTACCACCGGCCGAATCGCGCCCGCACATCGACCGCAGACGACTCGCAGTCGCCATTCGTGCCGACTACGGAATCGAGGCTTGGGCCTGGAGTGATCACCCCGTGATGGTCTCTCGAGAGGTGTACTCCCGGACTCCTGCCGGTCGAAGACCAGCTCACCGGCGTGCCCTGGCGGACCTTGATGAGGCTGGGGTTGTAGCCGCCCCGAACCATCACCTCCACCCGCTGCACTCCGCCTTCCACCCGGGCGTCACCCGCACGGCGAGGGCCGAAGAAGAACCAGCCCAGCGCGGCGATCAGTCCTGCGGCGGCCAGGACAACGACGACATCCATGGCACCCATGGCAGCGCGCCCCCTCCCAGCCCGCTCCTTCAAGGCTCCGCCCGGCTACCCCTACCTGCCAGGGGCTGAACGGCCCACCCGGTCGGGACCATCCGGCCCCAGTGCGCCGCTCCCCGGGAGAGGCACGATGCGTATGAGGACACAGGCTCCTTCAGGGCGCCGGACCTCCAGGCCCGCACCCGATCGCCGAACGATCCGAAGCAGGTGAATGGCGATGTTCTGGTACGGCCACGACGTCAGTGGATGGGGCTGGTTCGCGATGTCCGCCAGCATGATCCTGTTCTGGGCGCTGATCATCACTGCGGCTGTCCTGCTGTTCCGCGCCCTCAACCGCCCACACGAGCACACCCACACCCCCGGCGCGCCGCAGACACCCGAGCAGGTACTCGGGGAGCGGTTCGCCCGCGGGGAGATCGACGAAGAAGAGTACTGGCGCCGCCTGAACGCCCTGCATGCCGGCCCTCTCACCAAACCCTGAAAACTGGCCGCACTGGCTGCGGCCTCTGCTCACCTGAAGGAGGCTCGCGATGAACCAGCGCAACTACGGCAACCGGTACATGGCCGCAGTCATCCACTCGACATCGTTGAGAGGGCCTTGCCGGGATGCCTCGGCGGGAGTGCGCCCGAGCCGTGGGAAGCGCGCCTACCGACTTCAGTGCCCCGGCCAGGCATTTAGCCATCTCCAAGTGCAAGTCTGGGCAGGGTAGTTCAGCAAGCCTAAAGGTGTGCGTGCGGCCGTCAGCGGCCCGGAAGGCAACCGCCGTCGGAGGCAAGGTGGGAGGCTGGGGTGGTTCACTGCCGTCAGAGAAGAGCGTAGGCATGGGCAGCACCTTTCGTGCGGCAATCACGCACAGAGGACCCCCGCCGTAAACCAGGGGCCGGGAAGGACCGGATCCGCTTTAAGGATCATCCGAAGGCCTGCTCCGTTGTCCGGGGAATCTCCATACGGGTGATCCCCTGACGCCGCGTTCGAAGATGCCTTCGAACAACGAGTTGTCGCACTCATGCGCAGTTGGCGGTGAGACCCTGTGGGTTTTCATCCCCGCGCAACGTACGAGGCTCCCGTGCTGTTGGGGGAGGTGTTCGAAGTCTCAACCCACAGGAACAGGAGTCGAGTTGGTTCCGTATTCTGCCGCCCCTCGAGCTGCCCCATGCCCTGGTCGAGTGGGGTCACCATGCTCATCGTCACCCGCGAGGGTGACCGCCGCTGCAAACTACCGCCGCATCAGCGTGCGCTGGTCGGCCTGGTGTACCTGCGCAGGCACGACGCCCTCGCCCAGGTCGCCGCCAGCTTCGGCATCTCCGTCGGCACCGCACACGCCTACACCACAGCTGTTATCGACCTGCTCGCCGACCGAGCGCCCGGCCTGCTGCGTGCGTTGCGCGAGCCGATCTGCCGATCTTCCGCCGAACGGCAGGATCCTGCCGGTCGCTGTGACCGGTGAAGTCGGGGTCGAGCGAGCACGCGCCGCTTACCAGCCGTCGCTGCTCTGTTGTCCCGTCAGCAGAGCAGCGATCTGTGACTCATCAAGAATCGTGCACCAGCTTGTTCAGCGAGCGGTGGCGAGAATGAGTGCAAAGCCGGCGTTGGTGTCGGCCCAGAGCTGATTCGTACGGAGACCCGCTTCAGTCATTTCTTCCTGGAGCCCGTCTGGGGTGAATTTCGCGCTCCGCTCGGTGATCCATTCTTCTCCGCGCGCGAAGTGCACTGCCAGGTCAAGGCCTCGAATCTTGACGAGCTGCTCGACTCGGCTGCGCAGCCTCATTTCGATGTGACTTTCCGTGCCGTTCCAGACCGATACGTGGTCGAAGGCATCCGGGTCGAAGTCGGCGTTCAATTCGCGGTTCAACACGTGCAACAGATGTTTGTCGAACTCGGCCGTGACGCCTTGAGCGTCATCGTAGGCGGCGATCATTTCCTGCTCGGTTTTGACCAGGTCAGCGCCGATGAGAAGGAAGTCTTCGGGGCGAAGGGTGTCTCGGAGCCTGCGGAGGAACGGTCCACGGGCCGGGCGTCGGAAATTCCCCAGCGTGCTGCCGAGGAAGGCGATGAGGCGTGGGCCGTCCTCGGGCAGCGTCGGTAGGACGAGGGAAGTCGTGAAGTCGGCGCGGAGGGCGTGCAGACGGATCCGCGGGTAGTCCTGGACGAGTTGGGCGCTGGCCTGATGGAGCGCGTCCGCACTGACGTCGACAGGGACGTAGTGCAGACCGCTCGGCCCCAGTGCCTCGATGATCAGCTTGGACTTCGTTGAGCTCCCGGACCCGAGCTCGACAAGGCTGCGGGCTCCGGTCCGCACAGCGATGTCCTGGGCATGGAGTTGGAGCAGTCCCAGTTCCGCTCGCCACAAGGGGTATTCCGGGAGTTGGGTGATCTCCTCGAAGAGTTCGCTGCCCCGGGCGTCGTAGAACCACGTGGGTGCCGTGGACTTCGGGGTGCAGGTCAGCCCGTCGCTGATGTCAGCGCGCAGTGCCTTGGCGTAGTGCTCGGCCTCGAGAGTGTCGGTGTAGCCATAGGCCCGGTTGTCGGTCATGCGTGCCTCTCTTCGGTCGACGCCACATCGGCGGAGTGCCGGGATCGCAGTTTCCTTGTCGAGCGCGCAACGCCGGCAGCAGCGGGCACCCTCCCCACCACCGGGCCGCTGGGCGCTCGGGATGACCGACGGGGCCGGGGCGCAGGCCGAGTTCTTCCGTTACCGATCCGGCTTCTCTGCCTGGGCTTGGGCACACAGGTGGGCCTTGCAGTGCGGACAACGGACAGGATGAACGACCCACATAGCTCGGCCGTGATGCCCTGAGCGTCGTCATAGGCGGCGGTCATTTCGTGTTCCGTCTTGACCAGGTCGGCGCCGATCAGAAGGAAGTCCTCGGGGCGCATGATGTTCCGGAGCCCGCGAAGGAAGGGGCCCCGGGCGGGTCGCCGGAAATTTCCCAGCGTGCTGCCGAGGAAGGCGATGAGCCGTGGGCCGTCCTCAGGCAGCGCCGGCAGGACGAGCGGAGCCGTGAAGTCGGCACGGAGGGCGTGCAGACGGATTCCCGGATAGTCCTGGACGAGCTGGGCGCTGGCCTGATGGAGTGCGTCCGCACTGACGTCGACGGGGACGTAGTTCAGGTCGGTCGGCCTCAGCGCCTCGATGATCAGCTTTGATTTCGTCGAACTCCCGGACCCGAGCTCGACCATGCTGCGGGCCCCGGTCTGCGCTGCCACGTCCCGGGCGTGGAGCTGGAGCAACCCCAGTTCCGCCCTCCACAAGGGGTACTCCGGGAGCTGGGTGATCTCCTCGAAGAGTTCGCTGCCCCGGGCGTCGTAGAACCACGTGGGTGCCGTGGACTTGGGGGTGCTGGTCAGCCCGGCGCGGATATCGGCGCGCAGCGCCTTGGCGTAGTGCTCCGCGTCGAGGGTGTCGGTGTAGCCGTAGGCGCGGGTGCCGGTCATGATTGCCTCATTTCAGTCGACGTCCTGCCGCTGGGTACCTGGAGGGACTGCGGGAACCAGAAGTCAGGCCCGGTTCTCTCCTTTGGTCGGACGTCCCCACGTACTGGGCTCCTTGTGCGATAGGGGTCCCCCCGCTCGAGCGGAGCCGAGAGTGAGGGAGGATGCCGGGCGTTCTGCCATGGGTTCGTCGACGTCCTTGAGTGGCGTGAGCAGGACGTCCGTGCGGCTTGCGGCCAGCAGGGTGCGGTCGGGCACTTCCTGCCAGTGCGGATCGTCGTCGTACGGCTCGGAGGCCACGACGGTGCGTCGGCCGGGTTCGGTGAGATACCAGAGGGTGTCGCCCCAGGCGGTCGCGGCGATCGTCTCGCCGTTGGTGAGCAGGAGGTTGAGTCGCGAGCCGGGGGCGGCGGCCGCGATGTCCAGGACCGTACCGGCGAGCGCCTGTCCCTCCTCGTCGCCGGCGCGCAGCCGGTTCAGGATCAGGGCCCAGACGAGGGCCGAGTCGCAGCGCGCCTCCAGTGACAGCAGTTCGGCGGGCGGGAGGGTCTGTGCGAGCGGTGCCAGGGAGCGCGGCCAGCCGCTGATCGCGCCGTTGTGGCTGAACAGCCACGAGTCCGCGGTGTACGGGGCTGCCGCGGCCTCCCCGTCGGCGCCCGCCACGGTCGCGTCGCGCACGGCGGCGAGCAGTGCGCCCGAGCGCACCACCCGCGCCAGGTCGGCGAAGGACTGGTCGCCCCAGATGGGGCCCGTACGCCGGTACCGCCCGGGTACGGGATCCCCTTCGGCGTACCAACCGACCCCGAAACCATCCGCGTTGACGGTCCCGTGCCGCTGCCGGCGCGGCGCCCACGACTGGCGGAACAGGCTGTGCGCCGGTTCCACGAGGAGCCGGCCGAGCGGCTCTTCGGGTCCCAGGTAGGCAAGGTGACGGCACATCAGGCGGTCTCCGCGGCAGCGTCGCGCGCCGTACGGAATCCGGAGAAGATCTGCCGCCGGATCGGATAGTCCCAGTTGCGGAACGTCCCCCGGCAGGCCACCGCGTCGACTGCGAACGAGCCGCCGCGCAGCACCTTGTGCTCCGGCCCGAAGAACACCTCCGAGTACTCCTTGTACGGGAAGGCCGTGAACCCCGGGTACGGCAGGAAGTCGCTCGCCGTCCACTCCCAGACGTCGCCAATCAACTGCCGTACGCCCAGCGGGGATTCACCCGCCGGATAGCTCCCGGCGGGGGCGGGCCGCAGATGGCGCTGACCGAGGTTGGCGTGCTCGGGCGTGGGGTCGGCGTCGCCCCACGGGTACCTCGTGGAGCGGTCGGCCGCCGGGTCGTGGCGGGCCGCCTTCTCCCACTCGGTCTCGGTGGGCAGCCGCCGCCCGGACCAGCGGGCGTAGGCGTCCGCCTCGTACCAACTGACGTGCAGCACCGGCTCGTCGGGTGGTACGACCTCGGTGACGCCGAAGCGCCGCCGCAGCCACTGGCCGGCCTCGCGGCGCCAGAACAGCGGCGCCTCGATGGAGTGCGAGCGGATGTGGGTCCAGCCGTCGGGGGCCCACCAGCGCGGGTCGCCGTAGCCGCCGTCCGCGATGAACGCCTGGTACGCGGCGTTCGTCACCGGCGTGGTGTCGATGAAGAACGGCGGGACGAGACGCTGGTGCGCGGGTCGTTCGTTGTCCAGCGCCCATGGTTCGGCCGAGGTTCCCATCGTGAACGGGCCGCCGGGCACCAGGACTTCGGCCGGTCCGGTGAACGGCGGCGCGGGCGCGGGATCCGGCGCCGTCAGGGCCGCGGGGCCCTTGCGCAGCTGATGGGTGATCAGCATCGTCTCGTCGTGCTGCTGTTCGTGCTGGGCGATCATGCCGAAGGCGAAGCCCGCCTCGGTGAGCGGCGTACCGCGAAAGCGCGTGCCCTCCAGGACGTCGAGCGCCCGGCCGCGCACCTCGGCGGCATAGCGGCGTGCCTCGTCCGGCGGCAGCAGCGGCAGGGAGGGCCGTTCGGCGCGCGGGTGCTCGAACGCGTCGTACAGTCCGTCGATCTCGGGGCGCATCGCGTCACGCCCCGCGACCTCCCGCAGCAGCCACATCTCCTCCTGGTTGCCGATGTGCGCGAGGTCCCAGACCAGCGGGGACATCAACGGCGAGTGCTGTGCGGTGAGATCGGGATCCTCCACGCACGAGGTCAGCAGCGCGGTGCGGTCGCGGGCCGTGGTCAGCGCCGCCAGCGCGCGCTCCCTGAGCGTCTCCGGGTCGGTGAGGTCGGGGGCGGTCATGTGCGGATGTCCTTCCCGTGGAGCGGGTGTTGCGTGCCGTGGGCGCGGTCGGTCAGGCCGGTGGTGTCCAGGTCGATGGCCTCGACTTCGGTGGCGCCCAGGCCGACGGCGTCGAGCAGGTCGTCGGCGGGGCAGCGGCCCCGGGCCACGTAGCGGTCGGTGAACTGAGCGACGGCTTCCTGGACTTCGTCCGTGGCCCCCAGCCTGGGCAGGGCCTCGGCCGCCGCCGCGAAACAGGTGACCGCCGCCTCGCGCAGCTCGGGATCGGCGAGCCCGGACCGGGCGGCCGCGATCCACAGCGGATTACGCGGAGCGGCGAGCGAATCCGCCTGCTCCGCAAGGGGTTTGACGGTCCGGTAGGCGATCTCTGCGGCCTCCGCGTCGTCGAACAGCGCCGCCGTCACGGCGAGCGGCACGATCCATCCGTCGTCGCCCGGCTGCGCGTCGATCATGCGGAGTTCCAGATGCCCACGCGGACGGACCGGCGGGAACAGGGTCGTCAGGTGGTAGTCGAGATCCTCCCGGTCCGGCGGCGTGCCCGACCGGGTCCACGCCCGGAAACTCATGCCCTCCGGTACGTCCCAGGCGCCGCTGCCCCGTGCCCGGACGCACATCACCGGCGCGTCGAGCACGTGCCGTGCCCAGGCCGCCCGTGGATCGCCGTCCAGGGGCGGGGCACCCGAGCGCCCCGGGTCCATCGCGGTCCACAGGGACTGCCGGGTCGAGCGCCAGCCGGTGTGCCGCCCCTGGGCCAGCGGCGAGTGGGCGAAGGCGGCCACCAGGACCGCGCCCAGCTGGTGCGCAAGCCACCAGCGCCGTCCGTGCCCAAGCGGCCCCGGCTCCTCGTACCCGGCGTCCAGGCACACCTGGACGGAGGCCGAGCTGCACATCATGGCGCGGCCTTCGGGGCCCGTACGGTCGAGGTATCTCTCCATGGCGTCATAGCGCGGCTCATGGAGGAAGCGGGTGGGTGGGTGCCAGGGTTCCTGGCCTATTCCGGTGAGGCCGAGACCCGCCTCGCGCAGTACCGCGCGTACAGCGTCGAGGTCGGCGGAGACGGACCCGATGCACTCCATCAGGGAGGCGGCGGCGGGGGAGCTGAGCTCCAACTGGCCGCCGGGTTCGACGGTGAGCGCCGACCGCAGGGGCAGGGTCCGCAGTGTGGCGTACGCCGCTTCGAGTCGTTCCGGTCTTACGGGGAGCCGCGGGAAGCGCAGCTCGCGGATGAACCATTCCACTTCGACACCGAGGAAACGGGGTGGTCCGGTCTTGAAGCAGATGCCCCGGACCAGGGCCTCCACCTCGGCCTCGGTGACAGCGGAGCGGCTCTCCGTACAGTCACTTTCCGAATCGGACATGTCGGGATCCTCCTGAGATTCCACCATGCCGCCGGCCCGGTGTCGGATGGGCCGGCCCGGCAATCACCCGTCCACCCAAGACGCTTGCGCCGCTTCGCACAAGGGTGCGTATGGATGCTCTCGGGGTCGGGTAACTCTGTTGCGGCGCAGTACAAGGATCGCTCACGATGCGTTCATGAGCACGACGGGGGAGATGTTGCGGGGCGCGTTCATGGCGCGTACAGGGGTGGCGCCATGGGTGCGCGCCTGCGCGGTGGGCGCGGATGTACGGGCCAGGGCGCGTGGAGGTTGCGCAGGGGGATTTCGCCCCTGCCGCCCCTACCCGTCCCATCCCGGGGCCGGCCCCGAACCCGCCAGGGGCTCCACCCCTGGACCCCGCTGGGGCTGCGCCCCAGACCCCCATCGGCCTGAACGGCCTCGTCCTCAAACGCCGGAGGGGCTGAAAATCAGCCCCTCCGGCGTTTGAGGAGCGGGGGTTCGGGGGCTGGCCCCCGAAACGGGGTCCGGGGCGGAGCCCCGAGATGGGACGGGTAGGGGCGGCGGGGGCGAGAAAAGAGCTCAGCGCCAGCCGTAGCGCTCTCTCAGCCGGTGCACCACGGAGTTGAACCGCATCCGGTCCAGCGCGCACGCCTCCCGCCGCATCCCCGTCTCGTGGAGCCGCAGTACCCGGTCCACGGAAACCCACGAGTCGCGCCCCGAGCGGTCCCACGGCCCGCTGCCGATCGGGACCCACTCGCGGTCGCCGTCGTGCCGCTTGCTCGACAGTTGTACGGCGAGGAACGTACCGGCGGCCTCGCGGGCGACCACGAGCACCGGGCGGTCCTTGCCCCGGCCGTCGTTCTCCTCGTAGGGCACCCACGTCCACACGATCTCGCCGGGATCGGGGTCGCCGTCGTGCGCGGGCGAGTACTCCGTACGGACCCGGCCCACCTCGCGGGGCTCCGCCTCGGTGGTCGCCGACGGACCGTGGCGGCCGGGGACGTCGGAAGCATGGGCGGCGTCATCGGTGAAGGCAGTCACGCGAGTCACGGTAGAGCCCCCACGTCCCCGCCCGCCGAGCGGGGCGCCTACGAAGCGGCGGGCGGCCTGAACTCCCGTAGAGCGCCGTCGGCCTCAACCGTCGGCCACCGCTCGTGCCAGCGCAGCTCCGCCTCCAGCTGCGCGGCCAGCGACACGAGGAGCGGTTCGCTGTTCGCCGGGCCGAGGAGCTGCGCACCCACGGGCAGAGCGTCGTCGACGAAGCCTGCGGGGACGTTCACACCGGGCCAGCCCAGCACGTTCCACGGCCAGGCATACGGGCAGGCGGCGATCATGGCACGGTCGGTGCCCAGGCCGTTCAGCTGGGCGAGGGCACCGATCCGCGGCGGGGGAGCGGCCGTCGTCGGCGCGAGCACCACGTCGTACGTCTCGAAGAGTCCTCCGATCCGCCGGTGCAGCATCGCCTCGGCACGGCGCGCCATCCGCAGCGGAGCCCCGCCGAGCAGCCGTCCCACGCGGGCCGCCTCGCGCGTGCGCCTGTCGAGCAGATGGGGGTGGGGCGCCTCGCGCACCCGCTCGGCGATCCCCGCGGTGGCACGCGGCACGAACGTCAACCCGATCTGCCCGTACGGCGGATCGGCCTCCTCGACCTCGTGGCCGAGCGCGGCCAGCCCCTCAGCGAGCGCGACGACCCGCGCCCGTACGTCGGGCCGCAGCCGCGCGGGCAACGCCGTGAACGGCGGCTTCAGCGAGAGTGCGATCCGCAGTCGGCCCGGCTCCCGGCCCACCGCGTCCGACACGCGCAGCGCGGGCGGCCGGTGCAGATCACGTGTGTGGGAGCCGCTCGCCGCGTCCAGGAGCAGTGCGGCGTCCTCGACGGTGCGGGCCAGCGTGCCGTTCACCGTGATCCCGTGGAAGGACTCCGCGCGCGGCCAGGTCGAGATCCGGCCGCGCTGCGGCTTGATCCCGATCAGATGCGTCCACGAGGCCGGGATCCGTACCGAACCCGCGCCGTCCGAGCCCAGCGCGGCCGGCACCAGGCCCGCCGCGACCGCCGCCGCCGAACCGCCGGACGAGCCGCCCGGCGTGTGCCCGGTGTGCCACGGGTTGCGGGTCTCCCCGAAGGCGGGCCCCTCGGTGAACGGCCACTGCCCGAACTCGCAGGTGTTCGTCTTGCCCACGACGATCGCCCCGGCCGCCCGCAGCCGCCGTACCGCCTCACCGTCCTCGGCCACCGGCTGGAACTCCCCGCGGCAGCCGAACGCCGTCGGCTCGCCCGCCACGTCCATGTCGTCCTTCACGGCCACCGGCACCCCGAGCAACGGCCGCCGCACCCCCGCCGCCAGCTCCTTGTCCGCCGCCTCGGCCTCGCCGAGCGCCGCCTCGGCCCGCACCAGCCGGAACGCGTTCAACGTGCCCTGCGTCGCCTCGATCCTGGCCAGCGCCTCCTCGACGAGCACCCGCGACGAAACCTGGCCGTCGGCCAGGGCGCGAGCGCACTCAGCCAGTCCTGGGGCACGGTCGGCAGCCATTCGAGACACCTCCGGAAGCACAGCGAATACCGAACGGTAACCTCCGGGCGCGCGATCCGGTACAGGGCGCGCAACTTCCCTCGTACACCAGGGGTTCCCGTAGGCGCCACTGCGCTCCGGGAGCGAACCGAGACCCACGACAGGCGCCACGGAGGGCTTCTGCAAAGATGCGTTACGTCATGGTGCAGATACCGGAACAGCCCGCCCCGTCCCTGCCCGCGCAGCGCTCCGTGCCGACGAGCGCCGACGTTGCCCGCGTGGCGGGTGTCTCGCGCGCGACCGTCTCCTACGTCCTGAACAACACGGGCGCCGTACGGATCAGCGAGCCCACGCGGCGCCGCGTCCACCAGGCCGCCAGGGATCTCGGATACGTCCCGCACGCCGCCGCCCGCAGCCTGCGCGCCGGGCACAGCCGCATGGTGCTGATGCCCGCGCCGACCGTGCCGGCGGGCCCGCTCTACAGCCAGTTCTTCAACGAACTCCAGTGGGCGCTCAGCCGCCTCGACTACACCGTCGTGCAATACGGCAGTGTCGGCCTCCAGGGCGACGAGGCGGCCCGCGCCTGGGCGGAGCTGCGACCGGTCGCCGTCCTGGTGCCCGGCAGCGGACTCGGCCCGCAGGGCGTGGCCGTCCTCAAGCGCTCCGGTGCGCGCGCCGTCGTCACGCTCGGACCCGAGCGCGTCGAGGGCGCCCACGCGCTGCTCATGGACCACAGCATCGTCGGCCGCTGCGCCGGCGAGCACCTGCTGGCCCAGGGCCGCCGCCGCGTCGGCGTCGTGATGCCCGAGGACCCCGAACTGGAACTCTTCTCCAAGCCCCGGCTCGAAGGCGTACGCCAGGCGCTGCACGGGCAGGACGCCTCGGTCACCGAGGTGCCGCTGGCGTACGAGGAGGAGGCCGCGGCCCAACTCGCCAAGGGCTGGCGCTCCTTGGGGCTGGAGGCGGTGTTCGCGTACAACGACGAGTACGCCATGCTGCTGATGCGCGCCCTGAAGGACGAGGGCGTCCGCATCCCGGACGACACGGCCGTCATCGGCGCCGACGACCTGATGCTCGGCCGGCTGCTGCGCCCGCGCCTGAGCACCGTCCATATCGAGCTTCCCTCCGGGCAGGAGCTCGCCGAACTGGTCGACCGCGCGGTGCGTGCCGCCGGCGCCGTGCCCGAAACGCACGAGGTACTGGGAGCGACCGTCGTACACCGTGCGTCAACCTGACAACTCGCGTACGTGGGAGGCATGTTCATGCGAACCACGATCGGCATCATCGGCGGCGGCCCCGCCGGACTGCTGCTCGCCAGGCTGCTGCACCGGGCAGGTCTTGACTGTGTCGTCCTGGAGAGCAGAACACGCGCATACGTCGAGCAGCGCCAGCGTGCCGGAATGCTGGAACAAGGCACGGTGGACGCGCTGCGCGAGTGCGGAGCCGCCGACCGGCTGGAGGTCGACGGCCTGGTCCACAACGGCATCGAGCTGCGCTTCGACCGCGAGCGGCACCACATCGACTTCCCGGTCCTCACCGGCGGCCGTACCGTCACGATCTACGCCCAGACGGAGATCGTGAAGGACCTGATCGCGCTCCAACTCGCCGACGGGCCCCAGTTGTTGTTCGAGGCGGAGGCGCTCGCGATCGAGCGGCCGGAGAGCGACACGCCCGTCGTACGCTTCGTACACCAGGGCCGGGAACAGAGCCTCACCTGCGACTGGGTGATCGGCTGCGACGGCTTCCACGGCATCGCGCGCGACACGTTCCCGGCCGCCGTGAGCCGCACGTACGAGCACGACTATCCGTACTCCTGGCTCGGCGTCCTGGCCGATGTGCCACCGTCCTGCGAGGAGTTGATCTACGCGCGCGGCGACGGGGGCTTCGCGCTGCACAGCATGCGCTCGCCCTCCGTCTCACGCCTCTACCTGCAGGTCCCCAACGACACGTCCTCGGACGACTGGCCGGACGACCGCATCTGGGACGAGCTGTCCGCACGCTTCGCCATCGACGCCGACTGGCACCTGGAGCGCGGGCCGATCACCTCCAAGTCCGTTACCCCGATGAGGAGTTACGTCCACGAGCCGATGCGCCACGGGCGGCTGCTGCTCGCCGGGGACGCCGCGCACATCGTGCCGCCGACCGGCGCCAAGGGGCTCAACCTCGCGGTGTCCGACGTACGCCTCCTCGCCCGCGGCCTGATCGAGCTGCACCGAACAGGGTCGAGTCAACTCCTCGACCGCTACTCGGACTTGTGCCTGGACCGGGTCTGGCAGGCGATGCGTTTCTCGTACGACATGACCCGGATGCTGCACGCCGATCCGGACGGGGACGCCTTCGAACACCGGCTGCAACTCGCCCGGTTGCGCCGGATCACGGCGTCCCGCCCAGCGGCCGCGGAGCTGGCCGCGAACTACACAGGGCTGCCGCTGCCTCTGTGACCGGCTCGGTCACTGCTCCGGCTGGGCCTGCTGCTCCTCGATGGACTTGCGGACCTCTTCCATGTCCAGCTTCCGGGCCTGTCCGATGACGTCCGTCAGCGCGGCCTCGGGCAGCGCCCCGGGCTGAGCGAAGATCGCGACCTGGTCGCGGACGATCATCAGGGTCGGAATCGACTGGATGTTGAAGGCCTGGGCCAGCTCCGGCTGCGCCTCGGTGTCCACCTTGCCGAAGACCAGGTCGGGGTTGGCCTCCGCGGCCTTCTCGTAGACGGGCGCGAACTGCCGGCAGGGCCCGCACCAGGACGCCCAGAAGTCGATCAGGACGAATTCGTTGTCCGTGACCAACTGGTCGAAGTTGTCCTTGGTGAGCTCCACGGTGCTGCTCATGGCGTTGATTCCCACTTCCTGGTTTCGGGGCGTGGCCGCTGTGCACAACGGTGCCTGTCGGTGGCGTATTCCGCGCGCGTACCCGTGTGGCCACGGCGCACACCACCCACCAGACTGAACCCATGACGGAAACGGAAACCATCGCGTACGACGTCGTGGTGCTCGGGGCCGGACCCGTGGGGGAGAACGTCGCCGACCGCACGCGCGCGGCCGGCCTCTCCACGGCGGTCGTGGAGAGCGAGCTGGTCGGCGGCGAATGCTCGTACTGGGCGTGCATGCCCAGCAAGGCCCTGCTGCGCCCGGTCATCGCCCGGGCCGACGCACGCAGGGTGCCCGGCCTGCGGCAGTCCGTGCAGGGGCCTCTCGACGCCACCGCAGTTCTCGCCCACCGGGACTACTACACCTCGAACTGGAAGGACGACGGCCAGATCGCATGGCTGGACAGCATCGGCGCCGACTTCTACCGCGGACACGGGCGGCTCGCCGGGCCGCGCCGGGTCACGGTCGCCGGACCGGGGGGCGAGCAGCATGTGCTCACCGCCCGGCACGCCGTGGCCGTCTGCACAGGCAGCCGTGCCGTTGTGCCCGAGCTGCCGGGAATCGCCGAGATCAAGCCGTGGACGAGCCGCGAGGCCACCAGTGCGCAGGCGGTGCCGGGCTCTCTCGTGGTCGTCGGCGGCGGTGTCGTCGGCGTCGAGATGGCCACCGCCTGGCAGGCCCTCGGCGCCCGCGTCACAGTCCTCGTGCGCGGCAAGGGCCTGCTGCCCCGCATGGAGCCCTTCGCCGGGGAGCTGGTCGCCGAGGCGCTCACGGAGGCGGGCGCGGACGTGCGGACCGGCACATCGGTGGAGTCGGTGACGCGCAACGGCTCGGCGGTCGTGGTCATGACGGACAAGGGCGACCGTATCGAGGCCGACGAGATCCTCTTCGCCACGGGCCGCGCTCCGCGTACCGACGACGTCGGTCTGGACACGGTCGGTCTGGAGCCCGGCTCCTGGCTCACAGTCGACGACAGCTGCCGGGTGACGGGCAGCAAGTGGCTGTACGGAGTCGGGGACGTCAACCGCCGTGCGCTGCTGACCCACCAGGGCAAGTACCAGGCCCGCATCGCGGGCGCCGCGATCGCCGCGCGCGCCGCCGGCGTCCCCCTCCTGGAGTCCAACTCGTGGGGCGCCCACGCGGCGACCGCCGACCACGCCGCCGTCCCCCAGGTCGTCTTCACCGACCCGGAGGCCGCCGCGGTCGGCCTCTCCCTCGCCGAGGCCGAACAAGCCGGCCACCGAGTCCGCGCGGTCGACATCGACCTCGCCTCGGTAGCGGGCGCCGGCCTCTACGCCGACGGCTACCGCGGCCGGGCCCGCATGGTCGTCGACCTCGACACCGAAACCCTCCGTGGCGTCACCTTCGTCGGCCCCGGCGTCGGCGAACTCCTCCACTCGGCGACGATCGCGGTGGCCGGAGAGGTCCCGGTGGACCGGCTCTGGCACGCGGTGCCGGCTTACCCGACGGTGAGCGAGGTGTGGCTGCGGTTGCTGGAGGCGTATCGGGACGCGTAGTCGCGCCAGGGGGTGCCGCCGGTTCTGATGACCGTCGGCACCCCCCTGTGTGACCCACGCCACACGCAAGCCCGGGAACTCATCACCCCCGTCGGCCGACTTCTGGACCGCCGCGACCGAACACGGCCGCACGGCCCGTCCCCGCACGACCGGAGAAGCCCGCCGATGACCACCGCTCCCTCGACCGAGACGGATGACTCCCCGGACCCGGATTCCCCGGACTCCGTCACGCCCGCACCGGGGCGCAGCATCTGGTCGCCGCTGCGCCCCCTGGTGCTGCGGCTGCACTTCTACGCCGGAGTGCTCGTCGCCCCGTTCCTGCTCGTCGCCGCCACGACCGGGCTCCTGTACGCGGCCTCGTTCCAGGCCGAGAAGATCGTGTACGCGCAGGAGATGACCGTCCCCGTGGGCGAGAGCAGGCTGCCGATCTCCGAGCAGGTGGCCGCCGCGCGAGAGGAGCACCCGCAGGGCTCGGTCGCAGCCGTACGCCCCTCGCCGGAGGCGGACGCGAGCACCAGGGTGCTGCTGTCCGGGGTCCCGGGCGTCGACGCGGAGCACAAGCTCGCCGTGTTCGTCGACCCGTACACCGGTGAGGTGCGCGGCGCGCTCGAGCAGTACGGATCCACGGGCGCGCTGCCGCTACGCACCTGGATCGACGAGTTCCACCGCGATCTGCACCTCGGCGAGACCGGCCGGCTCTACAGCGAACTGGCGGCCAGCTGGCTGTGGGTGATCGCGGGCGGCGGCCTGGTGCTGTGGTTCAGCCGCCGTCGTAAGCAGCGGAAGGTGCGCGGCACCAGCGGTCGCCGCCGCGCACTGGGTCTGCACGGCACGGTCGGCGTCTGGGCGGCGGCCGGGTTCTTCTTCCTGTCGGCCACGGGCCTGACCTGGTCGGCGTACGCCGGATCCCACATCGACGCCTTGCGCACCTCCCTCAACCAGGCCACGCCCACGGTGTCGGCGTCGTCGGGCGGCGAGCACGCCGAGCACGGGTCCGCCTCCGCCGAGTCGGGCGCCGACCACGGCGTCGGCCTCGACAAGGTCCTCGCGGCCGGACGCGCCGAGGGCCTGGGCGACCCGGTGGAGATCGTGCCGCCGGCCGACGCCTCGTCCGCTTACGTCGTACAGCAGGTCCAGCGCAGCTGGCCCACCAAGCAGGACGCGGTCGCCGTGAACCCGACGAACGGCCAGGTCATGGACGTGGTGCGGTTCGCCGACCACCCGGTCCTCGCGAAGCTGAGCCGCTGGGGCATCGACGCGCACACCGGCGTCCTGTTCGGCATCGTCAACCAGATCGCGCTGATGGGCCTCGCGCTCTGCCTGATCCTGCTGATCCTGTGGGGCTACCGCATGTGGTGGCAACGCGGCCGCACCTCCGCTTTCGGCCGCCCGATCCCCCGCGGCGCCTGGCAACAGGTCCCGCCGTACGTACTCGTCCCCCTGATGGCGACCGTCACCGTGATCGGCTACTTCGTACCCCTCCTCGGCATCCCCCTGGCGGCCTTCATCGCCGTGGACGTGGTCCTGGGCGAGATCGCGTACCGGCGCGGAAAGCGGACGTACGCGCGGTAGTTGTGGCCATCTCTATCCGCTCACCGGCCTCGTCGCCGCGGCCTGGGGTACGGCGGCCTTCTTCGCGGCGTGCGGAGTGGTCTGTGTGCTCGCGGCGGCGACCGCACTCACGGCGCCCCTGCGGGGGGCACGGCTTGAGTCGTGTGCCCTTCGACGGGCCGGCGATGGCCTGACGGGAAGTCGCCCGCGGGGCTAGGTTGAGGGCCATGAGCAATCTTGATCGCGAGGCAGTTCCCGCTCTCTGCGGTGGCCGGGGTTTCGTGGTGGCCGAGCCGGTGCGCGAGCTCCTCAGCCCGCGCAAGGTCAAGCTCGGCGAGTCCAGTGAAGTTCGGCGGCTGCTGCCCAACCTGGGGCGACGGATGGTCGGCGCCTGGTGCTTTGTCGATCACTACGGGCCCGATGACATCGCCGACGAGCCCGGTATGCAGGTGCCGCCCCATCCGCACATGGGACTGCAGACCGTCAGCTGGCTGCACGAGGGCGAGGTGCTGCACCGTGACTCCACCGGCAGCCTTCAGACGATCCGCCCGCGCGAACTCGGCCTGATGACGTCCGGGCGGGCCATCAGTCACTCCGAGGAGAGCCCGCGCTCGCACGCCCGCTTTCTGCACGGCGCGCAGCTGTGGGTGGCTCTGCCCGACACCCACCGCCACACCGACCCGCTCTTCGAGCACCACGCCGGACTGCCCGTCGTCACCGCCCCCGGCCTCAGAGCCACGCTGATCCTCGGCTCGGTCGACGGCGCCGCCTCACCCGGCACGACGTACACCCCGATCGTCGGCGCCGATCTCGCGCTCGACCACGGCAGTGACGTACGCCTGCCGTTGGAGCCGGACTTCGAGTACGCCGTCCTGTCCATGTCCGGCGAGGCCCACGTGGACGGCGTACCACTGCTGCCCGGTTCCATGCTCTACCTCGGCTGCGGCCGCTCCGAACTGCCTCTGCGCGCCGAGTCGGACGCGGGGCTGATGCTCCTCGGCGGCGAGCCCTTCGAGGAGGAGCTGATCATGTGGTGGAACTTCATCGGGCGGACGCAGGACGAGATCGAGACGGCCCGGAAGGACTGGTCGCAGGGCTCACGCTTCGGTGAGGTGAAGGGGTACGACGGCGATCCGCTGACCGCTCCCGAACTGCCGCCGGTGCCGCTGAAGCCGCGGGGAAGGGTGCGCTGAACCGGGAGGAACCGGCAGGCGCGTCAAGCCCGCCC
Organism: Streptomyces sp. NPDC048825; assembly: GCF_043198355.1. Taxonomy (NCBI): domain Bacteria; kingdom Bacillati; phylum Actinomycetota; class Actinomycetes; order Kitasatosporales; family Streptomycetaceae; genus Streptomyces; species Streptomyces sp. NPDC048825. The sequence continues at coordinate 71,922 of NZ_JBICUR010000009.1, forward strand.
ATGTGCTTCCTGCGAGCGTCGTGACAGTGAGTCGAGTACCACCGCGGCGAAGAGCACCCCGCCGGTGATCATGAACTGGACGGCAGCGGGGGTGTCCGTGATGGCCATGCCCGAGGCGATCGACTGGATGACCAGCATGCCGAGCACCGCTGACCAGGTCGTACCTCGTCCTCCGAACAGGCTGGTGCCACCGATGACGGCTGCGGCGATGGCATTGAGCAGCAGGATGCTTGAGCCTGAACCCTGGCTCACCGAAGTGATGCGCGAGGCCAGGAACAGGCCGCCGACCGCGGCCATGGTGCCCGAGACCGCGAGCACCGCGGTCCGCACCCGCGCCACACTGAGGCTGGCGCGACGGGCCGCCTCGACACCGCCGCCGAGCGCGTAGACCTGCCGCCCGTAGTGCGTGCGGCGGAGAATGACGTCGAGGACGGCCACCACCACCAGGAAGATCAGGAGGGCGAGCGGCAGCCCCTGGAACCGGTTGAGCAGATAGGCGGAGGCGAACGCGATCACCGCGAGGCCTCCTGTGCGCACCGCTGTTTCCTTCAGCGAGCGGTGCGGCATGCCGGCGGCCCTGCGGCGCCGCCTGTCCAGGTAGGACATGAGGAAGACGAGGCCCACGCCGACTGCCGCCAGGCCGTAGGCGGCGGCGTCGTTGGTGAAGTAATGGCTGGTCAGCTTGGCGACGAGTCCGTTCTCGTCGAGGTTGACGGTGGCGCTGGTCCCGAGGACGTAGAGCATAAGGCCGTTCCAGGTGAGCAGCCCGGCGAGTGTGACGACGAACGCCGGCACGCGGGTCCTGGCGAAGGAGAAGCCCTGGACGGTTCCCGCCACGGTGCCCGCGAGGACTCCGACGATGAGGGCCAGCCATTCCGGCACGCCGTTGTTCACGTTGAGAACGGCGAAGACAGCCGCCGCGAGGGCGCTGATCGAGCCGACCGACAGATCGAGCTCACCGAGCAGGAGCACGAAGACGAGGCCGACCGCGATCAGACCCGTGCCCACAATGTCCACGCTGAGATTGGACAGGTTCCGGGGTGACAGGAAATTCTCGTTGAGGGACTGGAATGTGATCCAGACCGCGGCGAGGAGGAGGACGATGGGGAGCGAGCCCACCTCACCGGCGCTCAGCCTGTGCCGGAAGGCGGCGACCCGGCTCTCCACGGCCCGGGCGATGGCCTGCCCGCGGTGTGGCTGACGGGCCTCGGAGGGGGGTGTGGCGGGTTCGGCCCGCGGGTCTTTGTCCGCCATGTCGCGCATCCCTTTCACCACCCCGCATCCCGGGAGGCCATCCGGCGCGGCACGCTTTCCGTGGCGCCGGTGATGGAAGAGAGGATCTGTTCCTGAGGCGCGGTATTCACGTCGAAGAAACCGTTGTTGCGACCGAGGCGCAGCACGGCTGCCCGATCCGCGAGAGCTTTGACATCGCCCAGGTTGTGGCTGATGAGCAGCACTCCCTTGCCGCGGTCACGCAGCTCGTCGACGATGTCCAGGACCTCGTTGGCCTGGTCGATTCCCAGAGCCGCGGTCGGTTCGTCCAGGAGGAGGACCCGTGGGTCGCCGAGGAGCGAGCGGGCGATGGCGACCGTCTGCCGCTGGTCGCCGGACAGTGAGACGACGGGGGCGCGCAGATCGGGCACACCCCTGGTCAGACGTTCCAGCAGCTGTCTGGTGCGGCGCTCCATCTCCATCTCGTCGAGGAACCCGAACCTGCGGATCTCCCGTCCGAGGAACAGATTGCCCACGACGTCGAGGTTCCCGCACAGCGCGAGGTCCTGGTAGACGGTGGCGATGCCGAGGTCCCGGGCGTCGTGCGGCCGCCTGATCTGGACCGTCCCGCCCTCCCACTCGATGGTGCCCTTGTCCGCGGGGGTGACGCCGGAGATCACTTTGACCAGAGTGGATTTGCCGGCCCCGGTGTCGCCGAGAAGAGCGACCACCTGGCCGGCGTGGATCTCCAGCTCGATTTCCGTGAGGACCTCGACGACGCCGAAGCGCTTGCACACGCCGTGAAGCGCCAGCAAGGGGGGAGCCGGCACGCGAACCATCTCCTTCCCGGGGCCCGGACCTCCTTGGACCGGCCTGTCAGGTCAGCCCCGCCCTCTTGCAGGCGGCCTCGAGTTGGGGCGTGCAGATCTGCTGGATCGTGTACACGCGGTCCTTCACCAAGGTGTCCTCGATGTTGTCGACGGTCACGGAGACGGGGGTGAGCAGGACGGCCGGGACAGCGTTCCCACTGCTGGTCTCCACCTCGCCCGTGGCAACGCGGTCGAGCTTTTCACCACGGGCCGCGGCCACGGCCATGGTGGCGCCGGCGGAAGCCTGGCGTCCGAAGGGCTTGTAGACGGTCATGTACTGATCGCCGGTGACCATGCGCCGCAAGGCTCCGAGTTCGGCGTCCTGCCCGGTGACGGGGGGCAGCGGGTTGACCTTGTTCGCCTTGAGGGCGGAGATGCTGCCGGCGGCGAGGCCGTCGTTGGCTGCGTAGACCCCGTCGAGGTTGTCGGCGCCGAGGGCGGAGATGGCGCTGGACATGTTCATGTTCGCGGTCTCCGTCCTCCACTGGAGGGTGTCGTACGCCTTGCCGATCCTCACTCTCCCCTCGAGCACGGACAGTGCGCCCTTCTTGAACGCCGCCGCATTGGGGTCGCTGGGATCGCCGTTCATCATGACGATCTGGCCGTCGGGCACCGTGGCGCCCATGGCCTGCAGCAGTGCCCTGCCCTGCAGCCTGCCGACGTCCTCGCCGTCGAAGGAGACATAGCCGGAGATCGGGCCCGCGGCGAGGCGGTCGTAGGCGATGACCGGGATATCTGCCTCATCCGCCTTCCTGACCGCGGCGCCGAGCGATCTGGCGTCCACCGCCACGAGCACGATGGCATCGACCCCCTTGGTGATCATCGAATCCATCTGTTGCCGCTGGACGGCCACGGAGCCCTCGGCATTGCCGTGCTCGACCGTGCAGTCGTCGCACAGCTCCTTGATCTTCTTCTCGAACGACGGCCTGTCCTGTGCCTCCCAACGATCCGTGGTGGCGTCCGGCAGCAGCAGACCGATCTCCGGCGTGTTCCCCCCGTCGGAGTCGTTCCCGGCACCCGCGCCGCACGCCGCGAGAGCAACAGCCGTCGAGACGGCGGTCATGGCGATGGCCGCGTCCCGTATGCGGGCCTTCATGTGAGAGACCTCCCTTGTCCTGCACCTTGCGTGGTGAGGGGGCGCTCACGGAGTACGCGCGACCGGGCTTCAGCGGGTACGCGTGGGGAAACGGCGCGCGTGCATCGCGGTGTCAGGGATGCGTGTGCGGGGGGAGCGGAAGTGACAGACGATGACGACCACGTCGTCAGTTTGACACCGGCTGTGGTGATCCGCGATCGCAGAGGCGGCGACCATCGATGTCCGGCGCAAGTACTAATCAAGTAGATCTGTCCGTTTAGTCCCCGTGTGCGATTCTGGTAGTGGGTGCCCCGATCTTGTCGGTACCTGCCGCATGGACGGGAGGTAGGTAGCGGAGATGCCTCATGACGGCCGTGCCCGGGCCGGAGTCACGGAGCTGCGGGCATCCGAGGTCGGCGCCGCAGACACGGGTTCTCCGCCTCCGGTGCCGGAGGCCGCTGTGAGCGACCGGACCCTGACCTTCGCCGGAGCGGCGCTGGCAGCGGTCTACGTGCCCGGGGCCAGGGCCGAAGAGCTCCGGTTGGTGGAAGCGGCCGGATACGCCACTTCCCAGTACGGGCTGCCGGAGCGGCTGCCCCTGTCCGGCGGCTCACCCGCGGCGCACGCCTTCCGCACCGACCGGCCTCTGTGGCTGAACGCCGCGGCACTCGCCTCCTACCCCGAGGGCGGGCCGACGCCGCCGCGAGCGGAGACGTCGCTGGGTGCGCTGCCACTGAGGGCGGGGGCCAGGCGACTGGGCTGCCTTGTCGTCGTGGGGCATCCCGAGGTCGGCTTCGAGGCCGAGCAACGGAGCTTCCTGGAGCGCTACGCCGACGCGATCGCGGGCCTGCTCCAGGCCGGGAGCGGCCGCCCCGCGCCGTCGTCGCTCCTGAGTCCCGCCCTGCGGAGTCTGCGCGTCGGCACTTTCGTCCTGGTGCCCGACACCGGCCTGATCGAGGCGGACGAGACTCTGCTCGAGCTGGTCGGGATCGCGCCGGATGACTTCGACGGCAAGGCCGACACCCTGATCGCGCATACCCTCCCGGAGGACGTGCACGCGCTGATGTCGGTCCTGGAGCCGTCCGGCCAGGCGTTCGGCCGTCGGGACCTGGAGTTCCGTGTCCGCCGCCCCACCGGCGAGATGCGCTGGCTTAGCCTGATCTGCAGAGTGGCGGCCACCATCGATGACCGGCCGGAGCAGGTGCTGGGCCTGGTGATGGCGACCTCGGTCCTTCGCCGGAGCGCCGACGACGTTGCCAGGATCCAGTGGCTGACCGCCGCACTCGACGATGCCGCGACCGTCGGTGACGTCGGCATGGTGGTGGTCACCGCGCTGCGTGAGCCGCTGGGCGCCGACCGGGTGGCGCTCGCCGAGTTGCAGGACGACCGGCTCACGGTCAGCGTGCTCGACCCGCCGCAGCCCGACGCCTGGCCGGAGATATGGCGATCCGAGTGGCGCTCGGAGTGGCCCGACGCACCGGTCAGTGCCTTGCCCACTCTTCAGATGGCTCTGCGGGACGGACGTATGGATTTGTGGCCCGCCGGCACGGCCCTCGAACCCGGACTGGCAGGCATCGGCACCGGAGGTCTGGCCGTCCTGCCGCTCCCTGCCAAGGGCCGGGTCGCCGGCGTGTGCCTGGTCGGCTGGGACCGGCCGCACGAGTTCGTCCCCGAGGAGCGGTCCCTGCTGACCGCCACCGCGGCGCTGGTCGGGCAGGCCCTCAATCGTGCGCACGCGTACGACGCCGAGCAGGAGCTCGCGACAATGCTGCAGCGCAGTCTGCTGCCCCGGCGCCTCCCCGAGCTGCCCGGGGGGAAGGCCGTCGCCCGCTACCTGCCCGCCAGGCGGGGGCTGCAGGTGGGCGGTGACTGGTACGACGTCATCGCCCTCTCCGAGGATCGCGTGGCGCTGGTCATCGGGGACGTACAAGGACACAGTGCCGGAGCCGCGACGATCATGGGCCAGATGCGTACCGCGGTCAGGGCATACGCGGTGGAGGGCCACCCGCCCGATGTGGTCCTCTCACACGCCAACCGCCTCCTCGTCGGTATGGAGACCGACCTGTTCGCCACCTGCTGCTATGCCGAACTGGACATGGACGAGGGCAACATGCTGTTCGTCCGGGCCGGGCACCTCTCACCGCTGGTACGCCATCCCGACGGCAGTACCGAGGAAGTGCAGGTCGAGGGCGGCCCTCCACTGGGCATTCTCGCGGAGGCGGAGTTCCCCATGACCGCAGTCGCACTGCCCCCCGGCGCGGTACTCGCCCTGGTCACCGACGGCCTGGTCGAGGCCTCCGACCTGCCTCTGGACGAGGGCATGCTCCGGACCCGCGCCGCGCTCGCCGCGGCCGATCCGGCGGATCCGGGGCGGATGGCCGACGAACTGCTCGGCGACGTCGGCCGTCGTGAGGACGACGTGGCGCTGTTGCTGCTGCGCTACGACGGCATGGAGACCCGGCCCATACGGGCCGGCTGGGCGGTGTGGCGGCTGCCCGACGCCGTCATGCACGCCCGCCGTTTCACGGCGCGCACTCTGCGTCGGTGGAAGGTGCAGGAAGTGGCCGACGCGGTGCTGCTGGTCGTGTCCGAGCTGGTCACCAATGCCCTGGTGCACACTCAGGGTGAGGTCCGCGTCGACCTGATGCTCCGCGGGGGCCGGGTGCGAGTCAGTGTGAACGACGCCTCGCCGCGTGCGCCCGCCAAGCCGGTGATCGTGGACTGGGAGGCCACCGGCGGCCGAGGCCTGGTTCTGGTCGAAGCGGTGTCGGAGTCCTTCGGCACGGTGCCGGTGGCCGGCGGCAAGCAGGTGTGGAGCGAGATCGCTGTGCCGCCGCGCGAGCCGGCTCCCGCGAACTCGGGGCCCGGAACGGAATGAGGGGGTCTGGTGTGAGAACCCGTACGACCCACATGTCCCGCAAGGCCCGTATGTCCCGTAAGTGGCGCATCGTCGCGGCGCTCGTAGCGGGATTCACGGCGATGTCCCTGGCCGCCTGCGGCGGGGACGGCGAGGCGGGCACCGACAGCTTCGCCGTCGGCCTGCTGCTGCCGAACCGAACGACCCCCCGCTGGGAGAAATGGGACAGGCCGCTGATCGAGCAGCAGCTGAAGGAGCGGTGTCCCTCCTGCACCGTGGAGTACGCCAACGCCGAGAACGACGTGGCGAATCAGCGGCAGCAGATGGTTTCCATGATCACCAAGGGGGTCAGGGTCCTGATCCTCGACCCCGCCGACACCAAGGCGCTCCGCTCCTCGATTCAGGAGGCACGCGAGGCGGGAGTCCCGGTCGTCGCCTACGACCGGCTCGCCGAAGGTCCGATCTCGGGCTTTGTCAGCTTCAATGGCGCGCAGGTCGGCAGGCTCCAGGGTGAGGCGCTCCTGAAGGCCATGGCCGACAAGGGGAACGACGGGAACGTCGTCATGATGAACGGCGATCCGACCAGCGCCAACGCGGCGTGGTTCCGGAGGGGCGCGCTGTCGCTTCTCACCGGCGAGGTGAAGATCATCAAGTCGTACGACACCCAGGGCTGGAGGTCGGAGAACGCCCACGCCAACATGTCCGCCGCCATCGCGGCCCTTGGCCCGGACCGGATCGGCGGCGTCCTGGCGGCCAACGACGACATAGCCGCAGGAGTCATCTCCGCTCTCAAGAGCGCCCGCGTCAAAGAGCTGCCCCCCGTCACCGGCCAGGACGCCGATCTCGGCGCCGTGCAGCGCATCGTCAAGGGCGAGCAGTACATGACGGTGTACAAACCCTTCGGGACTCAAGCCGCCGCGGTCGCGGCCATGGCCGTCGCCCTGGGGCGCGGCGAGGACGGCCGCGACGTCGCCACGACGACTTTTGACAGCCCCACCACCAAGAACATCCCGTCCGTCCTGCTCACTCCGACGGCGGTGACGGTCGGCAACATCGAGCAGACACTCGTCAATGACGGCGTGTACACCATCGACCAGATCTGCGTCCCGGAGCTCCGGCGCGCCTGCGACAGGGCCGGACTTATCCGCTGACTTTCGGAAAGTAGACCTTCGGGAATCCGCCGAGACTGGCCGGCTACTCGCCTGATGGTGCGGTCAGTGTGAACGTCTTGCCGCCCCGCTGAAGGACTTCGGCGCCCTCGTTGACCGCACCGCCCAGATGAACCCGACGTCCGCGCGCAGCTGCGGCTACGGCTTGCGTGCCACCCCGCCGAAGCTGTCGACCTCCTGAGGTTCCGCCGGTTCCTGCGGCTCGTCCGACTCATCCGCGGGGCGCCACTGGGCGACGGAGACCAGGCCGGGATCGAGGAGTTCCAGGCCTCCGAAGAAGCGGGCGAGCTGGTCGGGGCTGCGGTTGGTGCGCGGGTTGTCGCTCGCCTGGTTCCACTGCTCGACCATGGCGCGCATCTCCTCGGGATGGAACACCTCGGTGCTGTCGCAGAACACGAGGTGGCTGCCGGACGGCAGGGCGTCCAGCAGGCGCTCGACGATGCCGTACGCACTGTCGTCGGGTACGTGAGCCGCGATGCCCAGCAGCATCAGCGCCATCGGCTGCTCGAAGTCCAGCGTCCGGGCGGCGCCTTCCAATATGGCCGCCGGGTCGCGCAGGTCCGCGTCGATGTAGTCGGTGGCGCCCTCGGGCGTGCTGGTCAGCAGTGCCGTGGCGTGGGCCAGCACGATGGGGTCGTGGTCCACGTACACGATCCGCGCCTCGGGGGTGATCCGCTGGGCGACCTCATGGGTGTTGTCGAACGTGGGCAGTCCCGTGCCGACGTCGAGGAACTGGCGGATGCCGACCTCACCGGCCAGATACGTGACGGTCCGCTTGAGGAACGCCCGCTGGGCCCGGGCGATCTGGACGATCTCCGGGTTCACCTCGCGGATCTGGTCACCGACCTCGCGGTCGATCTCGTAGCAGTCCTTGCCCCCGAGCCAGTAGTTCCAGATCCGCGCGGAGTGCGGCACGCTGCTGTTGATCAACGGAACGTCATGAGGCATGGGGCATCTCCGAGTTGGCCTGAAGGTACCGCCCAAGATTAAGCCGGTGAGCGGCGTACGTCATCGGTTGCGTGATCTTCCCGGCAACGTACGGTCCACAGTGGGAGTTCCGTATCCCGGCGACTGCCATCGCCGGCTCAGCGACGCCGCCGCAAGGTGAAGGCCGCGCCTCCCGTGATGAGCACGCCCGCCGCGCCGCCCGCCACGAGGGGCAGGGCGGTACTCGCACGGTCATCGACTACGGAGTCCTCGGAGGACACCGCTTCACCGCGCTCGCTCGTGACACCCGCCGGGGACTCGGCGGTCGTGCTGGTGACGATCGTCGACGACTTCGCGGGAGCGCCGGCGCCGTCCTGCGCCCCTTGCGCTGCGGCGGGCCAGGCGGCCCACACCGTGAGCAGCAGCGGAGCCACTCCGACGAAGGCGGCGATGCGGCGGTGTGCGGTCATCCGTCGGGTCCTCCTTGGCACGGCAAACGGGTCGGCCCGCTGTGCCATGGCTGTCAGCCACGGCTGCCGGCCGCCCCGTTGTCTCCGTGAAGTACGAGGCCCGCGCGCGATCCGTTCAACTCCCGCCGACAGCAGGACCGGTCACCAGCACCACCTCGAGGGTGCGCGGACCGTGCACCCCCTCGACCCGGTCGAGCTCGATGTCACTGGTCGCCGAAGGGCCGGAGATCCAGGTCAGCGGGCGTGTCGGGTCGAGACGCGGGAGCGACTGCGGCACCGAGGAGACGACCTGTTCCGGTACGCGTACGACACAGATGTGGTGATCCGGGACAAGCGTGATGCGGCGACGGCCCTGATCCGGGCCACCGTCCAGCACGATCGTGCCGGTCTCGGCGATGGCCACCGCGCATGCCGTGATCACGCTGTCGACCTGGTCGAGTTCGTACGGTGTGCTCTCGGAACGGTCGGGAACGCGCGTGACATCGGTCGCCGCCAGCCACTCCGCATCCAGGCCCGGCGGCACGGCCACCGACGTCGAGCCCCGCCCGGCGAGCAGCCCGGCGATCAGCGCCGCAAGACCGTCGGCCTCGCAGCGGTGCACGATCGCCCGGTAGTCCGCCAGGTTCTCGGCCAGCAGATCCACCGTCTGCTCGACACTCCGGTCTCCGTGCTCGGGCAGATAACCCCGGTCAACGGCCCGCTCGTACGGCGTGTCGTCCTGTCCCACGTCCGCCAGCGCGCGGCGCACGCGGCCGAGGATCACATCCCTGGTACTCACTTGGCGTCCTTCCTGCCGTTCCTTCCGCCCTGCGTACGCTGCCACCAGTCGCGGAACGGTTCCGACGGCACCGTCGGCAGATCGCGGGTCGCGCTCCACGCACTGCCGGGGCCCGGCAGCGTACGGGGATGGAAGCGGCGGCTCCGCGACGCCAGCCGCTGGCCGGTGCGCAGGGCACCGGGGTGGCTGAACGCCCAGCGTGCCGCGCGCATCGCGGCCCGTTCGGCGGCGTGTCCCTTCGCGGGCTTGAGGACGACCTTGTTGCCGTCCCTGGTCACCGCACCTCCCTCGACGACCCGCTCCCGCAGATGCACGAGCACCTCGGGGATGTCGATCGCCACCGGGCACACCTCGTAGCAGGCGCCGCACAACGAGGAGGCGTACGGCAGGGAGGCGTCGATCTCGCTTGCGGTACCCCTCAGTTGAGGGCTGAGGATGGCGCCGATCGGGCCCGGGTACACCGAGCCGTACGCATGGCCGCCCGCCCGCTCGTACACCGGGCAGACATTGAGACACGCCGAGCAGCGGATGCAGCGCAGGGCCTGGCGGCCGACCTCGTCGGCCAAGGTGTCGGTGCGGCCGTTGTCGAGCAGGACCAGGTGGAAGGTCTGAGGGCCGTCCGCGGTCCGGCTGTCCGTCGTGCCCGTCCACATCGAGGTGTACGGGTTCATGCGCTCGGCCGTCGAGGAACGGGGGAGTGTCTGGAGGAAGACCTCCAGGTCCTGCCAGGTCGGCACGATCTTCTCGATGCCGACGACCGAGATCAGCGTCTCGGGGAGGGTCAGACACATACGGCCGTTGCCCTCGGACTCGACGACCACCATGGTGCCGGTCTCGGCGACCATGAAATTGGCGCCGGAGATGCCGACCTTGGCGCGCAGGAACTTCTCGCGCAGGTGCAGACGGGCGGCCTCGGCGAGTTCGGCGGGGGTGTCCGTGAGCCCTTCGGGGGCCGGGCGGCCCCACTCGCTCATCTCGCGTGCGAAGATCTCGCGGATCTCGCCGCGGTTGCGGTGGATCGCCGGGACGAGGATGTGGGACGGCCGGTCCTTGCCCAACTGCACGATGAGCTCGGCCAGATCGGTCTCGTACGCGTGGATGCCCTCGGCCTCCAGCGCCTCGTTGAGGCCGATCTCCTGGGTGGCCATGGACTTGACCTTCACGACCTCGGTCTCGCCGGTCATCTTCACCAGGTCGGCGACGATGCGGTTGGCCTCGTCCGCGTCGGCCGCCCAGTGCACGATGCCGCCCGCCGCCGTGACCGACTCCTCCAACTGCACGAGATACCGGTCGAGATGACGGAGCGTGTGGTCCTTGATCTGTTTGCCCGCCTCGCGCAGCGCCGCCCAGTCGGACACCTCCGCTACCGCCTTGGCACGCTTGGCGCGGATCGTGTGCGTGGCATGTCGCAGGTTGTCGCGCAGGGTCTGGTTGTAGACGGCTTCGTGCGCGGCCTCGGGGAAGGCCGGCATACCGACGAAGGTGCCGCTCATGTCAGGGGCTCCTCTTCCGTGCTCGCCAGGATCTCCGCGATGTGCACCGGCCGCATCTCCGTTCTGAGGCGGGCCATCGTGCCGCCGATGTGCATCAGACAGGAGTTGTCCGCGGCACACAGCGCGTCCGCGCCCGTCGACGCGGCGTTACGGACCTTGTCGGCGCCCATCGCCGACGAGACATCGGAGTTCTTTACGGCGAACGTGCCGCCGAAGCCGCAGCATTCGTCGGCGCCGGGAAGCTCCCTCAGCTCGAGGCCCTTGACCGCCTGGAGGAGCCGGCGCGGACGGTCGCCGAGGCCCAGGCTGCGCAGACCGTGACAGGTCGGGTGATAGGTGACGGTGTGCGGGTAGTACGCGCCGACGTCGGTCACGCCCAGGACGTCCACGAGGAACTCCGTGAGCTCGTATGTCTTGGGCACGACCGGTGCGAGCGTGCGCGCGAGGGTGTCGCCGCGACCTTCCGCGCGGGCCCGCTCGCCCATGCGCGGATACAGCTCCCGGACCATGGCGCCACAGGAGCCGGAGGGCGTCACGATCGCCTCGTACTCCCCGAAGACATCGGAGAAATGCCGGGCCAGTGGCTCGGCTTCATGGCGATAGCCGGTGTTGTAGTGCGCCTGCCCGCAACAGGTCTGGCCCATGGGGAAGTCGACGTCGACGCCCAGCCTGGTCAGCAGTTTCACCACGGCACGGCCGGTTTCCGGATACAGCGTGTCGTTGACACAGGTCAGGAACAGGGCGACACGCATCGCGGCTCCTTGAGGTCGATCATCGGATGGATGCAGGTTACGACGTGGAGGCGCCGGCGGGGAGGGGGCCCGGCCCACCGGGCCCCCGTTCGGCTGTTCCGGCTCACCGGGCGGTGAGCCGGGCCTCTGCCGCACGCCACGCCGCCGTGTCGCCCCGCGGTTCGTACCGCTCCAACGGCTGCGTACGAGCGAGGAGTTGCCGCATCGCCGTACGGTCGCCGACCAAACCGTCCGCCCGTGCCTGGACGAGGACGTTGCCCAGGGCGGCGGCCTCCGCCGGGCCCGCCACGACCGGGAGGCCGCAGGCGTCCGCCGTCAGCTGGCACAGGAGGGCGTTGCGGGTGCCGCCGCCGACGATGTGGACGGTGTCGACCGGGTGGTCGGCGAGGGCCTGGGCCTCGGTGATCGCCCGGCGGTGGGCGAGGGCGAGCGAGTCGAGGATGCAGCGCGTGATCTCGGCGGGGGACTCGGGCACGGGCTGGCCCGAGTCCCGGCACGCGTCGGCGATCCGTGCGGGCATGCGGCCGGGGGCCAGGAACGCCGCGTCCCCGGCGTCCACGACGGACCTGAGCGGCGGGACGTCGGCCGCCGCGCGCAGCAACTCGGCCAACTCCGGGTCCCCCCAGGCCCGTAGACACTCCTGGAGCAGCCACAACCCCATGATGTTCCGGAGATAACGGACCGTGCCGTCAAGGCCCAGCTCATTGGTGAAGTTGGCCGCCCGGCCGGCCTCGGTCAGCACGGGCGCGTCCAGCTCCAGGCCCGCGAGCGACCAGGTGCCCGTGCAGATGTACGCGAAGCGCTCTCCGCCGGTGGCCGGGACGGCGGCCACCGCGGACGCCGTGTCGTGCGAACCGACCGTGGTCACCGGGACCGGACCGGTCAGCCCGGTCTCCTCCAGGACCTCGGGGCGCAGGAGGCCCGCCGGATCTCCGGGCCGCCGCAGCGGTGCGAAGAGCCCGAGGTCGATGCCCAGGCGCGAGGCGACGTCGTTGGCCCAGTCGCCGGTGCGCGGGTCGATCAGCTGGGTCGTCGAGGCGTTGGTGAGCTCCGTGCCCGCCTCGCCCGTGAGCCAGTACGTCAGCAGGTCAGGGATGAGCAACAGCCGCTCGGCGTGAGCCAGTTGAGCCGACTCGCGCGCCGCCGCCAACTGGTACAGCGTGTTGAAGGGCGCGTACTGGAGGCCCGTCCGCGCATACAGCTCGTCCGCCGGAACCGTCGCCCACACCTTCTCCGCGACACCCTCGGTGCGCGTGTCGCGATAGTGCACCGGGTTGCCGAGCAGCGCCCCGTCCGCGTCCAGCAGCCCGTAGTCCACGGCCCAGCTGTCGATGCCGACCGAGTCGACCTGCCCTGCCGTACGCAGACCGTCGAGGACACCGGCGTACAGCGCGAGGATGTCCCACCGCAGCCCCTCGGGGGTGCGCACCGGCCGGTTCGGGAAGCGGTGCGCCTCGGTGAGGCCGAGTGAGTCCGGCCCGACGCGGCCGACCATGACGCGCCCGCTGGACGCGCCGAGGTCGACCGCCGCGTACGACTTCACTTGAGCCGAGATCGGAGCCGTCATCGCAGGAAGGCGGCGGCGACGCCGGCGTCGACGGGGATGTGCAGACCCGTGGTGTGGGTCAAGTCCCCACCGGTCAGGGCGAATACGGCGCCCGCCACATGCTCCGGCAGAACCTCCCGCTTGAGGATGGTCCGCTGGGCGTAGAACTCGCCGAGCTTCTCCTCCTCGATGCCGTAGGTGGCGGCGCGCTGTGCGCCCCAGCCGCCCGCGAAGATGCCCGAGCCGCGCACCACTCCGTCCGGGTTGACGCCGTTGACGCGGATCCCGTGCTCGCCCAACTCGGCTGCCAGCAGCCGGACTTGATGCGCCTGGTCGGCCTTGGTCGCCGAGTACGCGATGTTGTTGGGGCCCGCGAAGACGGCGTTCTTGGAGGCGATGTAGACGATGTCGCCGCCCAGGCCCTGCTGGGTCATCACCCGGGCCGCCTCGCGTGAGACGAGGAAGGAACCGCGGGCCATGATGTCGTGCTGGAGATCCCAGTCCTTCGCCGTCGTCTCGAGCAGAGGCTTGGAGATGGAGATACCGGCGTTGTTGACCACGAGGTCGACCCCGCCGAAGGCGAGCACCGCCGCCTTGAAAGCCTGGGCGATCTGCTCCTCGGAGGTCACGTCGACCGTGACGGACACGGCCTTGTCAGGGCCGCCCAGCTCCTCGGCGACCTGCGCGGCCCCCTCGGCGTTCAGGTCCGCGACCACGACACACGCGCCCTCGGCCGCGAGCCGCTGCGCGATCGCCTTGCCGATTCCGCTGCCCGCACCCGTCACCAGCGCGACCCGCGTGGCGAGCGGCTTGGGCTTCGGCATCCGCTGGAGCTTGGCCTCCTCAAGGGCCCAGTACTCGATCCGGAACTTCTCCGACTCCTCGATCGGCGCGTACGCAGAGACCGCCTCGGCCCCGCGCATCACGTTGATCGCATTGACGTAGAACTCGCCGGCCACCCGCGCGGTCTGCTTGTCCTTGCCGAAACTGAACATGCCGACACCGGGCACGAGCACGATCGCCGGGTCGGCGCCGCGCATAGCGGGGGAGTCGGGCAGAGCGTGGCGCTCGTAGTACGCGGCGTACTCCTCGCGGTACTCGGCGTGCAGCTCCTTGAGACGGGCGATCGACTCATCGACGGAAGCGGTCGGCGGCAGGTCGAGAACGAGCGGCCTGACCTTCGTCCGCAGGAAGTGGTCGGGGCAGGAGGTGCCGAGAGCCGCGAGACGCGGGTGCTCGGCGCTAGCGAGGAAGTCGAGGACCACCCCGGAGTCGGTGAAGTGACCGACCTGCGGACGGTCCTGCGAGGCGATGCCACGGATGACCGGCGCCAGCGCAGCCGCACGCTCCTTCCGCTCGACGGAGCCGAGAGCCGCGTATCCCTCGATCACCGGCCCGAACGGCTCAACCTTGCCGCGCTCGGCAAGGAACGCCTCGGCGGTACGGATGATGTGCAGCGAGTTCCGCTCGCACTCCTCGGAGGTCGCGCCCCACGCCGTGATCCCGTGCCCACCGAGGACGCACCCGATGGCCTGGGGATTGGCCTCCTTGACGGCCGCGATGTCCAGCCCGAGCTGGAACCCGGGCCGCCGCCACGGCACCCACACCACGGTGTCCCCGAAGCACTCGGCGGTCAGCTTCTCCCCGTCGGCGGCACACGCGAGCGCGATACCGGAGTCGGGGTGGAGGTGGTCGACGTGGGCCGCGTCCACGAGCCCGTGCATGGCGGTGTCGATGGAGGGAGCCGCACCGCCCTTCCCATGCAGGCAGTAGTCGAACGCGGCCACCATCTCGTCCTCGCGCTCAACGCCGGGGTACACCTCGGTGAGCGCCCGCAGCCGGTCGAGGCGGAGAACGGCCAGCCCCGACTCCTTCAGGGTGCCAAGATCGCCACCAGATCCCTTGACCCACATCAGCTCGACGTCGCCGCCGGTCACGGGGTCGGTGTCAGTGCCCTTCGCGGAGGCGTTGCCGCCGGCGTAGTTGGTGTTACGGGGATCGGCGCCGAGCCGGTGAGAACGGGCGAGGAGGGCATCGGCTTCGGGGTGGGGTGCCATGGGTGTGATCAGTCCTTACGTGATGTTGTCAGCGGAGGGTGAGTGGAGCGCCCCTCCAGGGGCGCGGGGCTGTATCAATGTGCGGCTCCGCCGCGATGGGGGTCCCCCGCTCGAGCGAATTCGAGAGTGGGGGAGCGACCAGCCACAGACGGCCCGCAGCCCGCAACGGTCCTTACTCGGCAGACGCGATACAGCCGATCACGCCCCCCAGCCGGCCTGCTGACCCCCGACCCTCTCCTCAGCGATCTTCGAAGCCCACCCAGACCGGCGGTACGCCCTCATGGGGTCGGGGTCCAACCCCATCTCCTCGCGCAGCTCGCGCAACAACGGCCGCACGTCCGTGTTGTACGCATCCATGAGCACGGCGTTCGCCTCAAGAACGTCACCCGACCGCTGCGCGGAGACAAGAGAGTCGCGGTCCACCAGGAGCGCCTTCGCCGTGGCTTCCTGCACATTCATCACCGACCGAATGATCGCCGGAATCTTCGCCTCGATGTTGTGACACTGATCGAGCATGAACGCGACGTCGGGCGTGAACCCACCCCCCCGAATCACCTCGTACATGATCCGGAACAGCTGGAACGGATCCGCCGCCCCCACCATCAGGTCATCGTCGGCATAGAAGCGCGAGTTGAAGTCGAACCCACCGAGCTTCCCCTCGCGCAGCAGCGTCGCGACGATGAACTCGATGTTGGTGCCGGGCGCATGGTGCCCGGTGTCCACCACGACCTGCGCCTTCGGCCCGAGCTTGAGGCAGTGCGCGTACGCCGTACCCCAGTCCGGAACGTCCGTCGTGTAGAAGGCGGGCTCGAAGAACTTGTACTCAAGAAGCATCCGCTGGTCGTCACCGAGCCGCTCGTACACGGCGGCCAGTGCCTCCGCGAGCCGGTCCTGGCGCTCGCGAATGTCGTCCTGGCCGGGGTAGTTCGTGCCGTCCGCGAACCACAGCTTCAGGTCCTTGGACCCTGTGGCGTCCATGATGTCGACGCACTCGAGCAGATGATCAAGGGCCTTGCGCCGCACCGCCGCGTCGGCGTGACAGACGCTGCCGAGCTTGTAGTCGTCGTCCTGGAAGGTGTTGGAGTTGATGGTGCCGAGCTTCACGCCGCGGTCCTGCGCGTACTTGGCCAGCGCGGCATAATCGTCGACCTTGTCCCAGGGGATGTGCAGCGCCACGGTCGGCGCGACGCCCGTATAAGCGTGTACCTGTGCCGCGTCGTCCAGCTTCTCGAAAGGATTGCGCGGGACTCCGGCCTGCGCGAACACCTTGAAGCGGGTCCCCGAATTCCCGTACGCCCATGACGGCGTCTCTACGGCCTGGGTCTTGAGGGCGGCCTTCACCGCGGCGAGCTCGGTCACTTCGGGACTCCTGTGACTTCGGGTCTGGAAGACGTCTTCTGAAGGGTGCCTGTCTGAAACGATTCAGAACGCGAAGCTATGAGCCGTCCGAAGGACTGTCAAGCCCTCCTGCACGGACTTCGTTTCGTGACTTGGTTGTGACCACTGGCTATCGAAATTTTCGCCCGGTACCCATTGACGTGACCTGCGTGACCTGTCTAACGTCCCGGCAATCCAGTTGAAACCTTTCACGACGTCGTGAGGCCCCCGCCCCGCGTCGCTGAGGAGCCCTCATGACCCACCCGTCCGACACGGGTCCGGCCCCGGTGCTGGCGCTGAAGGACATCTCGAAGTCCTTCGGTGCCGTACGCGCCCTGCGGGACGTGTCCCTGGAGCTGTTCCCCGGCGAGGTGCACGCCATCGCCGGAGAGAACGGCGCGGGCAAGTCGACCCTCATCAAGGCGCTCGCCGGGGTGCACCGACCGGACGCCGGCCAGGTGCTGCTGGACGGTGAGCCCACTGTCTTCAACGGTCCGGCCGACGCCCGGGACGCGGGCATCGCCGTGATCTACCAGGAGCCCACGCTCTTCCCCGATCTGTCGATCGCCGAGAACATCTTCATGGGACGCCAGCCCCGCCGCGCCCTCGGCCGTATCGACCACAAGGCCACGCACACCGCGACGCTGGCCCTGATGCAGCGCCTCGGTGTCGAACTCGACCCGGACCGTCCGGCGCGCGGACTGTCCATCGCCGATCAGCAGATCGTCGAGATCGCCAAGGCCCTCTCCTTCGACGCCCGCGTCCTGATCATGGATGAGCCGACCGCCGCTCTTACCGGCAGCGAGGTGGCCCGTCTCTTCGGAGTCGTACGCACCCTGCGCGAGCAGGGCGCCGCGGTGCTGTTCATCTCGCACCGCCTGGAGGAGATCTTCCAGATCTGCCGGCGGGTCACGACCTTGCGCGACGGTGCCCTGATCTCGAGCGAGCCGCTGGACGGCATGACCGAGGACGATCTCGTACGCCGCATGGTCGGTCGCGATCTCGACGAGCTGTACCCCAAGCAGGAGGTGCGGGCGGGCGAGGTGGCGCTGAGCGTGCGCCGGCTGACCCGCGAGGGCGTCTTCACCGACATCTCTTTCGACGTCCGCCGCGGCGAGATCGTCGGACTCGCGGGGCTCGTCGGAGCCGGTCGTACGGAGGTGGCGCGTGCCGTCTTCGGTGTCGACCGGTGGGACGCCGGCGAGGTCGAGATCGACGGCAAGGCGCTGACCAACGGCGCGCCGTCCACCGCCATGGCCGCCGGGCTCGCCCTCGTCCCCGAGGACAGGCGGGCCCAGGGCCTCGTGATGGACATGTCGATCGAGCGCAACATCGGCCTGACCGGGCTGCGTACGACCGTGAAGGCGGGCCTCATGGACCGCGGCGCCGAGCGCAGCCGGTCCCTCGACTGGGCCGTCAAGCTCCAGGTCAAGTACGCCCGCATCGCCGACACCGTCAACACGCTGTCCGGCGGCAACCAGCAGAAGGTCGTCCTCGCCAAGTGGCTCGCCACCGGCCCGAAGGTACTGATCGTCGATGAGCCGACGCGCGGCATCGACGTCGGTACGAAGGCCGAAGTCCACCGGCTGCTCAGCGAGTTGGCCGCCGACGGGGTCGCCGTACTGATGATCTCCTCCGACCTGCCCGAGATCCTCGGCATGGCCGACCGCGTGCTCGTGATGCACGAGGGCCGGATCACCGCCGAGATCCCCCGCACCGAAGCCACCGAGGAAACCGTGATGGCCGCAGCCACGGGGAGGGCCGCCGCATGACGGTGACGGCTCCCAACCCCGCGCCCCCCGCCGACGTGGAGAAGTCGAGCGGTACGCGACTTGTCGACCGGGTCTTCAAGATGCGCGAACTCGCCATCCTGGTCGTCTTCCTGGCGATGATCGCCGTCACCCAGGCGGGCAACAGCGAGTTCCTGTCCGAGCAGGGCATCAAGGACCTGCTGCTGAACGCGACCATCCTGATGCTGGTCGCCACCGGCCAGTCGCTGGTCGTGATCACCCGGAACGTCGACCTGTCGGTCGGTTCGACCCTCGGCATCAGCGCCTTCGCTGCCGGTACGTACCTCCAGGGCGGCGGCAACTCCGTCGTGGCGATCGTCCTCGCGGTCCTGCTGGGAGTCGGCATCGGGCTGCTGAACGGACTGCTCGTCAGCCTCGGCCAGGTGCCCGCCCTCGTCGTGACCCTCGGCACGCTCTACATCATCCGCGGCATCGACTCGATCTGGGTCGGCTCACGGCAGATCACGGCGGCCGATCTCCCCGACGGATTCGCGGACTTCGGCTCCGGCGGCATCTGGGCGGTGCCCTATCTCGCCCTGATCGCGCTGGCCGTACTGATCGCCACCGCCTACTACCTCAAGCACTTCGGCAGCGGACGCGAGCTGTACGCGCTCGGCTCCAACCCGGAGGCCGCCCGGCTCGCCGGCATCCAGGTACGCAAGCGGATCCTGGTCGCATACACCTTCTGCGGAGCCCTCACGGGTCTCGCCGGCGCGCTGTACCTGGCCCGGTTCGGCAACGTCGACTCCGGCACCGGCAACGGCTACGAACTCACCGTCGTCAGCGCGGTGGTGGTCGGTGGCGTCGTCTTCACCGGCGGATCCGGCAGCGTCTACGGCGCCGCGCTCGGCGCCCTGCTGCTGACCTCCATCAACAGCGTGCTGCCCGCCCTCGGAGTCAGCTCGGTCTGGGTGCTCGCCATCAACGGCATCCTGCTCATCCTCGCCATCGCGGTCGACCGCATCGTCGCCCTGCGCGTGGCGTCCGCCCTGAAGAAGAGGAACGCCCGCCATGGCTGACTCGCCCCTCGCGCGCGCCGTCCGCTGGTCCTCCTTGAAAAGGTGGGATTCCGCCGTCGGCGCCCTCCTCATCGTCGTACTGCTGCTGTCCTTCACCACCGTCGACGGCTTCGGCAACGCCCTCAACCTGTCGTTCCTGATCGGCAACACCCTGCCGATCGCGCTGATCGCCCTGCCGATGACGCTGCTCGTGGTCGCCGGCGAGATCGACCTCTCGGTCGCCTCCACAGCCGGCCTGTCCGGTGCCGTGATGGGTGCGCTGTGGAACCAGGGCATGACCATCGAGACGATCATCCCGATCTGCCTGCTGCTCGGCGTGGTCTGCGGGCTGATCAACGGCCTGCTGGTGACCCGGCTCGGGCTGCCCTCCCTCGCCGTCACCATCGGCACCCTCGCCGCCTACCGGGGCATCGCACAGATCGTGCTCGGCTCGGACGCGGTGACCGACTTCCCCGCCCAGTACCTGGACTTCGCGTCCGGACGCATCGGGGACACCTTCATCCCGTACGCCTTCTTCCCCTTCCTCGTGCTGCTCGCGATCGCCGTGGTCGCGCTGCACGCCACCCCGTTCGGGCGCTCGCTCTTCGCGATCGGCGCGAGCGAGGAGGCCGCACGGTTCGCCGGCCTCCGGGTGAAGCGGCAGAAGCTGATCCTGTTCACCCTGACCGGCCTGATGGCCTCGCTCACCGGCATCTTCTGGGCCCTGCACTACGCCAGCGCCCGGTACGACAACGCCACCGGGCTCGAACTCTCCGTCGTGGCCGCCGTGTTGCTCGGCGGCATCGATTTCGACGGAGGCAAGGGCACGCTCGGCGGCGCGATCGCGGGAGTCTTCCTGCTCGGCGCGCTGCAGAACGTGATGAGCATCCAGGACGTCTCCGCCCAGTCGCAGATCGTCGTCACCGGCGTACTGCTCGTCGTCTCCGTGCTCGGCCCCAGGGTCGCACGGCAGATCTCCATCGCGAGGGCGGGCCGAAAAGCGGCAGCGCTCCGCTGAAAGGGCCGTTCGAAAGCTGCGGGCCGTCCGTGGCTGGTCGCGCCCACGCGGCGGAGCCGCAAATCAATAACAGCCCCGCGCCCCTTTGGGGCGCGCCACACTCACCTCCGTTCAAAGGATCCCCTCATGCGCAAGTCATCGATCCGCCGCAGCGCCGTCGCGCTCGCCGCCGTCACCTCGCTCGCCCTCGCCGCCACCGCCTGCGGCGGCGGCACCACCAAGGAAGACGTCAGCAAGGAGGGCGGCGCCGCCGCCACTGCCGGCAAGGCCGACCCGAACGCCGAACTGAAGAAGGGTCTGACCGTCGGCTTCCTGCCCAAGCAGGTCAACAACCCGTACTTCACCACCGCCGACAAGGGCGGCGAGGCGGCCCTCAAGGAGCTGGGCTCCAAGTACAAGGAGGTCGGCCCGTCCAGCGCCACCGACACCGCCGGCCAGGTGAGTTACGTGAACACGCTCACCCAGCAGCAGGTCGACGCGATGGCCGTGTCCGCGCAGGACCCGGGTGCCCTGTGCACCGCGCTCAAGCAGGCCATGAGCAACGACATCAAGGTCGTCACCTACGACTCCGACACCAAGCCCGACTGCCGCAACGCCTTCGTCTCACAGGCCAGCGCCGAGGACCTGGGCCGTACCGAGGTGCAGCTGCTCGCCGAACAGATCGGCTACAAGGGCGAGATCGCGGTGCTGTCCGCCGCGCAGACGGCGACGAACCAGAACGTCTGGATCGACTTCATGGAGGACGAGCTCAAGGATCCCAAGTACAAGGACATGAAGCTCGTCAAGGTCGCCTACGGTGACGACGACGCCCAGAAGTCCTTCCAGCAGACCCAGGGCCTGCTCCAGGAGTACCCGAACCTGAAGGGGATCATCTCCCCGACCACCGTCGGCATCAAGGCGGCCGCCCAGTACCTGTCCGGCTCCAAGTACAAGGGCAAGGTCAAGCTGACGGGCCTCGGCACCCCGAACGACATGCGCAAGTACGTCAAGAACGGCACCGTCGAGGCCTTCGAGCTGTGGAACCCGGCGGAGCTCGGCGAGCTGGCCGCGCGTACGTCCGTGGCACTGGCCTCGGGCCAGATCACCGGCAAGGAGGGCGAGAAGTTCACCGCCGGTGACATGGGCGAGTACACCATCGGCAAGGACGGCGTGATCAACCTCGGCAAGCCGACCGTGTTCGACGCGAAGAACATCGACGACTTCAACTTCTAGGCCCCGGAGGGTCCTTGATGCAGCGCGTGTGCTTTCTGCTGAAGGTCCGCGAGGACCGGATCGCCGAGTACCGCGAGCGGCACGCCGCCGTGTGGCCGGAGATGCTCGAAGCTCTCTCGGCCACCGGCTGGCACAACTACTCGCTCTTCCTGCGCGAGGACGGCCTGCTCGTCGGCTATCTGGAGACCGAGGACTTCGAGGCCGCCGTGGCCGGCATGGAGGCCACCGAGGTCAACGCCCGCTGGCAGGCGGAGATGGCGCCGTTCTTCGAGTCGCTGGACGGCGCCCGCCCCGACGAGGCCATGAAACCGCTCACCGAGGTGTTCCACCTCGCGTGACAGAACCGCTCGGCACAACCCACCTGACTGAAGTGCTCGATCTCGCCCGACAAAGGAGTCCCCCGAGATGAGAAGACGTACGCTGCTGGCCGGCACCATCCTCAGTGCCGTGGCCGGCCCGGTCGTCGGCGCCGGTGCCGCAAGGGCCGCCGACCCCGGCCCCTCGGTCACCCGCATCGGCAGCAGCCGCCTGGACGCGCAGGCCCTCTTCTTCGTGTCGTACGACGGTCTGGTCAACAACAACTCGTTCCAGAAGAACGGCCTGTTCACCTACAAGGGCTACCAGTACGCCGCCTGGTACACCGCCGACCGCAACGCCGTCGTCGGCCGCCGCGCCCTCGGCGCGAGCACCTGGTCCACCGTCAAGGTCGGCCACACCCTGCGCTACAACGACTCCCACAACGTGATCTCCATGGGCGTCTCGAAGACCGACGGCCGGCTGCACCTCAACATGGACTCGCACAGCGACGGCTTCACCTACGTCAAGTCGGCGGCCGGGCTCCTCGACAACCCCGCCGGGCTGAGCTGGACCACGAGCCGCTTCGGCGCACCGCAGTCCACCCTCGACGGGCTGGCGCTCACCTCGCAGTTCACATACCCGCAGTTCATCTCCACTCCCGAGGGCAGGCTCCAGCTCAGCTACCGCGTGGCGGTCTCCGGCAACGGCCGCAACGCGCTCGCCGAGTACGACGGCACCAGGTGGACCAACCTCGGCGAGTGGACGAGCTCCACCGGCACTTACACCAGCGAGCACGGCTCCAGCACGGCCCGCAACATGTACCTGCACGGCATCGACTACGACGGCAACGGGCGCCTGCACGCCATGTTCACGTGGCGCGAGCAGAACGGCGCCGTGATGTGCAACGGCGGCGGCATCACCAACCACGACACCGGTTACGTCTACTCGGACGACCGGGGCCGCACCTGGCGCAACAACGTGGGCGCAGTCGTCGGCACCACCGGAAGCTCCGACCGCGTCTCCGTCACCGACGCAGGGCTCGTTGTGGATCCGCTCAATGCCGACCACTCCCTGATGAACCAGGAGAGCCAGTTCATCGACTCGGCCGGCCGCCCGCACGCCATCATCAGCTACGTACCCGGCCGTTTCGGCCAGTGCACGACGAACTACGTCGCCAACCGCACGGCCAACGGCCGTGCCTTCCTTGTCCGCAAAAGCTCGTCCGGCGCCTGGCAGAAGACCGAGATACCGGTGCCGCTGAACTCCAGCCAGCGCACGAAGCTCGTCCTCGACAAGTACAACAACGCGTACGCGATCTTCCCGTTCGGCCGGATCGCCGGTGCCTCGGTGGCCTCCGGACACACCGACTGGAGGATCCTGTTCGACGGCGCCGGGCTCAATGCCTTCGGCGAGGTAGTGATCGACGAGATGCGCATCGCGCAGGACGGGGTCCTGTCGGTCATGTACCAGGAGAAGTCCAGCGGTACGACGCCCTCGGCGCTCCATGTCGTCGACTTCCGGCTGCCCGCGTGAGTGCTGCTCGTGGCGGTGGGCGCGCCGGTAATGTGAGGGTCTGCCTGCCGCCCCCCGTCACCTTGGAGGTCCCTGCCTGATGGCTCATTCGGTGGGTATAAAGGACGTCGCCCGTGTCGCCGGAGTCTCGGTGGGCACCGTGTCGAACGTGATCAACCGGCCGGACACGGTCGCCTCCGAGACCCGTGCCCGCGTGCTGTCCGCGATAGACCGGCTCGGCTATGTCCGCAGCGAGTCGGCGCGGCAGCTGCGGGCCGGACGCAGCCGGATCATGGGCCTGCTCGTCCTGGACATGGGCAACCCGTTCTTCGTGGACGTGGCACGCGGCGCCGAGCGCGCCGCCCGTGACGCCGGCCTCGGCGTGATGGTCTGCAACAGCGCGCAGAGCCCGGGCGAGGAGGCCGAGTACCTGTCGCTGTTCGCCGAACAGCGGGTACGGGGCGTGCTGTTGACGCCCGCCGACGCGACCGGGCGGAACATCGAGGCGTTCCGCCGTCACGGCATCCCGTTCGTACTCGTCGACCGGGTCGCCGAGGGCGCCACCGAGTGCTCGGTCTCGGTCGACGACGTGGCGGGCGGCGCGCTGGCCGTAAGGCATCTGATCGACGCCGGGCACCGCTCCATCGCGTATGTGAGCGGGCCGCCCGGACTGAACCAGGTCAGGGACCGGCGCACGGGCGCGCTGAACGCGCTGGCCGAGGCGGGGCTCGGCGCCGACCGCCTTCGTGAACTGCCCACCGAGCGGCTCGACGTGGCCGCGGGCCGGGACGCCGGCGCCCGGCTCCTCGGTCTCGCCGAGCGACCGACCGCCGTCTTCTGCGCCAACGACCTGCTCGCGCTCGGCGTCCTGCAGGCCATGTTCGCGGCCGGCGTCTCCGTCCCCGACGACCTCGCGATCGTCGGCTACGACGACATCGAGTTCGCGGCCGCCGCAGCCGTCCCCCTCACCTCCGTACGGCAGCCCGCCGTGACCATGGGTGCGCTCGCCGCGGAACTCCTCCTGGAGGAGACCGAGTCCGAGACGGCGCCGGTCCCGCACGAGCACCGAAGGGTCGTACTCCAGCCGGAACTCGTCGTACGCCGCTCCAGCCTGCCCCCGCGCTGAGGAGACCATGTGCTGAACTGGCCCCGGAAGCGTCCGAACGTCCTCGGGAGCCGCAGTGAGCGTCAGTTACCGTCAGCCCGGCGTCGTCCTCACCGACCGCCGCTTCACGGTGCCCCTCGACCACGACGACCCGGGCGGGGAGACGATCGAGCTGTACGCCCGTGAAGTCGTCGCCACCGGAAAAGCTGAGCGTGACCTGCCCTGGATGGTCTACCTGCAAGGCGGCCCCGGCTTCGGCGCCAACCGCTTCATCGGCAAGCAGGCCTGGCTCGGCCGCGCCCTCGAGGAGTACCGGGTCCTGCTGCTCGACCAGCGCGGCACCGGCAACTCCACACCCGCCAACCGCCAGACGCTCCCGCTGCGCGGCGGCGCGCGTGAACAGGCCGACTATCTCGCACACTTCCGCGCCGACTCCATCGTCCGCGACTGCGAGGCCATCCGCCCCACGGTCACCGGGGGCCGGCCATGGACGGTTCTCGGCCAGAGCTTCGGCGGCTTCTGCACGGTGACCTACCTGTCGTTCGCGCCCGAAGGCCTGCGCGCCGCCCTGATCACCGGCGGCCTGCCCTCCCTGGACGCAGGCGCGGACGACATCTACCGGGCCGCGTACCCGCGCATCGAGCGCAAGGTGGTCGCGCACTACGCCCGTTACCCGCAGGACGTCGAGCGGGCCCGGCGCATCGCCGAGCACCTGCTGGCGCACGACGTCGTCCTGCCGAACGGCTACCGGCTCACCGTCGAGGCCTTCCAGTCCCTCGGCATCGTCCTCGGCAAGAGCGACGGCAGCCACCGCCTCCACTACCTCCTGGAGGACGCCTTCGTCCGCACCCCGCAGGGCCCGGCCCTCTCCGACGCCTTCCAGGAGGAGGTACAGGGGTTGCTGTCGTTCGCGGGCCACCCGCTGTACGCGCTGGTCCACGAGGCCTGTTACGGGCAGGACGCCGGGCCCACCGACTGGGCCGCGGAGCGGGTGCGTGCCGAGTTCCCGCAGTTCGACGCGGCCAAGACACTCGCGGGCGACGGACCGCTGCTGTTCACGGGCGAGTCCGTGCACCCGTGGACCTTCGACTGCGACCCGGCGCTGCGCCCGCTGCGCGAGACCGCTGAGGACCTGGCCGAGAACAGGGGCTGGTTGCCGCTGTACGACCCCGACCGCCTCGCCGCCAACGAGGTCCCCGTCGCCGCGGCCGTGTACCACGACGACATGTACGTCGACACCGAGCACTCGCTGGAGACGGCGCGGAGCATCCGGGGCCTGCGTGCGTGGGTGACGAACGAGTTCGAGCACGACGGGGTACGGGCGGGCGGCTCGCGCGTACTGGACCGGCTGATCGCCATGTCGCGGGACGAGGTCTGAACGACTGTCACGGGCCTGGTTTTTGCCCGGCGCGTACGACCGGGCGCCGCTAATCTGCGAACCATGACGGAGCCGAGCATGACGGAATCGACTGTCGACCAGCTCAAGCCCATGCCCGACGACTGGCAGCGCGCCCTTGCCGTGGTGGCCCACCCGGACGACCTCGAGTACGGCTGCTCGGCGGCGATCGCCGCGTGGACGGACGCGGGCCGGGAGGTCGCGTATGTGCTGGCGACCCGTGGTGAGGCGGGCATCGACACGCTGGACCCTGCCGAGTGCGGGCCGCTGCGGGAGCGGGAGCAGCTGGCCAGTGCGGCCGTCGTCGGGGTGAGCGAGGTGGAGTTCCTCGACCACAGCGACGGGGTCGTCGAGTACGGGATCGCGCTTCGGCGGGACATCGCGGCAGCGATCCGCAAGTACCGGCCCGAACTGGTCATCACCCTCAACCACCGCGACACGTGGGGTGGGGTCGGCTGGAACACCCCGGACCATGTCGCCGTGGGACGGGCCACGCTCGACGCCGCCGCCGACGCGGGGAACCGGTGGATCTTCCCCGAACTGGCCGACCAGGGACTCGAACCCTGGAACGGGGTCCGCTGGGTCGCCGTCGCCGGTTCGGCGAGCCCCACGCACGCGGTGGACGCGACGCCAGGGCTGGAGCGGGCGGTACGGTCTCTCCTCGAACACCGCACGTACATCGAGGTGTTGACGGACGAGGACCCTGAGACATACGTACGTGGCTTCCTGATCGGCTTCGCGGAGTCGATGGGCGAGCGCTTCGGCGGGAAGCCGGCCGTGGCCTTCGAGCTCTTCGGCCGGTAGCTGTTCAGCCGGCAGGTCAGTCAGTCAGCCGGTGGATCAGGCGGCCACGGTCAGGGTGCCGAGGGCGCGGAGCGGGTTGACGACGCTGCCGTCCGGGAGGAGTTCGCCGGTGTCGTCGAAGACGATGGTTCCGTTGCACAGCCGGTACCAGCCCTGCTCGGGATGCGCGGACACGATCACGGCGGCGTGGTGGTCGGGGCTCTCGGCGGTCGGGCACAGGGGCTGGTGGGTGCACATGACGCTCTCCTCGGTTTGTGTGGCGCGTGCCTTCGGGCTCGTATCTCTGTAGTAGCGGAGCTTGTTTTCTTCTGTATGTGGAGACCCCCACAGGGCCGGAAATTCATCGGTGAGGATTCGTTCGGTGGAGGGGAGTTGGATGGTCGAGACGGGGAGTTGGCTGGGCCGGACCGAGCCCACGTACGCTGACCGGCATGCACGACCAGCCCGTCAACCTCCCGGCCCTCCACGATCTGCGCGCGGACTGCACCCGCTGCTTCGGCCTTTGCTGTGTCGCGTTGCCCTTCTCGGCCTCGGCGGACTTCGCGGTCGACAAGAAGGCGGGGAAGCCCTGCTCCCACCTCGGCACCGACTCCCGCTGCGGCATCCACACCGAGCTGCGGCAGCGCGGCTTCACCGGCTGCACGGTCTACGACTGCTTCGGCGCCGGACAGCAGGTCTCCCAGGTCACCTTCGGCGGGGAGGACTGGCGGACGGGGACGCGGGAGCACGCCCGGCGGATGTTCGACGTCTTTCCAGTCGTACGGCAACTCCATGAACTGCTCTGGTACCTGACGGAGGCACTGTCCCTGCCCGCCGCTCGCCCGGTCCACGCCGACCTCCGCCGACTGCTCCGCGAGACCGAGCGGCTCACCCGCCAAGCCCCGCAGGAACTGGGCGAGTTGGACGTGGGCGCGCACCGGCAGGAGGTCAACGTGCTCCTGCTGCGGACGAGCGAGCTGGTGCGCTCGGGTACCCGTGGCCGCAAGAAGGACCGCCGGGGCGCCGACCTGATGGGCGCCCGCCTCAAGGGGGCCGACCTCAGGGGTGCCAACCTGCGCGGCGCCTACCTCATCGCCGCCGACCTGACCGGCGCCGATCTGCGGGGCGCGGACCTCATCGGTGCGGATCTCCGCGACGCCGACCTCACGGACGCGGACCTGACCGACGCCTTCTTCCTCACCCAGCCCCAGCTCAACTCGGCCCGGGGCAGCGGGAGCACGAAGTTGCCGAGGGCGGTCAGCCGCCCGGTGCACTGGACCGCGCAGCTCTGAGGGCGAACGGCCGTCTGCTGAGGGCGATGGGCCTTTTTCCTGTGAAAAGGGCCTGACGTGGTTGGCGTCAGCCTCGATCTTCGGTAGGTTAGGCAAGGCTTACCTAAGGGAGGTTTGGGATGGGTGACCGTCACACCTGGACCGCCGTGCCGGCAACGGCACAGCGGGCCCGCTCCGTGCTCGCCACGGCATGGTCCTGCGCGGTGACCGCCGAGGGCGGCCGCGAGGAGTTCATCGGCGTCCACACCGTCGCCGAGGACGGCCGCGTGCTGCTGCATCTGCCGGACGACAGCATGCTCACCACGGCCGCGATCTGCGCGCCACGCGGAGAGCCGTCCGCCGTCCTGGAGTTCGCCGACGTGGCGCCCGTCCCCGTACGCAACCGCATCCGCGCCCGGCTCTGGATGGCCGGCTGGTTCGCGCCCGAGGAGGGACACCTGACGTTCAGCCCGACCCGCATCGTGCTGCGCGACTCCGGCGGGGCGGTCGTGGTCGACCGCGACGAGTACGCCCACGCCGAACCCGACCCGCTGGCCACCGCCGAGGCCCGGCTGCTGACCCACCTCGCCGACGCCCACCCGGACGCCGTCGAGCGGCTCACCCGCCTCGTCGAGCCCGACAGCCTGCACGGCGCGGTACGCGTCCAGCCGCTCGCCGTCGACCGGCACGCGCTGACCCTGCGCATCGAGCGCTCCCGCGGCCACGGCGACGTACGACTGCCCTTCCACCGGCCCGCCGACGACCTCGGCCAGCTGACGGAACGTATGCACATCCTCCTCGCCCAGGCGAGCGCCGGAACCTGCCCCCGCGCCCTACAGCGGCAGCGCACAGACGGCGACGGGTGACGCGAACGGCTCGCCCGCGGGCCGGAGTTCGCCGGACTTCCCGTCGACGTGGAAGACACTGACCGTGCTCGACTTCTGGTTCGCGGCGAACAGCAGGTTCCCGTCCGGCGAGAAGGCGATGTGACGCGGGAAGTCGCCGCGCACCGGCACGGTGTCCAGCAGGCGCAGCCGGGCCCCGTCCGCCTCGACGGCGTACCGGGACAGGCTGTTGTGGCCGCGGTTGGCGAGATACGCGTACGAGCCCTTCGGAGTGACGAGCAACTGCGCCGGGTAACTCGTGCCCCCGCCCGTGCCCGTGGACTGCGGATCACCCGGCGTCAGCCGCCCCGTCGCCGGGTCGTAGGCGCACACGGTGACCGTGTTGTCGAGCTCGTTCGCCAGATAGGCGAAGCGGCCCCCGGGGTGGAAGGTGAGATGGCGCGGACCCGCGCCGGGGTGCGTGCGGCCTTGGGAGACAGGGCGGAGTGTGCCCGCGGATTCGTCCAGGCGGTATGTGTAGACCGTGTCCGTGCCCAGATCGACCGCGAGCACATGGCCGCCGTCCGGGCTGGTGATGAACTGGTGCGCGTGCGGCCCCTCCTGGCCGGGGCCCGGCGGCGGGCTCGAGTGCGTCACCAGGTCCGTCCGCCCGCCGAGCGCGCCCGAGGCCTCGATGGGGTGCACCGCCACGCTGCCGGACCCGTAGTTGGCGCTCAGCAGCCAGCGCCCGCCGGGGTGCACGGACAGATGAGTGGGAGCGGCACCTCCCGTGGGGCGCGTGCCAAGTACCTTGTGCCGTCCGCTCGTTGACAGCCGGACCGCCGTCACACCGCCGTCCTCACGCTCGTTGACGGCGTAGAGCGTACGGCCGTCCGGGTGCGCCGCGAGATAGGACGGGTCGCCGATGCCGGTGAGGGTTCCCCTGCCGGTGATACGGCCTGTCGTGACGTCGTACGTCGCGAGTCCGATGCCGGTGCCGCCGCCCTCGGCCGAGGTGTACGTGCCGAGGAACAGGGGGCGGGGGCCGGTGGGGCGGGGCTTCGCGGAGGGCGAGGGGGACGTGGCGCGCGCGGGGGTGGAGGTGGTGCCGGCCTCGGGGCGGTCCTGCGTGTCCTGGGTGCCGCAGCCGGCCGGGGCGGTCACCGCGGCTGCCGCGAGCGCCCCGACGAAACGGCGCCTGCCGAGCGCGCCTCGCGCCGGTTCCACACCCTTGCTCATGCCCGCACCTCTGGTCTCGATCGCCACGGCCGTGACAGCCACCTTGGCCGCTCGCGGCGGTGCGGGGCAAATGCGGCTCCGAGCGGCGGGTCAGGCAGCTCGGTCCGAGGCGGTACGAGGCTTCCGGCGGAGCCCCCGCATACGGCGGCGCAGGCGGGTCAGGCTGGGCATGCGTTCGCTCTGCTCGCGCGTGCAGCGGTCCAGTTCCTCCAGGAGCCGATCGGAGCGGCGCTCCATGTCGAGCTCGTCGAGGATCCGGGTGACCTCGGTGAGCACCGCGCCGTGCAGTTGCCACTGGCGCGCGTCCCGCTGGACCTCGTCGAGCATGAGCTGGGCCAGTTTGTCGCGGGTGGCGGTCGCCGAGGCGAGTTCGGTGGCGAGCCGGGCCTCCGCGGACTCCGCGCTGCGGCTGACATCGGTGGTCACCAGGACGGCGAAGCTGACCACGGCGTCACCGACCTCGGCCAGCAACTGCTCCACCGTCGCGCCGGTCTCGCGCTCGAACAGCGGCTCGGGCTCACGCAGCCTGGCGAGGTCGGTGAGGCTGCGGGCGAGTACCCGAAGGACCACCGTGCAGATCTCCAGCGTGTCGAGGCCGGTCCGCAGGACGACCCGGTGCAGCAGCCCTTCGCGTACGCGGGGATTGAGCTTCAGGCTGTCCTCGGCCTGCTTGAGGGCCGCGTCCACCTCGACGATGTCGTGGTCGAGGCGGCGGGCCTCGTACAGGCGTTCCGCCGCGTACGCCACGGGGGTGCGCCCGCCCGCCTCCTCGCCGACCAGCAGCATCAACTGCCGCATACGGCGGGCCAGATCCTCGATGGACTCTCCGGCCGCGCCCACCCACACCGGGGGAGAGAAGAGCAGATTGCAGCCGAGCCCGACCACGGCGCCGATGACCGTTTCCAGCACCCGCGCCCAGGCCGTGTCACCGACTCTGGTGACACCGAGGACCAGCATCGCGCTGATCGCCACCTCGGGGACGAACTCGCTGACCCGCACCAGGTGGCCGACGGCCAGCGAGGCGAGGATCAGCAGGCCGAGGCTCCACCAGGTGAGTCCCACGATCGCACTGAACGCGATGGCGAGGAGGACGCCTGCCACCACGGAGTTCACTCGGCGTACGCCGGTGGTGAGCGTGGAGTAGAGGGTCACCTGGACGACGAGGAGTGCGGTCAGCGGAGCGGTGAGGGGTGCCACCTCCGGGCTGAACTGAAGCGCGACCACGTAAGCGACCGTCGCGGCCGCGGCCGACCGCACCGTCTGGACGAAAACGGGCTCCTGGCGCCACTTCACGACCCGGGCCGCGGCGGCGGCCCATGCCTCACGTACATCCCGCATCTCAGGCAACTTCCCGTTCCGTAGCCCCACCGAACGTCTCCGACGGCGCGGTTGACCCGGAACGACGGCGGGGACACGCAGGCCGAGCGGCCAGTCTGACACGGGGCCGTTCGGCGGGCCGGGCCAGCCCTTCTAGGCGTACAGCTTGTCCAGGAAGGCGGAGAGATTGCCGGTCGCCCGGGCGATCTGCTCCTCCACCGTGAGGCTCTCCTCGATGCGGAGTACGGACTCCGGGACCTTTTTCCCGCGTACGTACAACGAGCACGCCAGGTCGGCGCACATGTACACGCCGACGGAGTTGCCCTCGCGTCCTGCCGCGCCCGCCTTGCGCGCCGTCATCAGCGAGACGCCGTTGCCAGGGTGAGTCGTCATGCACAGGGAGCACATGCTGCGGTGCAGGAAGCCGCGCCGCGAGGACGGGAAGCGCAGGGTGACGCCCACGAGTCGCTCCTCGCGCTCGGTGACGAGATAGCTGCGATCGGGCGCCCCCGGATCTCGCCAGCCGAGGAAGTCGAGGTCGCTCCACGGGCGTTCGGCGAGGTCACGCGGTATCGCCAGGCGTTTGGCCTCTCCCTTCGAGCAGTTGATGAATGAGTTGCGTATGTCCTGCTCGGTGAGTGGTCTCATCGTGCGGGTCCTTGTGGGGAGTCGGGGCGGTGGGCAAGCCGGTCGACTCGGACCGGCGCAAAACCTAGGGTGACTAGGTTTTAGCCTACGGTACATAGCCGTATTGCCGAGAGCTAACGAATTTCGGGGACCGTACGCTGTACCGGAGCCGTACGTCGGATCATGAACGGGGAGGGGCAGGATGTCGGAGGAGCGGGCTCGGCAAGTTCTTGAGGCGGTCGGGGTGCCGGGGGAACGGCTTGTCCGGTGCCGGTCGCTGGACGGGGGGACGTACAACGCGGTCGAGGAGCTTCTGCTCGACGACGGCAGTCGTTACGTGCTGAAGGTCCCGCCCCCGCCTACCGACCCCGGCATGAGTCATGAGCGTGAACTGCTTGCCTCCGAAGCGGAGTTCTACCGGGCCGCCGCCACAGTCGACGTGACCGCACCGCGTGTGGTGGGCGTCTGTCTCGACGGAGCCGCGTCCACCGGGCGTTATCTGCTGATGACGGCGTGCCCGGGTGAACCGTGGGGCGACTCCGTCACGTACGGCGAACAGGTCCTTCTCCGTGAGGAGTTGGGTCGCCAGGTGGCCCGACTCCACCGGGTGACCGGGCCCGGCTACGGATACCCGTCCGGTGCCCTCGGGCCCTTGGCCGACGACTGGCGTACGGCCTTCACCACGATGTACGACGCCGTTCTGGACGACGCCCGCCGCTATCGTGCGTGGCTGCCGCGACCGGTGGACGAGATCGCCCGGACGGCCAAGGCCGCGTACGACGCGCTCGACGAGGTCTCGGAGCCGTGCCTCGTGCACTTCGACCTGTGGCGGGGGAACATTCTGGTCGAGCGTCCGGAGGGCGGCGCGGCACCCGTGATCGGCGGGCTGATCGACGGCGAGCGCATGTTCTGGGGAGATCCACTGGCGGACTTCGTCTCGCTGGCGCTGCTCGGCGACATCGAGCAGGACGAGGCGTTCCTGACGGGCTATCGAGAGGCGGGCGGCCACGCCGTGTTCACCTCGGCCGCCCGTCGACGCCTCGCCCTTTACCGCAGCTACCTCTACCTGATCATGCTCATCGAGACCGTCCCCCGGGCCTCGGGCAACGAGCGCGGGTCCTGGGTCCGCGAGACCGTCTCTCCGGAACTGATCGCTGCCCTGGACGCGCTCGACTGCTGAGCCTCCGGCCGGGGCGCGGAATGGAAAGAGACCCCGACCGGACGGGGGAATCACGGTCGGGGTCCCACGACTCATTTAACGGGAAACCACTGGCCGAGGTTCCCAGGTACGTGCAGGTCAACCGTGATATGTGTCACGAGCGAGGCGCCCGGCTCGGCCGCTCCGTCTCGGCCCAGATGTTCTCGGCCTGGAGCAGCAGGGTGCCCAGGACCGCGGCGCGGGGCGCGCCCAGACCGGCGTGGTCCCGCAGGCTCGTCTGCAGCGCTTCGTGCAGTTCCCGCATCGTCGCCTCGGCCCGGCGGTCCGTTGCGTACGCATCCGAACCGTCCCGGCGTCCGTCCGGCTCCAGACTCCTCCGGCCCTCGCGGTGGCAGGCCTCCCCGAGCAGGGCGAGCAGCCGGGCGTAACGGTGAAGGGCCGCTCCGTCCGGTGGGCCGGCGGTCCGTCCGCCGTCGACGGAGACCGCCAGGGCCCGGATCAGCGCCGCCACATGCCCGGTGATCCTGCCCCACCGCTCGTCCTCGTCCGCCGCCGGAACATCCAGCGGCACCCGGTGGAACGCCCTCAGCCAGTGCCCAGTGAGCCGCAGGCTCTCCTGGCTCCAGCGCCTGGCCGCCCGCAGATCGTCGAGCCGGCGCGCCAGGCGGGCGGAGGCGCGCGACCAGTGCGCGGCGGTCGACGCGTCCCAGTCGCCCTGCCGCAGGTTCTCGGCGATATCGGTCAGTACGTCGCCCGTCTCCTGCGCGAGAGCTGCCAGGTTCTCGCGTACGTTGCGCAGGTGGACCGGTGGCAGGACCAGGGCGTTGACGGCCACCCCGATGACGGCCCCGAGGGCGGCCTGAGCGAGCCGATGGCTGATCGCGGAGCTCGTCACGGTGTCCGAGGCGAGGGTGAACAGGGCGGTGGTCGTGGCGTAGATGCCCTGGTCACCGAAGCGGGGCCAGTTGGCGAGCAGCATCAGCACCGGGACGGACAGCGCGAGCGCGGCCAGGGTGTTCCCCGTGAGGACCTGTGCAGCCGAAGCCAGCAGCGTGCCGACGCAGATCGCCGCGAACTGCTGGGCCGCCTGCCGCAGCGAGCTGTAGACCGTGGCCTGCACCAGGACCACCGCCACCCAGGGTGCCATCAGCGCCATCGGGTCGCCGAGCCATTCGTCCGCCACGGTCCACGCGAGCAGCGCCGCCGCGGCGGCCTTGAGCGACTGCACGACGAGGTCCCGTTCTCTGCCCGGCTCGCGCGCCGCCCGCCGTGCGGCCTCGGCCACGGTCCGCATCTCGTTCCGCACCCGGTCCTTGGCCTCAGTCACATGGATCATCCGGGCCGGGTAACCGGAGAAACGGAACGCGCACGCATCCCGGCCCCCTCGGCTACGAGCTCACGCCACCTGGCAGTTCCCGATGCCGCGCCCACGCCAGCAGCTCGTCCGCCGACCAGGTGGTGACCACGCGCTCGGCGGGCACCCCGCACTCCTCGGCCCGCGCGCACCCGTACCCCTGCCAGGCCAGCTGGCCGGGTGCGTGCGCGTCGGTGTCCACGGAGAACAGCACACCCGCGTCGACGGCACGGCGCAGCAGCCGGCGCGGAGGGTCGAGCCGTTCGGGACGGCAGTTGATCTCGAGAGCCGTCCCCGACTCGGCGCAGGCCGCGAAGACCGCGTCCGCGTCGAACTCCGACTCCGGCCGCCCGCCCCCGCTGACGAGCCGGCCGGTGCAGTGCCCGAGCACGTCGGAGCGCGGATCCCGTACGGCGGCGACCATACGGCGGGTCATCGCCGCCGCGTTCATCCGCAGCTTCGAGTGCACCGAGACCACCACGACGTCCAGCCGGTCCAGCAACTCCGGTTCCTGGTCCAGCGAACCGTCCTCGAGGATGTCGCACTCGATGCCGGTCAGCAGCCGGAACGGAGCCCAGCGCGCGTTGAGTTCCGCCACCACGCCGAGCTGCTCCCGCAGCCGCTGCGGGGACAGCCCGCGCGCGATCGTGAGGGTTGGCGAGTGGTCGGTGAGCACCGCCCACTCGTGCCCGAGCCCGGCCGCCGCCCGCCCCATCTCCTCGATCGGACTCCCTCCGTCCGACCAGTCCGAATGCATATGGCAGTCGCCCCGCAGCAACGACCGCAACCGCCCACCGCCCTGTGCCCGCGGATCCGGAGCCTCCTGCTCCAGCCGTTCCAGATACCCCGGCACCTGACCCGCCAGCGCCTCTCGCACCACCTGCGCGGTCTTCGGCCCGACGCCCTTCAGCGACTCCAGCGATCCGGTGGCCGCCCTCCGGACCACTTCCTCGGCGGGCAGCGCCGCGACCGCGTTCGACGCCGTGCGGAACGCCCGTACGCGATAGGTGGGGGCCTGGGACCGTTCCAGCAGGAACGCGATCCGGTCCAGGGCCTCGGCCGGGTCCATGTCACCAGCGTCGCGCCACTCGCTCGGCTCCGCACAGCGGCCGCCGGAGCTCTGCTGTGCCACCATGAAGTGCGACCCTCGTTCGGCCGCGGGCCCTCTCGGCGCAGCCGAGTGCCACGACTGACATCGCCGCCACGGCAGGGTTACCGGCGGCACGCGTGTGGAACCGGTGGGATCATGACTGAAAGCGCAAGCCCCTACATTTCGCACCCGCGGATCATGGTGCTGGGCGTCCAGCCCGGGGACCCTCCCTTCCGCATCGTGGAGATCGACGGCGCCGTCATCGGCGAGGCCAAGTCCTTCACCGACGTCCTGGTCGCCGCCGCGGCGTACGGCATCCCGGTGCACGACGCCGACGACCCGGAGGTCGTCCGCTGGGTGGGTGGCGACAAACACACGTGGACGCGCCGCTAGGCGCTCCGCTGGAAATGCGGTTCGAAGGCTGCGGGCCGTTTGTGGCTGGTCGTGCCCAGGCGGCGGAGTCTTGGCAGTACGCTGGACGAACCACTCGTCGCCGAGGCCGCCGCCCTCCTCGCGAAGGCGCTGGTCCAGCCGTCGCGAGGCGAGCGAACCCGTCACGGTTCAGGCCGGGCCCTTGGGCTTACGTGGGTGCACGGCCCGGCTCATACGCCTGCCGAGGAGCAGGTAACCGACCATCGCCCCGGTGATGTTGAGCAGTACGTCGTCGATGTCGAAGGCGCGCCCGGTGACCAGCGCCCCCTGCACCAGCTCGACGAGCAGCATCACCGCCGCGGTCAGCGCGATCACCCGCAGGATTCCCCGCGCCCGGGGGAGTACCACGGGCAGCAGAATCCCGAAGGGGACGCCGAGGACGAGGTTGCCGCCGATCTGCTTGGCCGCGTCGCGGAGTTCGGGCTGGTCCAAGTAGGCCCGCAGGGAGCGGCCCGGGTGCAGATTGCTGTGCGTCAGCGCCTCGGATGCGGGCGAGGGCTGGAGTGTGATCCGGGCCAGTGCGGCGGCGAACGCCACCATGGCGGTGACGGCGACCACCAGCACCAGCAGGCGTACGAGCAGTGGCAGGGGACGTCCGCCGCTCGGTGCGGGCGCCGGCTTACGGCCCGACTTCGCCGTACGGGAGCCGGACTTCGCGGTGCTCGGGCGAGCTTTTGAGGCGCTTGAGCGGGACTTCGGGGCGCTTGAACCTGATCTCGGGGTGCTCGAACGTGACTTCGGGGCACTGGCCATGCAACCCTCCAGCGTTCAAGTGACGCTTCAATAAAGACAGTTACCCCCGAATCGGTCGACGATGCCGACCGGCCGGTCCGAACCAGCCCCCGCAGAGCCTGCCTCCGCGCTACTGGGCACCGTTTCGGCACAGTTTCCCTCCGCGATACCGGGGCACTCCGGGCACGAACGCGTCGCGCGCCGCCGCTGGGCGATCCTCGGACGGTGTTTGGATGACGTGGCGGACGTATCGGTCATTCCGATCTAAAAGGGTCAAGGATCAGTGGGTTCGGAGGTGGGGCGCATGACGCGGCGTACGACTCTGCTCCGCGCCCTGTCCGAAGTCCTCGCCTGGTGGGTCGCACTGGCCGTCCTCTGGCTGGTGTTCATCACCACCGTGGACGCCCTGGAGCTGGTGGTGGGCGCGGGCGCCGCCCTCGTCGGCGCCGTCGCGGCGCGAGCCGCGCGCCGGGCGGTGAGCGCGGAATGAACGGCTGGACTGTCACGGCGACGGCCACGCTCGCCGGGGGAGGCGCGGCGCTGGTGTGGGGCGTGGCCACGGGCCCGCTGCGGCGCAGGGTCGTCGCGCAGAACCTGTCCACCACGCTGTTCTGCCCCGCTCTGCTCCTGCTCGCCCAGGGTTACGGCAGACCGTCGTACGTCGATATGGCCCTGATCCTCGCCCTCCTGGGCCCTGTCGGCACACTCGTCTTCGCCCGGCTGCTCGCCGAGGACCTCGACGATGACCCGCCGCACGCCCGGGCGCTCACTTGGGTGGCCGCGGGCTTCGGCGCGGCGGTCGTCCTCGCGGTGTGCGTGGCCACCGGACCGGGCCGGGCCATGGTGAAACTGCTGGTGACGGGCGTGCTGTTGATCGGCGGCACCCTCGTCGCCTCCCGGGCGCTGGCCCACGGCATGCCGAAGGGCGAGGACCGCCATGGCTGACGCGGTGATCGCTGTCGCCCTGCTGCTGGTCGCCACCGCCGCGACCGCCGCCGTCGTGGTCCGCGATCCCGTACGCCAGGCCCTGGTCCTGGCCGTGCTCGGCGTCGCGCTGGCCCTGCTGTTCACCGTGCTCCACGCCCCCGACGTGGCCCTCTCCCAACTCGCCGTCGGATCGGCCCTCACCCCGCTCCTGCTGCTCCTCTCGGTGCGCAAGGTGCGACGGCAACGGAAGGGGCGTACGGAATGACCAGGCGCGTACGGCTGTGGGTCCTCGCCGTCGGCGGCGCAGGCCTCGCGGTGCTCCTCGTCGCCGCCTGCCTGGAACTGCCCGGCTTCGGCGGCGACCAACACCCCTACGGGGACCGGGCGGTGCGCGAGTCGCTGGCCCGGCAGACCGCCAACACCGTGTCCTCCGTCATCTTCGACCAGCGCGCCTTCGACACCTTGGGCGAGATGACCATCCTCTTCTCGGCGGTTCTGGGCACCGTCGTGCTGCTCCGCCAGACCCGTGAGGAACACCGCGCCCGCCCGGCACCCGCTCAAGTGGCCGTCCCCGTACGCCGCTACGCGCTCCTCACGCTTCCGGTGGCCCTCCTCACCGGCCTGTACGTCATCGCCCACGGGCAGCTCAGCCCGGGCGGCGGCTTCCAGGGCGGCGTGGTTGCCGCGACCGCCCTTCACCTGCTGTACCTCGGCGCCGACTACCGGGCCCTGGAGCGGATCCGGCCGGTCGGCCTGTACGAGGTCGGCGACGCGCTCGGGGCGTCCGCGTATCTGGTCCTGGGCATCGCGGGGGTGCTGGCCGGCACGGCCTTCCTCGCCAACACGCTGCTCCCGTACGGCACTTTCAACACGCTGTCCTCCGGCGGCGCCGTCCCGCTGCTGAACGCGGCCATCGGCATGGAGGTCGCCTGCGCGGTGGTCGTCCTGCTCGCCCGCTTCCTGGACCAGGCCGTCGAGATCGAGGGGACCGAGAAGAACGGCGCGACCGAGAAGAACAGTGCGACCGATGAGAACGGGGAGTGAGCCGACCATGATGTCCGTCCTGCCGTATCTGATCGCCGCATGGATCTTCCTCGTCGGCTGCTACGGCCTCGCCACCAGCCGCAATCTCATCCACGCCGTCGGCTGCCTGTCGGTCTGCCAGGCGGCCACCTACGTCCTGCTGCTCGCCGTGGGATACCGCGACGGCGCCACCGCCCCCGTGTACTCCGACATCGAGCCCGGCTCCCGGCCCGTGGTGGACCCGGTCGTGCAGTCCCTGGCCCTCACCGATGTGGTCGTGGGCGCCACCGTCACCGCCCTGCTGCTCGCCCTCGTCCTCCAGATCGCCAAACGCCACGGCACCCTCGACCCGGACGAACTCTCCGAGCTGCGCGGCTGATGAACCACCCGAACCATCTGCTGCCGCTGCTCGTCGCCGTCCCGCTCCTCGGCGCCGCCCTGCTCGTCGCCGGTGGCCGCCGACTGCCGCGTGCCTGGGCCGAGTCGGCGGGCTGCGCCGTGTCGGCGGCCACGGCGGGCCTCGCGATCTTCCTGGCCCTCCAGTCCTCGCCGCCTCTGGTGGAATGGGCCGGCGACTGGGTGCCTCGCGACGGCGTGAGCGTGGGCATCATGCTCGTCGGCGACGGGCCGGGGCTCGGCATGGCGGCGCTCGCGTCACTGCTGACCCTGGCGGCACTGGCGTACTCCTGGCACTACTTCGACGAACCGCCGCGCCGCCACGCGGGCTCCTTCCCGGCGCTCATGCTGCTCTTCCAAGGCGGCATGTGCGGCTTCGCGATCGCCGGGGACCTGTTCAACGCCTTCGTCTTCTTCGAGCTGATGAGCGTCGTGGCCTACGCCCTGACGGGCCACCGGGTCGAGGAGGCCAAGGCGGTGCAGGGCGCGCTGACCTTCGGGGTGATCAACTCCCTTGGCGCGTATGCCATGTTGATGGGCATCGGGCTGCTGTACGCGCGTACGGGCGAGCTGGCCATGACGCAGATCGGGCGGCGGCTGGACGCGGCAGGGCCGCCCGACGCGCTGGTCCTCGCCGCCTTCGTTCTCGTCCTGACCGGGCTGCTCGTCAAGGCGGCGGCCGTGCCCTTCCACTTCTGGCTGCCGGACGCGCACGCGGTCGCGCCGACCCCCGTGTGCATGCTGCTGTCCGGCGTGATGGTCGAGCTCGGCGTGTTCGGGGTCTGGCGGGTGTACGGAGACGTCTTCGCGGGCCCGGGCGGCATCCCGGCGGCGGACCTGCAACGCGTGCTGCTGGTGCTGGGTGTGCTGACGGCGGTGGTCGGCGCGGTGATGTGCTGGTGCCAGCGCCACATCAAACGCCTGCTCGCCTACTCGACGGTCGCCCATACCGGGCTGTTCCTCACCGGTGTCGGCGTCCTCACCCCGGCGTCGGACGGCGGAGTCGCGCTCTACATCCTCGGCCATGCCGGAGTGAAGGCCGCCCTCTTCGCCTGCGCGGGCATCGTCCTCGACCGGTTCGGCAGCGTCGACGAGCACACGCTGCACGGGCGCGCCCGGGAACTGCGCGGTGTCGCGGCGCTCTTCGTCATCGGCGCGCTGGGCCTGGCCGGACTGCCGCCGTTCGGCACCGCACTGGGCAAGGCGCTCACCGAGGAGGCGGCCGGGCCCGCGCTGACCTTGCTGTACGTGGCCGTGTCGACGGTGACCGCGGGCGCAGTGCTGCGGGTCGCCGCGCGCGTGTTCCTCGGGCTCGGTCCAAAACCCGAGGAACACGCCTCGTACGAGACGACCGGCGCCGGTGAGCCGCCCGAGACCCGGCGGCGGCTCAGGCGCGTACCGGACACGATGACGACCGTCCCCGCGGTGCTGCTCGCAGCCTCGCTCACCGCCGGCGTGGCGCCGGGCTTCGCCACCGTCGTGGACCACGCCGTGAACGAAGCGGGCGCCGCGCCGGCGTTCGCCTCACCCCACTGGACCCCGGCCGGAGTGCTTCTGGGCCTGACCTCGACCTTGCTGGCCGTGGGCCTCGCCGGGCTCGCCGTCACCCGTCGGACCTGGCTGCCGGGCGAGGCCGCGGCCGCGCCGCTGCGCCGCCTGCAGTCCGGCCACATCGGGGACTACGTGGCCTGGCTGCTCGCGGGCGCGGCGCTGGTGGGCGGCCTGGCCCTGCCCGGCATCCACATCGGTTGAGGACGGCATGGATCACCGTTCGGGGACGGCGGGCTCACGACCCGTAGGTCACGTTCACCTCCTTGAAGCCCAGGGAGCCCAGCAGCCCCTTGAGCATGCTGGTGGTGTTCTCCTCGGCGCGGGCGGTGAGCCGGCTGTCCTTCGCCGCGTCACCGATGTGCCGGGCGGCGAGCCGCTGGACGGCGCGTTCGTCGTTCGGGTTGTCCGAGAAGATGTCGCCGAGGCGGTCGAGGAGACCGCGCTGCTTGGACACGGCGTACGAATGGTCGGGGTCGAGGGCGGGCTTGCCCAGCGCGGCGTGTGGGAGTTTGAGCGTGGCGGACGTGCGGTCCTCGTTGACCGTCACGTCGTTCTCGCCGACCTTTCCGAGGTCCACATAGGCGTCCACGGTGCCGGCGCCCACGTACAGGGTGCGGGTGCCGCGGAGCGCGTCGGGCAGGAAACGGGCGTCCTTCTCCAGATCCACCACCACCTGGAAGTTGCCGGAGGCGGCGTCGTAACGGCTGATGTCCTGGATCGACTTGAGGAGCGTGGGCCCCGACCGGTCGTGGGTGTCCTCGCGGAACACATCGCCCAGGCCGGGCAGCAGACTCAGCCGCAGCCCGGCGAAGAGCACCACCAGTACCAGGAGTACCGCGCTCAGGAGCTTTGCCCATCCGGGCATGCGCTTCAGGGACGTCGTCATGTCGAACGACCTCCTTCCCGATTGTTGAATACCCATCAAGTCCGTTGCCGGACCGCTTCCTTGGCCGAATGCGACCGAGACGGGCGCATTGACGGCGCACGAAACGCTCCGCAGGAATTGCGGTATCGAAGCCGCGGGTACGTCGTGGCTGGTCGCTCCCCCACTCTCGGCTCCTCCCCCACTCTCGACTTCGCTCGAGCGGGGGGGACCCCCATGAGCGGGGGGACCCATCGCGGCGGAGCCGCATACGTCACAGCCCCGCGCCCCTTCGGGCGCGGTATCTCGCCCTTGGCCGAATGCGACCGAGACGCGGCATTCGCGGCGCACTAGCGTGGGTGTTCCCCCACCGGCGTGCCAGGAGACCCGGATGACCTCACACAGCACCTCCCGGCCCCTCGTCCCCATGCATCGCATGCCCCTCCCGGAGGCCGGGCCGCCCCGTCGTGGCACCCTCGCCACCGGCACACCCGTCTGGCTCGTCAGCAGGCATGCCGACGTACGCCAGGTACTCATGGACCCGCGTTTCGACCGCAGTTCGCTGTACGGCGACGGTCCGCCACGCCTGCTCGTCGTGCCGAACCTGCTCGACAGTCCGAACGCGCTGCTCAACCAGGACGGTCCTGGCCATCAGCGGCTGCGCCGGACCGTGCAGCGGGCGTTCACCCCGCGGGCGATCGCGCGCTGGCGGCCCTGGGTGGCCGGTACGGTCACCACGTTGCTCGACCGGTTCGCCGAGCGGCCCCAACCCGCCGACATCATCGAGGGGTTCACCCGGCCGCTGCCGGTTTCGGTGATCTGCCGCCTCATGGGCCTGGAGCACCTGGACAGCGAGCGAATACGCTACTGGGCCGACCATGCCCTGTCCGGCGGCGCGCACACCGCGGAGGAAGTCGAGCGCGCGCTGATGGAGTTCGGCGCGTTCTCCGCGCAGCTCATCGCCGAGCGGCGGGCCGCGCCGGGGGAGGACCTGGTCAGCGAGCTGGTGGCGGCCGGGGATGCGACCCCCGGTGTCGACGACCTGCAACTGACGTCCCTCGTCTGCGGATTGGTCGTCGCCGGACACGAGACGACCATGACCGCCCTCGGCAACGCGGTCGTCTACCTCCTCACCGACGGCCGCGCCGACTGGCTGGGCCTCGCGAAGGACGAGGAGGCGGCGGCCACCGCGGCCGAACAGCTCCTGCGCACCGTTCCGCTCTCCGAGGGACGCGTCCTGCCCGGACTGATCCGGCGGGCCGTCGAGGACACGGAGGTCGGCGGAGTGACGATCCCGGCCGGCAGCGTCGTCGCCCTCCTGACGAACGTCGCCAACCGCGACCCCCAGGTCTACCCGCCGGGCATGCCGGACCTCTCCGGCCCGCTCCCGACCCCCAGCGTGGCCTTCGGCGCGGGCCCACACCACTGCCTCGGCGCATGGCTTGCCCGCCTCGAACTCGAACTCGCCCTGCACCACCTTGCCGCCCGCTTCCCCCGGCTGACCGCCGCGTTCACCCCGGAAACGATCACCTGGCGAGAGGGCCAGATGACCCGCAGCCCGCTGCGACTGCCGGTGAGCTGGTGACGGGGGCCTCGGTGCGGTGCCCGCAGCCGCCGCTCGATGCGGCTCGCCCTACCCGCGTACTCTGAAAACAGGACCCCATAACACGGAGAGAACACGGCGACAGGACCAAGCCAAGCGCGCTCGGCGTCACCCAGGTGATCAGGAGGGCCTGCAGTGTCCAAGGCGAAGTTCGAGCGGACCAAACCGCATGTGAACATTGGGACCATCGGTCATATCGACCACGGTAAGACGACCCTTACGGCAGCCGTGACCAAGGTGCTGCACGACAGGTTCCCCGACCTGAACCCGTACACGCCGTTCGAGCAGATCGACAAGGCGCCCGAGGAACGTCAGCGCGGCATCACGATCTCGATCGCGCATGTCGAGTACCAGACGGAGAACCGGCACTACGCGCACGTCGACTGCCCCGGTCACGCGGACTACATCAAGAACATGATCACGGGCGCGGCGCAGATGGACGGGGCGATCCTCGTCGTCGCCGCCACGGACGGCCCGATGCCGCAGACCAAGGAGCACGTCCTGCTCGCGCGTCAGGTCGGCGTGCCGTACATCGTCGTCGCCCTGAACAAGGCCGACATGGTGGACGACGAGGAGATCCTCGAACTCGTCGAACTGGAGGTGCGCGAGCTGCTCACCGACTACGAGTTCCCGGGCGACGACGTCCCGGTCGTCCGCGTCTCCGCGCTCAAGGCGCTCGAAGGTGACGAGCGGTGGAGCCAGTCGGTCCTCGAACTCCTCAGGGCCGTCGACGAGTTCGTGCCCGAGCCGGTACGCGATGTCGACCAGCCGTTCCTGATGCCGATCGAGGACGTCTTCACCATCACGGGCCGCGGTACGGTCGTCACCGGCCGTATCGAGCGCGGCGTCCTGAAGGTCAACGAGACCGTCGACATCATCGGCATCAAGCCGGAGAAGACCACGACCACGGTCACCGGCATCGAGATGTTCCGCAAGCTCCTCGACGAGGGACGGGCCGGGGAGAACTGCGGTCTGCTGCTGCGCGGCGTGAAGCGCGAGGACGTGGAGCGCGGGCAGGTCATCATCAAGCCGGGCTCGGTGACTCCGCACACCGAGTTCGAGGCGCGGTCGTACATCCTGTCCAAGGACGAGGGAGGAAGGCACACGCCGTTCTTCAACAACTACCGTCCGCAGTTCTACTTCCGTACGACGGATGTGACCGGTGTGGTGACCCTGCCGCAGGGCACCGAGATGGTCATGCCCGGCGACAACACCACCATGAACGTCGAGCTGATCCAGCCTGTCGCCATGGAGGAGGG
Organism: Streptomyces sp. NPDC048825; assembly: GCF_043198355.1. Classification (NCBI taxonomy): domain Bacteria; kingdom Bacillati; phylum Actinomycetota; class Actinomycetes; order Kitasatosporales; family Streptomycetaceae; genus Streptomyces; species Streptomyces sp. NPDC048825. The sequence continues at coordinate 116,281 of NZ_JBICUR010000009.1, forward strand.
GCTGAAGTTCGCCATCCGTGAGGGCGGTAGGACCGTCGGCGCCGGTCAGGTAACCAAGGTCGTGAAGTAGCCCCCGGGCGACCTCCGGGGCGCACCTCCGGGCAGGTCAGTGGCAGGTCATGCGGAGCCGGAGCTGGAGGTGGTCTCGGGCTGCTCCAGTGCCTCTTCCAGGGTCGACAGCGCGGGCAGGTGCGCCGCGAGCCCGGTCACCTGGAGGATGCGCAGGGTCAGCGGGTGGGTGCAGACCAGCCGCAGCCGCCCGCCGCGTTCGAGGACCCGGAGCCGGGCCCGGTGGAGTAAGCGCAGTCCCGAGCAGTCGAAGAACTCGATGTGCCGCAGATCGAGCACGACCTGCGCTCCTGGACGCCCCGTCGCCGCGTCCAGGAACGGGACGGTCTCCAGCGCCGCGATGATGTCGATCTCGCCGTGGAACTCCAGCACGGTGTACCCGCGGTCCCGGTGGACGTGCAGATGCGGGGTGAGGGTCTCGGTTCCGTTGCGCACGCCGACATCACCTCACCGTTCCCCGCCCCTGAGCACCCTGAGCACCCTGAGCACTCTGTCGACCCCGATGGCGTGAATTCCAGCATGTTCGATTGACATATGTCTTGGATTTGCGGGGTTCGATGGCCAACGGTTACAGGCCTATTCCGTACGACCGTGCAGCCGCGCCGCTACGAGAGCGCCTGCCACGCCTTCGACAGCGCCAGCCGGAACTGGTCGGTCTGGTGCGCGGTGAGATTGCGGACCATGCGCTCCTCGAGTTCTCTCACGGGTTCGGCGTGCCGTGCGAGCAGATCGCGGCCAGACTCGGTGAGAAGGATGAGGAGTTCCCGGCGGTTGCGGGGATTGCGCTCGCGGCGTACCAGGCCGCGGTTCTCCAGGGCCCGGACCACATCGGCCACGGACTGCGCGGTGACGAACGAGTCGCGCGCGAGCTGGGCCGCGGACAGACCGTCGTGCCGCTCCAGGACGGTGAGCGAGGTGTACTGCAACGCCGTGATCCCCGCCGGTCGCAGCAGCTCGTCCAGATGGGAGCGCACCACGAGTTCCACCTGCTTGATCATGTACAGGAGTGACGGAGGTGCCTTGGTGGATGCCTTGGTGCCGACCATGGGGTCAGCGTAAGGCATTGACAGGAAACCTGTCTGTAATGAGACTGCGAACCAACAGGAATCCTGTTGATTGAAATCTTGGCGAACAAGGCTGGGGAGTGGCCATGACCACCTTCGAGAGCGAGCCCGGGCAGCTGTTCATCGGCGGCCAGTGGCGGGAAGCGTCCGGCGGGGCGCGTACGGATGTGATCGACCCGTCGACGGGCCAGGTGGTCACGACGGTCGCGGAGGCCGATGCCTCCGACGTCGACGCGGCCGTACGGGCCGCACGCGACGCCTTCGAGAACAGCGGCTGGGCCGCGCTGAGCGGCCGTGAGCGGGGCCGTGTGCTGCACCGGGTCGCCGAGCTGATCAGGGAGAACGCGGACGAGATCGCGACCCTGGAGAGCCTCGACGTCGGCAAGCCGATCTCGCTGTGCCACGCCGTCGATGTGACGAACGCGGCCAATGACTACGAGTACTACGGCTCCCTCGCCTGGACCCTGGACGGCGCGACCCGGGACACCCCGCTCAACGCCCACGCCTACACCCGGCGCGGTCCGCTCGGGGTGGTCGCCGCGATCACGCCCTTCAACTTCCCGCTGATCCTTGCCGGTTCGAAGATCGCCCCGGCGCTCGCGGCCGGCAACACGGTGGTGCACAAGCCCGCCGACGAGACCCCGCTCAGCGCCCTCTACATGGCCGGCCTGCTGAAGAAGGCCGGCGTCCCGGACGGCGTCTACAACGTCGTCACCGGCAGCGGCCCGGTCGCCGGTGAGGCGCTGCTGCGCAACCCCGGCATCGACAAGGTGGCCTTCACCGGTTCCACCGCGGTCGGCCGGCACGCGGCGAGCATCGCCGGTGAGGCCCTCAAGCCGGTCACGATGGAGCTCGGCGGCAACGCGGCCCACATCGTCTTCGAGGACGCCGACATCGAGAAGGCCATCGGCGCCGTCATCAAGGGCTTCGTCTTCAACACGGGTCAGTTCTGCATGGGCGGCCCGCGCCTGCTGGTCGCCCGCCCGCTGTACGACACCGTGGTCGGCATTCTCGCCGACGCCGTGCCCGGCGTTCCGGTCGGCGACCCCCGCCGGCCCGAGACCGTCGTCGGACCGATGGCGGGGGAGAAGCACCTGAAGAAGGTCGAGGAGTACGTCGAACTGGCCCGCAAGGAGGGCGCCCGCATCGTCTGCGGCGGTGAGCGCCTCGACCTGAACGGCGGCTTCTACTACAAGCCCACGGTCATCGCCGACCTCGCCAACGACTCCCGTGTCGTCCAGGAGGAGATCTTCGGCCCGGTCCTCACCGTGCAGCCCTTCGACTCCGAGGACGAGGCCGTCGAGATGGCCAACTCCACGCCGTACGGGCTGGCTTCGGGCCTCCAGACCAGCAACCTCGCTCGCGCGCACCGGGTCGCCGACCGCCTCGAGGCCGGCATCGTCTGGGTCAACGAGTGGGCGATGCTCGACCCCAACGTCCCCTTCGGCGGGGTCAAGGCCTCCGGCTTCGGCCGGGAGTACGGGCCCGAGGCGCTCGCCGCGTACACCAAGGTCAAGTCCGTCGTCATCTCGCTCGACTGAGCGCTCCCGCTTCTCGTCACTCTCGTAAGGAGTTGAGTATGTCCACCACTCGTGCAGCCGTGGTCGAGTCCGGGGGAGCGCCGTTCACGCTGTCCACCGTCGAGCTCGACGAACCGCGTCCGAACGAGGCGCTCGTCCGGATGGTCGCCGCCGGTCTGTGCCACACCGACCTCGGTGTGGCCGGTGGCGGTCTGCCCTTCCCTCTGCCAGGAGTCCTCGGGCACGAGGGCGCGGGCGTCGTCGAGGCCGTCGGCTCGGACGTCACCGGCATCGAGCCCGGCGACCACGTACTGATGTCCTTCACGTCCTGCGGCGGCTGCAAGAACTGCCGTGACGGACACCCGGCCTACTGCGCCACCTGGCTGCCGCTGAACCTGCTCGGCGGGCGCCGGCCCGACGGCACCAGCACCATCAGCCGCGACGGCGAGCCCCTCGGGGGCCACTTCTTCGGCCAGTCCTCGTTCGCCGAGCGGGCGTTGGTGGACCAGCGCAGCCTCGTCAAGGTCGACCGGGACGTACCGCTGGAGACCATCGCACCGCTGGGCTGCGGCGTGCAGACCGGCGTCGGCGCCGTATGGAACGTCCTTGCGCCCCGGACCGGTGACACGCTGGTGATCCTCGGGGCCGGCGCGGTCGGTCTGTCCGCGGTGATGGCTGCCGCCATGACACCCGCGACCACGGTGATCGCCGTCGACTTGGTGGCCGAACGGCTGGAGCTGGCCCGCGAGTTGGGCGCCACACACACCGTGAACGCCGGTGACGGGGACATCCTGGAGGCGATCCAGGTGATCACGGACGGCGCCGGGGCGGACGGCGTGGTGGAGACCACCGGCAGCGTCGCCGTCCTGCGCAAGGGCGTGGACGCGCTCGCCGCACGCGGCACGGCGGTCATCGTCGGCGCCCCGCCGTTCGGCTCGGAAGTCGCCCTGGACGTCAACGGAATGCTCGGCGGCAAGCGCGTGGTGGGCCTCACGCTCGGCGACCACGAGACCCAGACCGCGATACCCGCCCTGGTCAAGCTGGTCCGCGAGGGCCGCCTGCCGTTGGATCGGCTGATCAGCAAGTACGCCTTCGAGGACATCGGGCAGGCCGTACAGGACATGGGCGCCGGCAAGGCGATCAAGCCGGTGATGACCTTCGCCTGACGTCGGCATCCGGCTTGGCGAGGGGCGCCCCGCGATGGGGCGCCCCTTCCGCCGTGCCGGCGCCGGCGGTGAACGGCGTGGGCCCTACTGGCTGAGGTTCAGGGTGACGAGCAGGCGCCACACCCGGTGTGCGATCTCCTCCGGGGTGGCCTCGATGAGTCCATGCAGCCAGTCGGCGAGGACTCCGGCGAACGTCGCGGCCACGGCGGAGGCGATGAGCGGTGCCTCGGGCGCACCCACGAGTTCGCGCTCGGCCTGGCTGCGGGCACGCAGATCCTGATGCAGTACGCGGCCCAGTGGGCCCCCGCCGCCCGGGCTCAACAGGGCGCGGTAGAGCGGAGCATGCGGGGGCAGGCCCTCGAAGAACTCCAGCAACGCGGGCGGCGCGGTCCTCGGGTCGGGCCGGCCGCGCCAGGCGTGCAGGGCCTCCACGGCATCGCGTACGACATCGGCGCAGGCGTCGACCGCGAGTGCCTCCAGGTCGGCGTAGTGCAGATAGAACGTGGCCCGCCCGACTCCGGCCCCACGCACCAGGGCCGCGACGGTGACCTCCGACAGCGGGCGCCGCGCGCACTCGTCGAGGAGCGTGCGGCGCAGCTTGGCCCGGGTGCGTTCGGACCGGGGGTCGGAGGCGGGGGTCACCGGGCGACGAGGACGGCGATCAGGGCGAGGGTGCCGGGCAGTGCCTGGGCGAACAGGATGCGGCGGTTCGCGGTCACAGCTCCATAGACACCCGCGACGATCACGCACACCAGGAAGAACACCTGCGCGCGGAACCCCGTCGGATCCCCGGCGACCAGTCCCCACACGAGGCCCGCAGCAAGAAATCCGTTGTAGAGCCCCTGGTTGGCGGCCATCGCCGCGGTGGCCCGCGCCATCTCCGGCTCAAACCCGTGCAGCCCCCGCCCCGGCTTCCGCTCCCACAGAAACATCTCCAGAACCAGGATGTAGGCGTGCAGGGCAGCCACAAGCCCGACCAACACGTTTGCGAGCGCTTGCATGACCGGGGGGCTCCTCTGAGGGGCTTGGTGCTGCCCTGGAATTCCTGGGCAGATGTCCACCATACATGGACAGCTGCCCAGGAAGTACCTGGGTGAGCTCCTCGCGATGTGGTCACCTCGGGGATGTCCCTGTGAGCGTCCCCGCGACCGGGGGAGTTCCGGCGGGTGTCGGCTCCCGGCGTTGCCGTACCCACCGTTGCCGTACCCACCGTTGCCGTGCCCGCCGATGCCGCCCCCGGCGGCGCAGCGTCGTCAGCGTGACGAACGCGCCCGCCAGCACACAGCACGCCGCGAGCCGCAGCCCGAGGTCGTAGCCCTCCAGGAACGCGTTGCTCGGATCCGTGCCCGACCGCAGTTCGGAGCGCTCGCGTCGGGTGAGGACGACGCCGACCAGTACCACCCCGAACACCCCGGAGACTTCGCGCGCCGCGCTCACCAGACCGGTCGCCATCCCTGTCCGTGCATCCGGGACCTGGGCGAGACAGCGGACCGTCAGCGGAGTGGTGAGCGCCGATCCTGCGCCGATCATCAGCAGGCCCGGCTGGAGATCCCAGTAGTCGGCGTGTGCGCCTGTCCCCGAGACGTACAGCAGACCGGCCGCCACCACGCCGAGCCCCGTCGCGATCGACACATGGGCGCCCAGTACGCGAGCCGCCCGCTCGGCCAGCGGAGTGCAGAGCAGCAGCGCACCGGCCAGCGGCAGGAAGGCCAGCCCTGCCTTGGTCGGGGAGAAGCCGAGCACCTGCTGGAGGTAGAGGGCCGTGAAGAAGAAGACGCCGTTCACGCCGATGCCCCACAGCACCTGCGCGATCACCCCGCCCGTGAGGAACCGGTCGCGCAGCAGCCCGAGTTCGAGGAGCGGCCGGCCGGTCCGGGTCTCCGCGAGGAGGAACGCACAGGCGGCGACGGCTGAAACACCCAGGCACAGCGGTACGGGGGCGGTGCCGAACCCGTGCTCCGTGCCCCGCACCAGCCCGTACGTCAGCAGATAGAGCGCGAGAACGGAGAGCAGCACACCCGGCAGATCGAGCCCGCCGCGCCGGGGCTCGGCCCCGGGCGGCCCTTTCGCCTTGGCGGGCACGGCGGGCATCAGCAGCAGAGCGATGATCCCGAAGGGTATGTTCAGCGCGAACACCCAGCCCCAGCTCCACTGTTGGGTGACGAAGCCGCCGACCACGGGCCCCAGCGCCAGCGCCACGGCGAGCGCCGCCGTCCACAGGCCGACAGCCATCGACTGCCGTCGCGCGGGCAGATCGGCGGCGACCACGGCCAGCGACGCCGGGATCACCAGCGCGGCCCCGACCCCCTGCACCGTACGGGCCGCGATCAGCGTGCCACCGCTGTCCGCGACGGCCGCAGCCGCCGACGCCGCCGTGAAGACCACGACCCCCACCGCCAGCACGGACCGGCGCCCGAACAGATCGGTCAGCCGCCCGCCGGGCAGCAGCAGCGCGCCGAAACTGAGTACGTAACTGCTGGCCACCCACTCCAAGTCCGTGACGCTCAAGCCGAGTTCGCGCTGCACGGTCGGCAGGGCCACGTTGATGACCGTGTTGTCGAGCGTCGTGATGAACCCGGTCAGCGTGAGAAGGGCAAACAACGCGAACAGCCGTGTACGTCCCAAGAGTCGCTCCTTCCGCCGGCCAGGGCAGCCGTCGCCCGGATTGTCGGCGGCGCGGCCTGGCGCTGGCTCTGGCCCACGGCATGGAATCGGCGGCCCGCTTTGTCAGTGAACTGACAGAACCCGGCAGACGAACTGTCAGTACGTCCCCTAACCCCTCAGCCCGAGGAGGCGGAACCTGGTGCACCGCCTCAACGTGCACCGCCTCAACTCGCGCCGCCCCCCTCACAGTTGGAGTCGCCATGTCGCCCGCCCGGCCAACTGTCGAAGCCACCCTCATGACGGACCACCTGCGGCACTGGGCCAGGCACCGGCCGCAGCAACGCGCCTTCAGTCACGTCGACTTCCCCGACAGCGCCCCCACGGGACGGCACCGCACCCTCGGCTGGCGCGCCCTCGACGCCCGCGCCAGAGCCGTCGCCGACCACCTCGCCACGATCGCGTCCCCCGGCGAACGGGCCGCCCTCGTACTGCCGCAAGGGCTCGACTACGCGGCCGGATTCCTCGGCTGCCTGTACGCCCGCGTCATCGCCGTGCCCCTTTTCGGCCCCGGGTTGCCGGGCCACGGAGGAAGACTCGCGGGCGTCCTCGCCGACTGCGAACCCGCCTGCCTGATCACCGACTCCGCCACGGCACCCTCAGTACGCACCTTCGTACGGGACCGCGAACTGCCGGACCTGCCAGTCGTTCCTCTCGACCAACTGCCCGCCCCTGGCACCGGATTCGAGGCTGCGGACGAGCCCCAAGCGCGGCCCGAGCCCGACGACATCGCGTACCTCCAGTACACCTCCGGCTCCACCCGCAGCCCCGCCGGCGTGATGATCAGCCACGCCAATGTCGTCGCCAACGCCCGCCAGGCCATCGACGCGTTCGTCGCCGACCCGCGGACCACCACGACGGTCGGCTGGCTGCCGCTCTTCCACGACATGGGCCTGGTCCTCAGCATCGCCGCCCCCGTGGTCGGCGGCTTCCCGTCCGTCCTCATGGACCCCGCCGACTTCCTCCAGGACCCCTCCCGCTGGCTGCGCCTCCTCGGCTCGTACGAGGGGACCGTCAGCGCCGCCCCGAACTTCGCCTACGACTACTGCGTGGCGCGTACGGATCCGGCGCTGGCCGACGAACTGGACCTGGACCGCGTACGGGTGCTCATCAACGGCAGTGAGCCGGTGCGCGCGGAGACGGTGGACCGCTTCCGCACCCGGTTCGCGCCCGCCGGACTCGACCCCGCGGCGCACTGCCCGGCGTACGGACTGGCGGAGGCCACGGTCTTCGTGACCGCGGACGCTCTGGACGCGGCGCCCTCGGCCATGGCCTGCGACGCCGACGCCCTCGCGGAGGGACGCGTCGAGGAGGCGCCGGATGCGGCGACCGCCGCCGTGCTCGTCTCCTGCGGGACGCCCGTCGGGCAGGAGGTGCGGATCGTCGGCGCGGACGGTGCGGTACTCCAGGAAGGGCGGGTCGGCGAGATCCAGGTGCGCGGGCCGAACGTCGGGCTCGGCTACTGGAAGCGCGCCGAACTCTCCGCCGAGACCTTCGGCTTCGGCGCGACGGGCGACTGGCTGCGCACCGGCGATCTCGGAGCCCTGCATCAGGGGCGGCTCCTCGTCACCGGGCGGCACAAGGACGTGATCATCGTGGACGGGCGCAACCACTACCCCCAGGACATCGAGCAGACCGTACAGACGGCCGCCTCCCTGGTCCGCCGCGACCGGCTCGCCGCGTTCGGCGTCAACCGGCCGGACGGCACGGGCGAGGAACTCGTCGTGATCGCGGAACACCGCCGTGACACCGAACCGACGGCCGAGGACGCCCGCGCGGCCGAACGCACCGCACGCGCCACCGTCTCCACCCGCCACGGCCTGCGCCTTGGCACCCTGCTCCTCGTCCCACCCGGCTCCGTGCCCCGCACCAGCAGCGGCAAGGTCTCCCGGACGGCGACCCGGAGCCGGTTCCTCGAAGGAGGATTCGGCATCCGATGACCGCGTCCAGTACGGCGATCCGCGCCCTGGTGACAGAGCGGCTCCACACCTGGTACGGCCTCGCCCCCTCCGACCTCCCCGACGACCTGCCCCTCGCCGAAACCGGCCTCACCTCCCGCGACGCGGTAGCCCTGACAGCCGCCCTGAGCGAACTGTCCGGCCGCAGCCTCCCGAACACGTTCCTGTGGGACGCCCCGACGATCGACGCGGTGGTGACGCGACTGACGGAGGACGCGGGTCCGGTGGCCGGCGCCGACGGGGCGCAAGCCGCGCCCCCGCCGGCGCAGGGCGGCCCGCGGTCAGGCGACGTGCCGCTCGCGGCTGCCGGCGGCTGGGCGTCGGACGCGGCGGCAGCGGACGGCCGCACGCCGGGCGTACCGGCCAACGGCCACGGGCCCGGCACGGCGGCTCACACCCCGCGCGTCGCCGATGGCGCCGCAGCTCCGGCAGCCAGCGCACCGCTCGCGGAAGCGGACGGCCGGATGGCGGGCGTAGCCGACGACAGTCGTGCGGCAGGCGCGACGCCTGCCGGCAGCCCAGCGCCGAGCGAGGAGGCCGGCGGCCGCGCGCCAGGTGCCCCCGCCCGCCACGTGCCCGGTGTCGGCGCCCACGCCCAGCGTGTCGCGGACGGCCGCGGAGCCCCGACCCCCGTCGCCGTCATCGGCCTCGGCTGCCGGCTCCCCGGCGGGGTCCGCTCGCCGGAGGCGTACTGGCGGCTTCTCGCCGAGGGGCGGGATGCCGTGGGCACGGTTCCGTACGGGCGGTGGGAACCCTTCGTGCGGCACCCGGCGCGGTTGCCGGGCGACGTGAGTCCGCACGGAGCCTTTCTCGGTGGCATCGACGAGATCGCCGGGTTCGACGCCGAGTTCTTCGGGATCGCCGGGCACGAGGCCGTCGCCATGGACCCCCAGCACCGCATGCTCCTCGAAGTCGCCCGCGAGGCCCTCGATCACGCGGCCCTGCCCGTGCCCGCGCTCGCCGGCACCCGCACCGGCGTCTTCGTCGGCATCAGCGGCAACGAATACGCCCATCTCACCACCGCCGACCCCGGCGCCGTGGACGCCTGGACCGCCACCGGCGCCTCCCTGAGCATCGCCGCGGGCCGCCTGTCGTACGCCCTCGACCTGCGCGGGCCCAGCATGTCCGTCGACACCGCGTGCTCGTCATCACTGGTCGCGGTGCATCACGCGGTACGGAGCCTGGTGAGCGGCGAGAGCGACACGGCGCTCGCCGCCGGGGTGAACCTGCTGCTGAGCCCCGCCGTGACCCTCGGCCTCCAGCGCGCGGGCGCCCTCGCCCCGGACGGCCGGTGCAAGGCGTTCGACGCGGAGGCCGACGGGATCGTACGTGGCGAGGGCTGCGGCGTGGTCGTACTGAAACGCCTCGCCGACGCCGAACGCGACGGCGACCGTGTCCTGGCGGTCATACGCGCGACAGCCGTCAACTCCGACGGCCGCTCCAACGGGCTGACCGCCCCCAACGCCGAAGCCCAACGCGCCCTCCTCGCCGAGGCGCACCCCGACCCCACGACCGTCGACTACGTCGAGGCGCACGGCACCGGAACCGCCCTCGGAGACCCCATCGAGGCGAGCGCCCTCGGCGCCGTACTCGGCCGGGGCCGCCGCGCGGACCAGCCCTTGCTGATCGGCTCCGCCAAGACGAACCTCGGACACCTGGAAGCCGCGGCGGGCATCGCGGGCCTGATCAAGACCGTACTGGCGCTGCACCACGGCGAGATCCCCGGCCAGCTCCACTTCACCCGCCAGGGCCCGCACGCCGACCTCGACGCACTCGGCCTGCGCGTGGTCACCGCCCCGGAACCCTGGCCCCGCTACTCGGGCACGGCGACCGCAGGCGTCTCGGCCTTCGGCTTCGGCGGCACGAACGCCCATGTCGTCCTCGCCGACCACAGACCGGCCCGTCGGGCGAGCAGCATGCCGGAGCGTCCCCGGCTCCTGCTGCTCGACGGGCCCACCAAAGAAAGGGTGCGGTCGTACGCGGCTGAGCTCGCGGCCTGGCTGAACACCCCCGGCAGCCGACGCGTACGCGACGCAGACCTCGCCCGCACCCTCGCCGGCCGCATCGGCCGCGGCCGGCACCGCGCGGCCCTCGTCACCCGGGACCGCCCGGAGACCGTCACCGCGCTCACTCGCCTCGCCACCGGCGCCCCGTCCCCGCACCTGGTTACCGGGGAGGGGACACCGGGCGGCCCCGGCCCGGTCTGGGTCTTCTCCGGCTACGGCTCCCAGTGGCCCGGGATGGGCGGCCAACTCCTCGCCACGGAAGAGGAGTTCGCCGCAGCCGTCGACCGCCTGGAGCCACTGCTGCGCGAACACGCAGGCGTCTCCCTGCGCGCCGGGCTCCGCCCCGACGCCGACCTGTCGACCCCTGCCACCGTCATGCCCGTGCTGTACGGCATCCAGGTCGCCCTCGCCGAACTGTGGCGCTCGTACGGCCTCGAACCCGCCGCCGTCATCGGCCACTCCCTGGGCGAGATCGCCGCGGCGGTCGTCTCCGGGGCCCTCGACGAGGCCACCGGTGCCCGCATCATCGCCGTACGCTCCCGGCTGCTGGACGGGCTCACCGGCGGAGCCATGGCCGTCGTGGACCTTCCGGCTACTGAAATCCCCGTACTGGCAAGGGAGTGGCGCACACTTGATGTCGCCGTACACGCCTCGCCGGTGCAGTGTGTGGTCACCGGCTCGGCCGAGGACGTCGCCGCCCTGGTCGCCCGGGTGAACGGCGACGGCGGCTTCGCCCGTGCGCTGGGCGTGTCCGGAGCCGGTCACTCGCCCGAAGTGGAGCCGCTACTGGGGGAGTTCACCCGCGAGCTGGGCGAGGTCCGGCAATCCGCGGAAGCCTTCCGCTGCCGCCGCTACTCCACCGTGCTCGACAACCCCCGCGAGGTCGCGCCCGCCGACACGGCGTACTGGGCGGCCAATCTGCGCAACCCCGTCCGCTTCACTCAGGCCGTACGCGCGGCGGCCGAGGACGGACACCGCGTTTTCGTCGAAGTCGCCCCGCACGCAACGCAGTTGCACCCTCTGACGGAAACCCTGCGCGCGGCAGGCGCCGAGGACTCCCTGGTCGTCCCCACCCTGCGCCGCGACACCGACGACGCGCTCACCTTCCGCACCTCGCTCGCCACTCTCCTCGTGCATGGCGTACGGACAGCCCGGCCGCGCGAACGCCTGCACCCCGAGGGGCGCATCGTGGACGTACCGGCGCCGCGCTGGCGGCACCGCAGGTTCTGGGTGGGGGAGGAGACGGCGGCGGGCCCGGCCGAGCCCCAGGCCGGGTCCACCGACCGCGCCATGAGCCCCGTCGAACGGCTGCGGCTGTGCGTGGCCGGAGTGATGGGGTACAGCCCCGAACACATCGATCCCGACACGCCGTTGACCGACTTCGGCCTGGACTCGCTCACGGCCGTGCGCATCCGGGCCGTCGTGCAGCGGGAGTTCGATGTCGAGGTCGAGCCCGGCGTGCTGCTGAGACAGGGGACTCTGCGGAAGGTCGCCCAACTGCTCGTGGGCGACGTGGACTTGGGGCACCCGGCCCTCCCCGTACGAGCGCGATCCGTCGCCTCTGATCACCTCCGTGCCTTCCCCGCCACCGGCCCGCACACCCCCCTCTTCCTGGCCCACGCCGCCGGCGGATCCGCTGACGTCTACGCCCGGTTGGCCGCACGCCTCGACGGCGACCGCCCGGTCCACGGCTTCGACCGGCTGCCGGACCCCGACGATGTGCAGGGCCGGGCCGCCGAGTTCGCCAGGCGCATACGCGAAGTCCGCCCCAAGGGGCCCTGGGCTGTGGGCGGTTGGTCGTACGGCGGCGTCGTCGCCCAGGAGACGGCCCGGCTCCTGTCCCCGCACGGCACCGTCGCCGCCCTCGTCCTGATCGACTCGGTACTGCCGCTGCCGACCCGGCTCACCGGCACCGAGCGGGCCCTGCGCCACTTCCAGGACTTCGCCGGGTACGTGGAACGCACCTACGGCACCCGCCTCGACCTGCCGTACGACGAACTCGCCGGACTCAACGATTCGGACCGGATCGACCTCGTCCTCAAGGTGCTGAGCGACACCGTCGAGCTGCCGGACTCCGTGCTGGAGCACCAGCGCACCTCGTACCTGGACCTCCGCAGCGGCGAACGCCACACACCCGGGCCGCACACCGGCCGCACCCTCCTCTACCGCGCGAGCGAGCCCGCCCCGCACACGGTCCGCGACCCCCGCTACGAACGCGACGACCAGGCGCTCGGCTGGGACGCGCACTGCACCGACCTCACCGTCGTCCCGCTGCCCGGCCACCACCTGTCACTGCTCGACCCACCGGTCGTCGACATACTCGCCGGACTGCTGACACGCGACCTGCGGGACTTCTGAAGGACTCCTGAAGGGACTTCACCCATGCCGCGTCCGATACCGCGTTCGCAGCGCCGCTGCGCCCTCGCCATCGCGCTCACAACCTCTCTGCTCGGCACGGGAGTTGTGCTCGCCCCGCAGTCGTCCGCGGTACCCACGGCGGCGACCGTGGCAGACGCGGACGGCGCCGCCATCGTGGGGGAGAAGTGGCTGGACGCCCGCACCGTCGACCTCATGATCGACTCCCCGGCCGTCGGCGCCACCCTGCCCGTACGCGTGATCCTTCCCACGCGTTACGCCGCGCAGCCGAACCGCACCTGGCCCGTCCTCTACCTCCTCCAGGGCGCCCACGACGACTACACGTCCTGGACCCGGGAGACGGACGCCGCCGACTTCCTGGCGGACAAGGACGTCCTCACCGTGATGCCCGCCTCGGGCCCCACCGGCATCCCCACCGACTGGTGGAACTACGGCAGCGCCGACGCGCCGGACTACGAGAGGTTCCAAGTCGACGAACTGATGGGGCTGTTGGCGCAGAGGTTCAGGGCCGGCACCAAGCGTGCCGTGGCCGGTGTCTCCACCGGCGGCTACGGAGCCCTCGCCTTCGCCGCACGGCACCCCGGCACCTTCGGGGCGGCAGCCTCGTACAGCGGGATCCTCGACACCACCGCCCTCGGCATGCCCACCGTCCTCAACGCGATCGTCGCCCGCGAACAGCTGCCGCCCCTGACCCTGTGGGGCAACCCGTTGTTCCAGCGCGACAACTGGATCCGGCACAACCCCTACGCGCAGGCGCGTCACCTCAAGGGCACCAAGCTGTACGTCTCCCAGGGCAGCGGTCTGCCCAGCAATGACTTCGGCAATCTCGAAGGTGCGGTGCTCGAAGGCGTCCTGTGGTCCCAAGCACACCGATTCGCAAGGCAGTTGGAGGCTCTGAACATCCCGGCCCAGGTGCACTTCTACAACGGGGGAGTGCACAACTGGCCGAACTGGCGGCAGGAGTTCAAGGCCTCGTGGCCGACGCTCGCAGCGGGCCTCGGCCTGAGCTGACCTGTCAACGCCCCACAAGGAGGAAGACATGGATGCCCTGGCCGAGGCCGTGGTGGCGGGAGCCGCCCGTGCCGAACTGGAGCAGCTGCCCGTTCCCGGTCACTACAGCGCCGCTCATCTGCGGGCGGAGGACGTGGACAGCTTCACGGGATTCACCGAAGCCGACGACAAAGATGTCCGCAAGTCCATCCACATCGGCTCCGTACCGATGCCCGAACTCGCCCCGAACGAGGTGCTGGTGGCCGTCATGGCGAGCGGCATCAACTACAACACCGTCTGGTCGGCGATGTTCGAACCCATCCCGACCTTCACCTTCCTGAAGCACTTCGGCCGCCAGGACCGCTGGGCGGCCCGGCACGACCAGCCGTTCCATGTGATCGGCTCGGACGCGTCCGGGGTCGTGGTGCGCACCGGATCGGGCGTACGCCGCTGGCAGGTCGGCGACCGGGTCGTGGTGAGCCCGGTGTACGTGGACGAGGAGGATCCGGCGACCCACGCCGACGGCATGCTGGGCTCGGGCATGCTGGCGTGGGGCTTCGAGACCAACTACGGGGGCCTTGCCCACTACTGCGTCGCGCGCACCAGCCAACTCCTGCCGAAACCAGCCCACTTGAGCTGGGAGGAGGCGGCCTCGAATCCACTGTGCGCGGGCACGGCGTACCGCATGCTGGTCAGTGACCGGGGCGCCCGGATGACGCAGGGCGATGTGGTGCTGATCTGGGGAGCGGCCGGCGGGCTCGGGGCGTACGCCGTCCAACTCGTCCGTAACGGAGGCGGGATCGCCGTCGGCGTCGTCAGCAGCGAGCGGAAGGCGGAGTACGCCCGCCGGCTGGGCTGTCATGTGGTGATCAACCGGGAGGAGATCGGGCTCACCAGCAGCGAGGCGCCGGCCGATCCCACCGTGGTCGGCAAGCGGCTCGGGAAGCTGATCCGGGCCGCGACGGGCGAGGACCCGCACATCGTCTTCGAGCACGTCGGCCGGGCCACCTTCGGTGTCTCCGTCTTCGTCGTACGGCGTGGTGGCGCGGTCGTGACCTGCGGGTCCAGCTCCGGCTATCAGCACGAGTTCGACAACCGCTACCTCTGGATGCGCCTCAAGCGCGTCATCGGCAGCCACGGCTCCAACCTGCAGGAACAGGCCGCCGTCGGCCGCCTCCTGGACCTCGGCCACCTCACCCCGGCGCTCACCGCGACCTACCCCCTCACCGCGACCGCGGAGGCCGCCCGTCTGGTCCAGAGCAACGACCATCTGGGCAAGGTCGGCGTCCTCTCCCTGGCGCCCGCTCCCGGTCTCGGAGTGAGTGACCCCGAGCGCCGGGAGCTCCTCATGGCGGGGGCGTGAGCAGTCAGACGGGCTGCTCCGCGTTCTCCTCCGTTCTCTTCGGCACCCTCAGCTGCGGCGTCATCGAGAGCTTGTCCGGCTTGACCGTGACGATGGCCTGCGGGCGTGGGGGAGGCGATGTCAGGGTCAGACGCCAGCGCTGGACGATGGTGGCCAGGACGATGAGGAGTTCGGTCCACGCGAACTCCTCGCCGATGCACTTGCGGCGGCCGTCGCCGAAGGCGAGGAACGAGGCGCGGTTGATGCTCTTGGCGCGCTCCGGCTCCCAGCGGTCCGGGTCGAAGGCCTTGGGGTCGGCGTAGACGTCGGGGTCGTGCTGGTGGACGTACGGGCTGTAGACGACGTCCGCACCCTCGGGGATCGGGTGTCCGTCGAGGACGACCTGGCGCGTGGTGGTGCGTGTGACGAGCCAGGCGGGGCCGTACATGCGCATGGCTTCCTTGAGGACGCTGCGCATGTACGGCAGTGAGCTCAGGTGCTCCTGACGCAGCGGCCGGTCGCCGCACACGGCGTCGAGCTCGTCGTGCAGCCGCCGCTCGATCTCCGCGTTCCGGCTGATCTCGTACAGGGTCCAGGCGAGTGTCGTCCCCGTGGTCTCGATGGCCCCGGTGAGAAGCGTGATCGCCTCGTCCTGGAGCTGCTGGCGTGAGAGGGGGCCCGTCTCGGGGTCGTCGGCGGTGAGGAGGGTGGAGAAGAGGCCGCCTTCGGGAGAGTTGCCCGTCGAGCTGCCTGTTGAGCTGCCTGCCGGGCTGTCCGTCGAGCCGCCCGCGTGAGCGGGACAGCCGGCGGGTGGCCCGGCCGGCGTGTCCGGCTCCGCGGCCAGTTGGGCGCGGTGATGGTCGATGGCCTGGTCGATGAGCGCCCGCAGGCGCGCGACCCGCCGCTCGTGCGCGCGGTTCGCGGGCAGCGGCAGCTTCGTCACCCAGCCCGGCAGGATGGTCTGCCGGATCGTGCCGCGCATGATCGCCGGCATGAGGCTCTGGAACTCCCCCTCGACGTGACCCGGCAGTCCCGAACCGAAGAGCGCCACGAGGAAGGTCGACAGCGTCAGATCGTTCATGTCCTCGTACGTGTCCCGCGCGACCCCCTCCGCCCACGCCTCGGTCGCGGCCCGTACGTGCCCGATCATGACGTCGCCCCGGGTGGCGATGTGTGCCTTGTTGAACATGGGCTGCATCAGCCGCCGGTGCTTCAGGTGCAGGTCGCCGTCGGCGATCGTGGCGAGCCCGTCGCCGAAGAACACCCGCAGCGCATCGATGATCTTGCCGCCCTTGGCGAACGCGTCGACCTCCGTCACCAGCACCCGGCGGGTGACGGCGGGATCGGTGACCACATAGGCAGCGGTAGGTCCTATCAGGATCTTGACGACGCTGCCCTGACTGCGCAGCGAGTCCATGAACTCCAGGGGACGTCTGGCCAGTTGGTGTCCGTGCCCGATCAAGGGCAGGCGACCGGGCGCGGTGGGAGCCGCCGCGGAAGTACCTGACATTCCGCTCATCGGTGTATCTCCTCAAGGTCAACCAGGGGGCTTGGGGGCGATCATGAAATGCATGCCCATGTGTCCCATGGCGTATCCGCGCGCTCGTGTCACACCGCCGAGAGAGGTCGGAGTGACGAGTAAAGGGATTTGTCGACTCGAACGTCCCAGGTCAAAGCGTGGTGAAAGCCTTATGGATGTGGGTCGGGAGGTTGATCCTCAGGACATCAGACCCGATAAGGTTCCTTGTGGCGCGGCGAGTTGGCGCGGCAGCACTCCGTTGTCGCTCGCTGTCCACGCATGTCCGTTGCGCGGTTGACCGCCGCGCGACGAGTGCGTCCCCGAGCTTCTCCACGCCCCCCTGTTCGACCATGTTGCTTCGAAGGATGCAGATGGAACTTGCCACTCCGCCACCGGCGGTGCGGGCTCCGGTCTCCTGGTACGGCTGGTGGCTGCTGCCGCTTGCCTTGGGCACCGGGACCGTGGTCGCCGCCGTCGCGGGATCCGATCAGACCCGAATACCCGCGATCGTCGCCGGGGCTCTGGCGACGACGGCAAGTGCCTTCTGCGTACGTTTACTTGTCCGCTCCCAGCGCCAGCTGCGCAGTAGTGCAGGCGAGTTCAGGAACGCGCAGGCCGAGCACTCCCAGCAGTGGCAGCAGCATGTGGTCGGCCTGGAGCGGAAGTACGCCGCCGAGCGCTCGGCCCACGACGCGCAGCTGGCCGAGCAGGCCCAGGTGTACGAGGCACGGATCGCCGAGCAGGCCCAGGCCTGGCAGGTGCAGCTGGACCGGCAGCAGGCCGCCGTGGCTCTGCTCGCGGACACCCAGCTGCCGGACGCCCTGAAGAGGCTGCGCAGCGGTGAGGCCATCGACGACGTGCTGCCCACCGTCAACCAGTGCGCGGAGGTCAGCCCCGACCTGCGGGCCGAGTTGCGCAAGGTGCTCAGGACCGCGCTGATCGGCGTGGAGGAGGAGTTCAACCGCTCCACCTCGGCCGAACAGGCCGTCATCAGCATCGGCAGCCGTATCCACGTGCTCACCAGCAAGCTGCGCGGACGGCTGCACGAGATGCAGGGCGAGCACGGCAGGCTGCCCGCCGTGGCCCAGGGACTGATGGAACTCGACCAGGAGATCGGCCCCGCCGACTGTCTGGCCGCGAGCATCGGCGTACTCGGCGGCTCGGACCGGCCCGGCCGGCAGTGGCAGGAAGCGCAGCGGCTGCTCAGCGTGGTCCGCGGCGGCATCGGCCGGATCAAGGACTTCGACCGTGTCCAGGTCCGGCATCTGCCCGAACTCGGCGTCGACGGCGGCCTGGTGGACCACCTCACGCTGGTCTTCGCCCACCTCCTGGACAACGCGGCGCGCTACTCGCCGCCCACCGAGCCCGTGGTCGTCTCCGGCAAGGAGGTGCCCAACGGCGTCGGCATCGAGATCCAGGACTCGGGCAAGGGGCTGAACGAGGAAAAGAAGCGGGAGGCGCTCCAGGCGCTCGAGGGCGAAGCCGCCGGCCCCGGTCTCGGCGGTGTGTCCGAGGACGCCCATCTCGGCCTCCGCGTGGTGGGGGCCCTGGCCCGCCGCTACGGCATCAGGGTCACGTTCGCGGACTCGCCCTGGCTCGGCACCTCGGTCGTACTGGTGGTACCCCACAAGTACTTCAGCCCGTTGCCTGCCGCCGTCACGGCTTCGGCTCCGGTCGCCCAGGTCGCCGCCCCGGCCGCGACGAGCACCGAGGCGGCTGCGCCCGAGTCCGCTCCGGACTCCGCTGAAGAAGCCGGGGACACCACACCCGGCGGTCTGCCCCGGCGCCGCAAGCGAGCGGAGTCCGCCCGGCCGAAGCCGGTCGAGCACGCCGAAGACGAGTCGGCGACGTCTGCGGACACGGCCTCGCACGCCGTGCCGCCGGACGCGTCCTTCACCGGCCTGGCCGCTTTCGCCACCGCCGGGCGCGAGCCGACCGCCGGAGACGAGCCGACCGCCGGACTCGAGGCCACCGCGGGACGTGAGTCCACCGAGCACCGCACTGAAGAGAGCGACTAGTCCACATGACGCAACAGGGAACCGACGTGAGCTGGGCGCTGCGCGATCTGGTCGAGAGCATCAAGGAGATCCGCTTCGCCCTGGTGGCCTCCAGCGACGGAAAGGCCATCACCTCCTACGGCGCCGACGACCCCGACGACGTGGACCGTTTCGCCGCCGTGGTGGCGGGACTGCAGGCGCTGGCCCAGCCGGTGGCCGGGCAGTTCCCCCAGTACGCCGGGCAGTTGCGCCTGGCGATGATCGAAGTCGACGGCGGCCATCTCTTCGTGGTGCGGGCCGGCGTGGAGACGTACCTCGGAGTCCTCGCCAGGGAAGGCCTCGACCAGGGCCTGCTCGGGCATCAGATGAGGGATCTCGCCCGCAGGATGGGTGAACTCCTCGGCACCACTCCGCGCCTGGAGGAGCACTCTGGATGAGTGGTCCCAGCCGACCCCTGAACCCGTCCGGTCTGGAGCGCTACTACGTCCTCACAGGCGGCCGCAGCGGACCGGGCGGTTCGGCGTCGAGCCTCGACGTGGCGACCCTCATCACTTCCCGTGCCGCCACCGTCCCCGGTATGCAGCACGAACACGAGGAGATCCTCCGGCGCTGCCGCGATCCGCTGTCGGTCGCCGAACTCGGCGCCCACCTCGGATTGCCGTTCAACATTCTCGCGGTGCTCCTGGCCGATCTGCTGGATGCAGGCCGTATCGAAGCCCGTGATCCCATCCCGGCGTCCGGCGCCGGTCGCGGGCCCGATCTTGCGCTCCTTGAGGAGGTACTCAGTGGACTTGAAAGGCTTTGACCATCCCGGCCGGCAGGCGGCCGGGGGCACCCTGCCGGCCGGCGCCCGCTCGGTGAAGGTGATGATCGCGGGCGGATTCGGCACCGGAAAGACCACCATGGTCCGCTCGGTCAGCGACATCAAGCCGCTCACCACCGAGGAGACGCTGACCCAGGCCAGCGCCGACGTCGACAACCTGATCGGGGTGGCGGACAAGCAGGAGACCACCGTCAGCCTGGACTTCGGCAAGATCGGCATCAACGAGCAGCTGGTGCTGTACCTGTTCGGGACGCCTGGGCAGGAACGGTTCTGGTTCCTGTGGAACGGCCTGTTCAAGGGCGCGCTCGGCGCCGTCGTCCTGGTCGACACCCGTCGGCTGGCCTCCAGCTTCCGGGCCATCGAGGAGATGGAGCGGCAGGACGTCCCCTTCGTCATCGCCCTCAACGTCTTCCCCGACTCCAAGGACCACCCGGTCGAGGAGATCAGGGACGCCCTGGACATCCCCCCGCACACTCCGGTCGTGGCCTGCGACGCCCGCGACCGGGAATCAAGTCGTGACGTACTCATCGCCCTGATACGTCATCTCAAGGAACGCTCTGCGGTCGCTCTGGAGACTCGATGACCGATCAGCCCTCGAACGGTCCGGACGCCCCGCGCGGCTGCCCTGTCGCGCACGGCGGGGGAGAGGAATCCACCCGCCTCTACGGGCCCGAAGCGGCGAGCGACCCGCACGGCATCTACGCCAGGCTGCGCAAGGAACACGGGCCGGTCGCGCCGGTACTCCTCGAAGGCGACATCCCCGCCTGGCTGGTGCTGGGCTACCGGGAGAACCGACGGGTGCTCGACAACCCCCGTCAGTTCAGCCGCGACGCGCGGATCTGGCGCGACTGGAAGGAGGGCCGCGTCGAGAGCACCTCACCGCTGATCCCGATGCTGGGCTGGCGCCCGGACTGCGTGTCCCAGGACGGCGAACCGCACCGCAGGCTGCGCGGCGCCGTCACCGACAATCTGCAGGCCGTGGCGAGCCGCGGGATACGTCGCCATGTCACGCACTTCGCGAACAAGCAGATCGACGCCTTCGCGGGCGCGGGCAGCGCCGACCTCGTGGCCGAGTACGCCGAGTACCTGCCGATGCTCGTACTCACCAGGATCTACGGACTCGCGGAGGGAGAGGGGCGGCAGCTGGCCGAATCCTCCGCGCAGGTGCTCAAGGGCGGTGAGGACGCCGTTCTGCACAACGACCGCATCATGCAGATCCTCGGCGAACTCGCAGAACGCAAGCGAGTGGAGCCCGGCTCCGACTTCACCACCGGGCTCATGGAACACCACGCCGAACTCGACGAGGACGAGATCCTCAGCCACCTGCGGCTGGTGCTGATCGCCGCGCACACCACCACCAGCAATCTGCTGGCCCGGGTGCTGCAACTGATCCTCACCGACACCACCCGGCTCGCCGGGCTGATCAGCGGGCAGCTGAACATCTCCGCGGTCGTCGAGGAGGTGATGTGGAACACCCCGCCGCTGGCCGTCCTGCCGGGCCGGTTCGCCGCCGCCGATCTCGAACTCGGCGGACACCGGCTCCAGGAGGGCGACCTGCTGGTGCTCGGACTGACCGCGGGCAACGTCGACCCGGAGGTCCGGCCCGATGTCGGTATCTCCGTGCACGGCAACCAAGCGCATCTCGCCTTCAGCGGCGGCCCGCACGAGTGCCCGGGGCAGAACATCGGCCAGGCCATCATCGAAACGGCCGTCGACGTCCTGCTGCACCGCCTGCCGGGTCTGCGCCTCGCGGTCCCGCCGGAAGAGCTCACCTCGACGGCCTCCACCTGGGAGGCGCGCCTGGACCGCCTGCCGGTCGAGTTCGCCGCATAGGAACACGTTCGGCCGGCCATCTGTGGGGTGGCCGGCCGAACGGTTCCCGCGTCAGACCGTGAGCAGGTCGTCCACCGACCCCTTGCCCGCCAATTCCGCGGCAGCCGCCGGGGTTTCCTTGTTCGCGGTGTAGCGGCCCGAGGTCAGCGCCCACTCGTAATTGCCGTTGATCCAGTGCTGGATGGCCTCGACGCCCATGCGCACCTGAGTTCGCTCTTCCTCTTCCAGGCCGAGCTCGTCGCACATCGTCGGTACCTGGGCCTCCAGTTCGAGGTACCGGTCGAGACACTCCGTGGTCATCCGGAACGCCTCGTCGGCCGCCTCCTGCCAGGTGCACCGGCGCTCCCGGTGCAGGACGGCTATGAGGTTGTGTCCGTCTCCTCTGCGCTTCTCGCGCTCGAAGGAGTGGATGTCGTTCATGAAGCCGATGGTGTCCGCGGCCAGATCCCGCATCCGGATCATCAGCGGATGGGCCTGCACCTGTGCCGGAACCTCGAAGCCGCGGCTGCGCTCACCGGCGTCGATGCTGTGGTGAATGCCGACCGTACGGCGGCGGAACTCGGCGTACTCCTCAAGACCGAGTGTGCCTTCCAGGCCGCGGGCCGCCAGGTCGACCTCCTCGGTGTGCGCCACGAGGAACCGGCCCCAGGAGGCCGCGAACCGCGTACGCCACGTCAGCGACATGCCCTCGGAAAGGTGCGCCCAGACCTCCGCCCAGGCCACCGTGATCGGGCAGTCCACCCGGGGCGTGTTCCCCGCGGGACGCAGCGGCGTGACGATGAGCTCGCGCGCCACGTCCGCTATGCGGTCGGCACGGTCCGGCCTGGCGGCGTCGAACTGGTCGTCGAAGAGGAAGGCCAGCGAGAACCAGTTCATGAGGACGACCATGTCCTCGGCCGAGGCGTGCGGATACGTTCGGGCAGCGGCCTGGGGCAGATCCCAGGACCGGTACTCCTCGAAACCTTCTTTGCTGCGGACCAGACGACGGTCCCAGACCCAGCGCAGATGACGCGCCCGGGCGTACTCGAGATGTTCGCTGATGGGGGTGGTGAACGGGAGGTCGAATTTGACGTCCTGCGGCATTCGCATCCTCTCTTGGAGACGATTCACAGGGCCCCCCACCCTGCGAGCGGGCGATCGGAACCGATCCCCGCCGACTCGAACTGCGCTTCCCGAGACGAAAGTTGACTCGAATTCGCTACGAGGCTGCCCTGATCGTAAATGATCTATGCCGTGACCTCCGTGACTTCTCCGTGACCTTCGTTACTCTTTCGGCGACCTTGGCGAAATGTCTACGCCGGGCGGCCCGTTGGTCCTGGACGACTGAATCCGGGGTGCGGGGTACCCGTGGACGACGGGGCGGTGGCTGGGAACGCCGCCGCGTTCGGTCCCCGTATGGAGGAGACATGGCACTCGTAGTGGCAGGCGTCGTGGTGCTGGACTGTGCCGAGCCCGAGAAGCTCGCCCTGTTCTACAAGGAGTTGCTGGAGGCCGAGCAGACGGACGCGACCGCGAACCGCGTGGAGATCAAGGGCGCCGACGGGACCCGGATGGCGTTCCGCCGGGACATGACGGCCACTCCGCCGAGCTGGCCGCGCCCCGAGAACTCCCTGCAAGTCCACCTGGACTTCCATGTGGAGGACCTCGACGAGGCGGAACGCAGGGTCGTATCACTCGGCGGACGGCCGCTGGAGACCAAGGAGCCGTCCGGCCCGTTCGAGGAGCGGGGATACGCCGATCCGGCCGGCCACTCCTTCACACTGCGCCGCACCCGCGCCACGGCACCCAAGTCGGGCTGAGGGCAGCCGAGTCAGGCGGAGCGCAGGGCCGCCAGGGCGCGGTCCGCGTGTGCGCTCATCCTGAACTCGCTGCGCACCACCTCGAGTACCTTCCGGTCCTCGGAGATGACGAAGGTGACCCGCTTCGTGGGCGCCATCGAGAAACCGCGCTTCACACCGAACCGCTCCCGGATCGCCCCGTCGGGGTCCGACAGCAGCGGAAACCCGAGCGTGTGCTTCCCCGCGAACTCCTGCTGCCGGTCCACCGGATCGCCGCTGATCCCCACCGGACGCGCCCCGGCGGCGGCGAACTCCGCGGCCAGATCGCGGAAGTGGCACGCCTCGGCGGTGCAGCCCGGCGTGAGGGCAGCCGGGTAGAAGAAGAGGACGACGGGACCGTCGGCCAGGAGCTCGGAGAGCTTCCGGGACGTGCCGGTCTCGTCGGGCAGCGCGAAGTCCTCGACAGTGTCGCCCACTTCTGGCTTGCTGGTCACAGCTCGCTCTCCTGCCTTCCGGCCGCCGTTCCGGAAGCCAACCTTACGCGACGGTAAGGGTGTTCAGTCGCGCCCTCCCCCATCGCCGGACGGCCACACTCCGGTCGTGCGCTCGACGAACGCGGCACCCGTACGGTCCACGGCGCTGCGGACGACGGCGAAGATGGCCCCCTGGACGGCCGCGGCCAGCAGGATCTCGCCCCAACTGCGGTCCTTGTCCAGTGCGTCGGGCGCGTCGTCCTCGTGCCGGATCGCCTTCCATGTCCTCTGGAAGGCCAGGCTGGCGAGGGTTCCGCTGGTCCAGCCGAGCAGGAATCCGAGGGGCTTGTAGGCGAGGGGCAGCTTCATCTTCTTCTGCTTCTTCGGCATCGCTGACTCCTTATGTCCTTGTGCCTTTGTCTATTTGTCGTTGGCGATGTTCCTGTACGCGCGGGTCAGGGCCGCCCCGCTGCCGGGACCCGCTCGCCCTCGGACACCGGCCCCGGCGGCGTCCCGTCGCCGAACGGGCGGCCACCGAGCTCCTCACGGCGGTGCGGCATCAGCCAGCCGGACAGATCGGGGCCGAGCGGCACGATGCGGGTCGGGTTGATGCCCGTGTGGACCTGGTAGTAGTGGCGCTTGATGTGGTCGAAGTCGACGGTGTCGCCGAAGCCGGGCGTCTGGTAGAGATCGCGGACGTACGCCCACAGCACCTCATCCTCCGTCAACTTCCAGCGGTTGCACTTGAAGTGGCCGTGGTAGACGGCGTCGAACCGGACCAGCGTGGTGAACAGCCGGATGTCCGCCTCCGTGATCGTGTCGCCGACCAGATAGCGCCGGTCGGTGAGCCGCGCCGACAGCAGCTCCAGTCGCCGGAAGAGCCGATCACAGGCCGTCTCGTACTCCTCCTGGCCGGTGGCGAAGCCCGCCCGGTACACCCCGTTGTTGACGTCCTCGTACACCTCCTCCATGACCTCGTCGATCTCGTCGCGCAGCCGGGCCGGACAGAGGTCCGGCGCCCCGTCCCGGTGCAGGGCCGTCCACTCGGTGGCCAGGTCCAGGGTGATCTGCTGGAAGTCGTTGGTGACCAGGCGGCCACTGGGTACGTCCACGATCGCGGGGACGCTGACGCCGCCCGGGTAGTCCGCCTCGCGTGCGTCGTACGCCTCGCTGAGGAACCGGATGCCGAGTACGGGGTCGCGGCCGTCCGGGTCCAGCGTGAAGCGCCAGCTGCGGTCATCCTGGATGGGGTCGGCGATGGCCAGCGAAAGGGCGTCCTCCAGACCCAGCAGCCGCCGGGAGATCACCGCGCGGCTCGCCCAGGGGCAGGCGCGGCTGACGACCAGCCGGTAGCGTCCGGGCTCGACCGGCCAGCCGTCCCGCGCGTCCGCCGTGATGCGGTCCGTGAAGTGGCTCTTGGATCGCTTGAACGACTTCCTGCCGTACTCAGTGTTGCCGTCTGTGTCGCTCATGGCTCCTGTCTCCTGATCCTGCCTGTCCTACTTGTCCTGCCTGTCCTGCCTTAGGGGTGCCCGGACCGGCCCTGGTGACAGGAGTTCCCCGATTTCGCCGCTCACCTCGTGTGAGGGCGCGCGACTGGGGCAATCGGCCGAAGTGAGCCGTAAGCCCTTGACCATGTCGGACCGCAGGACCCGTGTCACCGTGCTGGTGGCGCTGGCCGCGAACGTCGTGATCGCCGTGGCCAAGACGGTGGGCGGCCTGATCGCGGGCTCGCCCGCGCTGCTCTCGGAGGCGGCGCACTCCGTGGCCGACAGCATGAACGAGGTGTTCCTCCTCGCTGCCCTGCGCCGCAGCCGGCGTCCCGCCGACAGCCGCCATCCCTTCGGCTACGGCAAGGAACGCTTCTTCTGGTCGCTTCTGGCAGCCGTCGGCATCTTCGTGATGGGCGGCTGCTTCTCCTTCTTCCAGGCCTTCGAGGCGCTGCGCGGGGGAGCGGCGGAGTCGTACGACGGCTATGTGGCGGGGCTCGTCGTCCTCGGGGTCGCCCTCGTCTCCGAGGGGATCTCCCTGTTGCGGGCCTTGCACCAGGTGCGCATCCAGGGCGGTGTCGCCGGGGCCCGTGACCCGGCGCTGCGGACGGTCGTCGCCGAGGACGGCACCGCCGTGCTCGGCGTGACCCTCGCGATCGCCGGGATGGCGCTCCACATGGCCACCGGCCAGGTCGTCTGGGAGGCGCTGGCCTCGTGCGCCATCGGGGCGCTGCTCGTGTACGTGGCGTACCGCCTGGGCCGCGACGCCCGCGACCAGCTGATCGGCCGGGCCGCGGACCCCGAGCAGAGCCGCCGCATCCGTTCCCTGCTTCAGGCGCAGCCGGAGATCGACTCCGTGGAGTCCCTGCTGACGATGAAGCTGGGTCTGGACTCGACCCTGGTGGCCGCCCGGGTCGACCTGGCCCCCGGCCTGGACAGCGAAGAGGTCGAACTGGTCGCCGAACGCATCAAGCGCACCGTGTCCTACGCGATCCCGGAAGCCGACCAGATCTTCCTCGACATCACGGACGCACTGACCGCGAAACGAACCGCCCGCCGCCAGCCACGTGGCAGCTGACCTGCGGGTTCACCCCCTGCTCAGACAGGGGGCGACCCCGCCGCGACGGGGGAGCGCGGCGGGGCCTGAGACTCGTCTGCCCGGCGTATGCCGCTTCATGCCTACCGGATTCGGAGGAACCGGCCGGGCCTGCCGAGCACCGTGGCTCCGGGATCAGTGGTCGTCGACCGGTTCCAGGACGAAGACCGGGATCTCGCGGTCGGTCTTCTTCTGGTAGCTGGCGTAGGGCGGGTATGCCGCGACGGCGCGCTCCCACCACAGCGCCTTTTCCTCGCCGGTCACCTCGCGGGCCGTCATGTCCTGGCGGACCGTGCCGTCCTGGAGTTCCACTTGGGGGTCGGCCTTGACGTTGTAGTACCAGACCGGGTGCTTGGGGGAACCGCCCAGGGAGGCGACGGCGGCGTACGTGCCCTCGTGCTCCACACGCATGAGGGGTGTCTTGCGGATCTTGCCGCTCTTGGCGCCCCGGGTGGTCAGCAGGATCACGGGCCGTGTCGTGCCCTGCAGCGTCATCCCCTCGGTCCCGCCGGAGCTCTCGATCAACTCCACCTGCTTACGTACCCAGCCGGTGGGGCTGGGCTCGTACTCGCCCTCAAGAGGCATGTCATCGTTCCCATCGTCGTCTGCGTGGTGAATCACCACAGTGGTGCACTCACCGTCTACCCCACAGCACCCGGCGAACGAACGGCCTAGAACGGATAGTGCGCGTGCTGCGTCGCCAGTGTCACCCAGCGGGTGTTGCTGAACGCCTCGATGCCCCAGCGCCCGCCGAACCGGCCGTATCCGCTGGCCTTGAAGCCGCCGAAGGGAGCGTTCGGCTCATCGGCTACGGACTGGTCGTTGACGTGCACGATGCCGGTACGGATCCGGCGGGCGACCTTCAGCCCGTGGGTGCCGTTCTCGGTGATGATGCCGCACGTCAGCCCGTGCTCGGTGGCGTTGGCGAAGTCGACCGCCTCGTCGTCCGTGGCGAACGTGCTGATCACGGCGACCGGGCCGAAGGCCTCGCCGTGGTACAGCTCGGCGTTCTGCGGCAGGTCGGTGAGCACGGTCGCCGGGTGTACGGCACCCTCGGGAGCCGTACCGCCGGTCAGTACGGTGGCGCCCTTGGCGACGGCGTCCTCGACCAGCGCCGCGACCCGGCGGGCGGCGTCCGGGGTGACCAGCGGGCCGACCACGGTGTGATCGTGGGCGGGGTCGCCGGCCGCGAGCGACTCGGTCTTCGCGACGAACTTGGCCGTGAACTCCTCGGCGAGGCTCTCGTGCACGAGGAGCCGGTCGGCCGACATGCAGATCTGACCGGAGTTCATGAACACGGAGAAGACGGCGGCGTCGACCGCGTAGTCGACGTCGGCGTCCGCCAGCACGATCACGGAGTTCTTGCCGCCGAGCTCGAGGAGCGCGGGCTTGAGGTGCTGGGCCGCGTGGACGCCGATGATGCGGCCGACTCCCGTCGAACCGGTGAAGTTGACGGACCGCACCCGCGTATCGGCGATCAACGCCTCGGCAACGGCGGCGGCGTCCTCGGGGGCGTTGGTGATCACATTGAGCACGCCGTCGGGCAGGCCCGCGTCCCGCAGGATGTCCGCGACGAAGAGACCGCAGGCCAGCGGCGCGTCCTCGCTCGGCTTCAGCACCACGGTGTTGCCCGCGGCGAGCGGCGCCGCGACGGCACGAACGCCAAGGATGACCGGCGCGTTCCACGGCGAGAACGCCGCCACGACACCGACGGGCTCCCGGACCGCGAGGCCGAGCGCGCCCTCCGTCTGGGCGCTCAGCACCTCGCCGCGCGGGGCGGTCACCGCGGCGGCGGCCTCGCGGAACATGTTCGCGGCGAGGCCGACATTGAACATGGCCCAGGGCCGGGTCCCGCCCACCTCGCCCGCCATCGTCCGCACGGCGTCCTCGACGCGCGACTCCAGCAGGTCGGCCGCGTCGAGAAGGATCTTGCGCCGGACCACCGGGCTGGTCGCGGCCCAGTCGGCGAACGCGGCATCCGCGGCGTCCACGGCCCGCGTGACATCCTCGACTCCGGCCGCGGCGACCGTGGCGTACACCTCGGAGCTGTACGGATTCACGTCCTCAGCGGTGCGGCCGGAGGTGGCGGGCACGTCCTTGCCGCCGATCAGCAGGTCACGATGCAGGGTCATGCGCGGCTCTTCCCGTCGTGCGAGGCAAGACGACCATGCCACGCCTGGGGCTCAGCCGCTTGTCCGCCTGGTGAACATATCTTCGTTGAATGTTGGATTGAGTCTGCAACGTGACACGGTCTCCGTCAATCAGCGATGTTGATCAGACGTTGATCAACCGAGCGCCGGATCCCCGGTCCGTTGAGTACGGTTTCCAGGTGACCGAACAGGCCCGGAAACCCTTCCTCTACGTCGTCGTCTGCGCTGCCCAAGTCGCCGAGGACGTCGGCGACTTGATCAGCCTGGCGCAGGAGCAGGGCTGGGACGTCGGAGTCATCGCGACGCCGCCCGCAATGGGCTTCTTCGACACCGCGGCGGTCGAGGAGCAGACCGGCCGGATCATCCGTTCCGCCTGGCGGTCGCCGGGCGACCCGCGCCCGTTTCCGGACCCGGACGCAGTCCTCGTGGCACCCGCGACGTTCAACACCATCAACAAATGGGCCGCCGGGATCGCCGACACCCTCGCCCTCGGCACCCTCTGCGAGGCGTACGGCCTCGGCGTGCCGATCGCCGTACTGCCCAGCGTGGGGAGGCGCTGACCGCCCACCCCGCGTACCAGGAGAGCCTCACGCGGCTGCGCGGTATGGGTGTCCGGTTCAGCGAGCCGGGCGACGGGTTCCGCTGGGAGCAGGGTCTGGAGCTGCTGACTCACTCGCGGACGTAACCTGCGTCGCCCGGCGTCGACACCTGCACATCCCGGCGCACGATGCTCAGCCGGTCACCGAAGCCCGAACGTGCCTTCTCCAGGCCGCTGTCGGTGTACTCGATCACCACGACCCGGTCGTCGAATGCCTCCGCGTACGCACCGCACTCGTCGTACGCGCCGCACTCCTCCGCCACCGCGAAGTCCAGTCCCGTACGGGACTTGAAGCCGGCCAGCTCCACGGCGTTCTTCTGGGCGACGGCCAGACCACGGGCGTGCGCGTGCGCCGAGAGCAGCTTGACGAAGGACATGGCGTCGTCGGCGGTCAGCAGGCCGCGGGAACGGGTGTAGCTGTCGTAGTTGTCCGGCTCGACGGCGTCGTACCCCTTGGCCGCGCAGTCGTCGACCCACTGGTTGATCCGGGCGGCGATACGCTCCCGTTTCGCCGGCGTGCTGATGTCGAGCAGCGCCTCGTCCCATTCGCCGTCCATCACGACCTTGCCCGCCTTGTCGCGCAGCAGCAGGTCGGCGGGCCAGTCGTTCCGTGCGTCCGGCTGGGCCTGGAAGGCGTTGACGTAACAGATGTTGTAGAGGCCCCGAGCGGGGTCAGCCGAGCGGTCGCGGGCGACGATACGGACGCGCGCCGGCGGGGGATAGGCGCCACCGATCTGGTAGTCGAAGCCGGTGTTCCGGGGCGGCAGTTGAACATTCCCGGGCTTCGGCGGTGCGGCGCTGCCAGTCGTGTGCTCACCGTTCCTGCCGGACCCGGACGTACAGGCGGCCAGCGCCACGAGGGCGGCAAGGGCAACGGCAATGCGCTTGACGGGCATGCCCGTTCGGTCCATGGGGAGTCCTGCGCGCCTCGGCACGTCAGGATCAAAGCCGGGGGCTGACGCACACGTCAAGTTCGCACGGCAGCGGCCCACCGCGGGCCCGGTTACCGTTTCCTGAGGTCGACGCCTGTTCCCGTACGGATGCCAAGGAGAGCCGTGAGCACCTCGGACAAGCCGCTTGTGATCCTGCGCGCCGCCCCGCACCCCATCGACCGTATCTTCACGCCGGACGCGCTGACCCGGTTGCACGACCGCTTCACCGTCATCGAACCGGACTCCGAAGCGGCCCTCGACCAGGCCCTGCCCGACGCCTTCGCCGTCGTCGGGCAGCCCAAGCTGCCGGCCGAACGGCTCGCCCGGGCTGGGAAGTTGAAGGCCGTGCTCAACGTCGAGGGCAACTTCTATCCGCATGTCGACTACGACTCCTGTTTCGAGCGTGGCATCCACCTCCTCAACTGCGGCCCGGCGTACGCCCAGGCCGTCGCCGAATACGCACTCGGTCTCGCCCTCGACCTGGCGCGCGGCATCAGCCGCGAGGACCGGGCCTTCCGCGCCGGACGGGAGCGGTATGTGGCCGAGGGCAACGCCGATGCCGTACTGCTGCGGGGCTCCGACCTCGGTCTGATCGGCTTCGGCCAACTCGGCCGTGCCCTCCACCCGCTGCTGGCGGCCTTCCGCCCCACGCTCCGGGTGTACGACCCCTGGCTGCCGCCCGCCGTCCTGCGCGAGCAAGGCCTCCTGCCCGCCACGCTGGACGAGACCCTGACCCGCAGCCGGTTCGTGTTCGTGCTGGCCACCGTCACCGACGAGAGCCGTCATCTGCTCGGCGAGCGCGAACTGGACCTGCTGCCGGACGGTGCCCGGCTCGTGCTCATCAGCCGGGCGCCCGTCGTCGACTTCCCGGCGCTGCTCGCGCGGGTGGCCGAAGGCCGTCTGCTGGCGGGCATCGACGTCTGGCCCGAGGAACCAGTCGCCGCCGACGACCCCGCTCGTGGTCTGGAAGGACTGGTGCTCTCGGCTCACCGCGCGGGCGGCATCCCGGAGGCGTTCTGGACCATCGGCGACATGGTGGTCGACGATCTGACCCTGATCGCACGTGGCCTGCCGCCCGCCCGTATGCAGGTCGCCGCGCGCGAACTCGTCGGCCGCTACCGCAACCGTCCCGTCAGCTGAAGGACCCCGCATGAAGATCCCCTGCCAAGGCCTCCTCTTCGACAACGACGGCGTCCTGGTCGACTCCGACGCGGGTGTCGACCAGGCATGGAGCCGGTGGGCCCGGGAGCGCGGGCTGCCGGCCGAGGAGGTCACCGCGATGGTGCACGGGCGGCGCTCCGCCGACACCGTCGCGCTGCTCGTCGCTGATCCGGCCGAGCGGCCCGCGGCGCTCGCCGAGATCGACCGCCTGGAGATCGAGGCCGCCGCCCTCACCACCGCGCTGCCTGGCGCGCTCGACCTCCTCACGTCTCTGCCGCAAGGGAGTTGGGCCGTCGTGACCTCCGGCGTCACCGCCCTCGCCCGGGCCCGCCTCGCCGCCGCGGGTCTGCCGCTGCCGCCCGTACTCATCACCGCGGACGACGTCACCCACGGCAAACCGGCCCCGGACGGCTACCGCGCGGCGGCCGAGAAGCTCGGCGTCGACCCCGCGGGCGCCGTCGTCTTCGAGGACAGCGTCGCGGGTGCGAGGGCGGGGGCGGCGGCGGGGGCGTACGTCATCGGCGTAGGTCCGCGGGGCCTTGCCACCGACGCCCCCGTCGTCGTACCCGATCTGCGGGGGGTGACCTGGCAGGACGGCGTCCTGGACCTCACCGAGTCGCGCCTACTGCGGTCCTGACGCCCACCGGGGCGGGGCGGGGTTTCTTTCCCCAGTCCCGCCCCTTCCCGAAACTGGGGGCTGCGCCCCCAGGCCCCCCGCCAGGGGGTGGGGTGACACGCCGTGTCGCGGCTGCGGGTGCGTCGTGGCTTGTCGCGCAGTTCCCCGCGCCCCTGAAAAGCAAAAGCCTGCGCCACAACGAACCCGCAGCCTCCCACCGGCGGGAGGGGACGTGGGTCGGTGCGTCGTATGCCCGTCGCGTAGGTTCTGTCTCAGGCCACCTGCGCCCTGTGGAAGCGGAACGGCCGTATGCCCACCCTGCGACGGGCTGACGCACCGGCCCGCGGCCCCGACCCACCACGCACCTAAGGGGCGCGGGGAACTGCGCGATCAGCCACCCACCAACCCGCAGATCAGAAACCGCCCTCCCAGCGGAGCGCCTAGTGGGGGCCCGCCGGAGCGAACTCCGTCCCGCACGGCCCCGCGCCCTCACTCTCCCGCAGCGGCACGGGATCCCCGCTCATCGTCAGCGTGCGGTAGTGGCTTCCGATGCAGTCGGCCGACCGCCCCACGTAGTGGGCGATGAACGACCGGCGGAACCGGTCAGCGGAGCGATTCGGCTGCGAACCGTGGACCAGCGTGCCGTTGAAGAACAGAACGTCGCCCGGCGACATGTCGACCGGCACGGCGGCGAGCCCGGCCGGCGGCGGTACGTACTCCCGCGCGAACGACAGCCCCTCGTCCGCCTCCTCCGGGCAGAACAGGTCCATCTTGTGCGTGCCCGGAACGACCTCCAGACCGCCGTTCTCCCGGTCGATCACATCGCAGGCGATCCACGCGGCCACACAGGTGCCCGGCTCGACACGGAGATAGAAGTTGTCCTGGTGCAGGGCCTGGCCCCGGGCGCCCGGCGGCTTGAAGTAGAACATGCTCTGGGCGGCCAGCACCTCCTCGCCGAAGAGGTTCTCCAGGACGCCGCGCAGCCGCGGTTCGAGAAGGAAACGCAGCGCCAGTTCGTTGATGCGGTGCGGATGCATCACACGGGGGTAGCGGTGCAGCGGATCGGCGGGCCCCAGCGTCTCCGACACGCGCGGCTCGAAGTGGCCGGGCACCGGACCGGCGGCGTGCAGGGACATGAACTCCGCGTTCAGCTCGGCGATCTCGTCCCGGCCGAACAGCCCGCGCAGCACTGTGAAGCCGTCCTCCTCGAACTGGCGGTGGCCGGCCTCGGGCAGGATGGGCTCATGGAAGGCGCCGATGTCCGTGACTGTCATGCGTTCACCTTTCCGGCGGGGGCTCCGTCCAGTCCACGCTAGGCGGCCGCGCCGTACGGGAGGATGCCCGTGAACGCTGAGGGATTGCCCGAGCCTGCTGCCCCCGCCCCGCCACCAGGCCTCGTCACCGTCGGCCGCTTCGACGAGCGGCCCGGCTACAGCGTCAACCGCCCGCGTGGTGCGGACAGTTGGCTGTTCACCTGGACCACGGGCGGGATCGGACGGCTGAGCCAGGGCGCCGTCGAAACGCGGGCGGGCGCGGGTGACCTGGTGGTCCTCGGACCGGACGTTCCCCACAGATACGCGGTCGCGCCGGGCGCGCGGCACTGGGCATTCTGGTGGGCGCACTGCCAGGCCAGGCCGTCGTGGGCGGGCTGGCTGCGGCCGTACGCACACGGGGACCGGCTGTACGCCGTGAGGCCGGTCCCGGTCGGTGTGCACGAACGCGTGGAGTCGGCGTTCCGGCGGATGCTGGCCGACGCGCGGTGGACGGGTCAGGGCGCACCGCCCGGCCGGATCGCCGCGCCGGGCGGCACCCACGAGGCCGGTCAGATCGCCGTCGCCCATGAAGCCGCGGCCCGCGAGCTGACCCTCAGCTCGCTGGAGTCGATCGTGCTGCTCACGGCCGCCACCGCGCGCACGGAGCCGCAGCGCTCCGGCATCGACGTGCGGATCCGCCGGGCCGAGGCGCTGATCGCTGCGGACCCGGGCGCGCCGCACTCCGTGGAGTCGCTGGCCGCGGGCGTGTCGCTGTCGCCCTCCCGGTTCGCGCATCTGTTCAGCCAGCAGCTGGGCCAGTCCCCGATGCGGGCCCTGCTCGCCGCGCGGCTGCTGCACGCCGCCCGGCTCCTGGAAGCCACCGATCTGCCGGTGGAACGGGTGGCGGCGGCTTCCGGCTTCGCCAGCCCGTACCACTTCAACCGTGTCTTCCGGCAGCGTTACGGGACGCCTCCCGGTGCGTATCGGGCGAGACTCCGAGCCCCGTAGAAGTCCGACCTCTGATCCGATGTCTGCCCTTCCCGGACGGCAAACCGCCACATAGGCCAGGCAACTTCGGGAAATGAATTTCGAATCACCGTGCGACGAACTCTCGTTGACCATTTGAGTGCTCCAACTACACGGGTAGAAACGGGCATTGAGAGGTTTCGCTTGTACCGGGACGGTGCGCTGTGCGAGGGTGCGTTTGGTGGCCTGCGGTAATTCCATACCGGGTGGTATGTACTGATTTCGGTAAATTCGTTGGAGGAAAGTGCACGTGAACGGCGCGACGGACGAGCAACTGCTGGCGCGGCACTGGGCAGCAGTCCACTCGTACGCGCGACTGTGCACCAGTAGTACGCAGTACGCAGGAATGCTCACCACGGCCGCATTCACACGATTGTTCGGGGAATCCGGGCGACGGACGGGAGAGACCGTGGCGTGGCTGCCGCGGCTGCTCGTCACCGTGCGCGCTGTCGCGGCGGAATGGGACGCGGACCACCGGCGCTCACAGCTCCACCCCGATCTCCACTCCGGCCCCGAGGACGGGGACCGCGCCTCGGTACGGCTTCTTCCGCCGGAGAACAGGCGCCTGGTGTCCCGCGCATTTCAGGAGCTGCCGGAGCCCGCCCGCTGCATTCTGTGGCACGTGGAAGTCGAGGCGGAGGACCTCGCGATACCGGCCGAACTGCTCGGCCTGACCGCCGCCGACGCGCCCGCGCAGCTGGAGAAGGCGCGTGAGCTGTTACGCGCGGGCACCCTCGAGGCGCACAGCGCACTCGCCCCCCGGGAGGAGTGCCGCCGCTACAACCGACTGCTGGAAGCCTCGGTCCGGCGCAGCAACACCAAGACCTGCCGCGATCTGCTGCGCCACATGAACAAGTGCGGGTACTGCCGGTACGCGTCCGACCAGTTGGACCAGTCCGGTGGCCGGCTGCCGGTGCTGCTGGCCGAGGCGGTGCTCGGCTGGGGGGCACGGCCCTATCTCGACTCCCGTCCCGGCCGCCGTGCCCGGTTCGAGGAAGCGCAGGCGGGCCCCGTCGTGGCGCAGGCACCCACAGGCCCGGTCATGGCGAAGCGACCCACGGGCCCGATCGTGGAGGAGGCGCCGCCCGGCCCGGTCGTGGCCGTGACCTCTGGCGAATCCTGGACCAGCACCCCGGCGAACGTCGCCCACCACCATGAGGCAGGCGCCCCCACATACCCTGACGACCTCTCCGCGCAGCTCGACTTTCCTCCCACGGAGCCGCCCTACCCCCCGGAGCCGGGAACGCGCTCGCGCGGCCGGAGAACCCTCGCCCTGGTGGTACTCGCCGTCAGCGCATGCATCACCGTGCCGCTCGTCCTGTGGGCCGGCGACAGGGACGACACACAGCCCCCCTCCGACGTGGGAACCGGGACGGCGTCCAGAACACCCGGTTCCAGGGCGCCCGACGCCGGGCCCACCAGAGCCGGCTCGGGCGGTGCGGGCGGTGCGGGCGGTGCGGACGACTCGCCGTCCGGCACCACGCGCGGCCGGCTGCGCAATGCCGGAAGCGGTCTGTGCGTCGGCATCGTCGGCGACAAGGCGGTCAAGGACGCGGAGGCCGTGCTCACCACCTGCACCTCCTCCGCCCGGCAGCAGTGGTCGTACGAGAACGACGGCCGGCTCCGCAGCCTCGACACCCCTGAGCTGTGCCTCGACTCCCGCCTCGCCTCCTCGGTCCGGCTGGGCCCATGTGAGGGCGAGGCCCAGCGGAACACCAAGAACGTGCGGTACGACTTCACCCGCGAGGACAAGCTGCTGCCGCTCGCGCGCGAGGAACTGGCCCTGACACCCGCCGCGGAAGAGGGCGAGACGGCCCTCGTCCTCAAGACCCGGGAGGACAGCGCATCCCAGCGCTGGCAGTTCGAGACCTC
This sequence comes from Streptomyces sp. NPDC048825, assembly GCF_043198355.1. NCBI lineage: Bacteria > Bacillati > Actinomycetota > Actinomycetes > Kitasatosporales > Streptomycetaceae > Streptomyces > Streptomyces sp. NPDC048825. The sequence continues at coordinate 152,050 of NZ_JBICUR010000009.1, forward strand.
GGCGACCTCGCTCCAGATGGAGTGGATCAACGCGTACACGGACGGCGATTCACCCGAGCCGACGCGCAGCGCCCGGCCCAACCCCGGCCGCACACCATGATCCGTACGGTCAGTCCTCGTCCATGATCAGCTCCGCCCAGATCGTCTTCCCCTCGGGCGTGTACCGGCTGCCCCACCGCTGGGTGAGCTGGGCGACCAGGAGCAGTCCGCGACCGCCCTCGTCGAAGATCTTGGCGCGCCGCAGATGCGGGGCCGTGTGGCTGGCGTCCGACACCTCGCAGATCAGCGTGCCGGCATCGTGGATCAGGCGCAGCCGGATGGGGCGCTCGCCGTACCGGATGGCGTTGGTGACGAGTTCGCTCACCACGAGCTCCGTCGTGAACACCGCCTCGTCCAGGTCCCAGGTGTCCAGCTGCTGGACGACCTGCTTGCGGATCGGGGCGACGAGGGCGGGGTCGGCCGGGATGTCCCAGGTCGCGACCCGGGAGGCCGGAAGTCCGCGCGTGCGGGCGAGAAGCAGGGCCACGTCGTCGGCGACGCCCCTCGGCGGGAGCAGCGACTGGAGGACATGGTGGCAGGTGTCGTCCAGGGAGCTCGACGGGCGGGCCAGCGCCTGGCACAGCATCCGGTGACTGACGTCGATGTCCCGCTCGCGGCTCTCGATCAGACCGTCGGTGTAGAGGGCGAGCACGGTCCCTTCGGCGAGCGTGAGCTCGATGGACTCGAACGGCAGCCCGCCGAGGCCGAGCGGGGGCCCCGGCGGTACGTGGATCTCCCGCGGCGGGCCGTCCGGCGGCAGCATCACCGGAGGCGGATGCCCGGCCCGTGCGAGGGTGCAGCGGCGGCTGATCGGGTCGTACACCGCGTACAGGCAGGTGGCGCCCACCTCGCCCGTCGTGCCGTCGCTGCCCGCCTCGGTGGACAGCCTGAGGACCAGGTCGTCGAGGTGGGTCAGCAGCTCGTCCGGAGCCAGGTCGATGTCGGCGAGCGTGCGGACGGCGGTCCGTAGCCGTCCCATCGTGGCCGAGGCCTGGATGCCGTGGCCGACGACGTCCCCGACGACCATGGCGGCCCGCATGCCCGACAGCGGGATCACGTCGAACCAGTCGCCGCCGACCCCGGCCCGGGCCGCGGGCAGATAGCGGGAGGCCGCTTCCAGGGCGGCCGTGCGCGGCAGCGTCCGGGGCAGCAGGCTGCGCTGCAGAGCGAGCGCGGTCGCGCGTTCGCGGGAATAGCGGCGGGCGTTGTCGATGCAGACGGCCGCCCTGGCTGTGACCTCCTCGGCCAGCAGGACGTCGTCGGGCGTGAAGGGCTCGGGCCGCCGGAACCGGGTGAAGACCACGACGCCGAGGGGGGCGCCGCGGGCCTGCATCGGGACCGACATCGTCGAGTGGATGCCGTGCTCCTTGGCGTGCTCGAAGCGCGGCCGGTCCCAGGCGAGCCACTCCGACAGCGTGGACGCGAGGTCCGAGGCCACGATGGGCCGGCCCGCCAGCAGGGAGTCGGCCTGCGGCGAGGACGCCGGGTAGACATCGACCTGGCCCGGCTTGACCATCGCCTCCGGGTTGCCCGGGTTCACCGACCGGTGCGCGGCACGGCGCAGGCTGACGGGGGCGGACAGCCGTCCGGGATCGCCGCCCTGGTCCTCCGGATCCATCAGGTCGACGCTGACGAAGTCGGCGAGCGCGGGCACGCACACGTCGGCCAGCTCCTGGGCCGTGCGTCTGACGTCGAGGGTGGAGCCGATGCGGATACTCGCCTCGTTGACTAGTTGGAGACGTTCACGGGCCAGGTACTGCTCGGTGAAGTCGTGGGCGGTCAGACAGACGCCGCACACCCTGCCCTCGGAGTCCATGAGCGGCGCGATCCGCGCCAGCCAGGCGTGCGGCTCCCGGACGTCGCCCACCCGCATGTACGTCTGCACATCCTCGGGCTGCCCGGACAGCAGCACCCGGATCAGATGCCGCTCGATGTCCTCGCTCTGCGGCTTTCCGCCGATCTCGGGGAGCCGGAGCCCGCGGATCCGTTCCTCCGGGAGGCCGATCGTGTCGGCCATCGCCTCGTTGATCCGGCGCAGCCGCAGCCGCTCGTCGTAGATCGCCGTGGCACAGGGGGACTGTTCCAGGACCGCGGTCGTCAGGGGATCGCCGTCGGGCAGCGGGACCGTACCGTCGAGGGGCGTCACGAGGAGCCAGTCGCTGCGGTCGCCGCGGTCGGGCCGTCGCCGGTGCGCGAGCAGCCATACGTCCCGGGGGCTCCCGTCCCGATGGCGCAGCGCGAGCTCTCCGCTCCAGCGGTTGCTCGTCAGCTCGGGGCGCCTCCCCGCCTCGGCGCCCGGGGCCAGCAGATCCGCGGCGGGCCGACCGAGGACATCGGCCGGGGCATGCCCGAGCAGGCGCCGGGCGCCCTCGTTCCACTCGACGATGATTCCGTCGCCGTCGAGGACGGCCCGTGCCGTGGCGGTCTCGTCGAAGGGGTAGTCCGGACCGTCGGGCGGTGTGTCGTCGTGGCTCCTCATCGTCGCCACACTCCATTGCGGACACTGGCAGTGATCAGATGCGTCACTTGGATCCCAGCCTAGTCCGTGCCGGTGGTCCGCACACCGCCTGAGGCACCCCGGCACCGACCGTCTCCCTGGGCCCGTCCGTCACCGGGAGGGTTTCCGGCCGATGTGACGTGACGGACAGAAGAGGCCTGCCGGAGTCTTGACGGTCCAGAGAGTCAGACCGTCAAAATCTGTTCGATCACGAGTAGTTGTGAGCTTTTCTGAGCCCTTGACGAAGGGAAAGACACGGCATGACGGTGACGCGCAGGTCGGTACTGATCGCAGGCACGGCGACTCCGGCGGTCCTCGCCGGAGCCACCGACGTACAGGCCGCACCCGGGCCCCGCGCCGCCGTCGGAGAGCGGCGTTCCATTCCGCTCCGTGACGGCTGGCGCTTCGCGCTCGTCAACCCGTCCGGCATCACCGACCCCACCGGCGCCTACGCCCGGGCCGCCGAGCCTGGCTACGACGACTCGGACTGGCGGCCCATCGCAGTACCGCACGACTGGAGCATCGAGCTGACCCCCACCACCGAGCACGGCACCACCAGCGGCACCGGCTTCCTGCCCGGCGGCCTCGGCTGGTACCGCCTCGCCTTCACCCTGCCGTCCGCGTACACGGGCAAGCGCGTCTCCATCGAGTTCGATGGCGTCTACATGGACGCGTACGTCTACTGCAACGGCAAGCTCGTCGGCCAACACCCCTACGGCTACACGGGGTTCGCCCTCGACCTCACCGACCTGCTGCACACGGACGGCAAGACCGCCAACGTCATCGCCGTCAAGGTCCAGAACCAACTCCCCAGCAGTCGCTGGTACTCAGGCAGCGGCATCTACCGCGAGGCCCGCCTCGTGGTCACCGAGCCGGTGCACGTCCGCCGCTGGGGCACGCATGTGACCACGTCCGAGATCGAGAAGGGGCGCGCACTCTTACGGGTGGAGACGAGCGTCGTCAACGAGTCGGGTGCCGCGGGACAGGTCGAGATCAGATCGAGCGTCGTCGATCCCGACGGCCGTACGGTGGCCCGCGAGACCTCCACGACCGAGGTCGGGGACACGGCCACCGAGAGTCATCAACTCACTGTGCACAAGCCGAAGTTGTGGTCCTTCGAGAGCCCACACCGCTACACCCTGCACACCGAACTCCGCGTCGACGGCAAGACCACCGACACCTACCGCACCCCGTTCGGCATCCGCCACGCCGTCTTCGACCCCGACGACGGAATGACCCTCAACGGCGAGTACGCCAAACTCCGCGGCGTCAACCTCCACCACGACCTGGGCGCGCTCGGCGCCGCCGTCAACGCGGACGCCGTCGAACGCCAGCTGAAGATCATGAAGAGCATGGGCGTCAACGCTCTGCGCACCTCGCACAATCCGCCCGCCCCCGAGGTGATCGAGGCCTGCGAGCGGCTCGGCATCGTGATGATGGTGGAGGCCTTCGACTGCTGGCGGCGCGGCAAGAACCCGTACGACTACGGACGCTTCTTCGACGAGCACAGTGACGCCGACATCGCCGAGATGGTCCTCGCGGCCCGCAACTCGCCCGCCGTCCTGATGTGGTCCATCGGCAACGAGGTCCCCGACTTCACCTCGACCGCCGGACTGACCATGGCGGACCGGCTCATCGACGGCATCAAGAAGCTCGACGAGACCCGCCCCATCGTGATCGGCTCACACCGGCACCGCAGCGTGCCCCCCGTCGGATCGCCCGCGGACCTCCTCCTCGCCAAGATCGACGGACTCGGCCTCAACTACAACTCCGCCGCCTCCGTCGACGCCCTGCACGCACGTTATCCACGCCTCTTCCTGTTCGAGTCGGAGTCCTCCTCCGAGACCTCCACCCGCGGCACCTACCAGGATCCGGAGCGCCTCAACACCGGCGAGAACTACACCCCGGGCAAGCGCGCCACATCCTCGTACGACAACAACCTCGCCTCCTGGACGATGAGCGGCGAGTACGGGCTGAAGAAGGACCGGGACCGGAAGTGGTTCACGGGGGAGTTCCTGTGGTCGGGGATCGACTACATCGGTGAGCCGACGCCGTACGACGTGTTCCCGGTGAAAGCGTCCTTCTTCGGCGCCGTGGACACGGCGGGCTTCCCGAAGGACACGTACCACCTCTTCAAGAGCCAGTGGACCGACGAGCCCATGGTCCATCTGCTGCCGATGAGCTGGAACCATGAGGAGGGCGAGACGGTCGAAGTCTGGGCCTACTCGAATGTGGACACCGTCGAGCTGTTCCTCAATGGAAAGTCGCTGGGCACAAGGAAGTTCGACGAGAAGAAGACCACCGACGGCCGTACGTATCTGGAGACCACCGAGGCGACCGGCGACGACAAGACCGTCACCGGCGGTCCCTGGCCCGGCAGTTACACCAGCCCCAACGGCAGCGCGGGCAAGCTCCACCTCATCTGGAAGGTGCCGTTCGCGCCCGGAGAGTTGAAGGCGGTGGCCCGGCGTGACGGCAGGGCCGTCGCCACCGACGTACTGCGCACCGCCGGGAAGCCGCACGCCGTGCGCCTCACCGCGGACCGCAAGTCCCTTCCGGCGGACGGTCGTTCGCTCTGTTTCGTGACCGCGGAGGTGGTGGATGCCAAGGGTGTGGTGGTGCCGGGCGCCGAACACCTCCTGGCGTTCGACGTCGACGGTGGCTCGCTGGCCGGGCTCGACAACGGGCGCGAGGAGAGCGCCGAGCGCTATCACGCGAGCACCCGCACAGCCTTCCACGGGAAGGCCCTGGCGATCGTCCGCTCCGGTGCGAAGGCGGGACGCCTCACGGTCCGGGCCCGCTCGCAGGGTCTGCGGACCGCCACCGTCACCTTACGTACCACGCCCGCGAGGACGAAGGTCCTCACCCCGGCGCCGGAGTTCGAGGCCGACCCGGGTCCGGGCGCACCGAACTACCCTGTGGCGGACGCCAGTTACTCGGGTCGTCCGGACACCCTGCCCGCTGCGATGCTCGACGGCGACGCGGCGACCGGCTGGTCCAACGCCTTCCACAAGGAGGCCACCGCCCTGTTGCCCGCCTTCAACGGCGCCCGCGAGGAGGACTGGGTCTCCGTCGACTGGGGACGTATCCGCACCCTGGACCGTATCGAGGTCTCCTTCACCGTCGACGCCACGCACACCCTGCCCGCCACGGTCGAGGTGGCGTACTGGGACGGCCGCCGCCATGTGCCCGTGAAGGGAGCCGAGATCGACTGGGCCACCGCGTCCGACGCGCCGACGGCGATCACCTTCGACGCGATACGCGGCAGCCGGATCCGGCTCACCATGACGAGCCGCCACCCGGGTGAGGCCCGGGGCGCCCAGCGGATCAGCCGTCTGGAGGCCCCGCCTCGCTGACTGCTCGGGCTTCCCGGGGCTCCTCGACCACCTCGACCACCTCGACCTCCTCGACCACCTCGGCCTCCTCCTCTGGATGAGCCTCGCGGTACTCCTCGGCCGTAGGTTTCGCCACCTGCGATCCGTCGCCGTACAGACCGCGGGACAGGAGAGCCCGCAGCCGCCCCTTCGAGCCGTTCGGGCTCGGCACTCCGTTCGCGTCGTGTGCCGGGCCCGTCTCGAGCGGCCGGGGCTGCTCGTGCTGGGTCAGCGTGTGCAACTCGGCGGGGGAGAGCGGCTGGTGCACTTCGACGAACTCGCCGTGCGGCAGGCGCTTGATGACGCCGGTCTCGCGACCGTGCAACACCAGGTCGCGGTCCCGGCGTTGCAGCCCGAGACAGATGCGCCGGGTGGCGATGAAGACCAGGACGGGGACGACGAACAGCGCGATCCGGGCCGCCCAGGTGACCGTGTTGATCGACAGATGGAAACGGGTGGCCACGATGTCGTTGCCGCCGGCCGCGAGCAGGATCAGGTAGACGCTGATCCAGGCCGTGCCGATGGAGGTACGGACCGGCCGGTTGCGCGGGCGGTCCAGCAGATGGTGCTCGCGTTTGTCGCCGGTGATCCACGACTCCAGGAACGGATAGGCACCGATGAAGACGAGGAGGAGGGGGAAGACGACGATCGGGATCAGCACGCCGAGGACCAGCGTATGGCCCGCCATATTGATCTCCCAGCCCGGCATGATGCGCACCAGGCCCTCCGCGAAGCCCAGATACCAGTCCGGCTGGGCTCCCGTGGACACCTGGTCGGCGCGGTAGGGCCCGTACGCCCAGACGGGGTTGATCGTCGCGATGGCCGCGATCAGCGTGATCACCCCGAACACCAGGAAGAAGAACCCGCCTGCCTTCGCCATGTATACGGGCATGAACGGCGCGCCCACGACGTTCCGTTCGGTCTTTCCGGGCCCCGGGAACTGGGTGTGCTTGTGGTAGAAGACCAGGATCAGATGGGCCACCACCAGGGCCGCCATGATGCCTGGGATCACCAGGATGTGCAGGGAGTAGAGGCGGGCGACGATGTCATCTCCGGGGAACTCGCCGCCGAACAGGAAGAACGACAGATACGTCCCGATGACCGGCACGGACAGGATCGCGCCGTCCAGGAACCGCAGCCCGGTGCCGGACAGCAGATCGTCAGGCAGCGAGTAGCCGAAGAGCCCCTCGAACAGGCCGAGGAACAGCAGCGTCCAGCCGAACAGCCAGTTGATCTCACGGGGTTTGCGGAACGAGCCCGTGAAGAAGTGCCGCATCATGTGCATCAGCATCCCGGCGACGAAGATCAGCGCCGCCCAGTGATGGATCTGCCGGATCAGCAGTCCGCCCCGTACGTCGAAGCTGATGTCCAGTGTCGAGGCGTACGCCTCCGACATCCGCACGCCCTTCAGCGGGACGTAACTGCCGTGGTACGTCACCTCGTTCATCGACGGATGGAAGAACAGCGTCAGATAGACGCCCGTGAGGATCAGTACGACGAAGCTCCACAGACAGATCTCCCCGAGCAGGAACGACCAGTGGTCCGGGAACACCTTGCGCAGATACTTCCTGCCGAGGCTGTGGATGCCCAGACGGCCGTCGACCCAGTCGGCCACACGCTGCCCCGAGGACGCCTCCTCGGCCGCGGACCGGCGCGAGGTTGCCTTCTCGTACGTGGTCATACGTCATCGTCCTTGCGTACGTGCGTGAGCTTGTCGGGGTTGAAGACGATGTAGACGCCGCTGACCCGGTCGCCCTCCGGCGTGAGGTCCATGACCATCACGGCGAACGGGGACGTGCCGTCGAAGAACACCACGGAGTCGTCACCGTTGACGCGCCGGTATGTGATGTCCAGCCGCGCCCCGCCCCGCCCCGCCTGCGCCGTGAGGAGCCGCACGGCCTTGTCCCTGCCCCGCACCGGCCTGAGCGCCGCGCGCCTCTTGCCGCCGCCGTCCGACCACACCGTGACGTCCGGCGCGAGGATCTCCATCAGCGCACCGATGTCACCGCCGAGCGCGGCCTGCACGAACCGCTCGGTCGCCTCCCTGCGCACCCGCGGATGCGCTTCGTACAGCGGGCGCCGGGCGTGCACGTGCTGCCTGGCGCGGTGCGCGAGCTGGCGCACGGCGGCGGGACTGCGGTCGAGGACGCCGGCGATCTCGGTGTGGGCGTAGCCGAACACCTCGCCCAGGACGAACACCGCGCGCTCCAGCGGGGACAGCGACTCCAGCACCACCAGCATCGCCATCGACACGGACTCGGCGCGCAGGGCGGGGTCGGCGGCGTCCGGTGGCGGTTCGTCCGTGGGCTGGGTGACGAGCGGCTCGGGCAGCCAAGGGCCGACGTAGGTCTCGCGTCGCCGGCTGATCACGGACCGCCGCTTCAGCGCGTGGTTCACCGCGATGCGGACGAGGTACGCGCGCGGATTGCCGATCTCCTTGTGCGGTGACCGGCTGCGGCTGCCGGACCAGGACAGCCAGGTCTCCTGCAGTACGTCCTCGGTGTCGGCGACACTGCCGAGCGTGTTGTAGACGATCGCGAACAGCAGCTCGCGATGGTCCATGAACAGACGGGTCGCCGTGTTCAGGGCCTCATCGGGCCGCGACTGCGTTGCCGGATCCGCTGCCGGACTTCTGGACATGCCTGTGCCTCCCGTAGCGCGCCTCACTACTTCGAGGGCTACGGGGGCCCGGAGTGTGACATCCGGCCGGGGTGAGTGACGTACGTCTCAGCTCGTACGAGCCGGGGAGTGTCGTCGCCCGCACCTGCTCGGTACCGCCCTGAGTAGTACTTGACCTGGGACTATTTACGAGTAAGTACCTGCGCGGTACCGTGAGGGGCATGCCAGCTCTCAACGTGGAGTTCAGCGAGCGCGAGCTCGAGGATCTGCGGCAGATCGCCAAGGAGCGCGGTACGTCGATGAAGGCCCTGGTACGCGAGGCGGCAGCGGCCGACATCGTGCGGCACCGCGCGTTGCAGGAGGGTGCGGACGTGTTCCGCCGGTTCTTCGCGGCGCACGCCGATGAGTTCGCCGCTGCTTTTCCCGACGACGAACCACCCGGCACAGGCGAGGGGCGGGCAGCCTGAGTCATGGCCGCCCCAGTCATTCATATCGACGTGCCGTGGCTGCTCCAGCGCCACGAAGAGGTCCTGCCCGACCAGCCCACGGTGAACGACTTCTCCGCACTCGTGGCCGCCGTGGCCCGGCACCGCGTGGACCCGCCGCGGCTCGGCGTGGACTCGGACCCGGCCTGGCGCGCCGCCGCGCTGCTGCACACGCTGGCCATGCTCAAGCCGTTGCCGTCCGCCAACGCCCGCTTCGCCTGCGCGACGGCGGTCTCGTACATGTTCGTCAGCGGCGTCGGCATCGACCCGCCCTACGGCGCCCTCGTCGACCTCGCGCGCGACCTGATGTCCGGCAAGGCGGACGTGTTCGGCGCGGCCGACCGGCTGCGCTCCTGGCAGATCTGAAGTTGCACTTGATTTTCAAAAGCCCTTACGGCGGGGCGACTTGGCCGGAGCGAACTTGACTTTCCTTCAGAGGTCGGATGTTGCGCAAGTCGCCCGAGTGGCTTGTTGGCTGTGAGGGATTTGTGCAAGGGTGAACTTCCTCGTACATGGCTAATGGCCGGGTCTGATTCGATGCTCGAGTTTTAGTTCTGCCGGTTTTGCTCAAAAGGCGGTCGGCCGACGACTCGACCGGGCCACCCGCCGGCCGCTTTCCATGCACCAAGCCAGAAAGGTATGCACCAACAGGAGCACCTTTTCGGCGGCCAGAACTTCTGTGTGCCATCTTGTGCCTTGGAAGGACCCCGCTCAGTGCACACCCCCCACCCGCCTCGTCCCACATATCCCCCGCGCCCCGGCCTCGCCGTTCCCGCTCCCGGGGGTGCCGCCGCTCCCGGGGAGTCGGACGAGAGCCTCGCCGCTCTCCTGCGGGCGCAGCCGGAGGGCGAACTCGCCCAGTCCGTCGCGCTGTTGATGGCGCGGCACTGGCAGCCGGCGTACGACTACGCGGTCATCTGCCTGGCCACCTCGGCGAGCGTCGCCTCCATGGTCACCGCGGCCGCCTTTCAGCAGGCCCTCGACCGCCTCAAACGCGCCGAGTCCGCCGCCGCGCTGCGCCCCCACCTGCTGGTCACCGTGCGGGACACGGTCCGGGCCTGGTCCGCCGCGGACCGCATATCCGGCGTTCTGCCGGAACTCCGGAAACCCGCCGGAGGCCGTGGTATGCGCGCCACGAAGTCGATGACGCCGGAAAATCGCAAGCTCGCCGAACGTTCTTTCCAGGCTCTCCCGGGACTGGCCCAGTGCATCCTCTGGCACACCGAGGTCGAGGCAGAGCACATATCCGTACCTGCTGGTCTGTTGGGTATGGATCCCGACACCGCGTCGGCCGCTCTGGACCAGGCACGGGAGCAATTCCGCCAGGGCTGCGTACGTGCCCACCGCGAACTCGCGCCGAACAAGGATTGCCGCTACTACAACCGTCTCCTGGACGTCCCGATTCGGCGCGGCGGCACCTTGCTCCCCGATGTCCAGCAGCATCTGCTGGAGTGCCGCTTCTGCCGTTACGCGGCCGAGCAGCTCAGCCATTTCGAGGGTTCTCTCGGCGTTCTGCTCGCCGAATCGGTGCTCGGCTGGGGCGCCCGCCGCTATCTCGACTCCCGTCCGGGACGGGGCCAGTCCGGAACGAGGCCGAGCCGTTCCGGCAGCAGACGGCAGGGCGGCGGCCGTCATCGCGGGCGCGTGCTGCCCCAGTTCCCCAGCGGGGGCCGAAGGGCCGCTCAGGGCCCGGGGAACTCGAAGGCCCTGCTCACCGGGGCGGGCGTGCTCTCCGGGGCGCTGCTGGCGACCGTACTGATCACCACCCTGTGGCCGCAGGACGACGGCGGTGACCCCTCCGCCTCCGGCACTACCGGCCCCGGACAGAGCGCCACTCCCGGTCCACAGGCGCCGCCCGCCGGGTCGACGTCCCCGCCGCCCGCAGTGCCCACGCCTCCCGTGCAGACCCGGCTGCGCAATGCCGCCGCGGACCTCTGCCTGGACATCAAGGGGGGCAAGGCGCAGTCCGGTGCCTCGCTCAAGCTGGCGGCGTGCTCCTCCGCCGGGACCCAGGAGTGGTCCTACGAGGAGGACGGACTGCTGCGCAGCGTCGCGAACCCCGACCTGTGCGTGGACTCCCACGTGGATGCCGGCGTGGTCGTCCTCGGCAGCTGCGCCTCCGCGGGCTCCAAACGGGGCGACGACGTCCGCTACGACCTCACGGTCCAGGGGGAGTTGCTGCCGCGCTGGCAGGAAGACCTCGCGGTCGCCCCCGCCGCCAAGGACCCGGATTCGGACGTGGTCGTCAAGATCCGCGACAGGACGGACGAACAACGCTGGCGCTCGGACGGCAGCACGTCCTCGGCGAGCCCGGAGTCCTTGTCGGTGGCGGAACCGGTGAGCGACTTGGGCTGAGGGCTCCGCCCGGCCGGGCGCCTCAGGTCGCCCGGCCGACTCGGGTCAGTTCTCGGTCTGTTCGTCGCGTGGCGTGTCCTCCGGCTCGGCTTCGCCGTCCTCGGTGCTCTCGGCGTCCGGTCCCTGTGCCCGGACTCGCTGGACGTGTTCCAGGGAGTCCCTCAGTTCCGTGAGCCAGTCGTCCGCGTGGCGTTCGACGAGCCGTACGCACCAGGCGAGTGCGTCGCTCCGGCTGCGGGCGACCCCGGCGGCGATCAGGGTGTCCAGAACCTGCCGCTGGGGCTGGCGCAGCCGGGTCATGACGGGGGCGGCGACATGGGTGAACAGGGCGCGCTCGCCCCCGCACTCCACGCCCCACGAGACCTTCTTGCGGAAGCGGTGCTCGGCCTCGCGGGCCACCGCGACCCGGTCGTCGCGGGTGCGCTCCCGGAACTCCTGGATTCGGGACTCGACGGCCGCCTCCTTCTCGGCGTCCGAGGTGCCCTCGGCGAGCCGGGGCTCGGCTATGCGGCCGATGACGGTGATCTCCTCGCGGTCGACCGTCACCTCACTGAGGCTCTGGAAGAGATCGTCGGGCAGCCGACCGACGAACCAGCCGCGCAGTTTCTCGTGCTGCTCCGTTGTAATCATGAAATGAGCCTTACTCTGCCGCTCAGTGAAGGCAAGAGTTCCGCTTCTGCTGGAAGCGGAATGTTTCCGGCCTATTACTGAGCGGTGCGAATCCGGCCAGAGCGCGTCTTCCGCACCGTGACGCCCGCTCAGTCGCAGGCTCGTCGTGCTCAAGTTCCGTCACTTCGCGCCACTGATTCAACACGCAACGTTACTGAAACGCGTGGGGTGGACGTGTGTTTCCGCCGCGGACTCGGCAGACTCGCGCTCGCCGGTCCGGCATACAGGAACCGGCACTCGAATGTTCCGGAACGCAAACGATCCGGAACGCCACCCGAGCGGAAGGATGCACACAATGCCGAACACCGCGCGCTGGGCAGCGACCCTCACCCTGACGGCCACCGCCGTCTGCGGCCCCCTCGCCGGAGCCGCCCACGCCGCCCCCGAGCCCGCCCCGTCCACCCTCTACGCCCCCTCGGCCCTCGTGCTCACCGTGGGCCGAGGTGAGAACGCGACCACTGCCGCCCCAGACCGCGCGGTCACTTTGACCTGTGCGCCCGCCGCCTCGGGCACGCACCCGGATGCTGCCCGCGCCTGCGCCCAACTGCGCGCGTCCGGCGGGGACTTCGACACCCTGGCCGGCAGAGGCGAGGGTATGTGCACCCGCGAGTACCGACCCGTGGTCGTCACGGTCGACGGTGTCTGGCAGGGCCGCCGCGTCTCCTACGAGCGCACCTTCGCGAACGAGTGCGTGAAGAACAGTTCCCAGGGGAGAGCCGTCTTCGCGTTCTGAGACCGGGATCGCGTGCCGCCCGCGAACCTCGACCGGGGCCCGTAGCTGGGGAGTGCGGCCCTGTCGTGGACGCCACGCGATCTCACCCGGGGGTCGGCAGGGACGGAGTGGGGCCGTCCTGCCGGCCCCCGGCATCCACAGCATCCACGGCCTAAAACGTTTTCAGGGATCAACGCAGGTCGGGGCGCAAGGCGCCCCAAGTCCCAACAGCCAGCTGTGTCAGAAGTGTTGACGCTGCGTTGGAAACGTTTTAATTTTCTCCGCACCCGACAGCCAGAGGTGAGGAGGCTCCGTGGCCGCGGTGTTGCGGGAGCGCACGGGCAAGGAGGCGGTGAGCCCCACTCGCCGTCGTCCGCCTGAAGCGCGTACGAAGCGAAAAGGGTTCCACGCCCGCAGAAGCCGGACCTTGTTCCTGCTGATGCTGCCCGGGCTCGTGTACTTCCTTGTGTTCCACTACGGCGCGCTGGTGGGCAACGTCATCGCGTTCAAGGACTACGTGCCGTTCGACGGCATCTGGGGCAGTCCCTGGGTCAGCCTGGAGAACTTCCAGCGGATGTTCCAGGACACCGCGTTCTGGGACGCGGTCCTCAACACCCTCTGGATCGCGGTCCTTCAGATCGTCTTCTACTTCCCCGTCCCGCTCGCGCTCGCCCTGCTCCTGCACACCCTCACCTGGAGCACCGTCCGGCGTTTCGTGCAGTCGGTGGCGTATCTGCCGCACTTCATCTCATGGGTGATCGTCGTCGCCCTGTTCCAGCAAGTCCTCGGCGACACCGGCCTGGTGAACAGCTACCTCGGCGACGCCGGACTGAGCACCGTCGACATCATCGGCAACCCGGACGCCTTCAAACCGCTCACCGTCGCCCAGGTGATCTGGAAGGACGCCGGCTGGGGCACGATCATCTTCCTCGCCGCGCTCTCCCAGGTCGACGAGCAGCAGTACGAGGCCGCCGCCATCGACGGCGCCGGACCCTGGCGGCGCTTCTGGCACGTCACGCTGCCCGCGATCCGCCCGGTGATCGTCCTGCTGCTCATCATGCGGCTCGGCGACATCCTCTCCGTCGGCTTCGAGCAGATGCTGTTGCAGCGCGACGCGGTCGGCCCCGAGGCGGCCGAGATCATCGACACCTTCGTCTACTACCAGGGCATCGTCGGCGGCGACTACGGATTCGCCGCGGCAGCAGGCCTGTTCAAGGGCGTCATCGGAGCCCTGCTCGTCTACGCGGCCAACAAGGTCGCCCATCGCCTCGGCGAGCAGGGGGTCTACAAGTGAGCGCCCACGTCCGGCCCGGCTGGATGGAGAAGCCGAAGCCGCTCACCCAGGCCGCCAAGGCGGTGGCCCTCACAGCCGTCGTCCTGCTGGTCTGCGTACCCTTCCTGGTCATCGTGTCGACCTCGCTGGCCTCGCAGCGCGAGGTGGTCGAGGGCGGCGGCTGGGTGCTGTGGCCGCAGGAGCCGACCCTCAAGGCGTACCAGGACATCCTCGACGGCGGCATCGTCACCCACGCGCTGGGCGTGAGCGCGGGAGTGACCGTCGTCGGCACCCTGCTCAGCCTCGCCTGCACGGTGACCCTCGCCTATGCGCTGTCCCGCCCCGGCGTCTTCGGCGGCAAACCCGTTCTGCTGCTGGTGCTGTTCACCTTCCTCTTCCCGCCGGGCATGATCCCCAGCTTCCTGGTGGTCAAGGAGCTCGGCCTGCTCGACTCGTACTCCTCACTGGTGCTGCCGGTGCTGGTGAACGTCTTCAACCTGGTCGTCCTGCGCGGCTTCTTCCAGGGCATCCCCGAGGAGTTGTACGAGGCAGCACGCCTCGACGGGGCGGGGGACTGGCGCGTGCTGTGGTCGGTCGTGCTTCCGCTGTCGAAGGCGGCACTCGCGGTCGTCGGCCTGTTCTACGCGGTGGCGTACTGGAACTCCTGGTTCTACGCCTCCCTCTACCTGGAGAGCGACCACTGGCCGCTCCAACAGGTGCTGCGTACCTATGTGGTGGCCGGTACGGACCTCACCGACACCGCCACGAGCGAGGGCACCGTCAACGCTCCGCAGACCGTGCAGATGGCGGTCCTGGTGATCGCCACCGTGCCGATCCTGCTCGTCTACCCCTTCCTGCAGAAGTACTTCACCAAGGGCGTACTCACCGGCGCGATCAAGAGCTAGCCGTCCAGAGCCAGTCGTCCAGAGCCGTCATCAAGAGCTGGGAGAGAACACGCATGTCCGGAACCCCGCTGTCCCGCCGTGCCCTGATGCGCACCGCCGCCGTGGGCAGTCTCGCGCTCGCCGCTCCGGCCACCCTGACCGCCTGCTCCACGGAGTCCGGCGACGACGGTGTCTCCAACGCGGGCAAGAAGCTGGCGCCCTGGCCCACGTACAAGGCCTTCGCAGGGCCCAAGCCAGACCTCGCGCCGACCGCGGAAGGAGTCCAGCCCGGCTACACCTCCTACCCGTCCGACCTGGCGAAGTCGGTCTCCCGCACCCCCGGGGACGGCTCCACGGTCAAGGTGATGACCATCAGCTTCGGCGTGCCCCCGAAGGGGCGGGGGGAGAACCGGTTCTGGCAGGCCGTGGAGAAGGCCCTCGGCGTGAAGATCGAGTACACGATCATCTCGCAGCCCGACTACCAGAAGAAGATGGCTACGGTGATGGCCGGCGACCCGGGTGAGCTCCCGGACATCATCAACGTCTTCTCCGGGTTCGTGCTGCCGCGCGAGGCCCAGTTCGTGCAGCGTCGCGCCGAGGACCTCACACCGTTTCTCTCCTCAGACGCGGTCGCGGACTACCCGAACCTGGCGAACATCCCCACCGACGCCTGGCGCGACATGGGCCGCATCGGTGGGCGCATCTACGGCATCCCCCTGGAACGCCCGCTGCCCGGCTCCACGCTCTGGCTCAACCAGGAGTCCTTCGGGGCCGCCGGGATGAAGGAAGGCTGGACGGACCAGGACTTCGCGGCGGTCGCCAAGAAGGGCACGGGCGGGAAGAAGTACGCCCTGGGCGCGGCGGAAGGGTCCGTGTTCGGCGACGGTTTCCACTCCGCGGCGCACGGCGTCCACGCACGAGGCTGGTCGGTGAAGAAAGACGGTACGTTCGTCCCGTCCGCGGCCGACGAGCGCTACAAGCAGATGCTCGACTTCCAGCTCCGGCTGCGCAAGGCGGGCTCTTACCACCCCGACGCGACCTCGAGCGCACAGCCCGAGATGATCGACCTCTACTACAACGGGACGGTCGGCTCCATACAGGACGGTTTCGGCGGCTACCTCCCCAAGTTCCTTGAGAAGGGCCGGGAGTTCACACCGGCACCGGCCCTTCCGTACAGCGTGGGCGGGGAGCCGGGGGGCATCGTCGGGGCACGCCGCTCGTTCGGCTACACCATCCTCAAGAAGGCGAAGAAGGAGCGTATCCAGCTGCTGCTGCGCGTACTCGACTATCTCGCGGCGCCGTTCGGCAGCAAGGAGTGGGAACTCGTCCACTACGGCCTGGAAGGCACCCACTTCACCCGGGCCAAGGACGGCTCGCCCGAGCCCAACGACCTCGGCCAGGTCGAGAACAACACCAACCTGCCGCTGAAGTACCTCGCCGAAGGACCCCAGGTGCTGTTCGTGCCCGGTATGCCCGACGCGGTGAAGGCCCTGCACGCCTGGCAGGTGAAGACCGTCCCGCACGCCATCCGCAATGCCTCGTTCGGACTCCAGTCCCGGACCCACACCTCCCAGGGCACCACCCTCGAAACGCTCCTCAAGGACACCGCCACCGGGATCATCGCCGGACGCACGCCGCTGTCCGAGTGGGACGCGGCGGTCAAGACATGGCGTCAGCGAGGTGGCGACAGAATGGCCGAGGAATTCGCCGAGGACCATGCCGCCAATACATGAGCGGCAGGGACCGACAGGTCACGGGCGAAGTGAACCAGAGGAACGGGGAACGACATGGCGGCAAAGGGGCGGGTCACGATCCGCGAGGTGGCCGAGCGGGCGGGTGTGTCCGTGGCCACGGTTTCGCGGGTGCTCAGCGGCAACTACCCGGTCCCGTCGGCCACCCGCACCAAGGTGATGCGCGCGGCACGTGCGCTCGACTATGTCGCCAACGCGCACGCCCGCGCCCTGGTCGGCGGCGGCCGCAAGATGGTCGCCGTCGTACTGCGCCAGGTCACCAGCCCCTTCTACGCGCAGGTCGCCGAGGGAGTCGAGGCGGAGGCGGCCGAGCGCGGCTGGCTCTGCCTGGTCGGCGCCACCGCGGGGGATCCACAGCGGGAGATGGACTTCGTGCAGCTCATGCGCGAGGAGGGCGCCCGGCTGGTGATCCTGGTCGGCGGGGTCGTCGAGGACGACGCCTACCGGGAGCGGGTGGCGCACTACGCGCACGCCCTCGACTCGTCCGGAGCGCGGCTCGTGCTGTGCGGGCGGCCCGCGCCCGACCCCGACATCCCCGCGCTGGTCGTCGAGTTCGACAACGAGGCCGGAGCCCGCGCCATCACCGGCCATCTGCTCTCCGCGGGCCACCGCCGCATCGCCTTCCTGGGCGGGCTGCCCGGCAACACGGCCCTCGACGCGCGCGTCGCCGGATACCGCGCCGCGCTCGCCGAGCACGGACTGCCGCCCGAGGCCGCACATGTCGTCGACTGCGGTCTCGGGCGGGCGGCGGGCCACCGTGCGATGACCGAACTTCTCAAGAGCGCAGGGGACACAGGGGAGTTCACCGCAGTGTTCGCCGGAGACGACATGGTCGCCGCCGGCGCCCTGCGGGCCATCGCCGACGCCGGGCTGCGGGTGCCCGACGACATCTCCGTCGTCGGCTACAACGACATCCCGCTCGCCGAGGACTTCAGCCCACCGCTCACCACCGTGCGCACCCCCGCCGAAGAACTCGGCCGGGCCGCCGTGCGCATCGCCCTGCGCGACCCCGAGCACGCCGCGGGCGCCCACCATCTGCTCGGCACCCACATCGTCGTACGCGACAGCGTCTCGCCGCCCCCGCCGGGGCGCGCCCCCAAGTGACGGAGGATCCGCCCCCGTATGACCGCGCCGCATGTGTCGCTTCCCGACCCGACGCACCTTCCCCACCTTCCACAGCTGCCCTCCCCCGACCCCGTCGGCTCGCCCGTCACCGGCTGGACCCGCGCGCACTGGGAGACGATCGCCGACCGCCTTCTGGACGGTCTGCTGCCCTACGCGTCAAGGGAGTTGGCGCACTACCGGCTGCCCGGCCGGGCCAGCCACTCCGGAGACTGGTCGGACGGCCTTGAGGGATACGCGCGCTCATTCCTGCTCGCCGCCTTCCGCATCGCCGGCTCCGGCGGACAGGTCTCCGAGGCCCTGATCGAGCGGTACGTGGCCGGGCTCGCCGCGGGCACCGACCCGGACGGCGCCGACCGCTGGCCGCCCATCACCGACCGGGCGCAGCCGATGGTCGAGGCCGCCTCCATCGCGATCGCCCTGCACGAGAGCCGCCCCTGGATCTGGGACAAGCTCGACGACCCGGTACGCCAGCGCGTGGCCGACTGGCTCGGCGGCTTCGTCGGAGCCCGGGCGAACGACTCCAACTGGCGGCTCTTCCAAGTCATCACGGAGGAGTTCCTCGCCTCCGTGGGCGCCCCGCACAGCCGGGCCGACATCGACGGAGGGCTCGCGCGCCTGGAGGACTGGTACCGGGGCGGGGGCTGGTACACCGACGGGGACGGCCGCAAGTTCGACTACTACAACGCCTGGGCCCTGCACCTGTATCCGGTCCTGTGGGCCCGGATGGCGGGACCGCGCGCGGACCCGGCCCTGGTCACCGCCCACCGCTCCCGCCTGCGTGAATTCCTCGGCGTGTACCAGTACTTCTTCGGCTCCGACGGCGCGCCCGTCCACCAGGGCCGCTCGCTGACGTACCGCTTCGCGACGGTCGCCCCGCTGTGGGCCGGAGCGCTCGCGGACGCCACCCCGCTGCCGCCGGGCCGTACCCGGCGCCTCGCCTCCGGGGCGCTGAAGCACTTCGCGGAGCACCAAGTGCCCGACGAGCGGGGGCTGTTGAGCCTCGGCTGGTACCGGCCCTTTCTCCCGGTCACCCAGCGGTACTCCGGGCCCGCGTCGCCGTACTGGGCGAGCAAGGCGTTCCTCGGGCTGCTGCTGCCCGCCGACCATCCCGTGTGGACGGCGCCCGAGGAGCCCGGCCCGGTGGACACCGCCGACGTGACGCTGGCGCTGCCCGCCCCCGGCTGGCTGCTGCACTCGACGGCGGCGGACGGCATCGTACGGCTGGTCAACCACGGCAGCGACCGCCTTCCCCCGCCTCCGGCCGAGGCCGACGACAGCCCGCACTACGCGAAGCTCGCGTACGCGAGCGCGGCGGCCCCCGACACTCCGCCGGACGATCTTGCTCTCGGCCCCGACAACCACATCGCGCTCCTCACGGCCGACGGCACGGCGGCCTCCCGGCGGGGCCGGATCCATCCCCTCGGCGCGAGCGGACGGCACGCGGCGTCCTGGCACCGCGCCGTCCTCCCGGGCACCGGCGAGGGGCACCGCATCGAGACGACCAGCGTGGTGCACGGTCCCTGGGAGATACGGGTCCATCGCGTCGAAGGGCCGCACGGAGCGGTCGTACGCGAAGGGGGGTGGGCCGTGGCCGACGACAGCGGTCCGCCGGAGGAGGCGACGGGGGACGGCTGGGCGCTGGCGCGACGGCCGGGGGACGGGCTGACGAGCGCGATCGTCGCGCTGCGCGGCTGGGAGGCGGCCGAAGGCGCGGTTGCTCAGGCCCGGGGCGCCAACGCCTATGGCGAGTACTCGGCCACCCCTTGTCTCCGGCTGCCCGCCCACCCGGGCCGCACCCACCTCCTCGTCACCCTCCTCCTCCTCAGCGCTGACCCCGAATTTCCCTGTGATCCAGGGGAGTTGAGGGCACGGGCGGACACCCGGGTCACTCCTGAGGGCGGGGTCCTGGTCCGCTTTCCGGACGGCACTCAGGAGGAAGTTCCGCAAGCGGCGGGAAGCGGCTGAGGAGTCCCGAGACGCGCAACAGCCGGTGGATGCGGGGTTGATCGGAGACGAGCCGAAGGATGCCGCCGCGCTCCTTCGCGCGGCGCTCGGCCCGGCACAGCGCCCGCAGGCCCGAGCAGTCGAGGAAGTCGACGAACCGCAGGTCCACCAGGACCTGCGGCACGGGACGGGAGGTGGCGGCGTCCAAGTGCTCGGTCAGGTCGTCGGTCGCCGCCATGTCGATCTCGCCGCGCACCACGACCACGGTGAACGGACCGCTCACCCGGCTGTGGGCGTACGCATTCACCGCGGGGAGACCGGAGTAGTGCGCCGCACTGCCCTCGGGCAGTGCGGCGGCTCGGTCATCGGCTTCCGGCGGCATGTTCGGCTCCACCTCGTGCAGGGGAGGGCGCACTTGATCCAGGCAGCTACCCCGGTGGGCCAGGAGCCATCCCCGCCACGCCGACCGTAAGATCCAATCTCACTCGAACTGATGAATCTCGGGCGTGACCATTGACTTTGAGGGTCAGGGTACAGGCCGCCCGCGGATCGTGCCCCCAGCGGAACCCTGTGCACTTAATGCATATGATGTGCAGGTGCGTGACTACTGCATAAGAACGGCCGCCCCCGACGACCTGGACGGCGCGCGGTCCGTCATGCTCGACACCGTCTACCGCGACTTCGGCACCGGGTACGTACCGCGGTGGCATCGCGACATCGTCGACCTCGAGCACGCCTATGTCGCACCCGCCCGGCACACCCTGCTCGTCGCGGTCGACGAGCGGGACGGCACGGTCGTCGCGACCGGCGCGCTCGACTCCCGCGGACCGGCCCATCCGCCCAACCCGCGTCATCTCGCCGAGCGTTACCCCTCGGGAGAGACCGCCCAGCTGCGCCGTGTGTACGTACGTCCCGAGCACCGACGACGGGGCCTGGCCCGGCAGTTGGTGGACGAGCTGCTGAACTTCGCGGCGAAGGACGGCAGTTACCGCGCCGTCTATCTGCACACGGACCCGTCGGTGCCGGGCGCCGAGGCGTTCTGGCGGTCGCGCGGCAAGGCGCTGCTCGACGAGCGCGCGGAACCCGGCGGCGGCAAGAGCGTCATGCACTTCGAGGTCCCGCTGCTCTGACGGACCCGCCGTGCGCACTCGCCGGTATCCCACGACGAAGCTCCACGAAGCCCCACCAAGAAAGAGACCATGCGCTCTCCGTCTCGCCGTCGGTTCCTCGCCGGCCTGCTGCTCACTCCGCTGCTCACCGGCTGCTTCGCTTCCGGGGGCGGGGCAGCCTCCGACACCTCGGACGGCTCCCGGCTGCGGGTCGCGCTCGCCTTCCCGCCCGCCGAGAACTACTCCCCGTACGGCGCCGACGCCACCCTCCTCAGCCGTCTCGGCGTCACCGAGGGGCTGACCCACCTCGACGCCAACGGCGCGGCCGTCCCGGCACTCGCCGAGTCGTGGAGCCGTGAGAACGACCGAAGCTGGCTGTTCACCCTGCGCGAGGCCACCTTCCAGGACGGCACAGAGGTCACCCCGAAGGCCGTCGCCACCTCCCTCACCCATGCCACCCGTGCCAAGCCCGTGACCGCCGCGCTGTCCGGGGTCGAGCTGACCGCCGAGGCCGCGGACGGCGGACGGGTACGAGTGACCACCGCCGACCCGGATCCCGTACTGCCACTGCGTCTGTCGAGCCCCGGCCTGGCCGTGCTGTCGGCCAAGGCGTATGCGAAGAAGGACGCCGTCAGTCCGGTCGGCACCGCCACCGGGCCCTTCGAGCTCACCAAGGTCACCGGCACCACCGCGGCCACCCTGGACCGTTTCGACGACTACTGGGGCGGCCGGACGCAGGCCTCCGGGATCGACGCGAAGTTCATCGCCGACGGCACGGCCCGTACCAACGCGCTGCGCACCGGCGAGACCGACATCGCCGAGGCCGTCCCGGTCTCGCAGGCCGCCTCGCTGGACAAGGCGACCCGCCGCGACACGGCCACCACCCGCACCACGAGCCTGTTGCTCAACACCAAGTCCGGCCCCTTCAAGGACCCGAAGGTCCGGGCCGCCGCCCGCGAGGCGATCGACACCTCCGCCTTCGCCAAGGGCGTGTACGAGGGGTACGCCGATCCCGGCGCCGGAATCTATGGGCCCGCCCTGACATGGGCGGCCGAAAAGCAGCTGAAGCCCTCCGGCCGGGCCGGCGCAGGGGGCGCGGACGGGACTTCGGTCACCGTGGCGACATACGACAACCGGCCCGAACTGCCCGAGGCCGCCCAGGTGCTCAAGCAGCAGCTCGAACGAGCCGGATTCAAGGTCGAGTTGGAGGTGCGCGAGTACTCCCGGCTCGAAAGCGACGCCCTGGCAGGGAAGTTCGACGCGGTCGTCTCCGCGCGCAACACCATGCTCGACACCGGCGACCCCGTCTCCATCCTCGCCAGCGACTACACCTGCGACGGCAGTTACAACCTGGCCCTGCTGTGCGACAAGACGGTCGACAAGGCCGTCGCCACGGCCGAGTCGATCACCGACACCGCCGAGCGGCGGGACGCGTCGATGGCCGCGGAGGCGGCGGTCCTCGGCACCGACGCGATGGTGCCGCTCGTCCATCAGCGGATCATCACCGGAGTGGGCGCCGAGGTGAGCGGTGTGCAGCTCGACCCGTACGAGCGCGCTCTCGTCGGCGTCGGGACGCGGCGCTGACGTGACTGTCGTACGGGGGCTCGTGCCGCTGTGGCGTGCCGTACTCGTCGGCTCGCTGCTGTGCGGGGTCGGGCTGCTGCCGTGGCTGTCGCGCACCGATCCGGCGCTCACCGTGCTCAAGGCGCGGTCCGCGGAACGCGACCCCACGCCCGAGGCGCTGGAGGCCGTTCGCTCCCAACTCGGCCTGGACGCAGGCCCGTTGCAGCTGCTCGGGACCTGGCTCGGCGGGCTGCTGCGCGGTGACGCGGGCCGGTCGTGGATCTCCGGAGAGGAGGTCACGCCGGCGGTCCTGCAGGCGCTGGGGGTCTCGCTGCTGCTGATGGCCGGGGCGCTGGCCGTCGCGGTGGTCACGGCGGGTGCGGTGTGCGCGCGGACGCTGAAGCTCGGGGCGCGGCGAGAACTCGCCGGGCGTCCGTCGGCAGGTACCGGCTCGGCGTTCCTGTCCACGCTGCCCGACTTCTTGACCGCGTCCGTGCTGGCCGCCGTCGTCGGCGTACAGCTCGGCTGGCTGCCCGCGCTCGGCTGGTACGGGCCCCAGTGGATGGTGCTGCCCGCGCTGTCGCTGGGCCTGCCCGCGGGCGCGCTGCTCGGGCGGCTGCTCGGCGACATGCTGCCGGGGGCCTTCGCCGAACCCTGGGCGCTGGCGGCCGCCGCCCGCGGAGTCCGCGGCCGCAGCATCGCCCGGCAGGCGCTGCGCCGCTGTGTGCCCGGACTGCTGCCGAACGTCGGCCTGTTCGTCGTCGGTCTGACCGGCGGTGCGGTCGCCGTGGAGCAGATCTTCGACATCCCCGGGCTCGGACGGCTGAGCCTGCAGACCGCGGTGGCGCAGGACCTGCCCGTACTCCAGGCCGGAACGCTCGCCCTGGTCCTGCTCGCGGCGGCAGCCGGAGGCCTCGCCCGGCTCGCGGCACGGCTGCTCGTCGGACCCGCCCTGCGCGACGGCGCGCTCTCCTCGCTGCACCGCCCGGCGCCGCCGCGTCCCACGACACTGCCCCTCCTCCACAGCGCCCTGCTCTTCGCCGTCATCGCGCTCGGCCTGACTCGGGACCCACTGGAGCTGGACACCACGGCACGGCTCCAACCGCCGTCCTGGGCCCACCCCTTCGGCACGGACGCGCTCGGCCGCGACGTGCTGGCCCGGGTCGGGCACGGTGCGCTGGACACGCTGGCCCTGGCCATCGCGGTGAGCGCGGCGGCGCTGGTGGTGGGGGTCGTACTGGGGCTGCTGCCGCGTTTGTCCGGACCGCTGCTGGACACGGTCAACGCCATACCGCCGGTCCTCGCGGGACTCCTGGTCGCCTCGGTCGCGGGGAGCGGGCGCTGGACGCCGGCCCTCGCCGTGACCGCCGTCGCCTGGGCGCCGCTGGCCGCCCACACCTCGGCACTGCTCCAACAGGAGCGCGCCACCACCCACTTGACGGCGACCCGAGGGCTCGGCGCCGGCCCGTCCTACCTCCTCCGCCACGAACTCCTCCCCGCTGTCCTGCCCCCGGTCGTACGCCACGCACTCCTGCGCCTGCCGGGCGTGGCCCTCGCCCTCGCGGCCCTAGGCTTCCTCGGTCTGGGAGCCCAACCACCGTCCCCCGAATGGGGGTTGCTGCTCGCCGAGAACCAGCCGTACGTCGAACGCGCCCCGTGGGCCGTCCTGGCCCCGGCCGCCGTGCTCGCCCTGCTGGGCGCGGTGGCAGTGACGGCCGGGGGAGGGGTGCGGTGGCCCTGGGGACCGCGACGCCGACGCCGACGTTTCGCGAAGCCCGTCGCCGCACAGCCGCCGACCACCCTCGCCGTCCCCCGGTCCGCGCCCGCTGCACAGCAGCCCGCCACCACCGCAACCAAGGAGTCCCGATGACCCGGCAGCCGACCGAGGAGGCCAAGGCGGCGGACCCGGAGACCGGTGCCGGTGCTTCGCGCCTGCGCACCTGGAGCCGGCTGAACCCGTTGCTGCGCCTGCTGATCCTCACTCAACTCGCCTTCAACGTCGGCTTCTACGCCGTTCTGCCCTTCCTCGCCGAACACCTGGGCACCGCGATCGGCATGGCGGGCTGGATGGTCGGACTCGTCCTGGGCCTGAGGACCTTCAGCCAGCAGGGCCTGTTCGTGGTGGGCGGCGCGCTGGCCGACCGCTATGGCGTACGGCCCGTGGTGCTCGCCGGCTGTGCCCTGCGCATCGCCGGGTTCGCCTGGCTCGGGTACGCGGACCGGACCTGGGCGGTCATCGGGGCCGTCCTGCTGATCGGATTCGCCGCCGCGTTGTTCTCCCCGGCCGTCGAGTCGGAGGTCGCCCGCCAGGCCGTGGTGTGGGAGGAG
Organism: Streptomyces sp. NPDC048825; assembly: GCF_043198355.1. Classification (NCBI taxonomy): domain Bacteria; kingdom Bacillati; phylum Actinomycetota; class Actinomycetes; order Kitasatosporales; family Streptomycetaceae; genus Streptomyces; species Streptomyces sp. NPDC048825. Next base: position 176,777 of record NZ_JBICUR010000009.1, read on the forward strand.
ACGGGCGGTGGACCCCGTACGGGCGTGCTCGCGCTGTTCACCGTGGCCGGACAGGCCGGAGCGTTCGTCGGGCCGTTCCTCGGTGCGCTGCTGCTCGCGGTGGACTTCCGGGTGGCGTGCCTCGCGGGAGCGGGCGTCTTCGTCCTCGTCCTGGCCGGGCATCTCCGGCTGCTGCCGCAGCACATCCCGGGGCGGCAACGGGTCGCGGTCAAGGGCGGAGCCCGCGTGCTGGTGGGCAACCGCCGCTTCCTGGCGCTGTGTTGTGCGTACGGCGCCTACCTGCTGGCGTACAACCAGCTGTATCTGATCCTCCCCGACGAGGTGGAGCGGGCGGCGGGCTCGCAGGCGCCGCTGGCGTGGCTGTTCGCGCTGTCCTCGCTGCTCGTCGTGACCGCCCAACTGCCCCTCACCCGCTGGGCCGGGGACCGGCTCGACCTGCGCCGGTCCATGGCCGCGGGGTTGTTGCTGATCGCCGCAGGGTTCGCGGTGGTGGCCGCGGCGCGGCCCGCCGGGTGGACGGGCAACGCCGGGCTGCTGCCCGCGGCGGGCTTCGTCGTGCTGCTCACGCTCGGCCAGATGCTCGTCGCGCCCGCCGCCCGCGCCTGGGTGCCGGATCTCGCCGAGGACGGCCGCCTCGGCCTCTACATGGGCGCCCTGTCCTCCGTATCCGGCCTGATCGTCCTGATCGGCAGCGCGGGCACCGGCTCACTGCTCGACGTGGGCCTGCCACCCGCCGTGCCCTGGCTGGTTCTCGCCGCGATCCCCGTTGCGTCCGTCGCCCTGCTGCCTCGTCACTCGCAGTCGTCGTAGGGCCCGAAGTTCAGCGGAACTGAAGTCTTTTCACGGTGACCTTCGGACGGTGGCGGGGCCTGGAGGGGATAGCGGAAGTTCGTCAAGACGCACGCCGGGCGGTTCTCAGAAGAGCGGCCAGTTGCGTAGGGCGGCGTCGGCCATCTCCTGGAGTTCATCGCGGCCGACACCGCTCGCGGCTTGTACGGCGATGCCGTAGGCGAAGGTGGTGACGTAGCGGGCCAGTAGCCCCGGATCGGTCTGCGGAGGCAGGTCGCCGTCGTCGACGGCGCGCTGGAACCGCTCTCGGATGCAGGAGTAGCCGTTGTCGCGCCAGGCGACCAGGAGGTCACGGACTTCCTGCCCGGAGTCGCTGGTGGTCAGGGCGCCCTGGACGCCCAGGCACCCGTGGGGATGGGCCGGGCGGGTGGTGGTCCGAACGGTGCCGGCCAGGATCGCGGTGGCGACGCCGAGGGCGGTCGGCTCCTCCAGAGCCCGGGGCAGGTATGCGCTCGGGCCTTCGGTGTAGCGCTCCAGAACCTTGCAGAACAGCTTTTCCTTGTTGCCGAAGGCTGCGTACATGCTGGTGGTGGAGATGCCCATCGCCTTCGTCAGGCAGGCCGTGCTGGCCCCCTCGTAGCCGTGCTCCCAGAAGACCAGCATGGCGCGCTCGAGAGCTTCGTCGGCGTCGAATCCTCGCGGTCGGCCGATGGGGCCGTTCTGTTTGATCTCCACCCCCGCAGCCTACCTCTTCTGCAGCGATCGCTGCAGAAGTGCTAACGTTCGACTTCCGCAGCGATCGCTACAGAAGTCGAAGGAGCTACTCACGTGGGATTACTTGAGGGAAAGACCGCTCTCGTCACCGGGGGCAGCGCCGGAATCGGCCTGGCCAGTGCCATCCGGCTGGCGGCCGAGGGCGCACACGTGTTCATCACCGGCCGACGCAAGACCGAACTCGACGCGGCCGTCGAGGTGATCGGTTCAGCGGCTACCGCGGTGACCGGTGACATCTCGAACCTGGCCGACCTGGACCGGCTCTACGAGACGATCCGTAGCCGGGGACGAGGCCTGGACGTGCTGTTTGCGAATGCCTCCGTCGCCTCGCTCGTGCCGCTTGAGCAGGTCACCGAGGAGCACTTCGACACCCTCTTCGGTATCAACGTCCGGGGCACGCTGTTCACCGTTCAGAAGGCGCTGCCCCTGCTCAACGACGGCGCCTCGGTCATCTTGAACGGCTCTACCAACGTGGACGTCGGCGATGAAGCGCTCGGCGTGTACGCGGCGACCAAGGCCGCCACCCGATCGTTCTCCCGGACCTGGGCCAACGAACTCAAGGGACGCGGCATCCGGGTCAACACCATCACGCCCGGCCCGACCGATACTCCTGCACTGTCGGCGCTCACTCCCGCCCCGGAGCACTTCAAGCAGCAACTGGCTACGCGTGTGCCGCTGGGCCGGCTCGGGCGCCCGGAGGAGGTCGCCGCCGCCGTGACCTTCCTCGCCTCCGAGCAGAGCAGCTTCATCACCGGTTCGAGCTTGTACGTCGACGGCGGCCTGAACCAGATCTGAGTTCCACGACCGTCACATCCGGCGAGGACGGCGGCGCTCGGCCGGCCAGTTCGGGCGACGTATATCTAGAGGAGACGCATGACCGTCACACTGATCACTGGGGCCAACAAGGGCATCGGTTTCGAGACAGCCAAACAACTTCTGGAGTTGGGCCACGTTGTCTACATCGGCGCGCGTGACGTCGAGCGAGGTGTAAAGGCTGCGGCAGCGCTTGGCGCACGATTCGTGCAGCTCGACGTGACCGACGACGCGTCGGTGAGCAGCGCGCTGGCGACAATTGACTCGGCTGAGGGCCGGCTCGACGTTCTTGTGAACAACGCGGGCATCCTCGGGAACGAATTCCTCGACGGTCCCACGGCACTGCGAATTTTCGACACCAACGCGGTGGGAGTCGTGCGGGTCACGGAGGCGGCACTTCCCCTACTGCGCAAATCATCGAACCCTGCCGTGGTTACCGTTTCGAGCAGCCTCGGGTCATTTTGGGCAGTGAACAACCCCGACCGGCCGGAGTTCAACGTGCCGCTTGCGCTCTACTCTGCGTCCAAGTCAGCAGCGACCATGCTGACGGTCCAGTACGCCAAGTCCCAGCCGGGCATCAAGTTCAATGCACTTGAGCCCGGCACCACCGCCACCGATATGACCGCGGCCTTCGGAATCGGAAGGCCAGTGGAAGAGAGCGCCAGAACTGTCGTGCGTCTGGCAACTCTCGACGCGGACGGTCCGACAGGGACTTTCCAAGACGAAACCGGGGAATTGCCCTGGTAGGCGTGTAGGAACGATCGAGGGGTGGCACGACTGCGCCGCCCCTCGATCGCCGGGTGTCAGTAGCCGACCTGGAAGGTCGCGTCGGCCCGTTCACTCGCCGTCGAGACGGGATCGATCCGCAGGACGTACCCGGAGTGCCTGATGTAGCGCGTCGGGAAGTTGTGCGAGCGGAACGACGCCCAGGTGGAGTCGGCCAGGCCGGCGGTCCGGTGGAACGTCGCGTCCTGCGCGAACGCCGTCGTGCCGTCGTTCACGTCGAGGCGCAGGTTGTAGCTGTAGTGCCGCAGGTAGCGGGTGGGGTGGCTGACCGACTGGAAGGACACCCCCGCTGAGTCCGCCAGGCCCGGCACCAGCTTCCACTGGGAGTCGGCGTACGGGTCGATCGGGTACGGGTCGATCCTGCCGACGTAACCGCTGTGCCGGACGTAACGGGCCGGATAGTTGTACGACTTGAGCCTGTTCCAGGCCGGTGCCCCGTAGCGCGCGACGAGGTTGTCGTACTCGGCTCCCGTGATCGCCGCGGTCGTGCCGTGCTTGGAGTTGAGGGGTTGCGTGTAGAGCCGCTGGTCCACGGGGGTCCACGTGCCGGAGGCCAGGTTGCTCGTCTGCCAGGCGTAGAAGACGCCGTTGGGCGTGTAGGTGTCGCCCCACAGGTACCAGGTGCTGGACGTGTGGGCCTTCACCAGGATCGGCGCCTCTGTGCCGCCGTGCGCGACCGGCGTACTGAACTTGGTGAAGCTGCCGGGGTTGAGGGAGGTGGACCGCGCCCCCACCAGCGTCTGGTTCTCCTTGTAGTAGAGGTAGTTGACGCCGTTCACGCCCACGGCCAGGTTGCCGTCGATGACGTCGTACCCGGGGTCGAAGAAGACTTGTGGGCTGGCGCTCGTCCGGAAGTCGGTCGTGTAGCTGACCATGATCACGTTGTGGCCGCTGCTGTTCACCGAGGAGTAGAGGATCCCGTACCGGCCGCGTGAGGCGTCCCAGTACGCCTCCGGCGCCCAGCTGTGGGTGTTGGTCATGTCGTGCAGCTTCAGCAGCCGGTAGCCGGTGAAGGTGCGCAGGTCCGTGGAGTCCCAGACATGGATGTTGACGCTGGTACGGCTCCAGTCGGTGCCCTGGAGGTCGGTCGCCAGGACGACGAAGGTGCCGTCCTGCTTGCGCATGATGAACGGGTCGCGCAGGCCGAGGGCGCCTTGGGTGGGGGTCGCCACCGGGTTGTTCTGGTTCAGCGGCAGCCACTGGAGGCCGTCGGTGCTGACGGCGAGGTGGAGGCCGTAGTCGGTGCCCGCGCCGAGGTTGGTCGACTCGGTGAAGTACCCCATCACGTACGACGGCCCGGTCGCCGCGCTCGCGCTCCCGGCGCCGAGGCTGAGAGCGCCGGTCATGGCCACCGGGACGGTGGCGGCCATGCCGAGGAAGAGCCGGCGGGAGGGCCCGCCCGCGTCCGAGGGTCTGTTCACGTCAGGCTCCATTTCAAGGCAAGGGAGGTGTGGTCGAAATGTCGAACATGGATCGGCAATCCGAACGAGCGAGCGCGCCGAACGTAGAGCCGTGTGAGGAGGAAGTCAACGGATGGGGCAGGGATGGCTGTTGTGGCCCCGCATGCTGTTTCGATCTCGGGCCATTTGCTCTGGACCATGTATGCCTTGACTGGCATATAACTGTAGAGGCATATTGAATCCATGTCCGATGCGTCCCTGTGGACCGCACTCGCCGACCCGCACCGGCGGGTCATCGTCGGTCTGCTCCTGGAGCGTCCGCGGCCCGTCGGTGAGATCGCCGACGCCTGCGGTCTGAGTCAGCCCAGTACGTCCAAGCACCTCAAGGTGCTGCGCGAGGCGGGCCTGGTGCGCGTACGGCAGGACGCGCAGCGCCGGGTCTACACCCTCGATCCGGCGCCGATCGCGGAACTGGACGCCTGGCTGGCGCCGTACCGCAAACTGTGGAACGACAGCCTCGACGCGCTCGGGCGCCGCCTGGACGAGACGGCGGCGACAGCAGCGACGATGGGGGAGTCGTCGGACGAGGACAACCGAGCCCACGACCCGAAGGACTGAGTCACCATGTCCGTCGAACTCACCGGCACCTACCTCACTCTGGACGACGGCCGCTCGGCCGTCCGCTTCACCCGCGTCTACGGCCACCCCATCGATCGCGTCTGGCAGTTCGTGACCGACACCGACGAACTGGCCCACTGGTTCCCGTCCCGCGCCGAGATCGAACTGCGCGTCGGCGGCACGATCAAGTTCAGCGATGACCCGAACACGGTGGACACGATGGGCCAGGTGCTCGCCGTCGACGCGCCCCGGCACCTCTCCTTCAGCTGGGGAGGCGACGAACTCCACTTCGACCTCGAGGAGTTGGACGAGAAGCGCACCCGCTTCACGCTCACCAACGTGCTGGTGGAGGAGAACACGGCTGCCCGTAACGGCGCGGGCTGGGAGGTGTGCCTCATGGCCCTCGACGTATGGGCCCGCGGCGAGCGGTTCGCGGGGCCGCACGCCGGTGACACTCCGCAGTGGCACGAGTTCTACCGCGGCTACGTCGGTGCCGGAGCCCCGTCGGGCGCACCGGTACCCGGCATGGACGACGCGAGCTGACCCTGTCGGCTACCGCCGGTACACGAATGCGCGTCACTCAGGCTCGCGCCAGGGGCGCAGCCGGGGCCACCAGCCGGGCACCGCGTCCCGGTAGCGCTCGTAGTCCTCGCCGAACTGCCGCGAGAGCGCCGGCTCCTCGTACCCCCTCGCGAAAGCCCACATCCCCAGCCCGGCGAGCGCGCCGTAGACGAACAACACCGGCCGCGCCAGCAGCAGTGCCTGACCCGCGATGACGGCGACGATCGCCACGTACATCGGATTGCGTACGTGCCGGTAGAGCCCGCCCACGACGAGGTGCTCGGTGGGCGCGACGGGGGCGGGCGTGCCCAGCCCCTCCACCACGAACCGCACGAACGCGGACAGCAGTACCACCGCGCCCGCCACCAGCGGCACGATCCCCAGCCCTCGCAGGGGTGGCCACCAGTCCACTGCCCGCCAACCCGTCAGCCACCACGGCACCAGTACGGCCACCGTGCCGGGCGCGAGTGCGAGGAACAGCGAACTGCCGACAGCCGCCGCGGATCTGCGCATACCGCCACCATGGGCGCCGCACGACAAGTTGTGAACCCTGGCGGGCCCGTTCGCTCCATCAGGCCATCTGCCGCCGCACCAGCTCGTGCAGCCGCCCCCTTGGTCGATCAGCCCTCCCGGCTTTCCGGCTTGAGGTGCGTGGCGAAGAAGTCGTCGATGCGTCGCCAGGCATCGACGGCGGACTCCGGGTGCGGCCTGATTCCGACGACACGCATCAGCGGACGCAGGGCGCGTGGACCGACCTCGGCGTCGTTCAGGAAGGAGTGCCCGGCCTCCGGATACTCCTTGACGTCGTGGACGATGCCGAGCCGGTCGAGCGACGCCTCCAGACCGGAGGCCGCGCCCTTCAGTGTCCGGTCGCGGGCTCCGTAACTCGCGACGACGGGGCAGGAATCGGTGAGCGCCCGTTCGAGATGCTTCGGCAGACGGCCGTAGTTGACGGAGGCGGCGTCGAAGTCGCCACCGCTCACGGCGAGGAGGGCGAAGGAACCGCCCATACAGAAGCCGATGACGCCGATCCGCCCGGTGCAGTCGGGATCCCGGGCGAGGTGGGTACGGGCCGCCTCGATGTCATGGAAGGCTCGGCCGCGTCCGGACAGGGCGGCCCGGAAGGTCGGCACCAGGCAGCGTGCGGCCCCTCCGTCGGTGAACAGGTCGGGCATGAGGACGAGGTACCCGGCTCTCGCCAGTCGTTCCGCCTGACGGTGCATCACATCGTTGATGCCCAGCGCCTCATGGATCACGACGACGCCGGGCCAGGGGCCCGGCCCGGTGGGCCGGGTGAGATGGCCTCTGAGCTGACGGGAGCCGCCGAGGGCGGCGCTGAACTCGGTGAGATCGACGGCGGTGGTCGTGGCGGGCACGCTGTCCTCCAGGGGAGGGTGGGGGCGGGACGGCTTACGGCGCGATGAAGGGCTGGACGCGCTTGCGGTAGTCCTTGGGCCGCACCTCGTTGTAGTACTTGTCCTTGTCCTCACCCTCCGAGGTGAGGATGTACACCGGGCACTCGTCGGACTTGGCCTCACCAGTGTGCTCGTACAGTGCCTTGCCCGTCCGCGCCTCGACGACCTTCAGCTGGTACGAGGTGTTGTACGTGCGTATCTTCAGCGGCTTGCCGTCATCGGTCTCCATGTCGCACACCTTGCCCGTCGGGGTCGCCTTGGTGCGCTCGAGGCAGACGACCAGCTCCGCGGCGGCCGGCTTGTCCGAGTAGCCGAGGAACCAGCCCTTGGGGAAGTCGCCGGCGGGCGGCTCGAACTGCGACCAGTTGTCGCCGGGGTTGTTCATGAGCATCGCCGGGTGCACGGTCTTCTTCGTACGGTCGTAGGCGGGCATCCCCGAGAAGCCGAGCCCGTCCGTGCACACCCGCTCCAGGTCCAGGACGGAATCCGGCACCTCCGGCCCGTCCGCTGCCGAACCCTTCGACGACGACGTGCCCGCACCCACTTCCGAACTTCCGGTGAGCGACGAGCATCCGCACAGGACCACACCCAGAAGCCCGGCGGTGACCAGAACCGAAGACCTTGAAGGCATTGGGAACCCCCCATCGAAGAAAGAACAGCAACAGGGCATGTCCCCCGGACATGCCCTGTCCCCCCTACCTGCTGGAGAAGAGCGTGCCGTGCGCCTCGGCCGCGGACATGGGGGAAGCGCCCCCATCTAGTTGTGCGGCCCCTGTGACTCGTGGGTACTACGCTGTATGAACTCGAAGGAGTATTCGAGGGGGCGGCCGGGGCATCCCGGAAGAGGGCACAGGGGGCCTGAGTGTCGTCGTTGTCGTCACCGACGCTGGTCGGCAGAGGACCGGAACTGGACCTTCTGACCGAGGCAGGCCGGTCGGCGGGCGAAGGGCGGGGCTCGTCGGTGTTCGTGCTGGGCGAGCCGGGCATCGGCAAGTCGCGCCTCGTCGAGGAGGCCGCAGCCACAGCCGTACGCACCGGGTTACGGGTGCTGCGCGGGCGGGCCGCATCCGCCGGGCGCGCGGTGCCACTGCGCCCGCTGGCGGAGGCCGTGTTCTCCGGACTGCGCGGTGAAGGCGCGCCCGCGGACGGGGACTTGGGCCCCTACGAGCCGCTGCTGTCGCGGCTGTGCGGGCTGGCGCCGCAGGACGGTGCGCCGCTGGTGGGCTACGCGGAGGCGGTGCTGCGGCTCCTGGGTGTCCTCGGACGCACCCGTGGCTGCGTTCTGGTGCTGGAGGACCTGCACGACGCGGACGCCGACACACTGACCATCGTCGACTACCTCACGGACAACCTTCCCGGCCAGCGGGCCGTCCTGCTGGCCACCCTGCGCGGTGGGCCCGGACCCGCCCTCGACCTCGCCGAAGCCGCGGCATCCCGCCGTGCGGCCCGCACACTGCGCCTGGCCCGCCTCGGGCCCGCCCATACGGCGGAACTGGCCGCCCGCTGTCTGGGTCACGACGACGCCGACAAGGTACCGGCGGCCGTACTGGACCGCCTGCACGCCGTCTCGGATGGCGTCCCCTTCGTCGTGGAGGAACTGCTGCGGGCCATGGTCGACAGCGGCGACCTCGTCGAGCGGCAGGGCGCCGGCTGGACGGTGACCGGCGCGCTGAACGCCGGAGTACCCGCGACGGTCGCCGCCGCTGTCCTCCAGCGCGTGGACCACCTGGAACCGCCCGGAGTCGCGCTCCTGGAAGCGGCGGCCGTCCTGGGCAGGCGCTTCCCCGTGGACGTCGCCGCCCGTGTCGCCGGGCTCGACCGGACGACGGCGCTGCGCCAGCTGCGGCAGGCGGCACGCGCTCACCTGGTCGCCGACGGCACCGCCCACGGCCCCACCGCGGAGGAGCCCGGCTGGCACATTTTCCGCCACGCCCTGACCGCCGATGCCATCGCCCACCGGCTGCTGCCCGCGGAACGGGCGGCGCTCTGTCTCGCCGCCGCCGACGCCATCGAGTCCGCCCACGCGAGCCACGCGACCGAGTCCGCCGACGCGTCGGAGCGGGGGACGGGAGGCGCAGGGCGGCTCGGGCAGACCCACGGTCTGATCGGTGGTGACTCGGGCGACGACCTGTACCGCCTGGCCGCTGAGCTGTGCGTCGCCGGCGGGCAGCGGGCGCGGGCGGCCGTGCTGCTCACCCGGGCCGGCCGGCAGGCGGTCCAGCGGGGTGCCCTGCTGACCGCGATGGAACTCCTCGACCGGGGCCTGGAGCTGACCGCCGACGCCACGGACGCCCCGCCCGAGGCCGTGGCCCGGCTCCTGGAGGAGCTGCTGCGGACACTCGTCCTCACGGGCGACGTCCAGCGCGTCCCGGAGCTCGGCGCCCGGCTGGACCGCATTCTGACCGCATGGGGCGCGCCGCCCGCCCGGCGTGCCGCGGGTTTCCTGACGCAGGCCGGGGCCGCGGCCACCGTCCAGCGCTGGGAGGAGGGCCTGACCGCCGTCCGGCGTGCGCGGGAGCTGCTCGGTGCCGAGCCCGACCCTGCGTCCCGCGCGGCCCTGGACGCGGTCGCCGCGCACCTGGTGCTCAACTCACAGCGCCCGGACCGGCTGGAGAGCGCCAGGGCCCTGGCCGAAGGGGCCGTGGCGACCGCCGAGGCGGTCGGTCTGCCGGAGGTGAGCTGCAAGGCGCTGAACATGCTCGGGTACTGCCTGAGGCCCCTGGACCTGGCCGAGGCGGAGAAGGTGTTCGAGCGTCTGGTGGCCACGGCCGAGACCTACGCGCTGCCGGTCTGGCGAATTCGCGGCCTGCTGGAACTCGGCGCGCTCGACCGGGTCCGGTTCACCGGGACCGAGCGGCTGCTGGCCGCGCGGAAGGCGGCCGACGAGACCGGCGCGGTGCTGATGACGGCCTGGGCCGACATGCATCTGACGCTCGCCCATGTGCTGCGCGACGACCTGGCTGCGGCCGCTGATTCCGCCCGGCGGCTCCGGGCGACGGCTCGCAGACTACGGCTGGAAGAAGTGGAGCTGCTCGGTGCCGGAATGGACGCCATCATCGCCGCCGTCCGTGGGGAGCGGGAGAAACTCCAGGCCGCGCTGCACATCCTGGAGAACGCACTGGCCGGAGGGAGCGCCGGAGCGGTCTGGGGCTACGCCGACACCTCCGTGTGGGGCTGGGCCCGGGGCGTCTGCTCCCTGCTGCGGGAGGAACACGACCGGGCGATGGCCGAGTTCACCGAGGCGGACCAGGTCATGCGGGCACTGCCCAGCACCCGGGGGGTCACCGGCTTTCTGGGTCCGTACCTGCTCCTGCGTACCGTACGGGGCGCGGCCGGCTGGGCGGAGCTGGACGGGGCCGTCGCCGGCCGGCTCACCGAGGCCCACTGGGACCGGCCCTTCGTCGGCTGGTCCCGGGCCGTGCTGCTGGGCCGCGAAGGCCGGGCCGCCGAGGCCGCCAAGGCGGCTGAGGAGGCCCTGGCCGGGACCGACGTCATACCCCTGGCCCGCCACCTGTGTCTGCGCCTGGGCGCTCAGGCGGCACTCACCGACAACTGGGGAAGTCCCGTCGAGTGGCTGCGCGCCGCCGAGCACTTCTTCCACGACCGGGGCACGACACGGGTGTCGGCAGCCTGCCGCGCCCTGCTGCGGGAAGCGGGCTCTCCCGTTCCCCGTCGCCGACAGGGCCACGACACGATTCCGCAGGAGCTGCGGCGGACGGGCGTGACCGCCCGGGAGTACGAGGTGCTGCGCCTGCTCGGTCGGGGGCTGGGCAACCAGGAGATCGCCGAGCAGCTCTTCCTCTCGCCACGCACCGTCGAAAAGCACCTGGCGAGTCTTCGCGACCGCACCGGTCAGAACAGCAGGGCCGCCCTGCGCATCCTGGCTCGCCGGTACTCGCACGGGCAGTGACTCCGGAGCGCTTCGGCGCCCGACCGCCGGGGGAACGCGTCCCAGTGCCCGAGACCGCAGCGCTCGTACAGGACTTTCGGCGTCACTCACGCCATCTGGCGTCGTACCAGCTCGTGCAGCCGCCCGCTCGTGTCGGCGAGCAGCTGCGCGGGCGGGCCCTGCTGCACCACGCGTCCCTCGGACATGACGATGACGCGGTCCGCGTCCAGCACGGTCGACAGCCGGTGTGCGATCACGACACGTGTGGCGTTGAGCGCGTGGGTGCTCTCGATGACCCGGCGCTGCGTCTCGTTGTCGAGGGCGCTGGTCGCCTCGTCGAAGAAGAGGATGCGTGGCCGGCGGATCAGTGCCTGGGCGATCATCAGCCGCTGGCGCTGGCCGCCTGAGATCGCGCCGCTGCCGGAGACGATGGTGTGCAGGCCCATCGGCATGCGCTTGATGTCCTCGGCGAGTCCGGCCATCTCGGCGGCGGCCATGGCCTCTTCGGGTGTGTACGGCTCGGTGCCGCAGATGCAGTCCAGGATCGAGCCGGTGAACGGCTGCGCGTGCTGGAGCACGACACCGCACTGACGGCGTACGGCCGACTGGTCGAGTGCGGCCAGGTCCTGACCGTCGTACAGGACGCTTCCCGAGACCGGTTTGTCGAAGCCGATGAGCAGGCGCAGCAGGGTGGACTTGCCGCAGCCGCTGGGACCGACGATCGCCACGAACTCGCCCGGCCGGATCGCGAAGGACACGCCGTCGAGGACCAGCGGGCCGTCGTCGGTGTACCGGAAGGACAGCTTCTTGGCCTCCATGGCGCCGGACAGCGCGGCGGGGCGGGTGCTCGCCACACGGACCTCGGGCGTCGCGTCGAGGACCGGCTTGATCTCCTCGAACATCGGCAGCGCGGCGACCGCCGAGACGAACGCACCGGTCAGCTGGGTCACCGAGGTCAGCAGCATGGTCATCGAGGTGGTGAAGGTCAGAAAGGCGCCGGCCGACATCGACCCGCGTGCCGGTCCCGCCAGCAGCATGAAGATGATCAGCGAGCTGAGCGGCAGATACACCGCGCCCAGCACCGTGTTGAGGTTCTTGATCCGCCCGACCCGCTGCTGCAGCTCACGGCTGCGCGCGAACTCGCTCGCCCAGGCCGCGTACGCGTAGTTCTCGGCCGCCGCGACCCGCAGCTTGGGCAGGCCCCGCAGCGTCTGGAACGCCTGGTTGTTGAGCTTGTTGCTCAGCACGACGAGGCGGCGCTGCCAGCGCACCTGCCACAGTCCGAGCCCGAGGAACACCGCGGCGATCACGACGAGCATGCCGATCGCGGCCAGCGCCATCGGGACGCTGTACACGAGCAGCAGGACGAGGTTCATCAGGCCGACCGTGCCCGCCTGGACGACGACCGGGCCGATGCCCGCCATCATGCGGCGCATCGAGCTGATGCCCATGGCGGCGCTGGCCAGTTCGCCGGTCGAGCGCGCGGTGAAGAACTTCGTGGGCAGCCTGAGCAGCCGGTCCCACACGGCGGGTTGGAGCGTGGCCTCGATACGTCCCTCCATCCGCAGGATGGTGAGGTTCTGCATCAGCATGAACGCCGCCGACACCACACTGGCGATCATGATGGCCAGGCAGAACTGGACGATCAGGTTCTCCTGGGCCTTCGGCACATAGACCCCGAGCACCTGCCCGGTCGCGATCGGCACCAGCGCGCCCAGCGCCACCGTGACAAGTCCGCTGAGCGCGAGATTGCGCAGATCGCCGCCGGTGCCGCGGAGGCTGAAGCGCAGCAGCCCGAGCGGGCCCAGCCGGCGTTCGGGCAGCGGCCGGTAGAACATGACGGCGCGCGGCTCGAACTCCGCCACGTTGGCCTTCTCGACCGGTGTCTCACGACCGCTCGGGTGCACGGCCACATAGCCGCCGCGCCGCCACAGCAGCGCGACCGGAGCGCCGGACGCGGACCGGTGGCCGACCAGCGGACCGATGTTGTCGCGCCACCAGCGCCCGTCCAGGCGTATGGCCCGGGTACGGAGGCGGGAGGCGAGCGCGATCCGCTCGACGGGGTCGAGTCGGTCGCTCTCCGTGCCGCTCTGCGCGGGGTCCGCGAGCGCGAGCCCGGCAGCGCGGGCGACGAGCTTGCAGGCGGCGTAGGTGGCGTCGGCGTCCGCCGCGGGCCCGGTCGATCCCGAGCGCTTGGAGATGGAGGCGATCAGGGTGCGGTCGGCCCGGGCGCGGACCTCCTCACCGGCCTTGATGCCCTCGGCCGTACGGTCCTCATGGGTGCGTTCCAGTTGCTCGATCCAGCGGTCGAGGGTGGCGAGCAGCCGGTACTGCTGATCGACCATGGCCTGCCACATCGCCGGGTCCACCAGCAGATCGGCCGCGGCCTCGGCGCCGTACACCGACCCGTACTGCACACTGCCCGGCGGCACCTGCATCCACAGGATGTCGTCGTCGGTCAGGGCCGCGCCCCGCTCGGTCGCGAGGGGCGCCTCGAAGAGGATGGCCAGGCCCCGGCCGACACCCAGGGAGAGGGCGTACTCCAGGGGGCTGGTGGCCGGGGGTACGAACACGGGGTTGCCGTACGGGTCGTACGTCCATGTCTCGGTCTGCGGCGGCTGGTACAGCTCCCGCATTTCGATACGGCGCAGGACGCACTCGCGCAGGGGCCTGCCGACGAGGCTGTGCTGCGGTCCCGCGACCGGGCCGAGCAGCAGTGTGCCCGCTTCGAGGCGGCCGAGGTGGTGCCAGTGGCCCTGCTGGACCGCGTCGACCGCGAAGAGGTCCATGGCGCCGGAAGCGACGAGCCACAGCACGTGCGGGCCTTCGAGGTCCAGGCGGGTGAGGCCGGAGCCGTCGACCGGAGTGCCCATGCCGCCGAGCGCGGCGAGCACGTAGTCGCCCTCGGCGACCGGCTGTTGGTGCTGGTCGGGTACGGATGTCATCTCAGCGCTCCCTGACCAGCTCGGCGTACGGGCCGCCGGCCGCCACCAGGGCGTCGTGACGCCCGCGTTCCACGATCGTGCCGTGCTGGAGGACCACGATCTCGTCGCTGTCGCGCACGGTGCTGAGCCGGTGTGCGATCACCACGCAGGCGCAGCCGCGCTTGCGCAGGTTGTCCATCACGATCTGCTCGGTCTCCGCGTCCAGGGCGCTCGTCACCTCGTCGAGGACGAGGATGCTGGGCCTGCGCACCAACGCCCGTGCGATCTCCAGCCGTTGGCGCTGGCCGCCGGAGAAGTTACGGCCGTCCTGCTCGACCTTGCTGTGGATACCACCGGGGCGGCGCATCACGACGTCGTACACCGCCGCGTCCTGGAGCGCCGCGACCACGGCGTCGTCCGGGACCGAGGGGTCCCACAGCGCGATGTTGTCGCGGACCGTGCCCTCGAAGAGGAAGACGTCCTGGTCGACGAAGGACACGGAGGCCGCGAGCGCGCCGCGGGGGATGTCCTCCAGCCGCTGTCCGTCGATCCGGATCACGCCGTCCCAGGGAGCGTAGAGACCCGAAATCAGCCTGGACACGGTCGACTTGCCGCTGCCGGAACCGCCGACGAGCGCCACCTGCTGCCCCGGCCCGACCGTCAGCGAGAAGCCGGACAGCAGCGGCTTGTCGAGCGGGCTGTAGCCGAACGTGATGTTCTCCAGCTCCACATGACCGTGCAGCCGGCGGGTACTTTCGCCCGCGCCCGGGCGTGAGTAGAGGGGGTCCGCCGCGAAGTTCTCGACGTCCTTGAGACGGGCCACGTCGGCGGCGAAGTCCTGGATGCGGCCCGCGACGCCGTTGAGGCGGGTGATCGGCGCGGTGAAGCGGGTCACCAGCGCCTGGAACGCCACGAGCAGACCGACGGAGATGTGGCCCTCCACGGCCCGCATTCCGCCGATCCACAGGATCAGCGCGCTGTTGAGCGTCGCCAGCGTCGGCGCGACCACACCCAGCCAGGCGCTCGGCACACCGAGCCGCTGCTGCTCCTCGAGCGTGGTGGCGTGCTGCCCGGCCCATTTGCGGAAGTAGCCGTCCTCACCGCCGGTCGCTTTCATCGTCTCGATCAACTGCAGCCCGGTGTACGCCGTGTTGGTGAGCCGTGCGCTGTCCGCGCGCAGCTTGGCGGTACGCGTCGCCCGCAGCCGGATCACCACCCGCATCGCCACCAGGTTGAGCAGCGCGACCCCGATGCCCACGGCTGTGAGCTGCGGGTCGTAGGTGTAGAGCAGGACCGCGTACAGCACCACCACGACCGCGTCCACGCCCGCCGCCGCCAGATCCCGGGCCAGCGTCTCGGCCACCGCGTCGTTCGACTGGAGCCGCTGCACCAGGTCGGCCGGACTGCGCTGGGAGAAGAACGTGACGGGCAGCCGCAGCAGATGCCGCAGGAACTTCGCGCTGCTCAGCGTCGAGGAGATGATGCGCCCGCGCAGCAGGTTCGCCTGCTGCAGCCAGGTCAGCACGACCGTGAGCAGCACGGTCGCGCCCATCGAGGCGAACAGCACGGTGAGCAGCGAGGTCTGCCCGCCGATCAGGAACATGTCGATGTATGTACGGCTGAGCGCGGGGACCGCGGCCCCGACTGCCACCAGCAGCAGACTCGCCAGCACTGCGGCGGGCATGGTGCCCGAAGTCCCGCGCAGCCGGGCCGGCATGGCGCCCAGGACGCCCGGTTTGCGTCCGCCCTTCTCGAAGTCAGGACCCGGCTCCATGACCAGGACCACACCGGTGAAGCTGGTGTCGAAGTCCTCCATCGGGATGAAACGGCGGCCCTTGCCGGGGTCGTTGATGTGCACTCCGCGCCGGCCGAAGCGGCGCCCCATGCCGTCGTAGACGACGTAGTGGTTGAACTCCCAGAAGAGGATCGCCGGGGCGCGCACCTCGGCGAGCGCCGCCGTGTCCATCTGCATGCCCTTGGCGGTGAGGCCGTAACTGCGCGCCGCCTTCAGCAGGTTGCTGGCCCGCGAGCCGTCCCGCGAGACACCGCAGGCGATGCGCAGTTCTTCGAGCGGGATGTGCCGCCCGTAGTGGCCGAGCACCATGGCGAGGGAGGCGGCGCCGCACTCCACGGCCTCCATCTGGAGGACCGTGGGCGTGCGGACCGTCTTGCGGCGGCCCTTGGGTACGGTGCGCTTCGGCGGCGCGGCGCGGCGTCGTCCCCGTACGGGCGGCGGAAGTTCGGACCGATCGGTGCCGGTTCCGGTTTCCTGGGGGGCGGTCACGGCAGCAGCCAATCGATCGGATGCTCGTCGGCCATCCGGATCGAGCCGGAGGCCATGGTCATGGAGTCGAGCCGGAACGGCGGGCCCTCCGTGGACGACCACTTGTAGCCGGACTTCGTGCCGGACGAACGGTCGAGGCGGACGAGTACCGCCACCGGCCGGCCGTCCTTGGTGAACTGCTCGGCCAGTTGGCTGTCGCCGAGGAAAGCGGTGATCTGCTGCGGCGTCTGGGCGTTCCGGTCGACCTTCTTCACCTGGCCGCGCAGCACGCCGTACTCCTGGGTGGGCACCGACTGGACGGTGAGGTCCACGGCCGCGTCGTCGGGAATCGTGGCGGCGTTCTCGGCGGGCACGTACACCGTCGCGAACAACGGGTCTTTGGCGCCTGCGACCTTCTCCACGGAGGCGACGTTCGCGCCGGTCTGGATGATGGCGCCCATCGTGGCGGCGAGGGCGTTGACCCGGCCGGCGGCGACGGTGCGCACGACCGTCTCGCCCTTCGCCGTACGGACCTTGAGTACGGGGGCGTCGGCGCCGATCCGCTCGCCCTGCTTGGCGAGGACCGCGGTGACCTGGCCGGAGACCGGGCTCTGCAGAACGTAACTGCCCTGCCCGTGCGTGAGGATGGCGGGAGCGGTCACCGTGGAGGCGACGGATCCCGTGACGGCCCAGACGGAGGCGGCGGCCATCACGACGACCGTCACGGACAGCACGAGCCAGCCCTGCGGGCGGGCGAAGCGCACCGGAAGGTCGAGCTCCTCCGGTGACTGGAGCTTGGCGAGGGCCTGTTGGCGGAACTGCACGGAGAACTTTCCCTCACCTGCGGACGACAGGACGTATGGGATCGGTCCGTACGGGCTTGATGAACGGATGCCGTACGGCCGACTGGTTCACGGCATCCGGAAGCCCCGGAACCGGCGAACGGTTCCGGGACTCACGGCACACTGATGCGATCAGAGACCGGCGACCAGGCTGGTGACCGGGGCCGTGTTGAGGCCGGTCGCACCCTCGACGGTGCCGACGGCGGTGTCAACGATGCCCGAGACCGGGGCAACGGAGTCCAGCGCGCTGGTGGCGGTGCCCAGGGCGTTGACGGACAGGCCGCCGGAGACGGTGTCGAGGTCGGCGTCCGAGATCTCGACGGTCTCGACCTGGGGGGTGGAGTTCATGTGGGAACTTCCCTTCCTATTGATATTCACAAGGGGGGAGCGGCCCCCTCTGGGGGACAGATGGTCGGCCGCGTCCGCAAGGCTCAGGCACCCGTCGCCGGGGACCGTGGGGTGACCCTGCGGTGCGATGGATCAAAGCACGCTGCCGCGCCGCGCTTCCAATCAACGGCCCATGTGATCAGGGCATTTGCGGCCGACGGAAGCCCAACCGTGCACACCTGCGCACGGCTCAGTGGCGACTTCTTCACACGATCCCCGGTGTGATCCCTCCGAGGGCCTTGCGGGCGTACTGGCGAAACAGACACTCCCGAACCAATGAGGCGGCAGCCGCCGGACCGCTGTGCAGATTCGCCATCGGCCGTGACCCGGCTGCGTAATCGGTGTGCAGATTTCCTGAAGCCGGGATTCCGGTCTCTGGGGCGAACGCGCTGTTACTTCGCGGTAGCGGAGGGCGAGTGAACGAGGAAGTTCGCCAAGGGAGTTGAACACCCCACGCGCAGCATCCGTACCAGTCGGCATCCAGGCGCCGCCATCAGCTGCCTAGCGGCAGCGCGGACCCCGTCCCCACAGGAGGTCAAGAAGTTGAGTCACAAGCGAACACCAAAGCGCAAGGCCGTAATAGCAGCGGGCAGCGTGGCGGCGCTCGGAGCGGCGGCACTGATACTGCCCAACGCGATGGCGTCCCAGGACGAAGGAACCGACGCCGCCGCGGCCCCGAAGACGGTCAATGCCGCGCAGGCGTCCGACCTGTCCTCGGAGCTGGAGGCGCTGCTCGGTGAGGCGTTCGCCGGCTCGTACTACGACGAGGACAAGCAGCAGCTCATCATCAACGTCGTGGGCGACAACAACAACGTCGTCGTCGGGGCCGAGCAGGCGGGCGCGGTCGTCCGCGAAGTCGACAACAGCATGTCCGAACTCAAGGCCGCCGAGCAGACCTTGAAGTCCGAGGCGACCATCCCCGGTACGGCCTGGTCCGTCGACCCGAGGACCAACAAGATCCAGGTCACCGCCGACAGCACGGTCACGGGCTCGAACTGGGACCAGGTGGAGTCGACGGTCAAGTCGCTCGGCTCGGACATGGCGTCCGTCAAGAAGACCGCCGGTGAGTTCAAGACGTTCGCCGCGGGCGGCGACGCCATCTTCGGTGGTGGTTCGCGTTGCTCGCTCGGCTTCAACGTCACCAACGCCGAGGGCAACCCCGCGTTCCTGACCGCCGGTCACTGTGCTGTCGCGGCCGCCGAGTGGTCGGAGGAGGAGGGTGGCGCGCCGATCGGCACGGTCGATGCTCAGACGGCCACATTCCCCGGTGAGGGCGACTTCGGGCTCGTCAACTACGACGACCCGGCGACCGAGGCGCCCAGCACGGTGAACCTCGGCGGCGAGCAGGTCGACATCGCGCAGGCCGCCGAGGCCGAGGTCGGTATGCCGGTCACCCGGATGGGCAGCACCACCGGCCAGGACTCGGGCACGGTCACCGCCCTCAACGCCACTGTGAACTACGCGGAGGGCACGGTCACCGGTCTGATCCAGACCGACGTCTGCGCCGAGCCCGGTGACAGCGGCGGCTCGCTGTTCAACGAGAACAGTGCGGTCGGCCTGACCTCCGGCGGCAGCGGCGACTGCACCGTCGGCGGCGAGACCTTCTTCCAGCCGGTCACCACCGCCCTGGAGGCGGTCGGCGCGACGATCGGCGACGGCGGAGCCGGTGGCGATGCCGGTGCTGGTGAGGAAGCCGGTGCCGGTGGAGCGGGCGCTGGTGAAGAGGCCGGCGCAGGTGAAGAAGCGGGCGCTGGTGAAGAGGCCGGCGCAGGTGAAGAAGCGGGCGCTGGTGAAGAGGCCGGTGCAGGTGAGGAAGTCGGTGCCGGTGAAGAAGCGGATGCCGACGAAGAAGCCGGTCTGATCGCGGGCCTGACCGGCTGACGCACAGCAGATTTCGGCCGCACGTGACAGCGGCCGTAGTGGGGCGGTCCGGCTCTCCGGCGGGAGGGCCGGACCGCCCCGCGCATGCGTGAGGAGGGCTGGGCGGCCTTGTGAAGTCCGGTTGCGGTACCGCGCCCCGCAAGGGGCGCGGGGAACTGCGCGACCAGCCCCCACCGACCCGCAGGTCAATCACCGGTCTCAAGCGAGCGCAGAAGCAGCAGCGCCACGTCGTCGACCCGCTCCAGCTCCGTCCCGCTGTGCCGTACGAGCGCGTCGGCCAGCTCCTCCAGCGGCTGGTCGCCGATCTCGGTGAGCCGCCCCGCGAGACGGGCCAGCGCCTCCTCGATGTCGGCACCGGGGGACTCGATCAGCCCGTCGGTGTAGAGGGCGAGTACGGACCCGGGCGCGAGCGACACCTGAGTCGTCGGATACGTGGCCGCCGCGTCGATCCCGAGCAGCGGCCCGCCGGCCAGATCGAGCACCCGCACCTGCCCGTCGGGCCTTCTCAGCAGGGGCGGCGGATGCCCGGCCCGGGCCATCACGGCCTGGCCGTGCGCCGGGTCCAGACGCAGATACACACAGCTCGCGAAGAGCTCGCTGCCCAGGTCCATCAGCAGCCGGTTGGTGCTGCTCATGACCTCCTCGGGCGGCTGGCCGACGGTCGTGTACGCGCGTACGGCGGTCCGGATCTGTCCCATCAGCCCGGCTGCCGTGACGTTGTGACCCTGCACGTCCCCGATCACCGCCACGGCCCCGCCGGGCGTCGGCGCCAGGTCGTAGAAGTCACCGCCGATCTCCATGCCACGGGTGGCGGGCAGATACCGGGCGGCCGCCTCGATACCGGGCAGCGACGGCAGCGAGGGCGGCAGCAGGGCCGCCTGCAGACCGTGCGCCAGCTGGTGCTTCACGTCGTACAGCCGCGCCCGCTCCAGCGCCTGCGCGATCAGCCCGCTCATGCTGGTCAGCACGGCACGCTCGTCGGCGGGGAAATGATGCGGCTCGGCGTACGCGAGGACACAGGTGCCCACCGGACGGCCCGACGCGATCAGCGGCAGATACGCCCAGGCCGCCATGCCGTCTTGTGTCGGGGACTGCTCCGGATAGAGCCGCTCCATCTGCCGGCGGGACTCGAAGAACGCGGGCACCCCACTGGACAGCGCGTGCACCCCCGGCGACTGCGCGGTGAGCGACATCCCGTCGAACCGCTCCACGGCGTGCGGGTCCGGATAGCCACGGTGACCGAGCACGTGCAGTCGGCCGCCCTGGGAGCCGAGGAGAACCAGCGCCTGGCTGCCGACGGCGGGCGCGATCTCGTCCGCGACCAGCTGCACCACGTCCTGCACACCCACCGCCTTGGTGAGCGCGCCGGACAGGTTCAGGACGTGCGACATGGTGACGAGACGCGAGCCGCCGTCCCCTGGCCGCTGCCCGGTGCGGCCGGTCGCCTCCGCCGACCGTGCCCGGGAGATCCTGAGGCTCAGCCCGTTCGTACTGGGATACAGCCGGAACGACAGCCAGTCGGCAGGCGGTCGCAGCGCCACGAACGACGTCACCTGCTGGCCCAGCAGCGCGGCACGGTAGCGGTCCTCGAAGAGCGGATCGTTCAGCCACGGCACGCACGCCCACAGATGTGAACCCAGCAGCGCGCTGACCGGCAGGCCGAGCAGCTCACCCGCCGACGCGTTGGCGAAGCTGATCCGGCCGTGCAGATCGAGCGCGCACAGCCCGTACGGCAGCCGCGCCACCATTCGCACGGCCTCCACCGCGCCGAGCGTCCCCGCCACGGTCGCCGCCGACGCCGGGGCGAGCAGGTCGGGCTCGGGGCGCACCGGGTGGCCCTCCTCGGCGGCCCGCTCAAGGCGCAGCGCGAGCCGGCCGCAGGCCGCGGTGAGATGGTCACGCTCACGGTCGGACAGTTCCGCCGGACGCGTGCCCGGCCAGGTCACGAAGATCGCCCCGTACACGGCTCGCTCGGTCGCCACCGGCACCGCGGCCAGCGCGAACGGATAGGGCAGGACCACGGCGATCCGCGGATAGTCGCGGGCCATGTCCTCCTCGCCGCCGACCCAGACGAGCCGCCGGTCGCGCACCGCCTTCGCCACCGGGACCGGCGCGCTCAGCCCCACCCGCTCCCAGGGCGCCGCGAAGGCCCGCGGCAGACCGGCCATCACGGCCATCTCCAGGACCTGCTCACCCGGCGCCAGCAGATAGACCGCGCCGGAGTGCGCGCCGACATCGTCCATGATCGCGGCCAGCGTCAGCGACAGCAGCGGCCGGCCGACCGGCGCCGCACGGCGCTCCGACTGCCGCCCGGACGTCTGGTCGGACGTTTGATCGGACACGCCGACCACCTCCTCCCACGGCAGACATGAAGCAGCCCAGGGTCAAGGCTCCCTCTTGTACGGGGTTCCCGCACAGGGAGCACCCACAGTGACCGCCGGTCACGTACCGCCGTAGGGGCTGCGCATGCGACCCGGACGCGCTGTAATTGCGGACGTGGTCAGTGACGGTGGTGCGGGACGCAGAACACGAACGCTGCGTGCCGAACTTGCCCTCAAGACCCTTCACGCGGAGCCCGGTTCGCGTGAGCGGCTACGCAGCGTCATCGAGCTGGTCCTGGTCTTCAGCGGCGGGGTCGTCGCCGCCGTGTACGCACCCAGGGACGACCGGCTCACCCTGCTCGAGTCGGCGGGCGTACCGAGATCCTTGTACGAGTTGCGCGACAGCTATCCGCTGACCGGCGGCTCGCCCGCGGCGGAGTCGTACCGCCTGGGACAGCCGCTGTGGTTCGGCCCCGAGGAATTCGCCGTCAGCCCCGACACCCGGCGGACGTCCGTGGGGGACTTCTCGCTGGCCGCCCTGCCGCTGCCGCCCGGCCCGCATGGCGGCGGCTGTCTGATCGCCGTGACCGACAGCCCCGGCGGCTTCGACACCGAGGACCGGCACTGTCTCGGGCTTCTCGCCGAGGCCATGGTCTGCCCGGAGCCGGTCCGGCCCGCGCCCGAGGACGCCCTGACGGCCGAGGACCTGCTCCCCCCCAGCTCGTTCAGCCTGGCCATGGACACCGGGCGCGTCGAGGTCGACGACGAGACGCTGGAGCTGTTCGGCATCGGGCGCGAGGATTTCGACGGCAAGGTCGAGACGCTGCTGGGCATGACGGTGCCGGAAGATCTGCCTTCGCTGATGTCCGTGGTCGAGGCGGACCACATGTCCATCGGCGAGCGTGAGCTGGAGTTCCGGATCCGCCGGCCCACCGGGGAACAGAAGTGGCTCAGGCTGCGCGGACATCTGCTGCCCGCCGCCGACGGGCAACCGGACCGGCTCGTGGGCACGGTCACGGACGCCTCGAAACTGCGGTCCGGCGTCAACGAGGTGGCCCGCGTCCAGCGCCTCGCCGCCGCCCTCGCCACTGCGGGCACCGTCCGCGACGTCAGCCAGGCCGTCGTCACCGCCCTGCGCCAGCCCCTGCTGGCCGACCGGATCGCGCTGGCCGAACTGGAGGGCGACCGGCTCGTCGTCACCGTCCTGGACCCGCCCGAACCGGAGGCCTGGCCCGAGCTGTGGCGCAGCGAATGGCGCTCGGAGTGGCCCGACGCGCCCGTACGCACCATGCCGACCCTGGCCGCCGCCCTGCGCGAGGGCCGCGCCGCGATCTGGCCCGCCGGGACACCGCTGGAACCCGCGCTCGCCGACGTCGGACCCGGCGGCCTCGCCGTCCTGCCGCTGCCGGCCGGCGGACGCATGGCAGGAGCCTGCCTGATCGGCTGGGACACCCCGCACGACTTCGGCCCCGACGAGCGCGCCCTGCTCACCGCCTCCGCCGGGCTCGCGGGTCAGGCCCTGATGCGCGCCCACGCCTTCGACGCCGAACACGAACTCGTCGGCACGCTTCAGCGCACCCTGCTCCCGCGCCGGCTGCCCACCCTGCCCGGCGCGGTCGCCGTCGCCCGCTACCTGCCCACCACCGCGGGCCTGGAGGTCGGCGGCGACTGGTACGACGTGATCCCGCTGCCCGACAACCATGTCGCCCTCGTCATCGGCGACGTCCAGGGGCACAACGCCGGAGCCGCGACCCTCATGGGCCAGATGCGCACCGCCCTGCGCGCCTACGCCGTCGAAGGACACCCCCCGGACGTGGTGGTCTCGCACGCCAACCGGCTGCTCATGGACATGGAGACCGACCTCTTCGCCACCTGCGCCTACGTCGACGTCGACCTGGAGGAGGGCACGGCCTGGTGCGTACGGGCCGGACATCTGCCCCCGGTCCTGCGCCACCCGGACGGCACCACCGAGATCGTGACCACAGAGGGCGGACCCCCGCTCGGCGTCGTCACCCAGGCCGAATTCCCGATGACCGAGATACCGCTACGGCCCGGCGCGCTGGTGGCACTGACCACGGACGGTCTCGTCGAGTCCGCCGAACTCGACCTCGAGGACGGCCTGCGCCGCATGGCCGACCAGATGGCGGCCTCCGACCCCGCCCACCTCGGTCTCGTCGCCGACGCCCTGCTCACGTACGCCAACCGCTCCGACGACGTCGCCCTGCTGCTCATGCGCTACGACGGCATGGCGCTGCGCCCCGAGCGCGAGTCCTGGACGGTGTGGCGCGTACCCCAGGCCGTCGGCCACGCCCGCCGCTTCACCAAGCGCACCCTGCGCGCCTGGGGCGTCACCGAGCAGACCGACGCCATCCTCCTGGTCGTCTCCGAACTGGTCACCAACGCCCTCGTCCACACCGACGGCCAGGTCCGCCTCGACCTCACCCTCATCAACAACCGCTTCCGCGTAGCGGTCGCCGACATCTCACCCCGCACACCCATCAAGCCCACCAGCATCGGCTGGGAGGCCACCGGCGGACGGGGCATCCTCCTGGTCGAGGCCCTGTCGGCAGCCTGGGGAACGGTCCCGGTCAGCGGCGGCAAGCAGGTCTGGTGCGAGATCGCCCTGAGCTGAGCGGTGCGCCGCCGTGATCCGCCCTAGGCTTTCAGGCGTGTTCCGCCTCCTGTTGATGTCCGACACCCACCTTCCCAAGCGCGCCAAGGAGCTCCCGGCACCGCTCCTCGCCGAACTCCCGCGCGCCGATGTCGTGATCCACGCAGGCGACTGGGTGGACGTGGCCACCCTCGACCTGCTGGAAAGCCGGTCGCGGCGGCTGATCGGCGTGCACGGCAACAACGACGGCCCCGAGCTCAGGGCGCGCCTGCCCGAAGTGGCCCGCGCCGAACTGGACGGCCTGCGTCTCGGCGTCGTCCACGAAACCGGCGCCGCTGCGGGCCGCGAACGCCGCTGCTCAGCCCGCTTCCCCGACCTCGACGTCCTCGTCTTCGGCCACAGCCACATCCCCTGGGACACCACGGCACCCACCGGCCTGCGCCTGCTCAACCCCGGCTCACCCACCGACCGCCGACGCCAGCCGCACTGCACGTACATGACCGCGCTCGTGGACGGCGGCCGGCTGACCGACGTGACGCTGCACCGGCTGCCGCCCCGTCATCGCGAAGCGCTCATCGCCGACTCCCGCGACGGCGCCTGAGCCGCCACAGGTGTACGGGGAGAGGCGGTGTCCAGTACGACCATCCGCAGCCGTGGCGGGGGGAGCCGCGGGCAAGGTCCTGCGATCCGCCCCCGTGCCCCCGAGGTACGCGGCAGGCCTTGTTGAGCGTTAATCCGTTGCAGCCGCTCGCGGCCGCCTGCTGCACTACGGGGGACAAGCCGTCAGGAAGATCCGTCAGGAAGATCAAGGAGCAGCGATGCGAGCAGCGTTCATGTCCACCCAGGAAGGAATCCCCCTCACTCCAAAGGACATGACGCCAGGTGCACTCGCTGAACTTGGGAATTCTCGCGCACGTAGACGCCGGTAAGACGAGCCTGACCGAGCGGCTCCTGCACACCGTCGGGGTCATCGACGAGATCGGCAGCGTCGACGACGGCAGTACACAGACGGACACACTCGCGCTGGAGCGGCAGCGCGGCATCACGATCAAGTCCGCCGTCGTCTCCTTCGCGATCGACGACGTGACGGTCAACCTGCTCGACACCCCCGGCCACCCCGACTTCATCGCCGAGGTCGAACGGGTACTGAGTGTGCTCGACGGCGCGGTCCTGGTGATCTCGGCCGTGGAAGGCGTACAGGCGCAGACCCGTGTCCTCATGCGGACGCTGCAACGGCTGCGCATTCCGACGCTGATCTTCGTGAACAAGATCGACCGTGCCGGAGCGCGTTGCACGGACCTGCTGGAGAGCATCTCCACGCGGCTCACCCCGGCGATCGTCCCGATGGGCGAGGTCCGCGAACTGGGCAGCAGGGACGCCCACTTCGCCCCGCACGACGGCTTCCCGCCAGGCCTGCTCGAACTGCTCGCCGAGCACGACGACGCACTGCTGGCCGCGTACGTCGACGACGAGGCGACCGTTTCGCAGGACCGGCTGCGCACCGAACTCGCCGCGCAGGCCGGGCAGTCACTGGTGCACCCGGTGTTCTTCGGCTCGGCCGTCACGGGCGCGGGTGTCGATGAACTCGTCGGCGGGATCCGGAAGTTGCTGCCCTCGGCCGAGGGAGACGCTGACGGTCCGGTCTCGGGCACCGTCTTCAAGGTCGAGCGCGGACCGGCGGGGGAGAAGATCGCGTACGTGCGGATGTTCTCGGGCACGCTGCGCACCCGCGACCGCGTGACCTTCGGCGACGGCGAGGACGGGAAGGTCACCGGCATCACCGTCTTCGACCGGGGCTCGGACCCGCGGGGCGATCAGGTGCCCGCAGGGCGGATCGGCAGGCTCTGGGGGCTGACCGGCATCCGTATCGGCGACACCCTCGGCGTACCGCGGAAAGGGCCGGACGAGCACTACTTCTCACCACCGACCCTGGAAACCGTCGTCGTGCCCCGCGACAAGGCCGACAAGGGCGCTCTGCATCTCGCGCTGACCCAACTCGCCGAGCAGGACCCGCTGATCAACCTGCGGCAGGACGAGATCCGGCAGGAGATCTCGGTGTCCCTGTACGGAGAGGTGCAGAAGGAGGTCATCCAGGCCACGCTGGCCGAGGAGTTCGGCCTCGACGTCGGCTTCCGCGAGACGACGCCCCTGTGCATCGAGCGGCTGGTCGGCACCGGTGCGGCCGTCGAGTTCAACGGCAAGGAGCCGAATCCGTTTCTCGCGACCGTCGGACTGCGCGTCGATCCGGCGCCGGTCGGCTCCGGGGTGGAATTCCGGCTGGAGGTCGAGCTGGGGTCGATGCCGTACGCCTTCTTCAAGGCCGTCGAGGACACCGTGCGGGAGACGCTCGGCCAGGGACCGCACGGCTGGCAGGTCACCGACTGCACGGTCACCATGACGCACTCCGGCTATTCACCGCGGCAGAGCCATGCGCACCAGGGCTTCGACAAGAGCATGTCGAGCACGGGTGCGGACTTCCGCGGACTGACGCCGCTGGTGCTGATGGACGCGCTGCGGCAGGCGGGCACCCTGGTGCACGAGCCGATGCACGCCTTCCGGCTTCAGGCCCCGGCGGACACGCTGGGCGCGGTGCTGCCCGTCCTGGCGAAGCTGCGCGCCGTACCGCAGACGACTCAGGCGCGGGGCTCGGCGTCCGTGCTCGAGGGCCGGATCCCGGCCGCCCGGGTACACCAACTGGAGCAGCAGCTCCCGGCGTTGACCCGAGGCGAGGGCGAGCTGGAGACCGTCTTCGACCACTACGCACCGGTCGCCCGAGGCGTGCTCCCCGAGCGGGAGCGGACCGATCACAACCCTCTGGACCGGAAGGAGTACCTACTCAACGTGACGCGACGTGTCGGTGGGTGAAAGCGAACTCCCCTTGAGGGAAAGGTCACTTACTCCCGAGTAAATTGGGTACTTACTCTGGAGTCAGGGGTGTTGACGGGGCCGCTGAGCATTGCGAACGTAATGAACATGTCAAAGATGACGGACATGTTCCGATTGCGTATGCCTGTGCTCGGTGTGTTCCTGCTGCTCACCGGCCTGCTGACCACGGCGGGCGCTCAGCGCGCCACCGCTCTCCCCGACGACCTCTGGTTCGACGGACCCGCCGCGGCCACCCTCACGGTCAAGAACGGCCGCTTCACCGACGGCCTCGGCCGCGAGGTGGTGCTCCGCGGCTACAACGTCTCCGGCGAGACGAAACTGGCGGAGAACAACGGCCTGCCCTTCGCCTCGGTCGCCGACGCCAAGAAGTCCGCGACCGCGCTCCGGGCACTGGGCGGCGGCAACTCGGTCCGCTTCCTGCTCTCCTGGGCGTACGCCGAACCCGAACGCGGCAAGGTCAGCGCCGAGTATCTCGCCGCCGCCACCGGCCAGATGCGTGCCTTCCTCGACGCGGGGATCCGTGTGTATCCGGACTTCCACCAGGACCTCTACTCGCGCCACCTCTTCGACCCGGACAGCTGGTACACCGGCGACGGAGCCCCCAAGTGGGCCGTCGACGCCGGGAACTACCCGGACGAGTACTGCGGGATCTGTCCCTTCTGGGGCCAGAACATCACCCAGAACAAGGCCGTGACACAGGCGACCCACGACTTCTGGCACAACAAGTACGGGCTCCAGGACGCCTTCCTCACGACCGCCCAGAAGACGATGGCGTACGTCGAACAGAACCTGACCGACGCCCAGTTCGCGGGCGTCATCGGCTTCGACCCGTACAACGAGCCGCACGCGGGCACCTATGACTCCGGGCAGAGCAGCCGCGCCTGGGAGAAGGACGTGCTGTGGCCGTTCTATGAGAAGTTCCGCGCCCGGATGGACGCGGCCGGCTGGCAGGACAAGCCCGCCTTCGTGGAGCCGAACCTCTTCTGGAACGCCAACCTCGACTTCCAGAAGCAGGAGGGCGGCCTCCTCGACGCAGGCAAGATCGGCCCGGACTACGCCTTCAACACCCACTTCTACGACCAGAAGGCGATCTCGGGCATCTTCATGCCGGGCAAGGCGGGTGACGGTCAGTACAGCACCGACTTCGGGGTGGTGCGTGACCGTGCCGCCGCGGCCGGCACGGCGGGGATCATCAGCGAGTTCGGCCATCCGCTGGCAGGGCTCGTCTCCGACAAGGCCCCGACCGTCCTCAAGGGCATGTACCAGGCCCTCGACTCCCGTCTGCCGGGCGCCAGTTGGTGGTCCAAGCCCGCAGAGTCCGGACCGGTGCTCTCCGGTTCGCAGTGGCAGTGGGACATCTACAACGGCCGCCACAAGGAGCTGATGAACGGCAACCCCGACAAGGTGCTCACCCACGGCGACGCCTGGAACGACGAGGACCTGTCCGCCGTACGCCTCGACGACTCCGGCAAGGCCGTGCTGCGCCAGGACGCCCGGCTCCTCGACCGGGTCTATCCGAGCGCCACCGCGGGCAGCACTGTCGCGTTCACGTACGAGGACCGCTCCCGTGACGGCTCCACGACCCTGACCTGGAACCCGGTGCCGGACTCGCTCCCGCGTGTGAAGGAACTCGTGGGCTCGGGCCAGTACGCCCTCCACGTGTGGCGCTCCGACGGCAGCTCGGCCCCCACCGAACTGCACCTGCCCGCGTCCTTCCCGACGTCCTCCACCTCGGTGGTCTCGGACCTCGGTACGACGGCGGCCCCGCCCTCGTACACGAAGACCACCCCGATCGCGGTCGCGAACGAGCCGGGCGGGACGGGCAGCCGTCGACTGCTCCTGACCGCACCCGGCTCGGGCACGCACTACGCCCTGGTCACCAATGGCGCGACGGCTCCGTCCGCGGAGCTGCTGAGTGCCGCGCGGACGGAGCTGGCCAACTGGGCCGCGTCGAAGGCCGGTTAAACAGGTCTGCTGAGGTCCGTTGCGGTACCGCGCCCCTAGAGAGGCCGCAGGCCTCTTAGGGGCGCGGGGAACTGCGCGACCAGCCACGACGGACCCGCAGCTTCGAACTGCCTGACCAGCGGAGCGCTTACGCGGACGGGCCCGTCCAGTCCGCCGGGACCTTGGCCAGGCGTACGCGCTGAGGGTGGTCGCCGACCTCCACCGACGCCGTCTTCCTCCCCGTGGCGAAGTCGATGGCGGTGACCCGGTCGGAGCCGCTCTCGGAGATGACGCAGGACTTGCCGTCACCGCTGACGGTGGCCCAGTAGGGCTTCGAGGCGGTGACGAGCGGGCCCTCTTGGAGGGAGGAGCGGTCGACGACGGTCGCGTAGTCGTCCATCGTCCCGGCGATGCACAGCTTGTCGCCGGCGGGGCTCATCGACATGCCGTGGTGGCGCGAGTCGTTGACCCAGGTCGTACGGTCCTCACTGGTCGCCGGGTTCTTCGGGAGGGTCTTCACCCGGGTGATCTTGTCGCTCGCGACGTCGTACTCGACGAAGCCGTTGAAGAAGGACACCTGGAAGTAGAGCTTCGACTCGTCCGGGGTGAAGGCGACGGGACGTACGGCGTCGGACAGGTCCTTGCGGCCGAAGGCGTCGAGCCGCTCACGCATGTCGATGACCTTGACCTGCTCGTACGTGTTCGCGTCGACGACGGTGATCTTGCGGTCGCCCTTCGTCCAGTCCAGCCACGGGGCGTCGGTTGCGGTGTTCACGTCCCCGATCGACATGTTCCACAAGTGCTTGCCGTCCTCGGTGAAGACGTTCTCGTGCGGCTTGTCTCCGGTCTTGAACGAACCGAGCTGCTTGCCGGTGGCGATGTCCAGGACGTGCACGGTGTTGGAGATCGAGGCCGACACGGCGACCCGCTTGCCGTCGGGGGAGACGGCCATGTGGTCGGAACGGTAACCGGACACGGGGAAGCGCCAGTTGATCTTCCCGGTGGCCAGGTCGATCGACACGACATCGGCGAAGCTGGGCCGGGAGACCACCATGGCCGAGCCGTCCGGCGTGGAGTACATGTCGTCGACGTACTGGTCGTGGCCCTCACCGACGCCGTTGCGGATGGCCGTGAAGTAGATCCACTTGATCGGGTCCGCGTTGATCTCCGCGATCCGCTCCTCCTTGTCCGGGATGACGTTGATCCGGCCGATCTTCGCGAGGTCGCCGCCGGGCTTGATGACGTCGGCGGTGCCGTCCCAGTTGTTGCCGACGAACATCACCTCGCGCAGGTCCGCGGCGGCGTTCTTGCTGCCTTTGAAGGCGTCCTGAGCCTCGGCCGTGGCCGCCGCCGACCCGGCGACGGTCAGGGCGAGGGCGGCTGCTAGGGAGCCGACGTGCCGGGCTTTGAAGGCAGTCATGACTTCTCCTGAATGTTGGGCGCATGACAAGGTGTGCGGGAGGGTGAGTCTGAATACACGGGCGTTCAGAGTTACTTACTGGAAAGTAAGGAGTCGATGGCGCTCTACACAAGACGTCGAAGGCGACAAAATTGGTCACCTATGTGACATGTGAGATCGGGGAGGCCCCAGTGACGGGCAGGCTCAAAGCGCCGACCGGCCGTTATGGCGGCAAGTCCGCCCAGGAGCGGCAGGCCGAGCGGCGTCGGCGCTTTCTGGACGCCGCGCTCCAGCTCTTCGGCGACAGCCCCGGCTACCGCGCCACGACCGTCGCCGCCCTGAGCGAGGCCGCCGGGCTTTCGACACGTCAGTTCTACGAGGAATTCCGGAACTTGGAGGACCTACTCGCCGCCCTGCACCTCCAGGTCAACGACTGGGCCGAGGAAGCCACCCTGGCCGGGCTCGCCGAGGCGGACGGCCGGCCGATCGATGAGCGCGTCACCGCGGCCTTCCGTGCCTACGCCGCCGATGTCACGGGCGATCCGCGGCGCCTGCGTATCGCCTTCGTCGAGATCATCGGCGTCAGTCCCCGTCTCGAACGGCAGCGGCTGGCCCGCCGCTCCCGCTGGATCGACTTCATCTGCGCCGAGGCCGAGGCCGCCGCCGAACGCGGCGAGGCGGCGTCCCGCGACTACCGGGTCGCCGCCGCGGCCTTCATCGGCAGCGTCAACGGTCTGCTGCACGACTGGAGTTCGGGCTGGGTCGACGCGACGCTCGACGAGGTCGTCGACGAACTCGTGCAGATGCTACTGGGGGTACTGCAGCCGGTGGGATGGCGAGAGCCCGGGTCGGACGAGAAGTGACCCGGGCCCTCGGTGGGGTGCTTGCTAGCCCTCGTCGTCCCATTCCTGGAGCAGGGTCTGGTCGACGATCTTCCCGTTGCGCAGCTCCACCATCGAGCTGGCGAGGACCTTGACGCCGTCGGGGTACTGGCACGACTCCGTGTACGCGAGGTGGTCGCCCTGGACGATGCACTGTTCGACCTTGTGGGTCATGTCGCGGCTGTAGACGTCGCTGAGCATCTCGCTGATCTGGTCGCGACCGTGCATGACCTTCGGGTGGCTGGGCTGGGTGTTGCGGTCGACGACGCGGAGCTCGGCGTCGTCGGCGTACAGCGACAGGAGTGCGTCCGCGCTCTGGCCTTCGATGGCCCGGCGCAGAGTTTCGGTGTCGAAGCCGGGGGCTGCGGCAGTGCCCATGGTGAACCTCCTGGTGGACTGTCTTCGAAGGCCGGGGCCGCGCGGGGGAGCGGGCCGCGAACGGCCTCTCCCTTCGAGACTCCTCCTGCTGGAAGGCGTCAGCAAGCGCAGCCGTAAGCCTTCCGTCATCTCTTGATCGGTGTTGTGCCGGCGTCGGTCGGATTGAATGAGGGCGAGAAGTTCTGGGCTGGTGGAGGGCAGGGTGAGGCGCGTGCGCAGGGTGTTGAGCGGGCCGGTGATCGCGGGGTTCGTGGTGGTGGCGGTCGTCGTGGTCGGGGCGGGGCTGTACTGGTTCCAGCCGTGGAAGCTGTGGCAGGACGAGACCGTGCAGGAGTCCCTGCCGGCTGCCGCCGCCACACAGACGCCCGCGGCCGAAGATCCCGCGGGCGAAGCCCCGGCGGACGAACCCTCGAAGGCCGCCTCCACGCCACCCGAGCCGGCCGGGCCCCGGGCGCTGGCGCGCGGTGACCTGATCAGCCACGAGCACACGACGTCCGGTACGGCGACCGTGCTGCGGCTGGCCGACGGCTCCCACGTACTGCGGCTGGAGAACCTCGACACCAGCAACGGCCCGGATCTGCGGGTATGGCTGACCGACGCGCCGGTCAAGGAGGGCAAGGCAGGCTGGGGTGTCTTCGACGACGGGAAGTACGTCAGCCTCGGCAAGCTCAAGGGGAACAAGGGCGACCAGAACTACGTCCTGCCGGCCGACACCGACCCCGCCGCGTACACAAGCGTGAGCATCTGGTGCGACCGGTTCAACGTCTCGTTCGGCGCGGCGGAACTGGCTCGCGCGTAAGCGCTCCGCTGGAAGCACAGTGATGACCCCACGGGCCGGTGGGGCTGGTCGCAGCCCCGCGCCCTCCTCGGGGGCGCGTCATGCCGCACCGGACTTCATCAGGAGAGCCGGGGCGAGGGTGGGGAACTCAGCCCCCCGGAACGGGGGTTGGCCCTACTTCAGACGCTCGGGTTGCCTGGATGGGCCGAGGAGTTGACGATCCGTAACGTCTGACGCATGGGTACGCAGACACGCGAGCGGTTCAGTCGGTCGGCATGGGTGAGGGTGACGCTGGCGGTGGCCGGGGTCGGGGCGATCGGGGCGACCACCCTGCTCGGCTCGGGCGCCGGAGCCCTGGGCGCCGACAGCGAGGCGGTCTCACGCGGCCGGTTCCAGCGGGACGCGGACGCGGTCCGGGACACCGGCGCCACCGGACTGGTGGCCAGGGCGCGGGATGCCGCCGGCCGGGACATGTCGGTCAGGTCCGGTGTCGCCGATCTGGAGCGGGGCGGGCCCGTGCCGTACGACGCCTACTACCGGATCGGCAGCGACACCAAGACCTTCGTGGCCGTCGTCGCCCTCCAACTGGTTGCCGACGGCAAGCTGAGCCTGGACGACACCGTCGACAAGTGGCTGCCCAAAGTGGTCACCGGCAACGGCAACGACGGCAGCCGCATCACCATCCGCAACCTCCTCCAGCACACCAGCGGGCTCGTCGACTACACCGACATCCTCTTCGACGACCCGGCCGAGCTGACGCCCGAGCGCTATCGCGAGCAGCGCTTCAAGGTACGCACCCCCGAGGAACAGGTCGCGCTGGCCATGACGCGCAAGCCCGGCTGGCTGCCGGACGCCGACGACCCGGGGTCCGAGACCCGCTGGGCGTACTCCAACACCAACTACGTACTGGCCGGCATGATCATCGAGAAGGCAACCGGTCACCGCTGGGAGCAGGAAGTCCACGAGCGCGTCATCGAGCCGCTGGACCTGCGCCACACTCTCACCCCCGGCACCTCGCCCTACGTCCCCCGGCCCACCGCCACTGCGTACCTCCAGTTCCCCGGCCGCGAGGACCTCACCGACACCACGCTCGCCCTGGAGGGAGGCGCGGACGGTGCCATCATCAGCACCACCGACGACATGAACACCTTCCTGCGCGCCCTGATGAGCGGACGGCTGCTGCCCGCGGAGCAACTGGCGCAGATGCGCACCACTGTCCCGGCGCCCGACGAGGTCGGCGGCGACAGGACGCGCTACGGGCTCGGCATCGCCTGGCGCCCGGTCAAGGGCTGTCCCGAGGGTGTCTGGCACCACGGCGGCACCTCCTTCGGCACCGTCTCCGAGTCCGCCGTCACCCCGGACGGCCGGGTCTCGGCCGCAACGGCCGTCTTCACCACCCGCTTCGGCGACGAGAAACGCTTCATCCAGCAGGCCGAGGCCACCATCGACCTGATCGACCGCGCGGTCTGCGGCCGACAGGGTCAGTAGCCCGCGTCACGGGTGGGGGTGGGCCGGTGCGTGCGTGGCCTCCTCGATCTCGTGGGCGGCCTTGCGCAGCAGTCGCCGGGCCAGGTCGTTGAGCGCCCTGGCCGCGGCGAGTTCCTCACCGACCTGGGCCTGTTCCGGATCGTTGGGATTGCGCTTCGCATGACCGTGGGTCGTCAGCCGCGTGGTGTCGGGCAACTGCAGGGTCGCCCTCGCCTCGCTCTCGGTCTCGGACCGGTCGATGTTCAGGTCGATATGCCAGTTGAGGTGTGCCATGGTGCTCACCCGTTCGCGCCCGCCGGAGTTCCGTGCAGTGGCGACGAGTGCCCGGATCCCGGGGCCGTATGCGTCGGGGCCTGCCGGCATCGGCGTACGTCATGCGAGGGCGAAGTACCGCAGCCACACATAGACGAGGGCGAAGGCCACCGTGACCGCGGTGACGATCAGGCCGTACTTCGTGAACTGCCAGAAGGAGATGGGCTGGCGATTGCGTTCCGCGATGCCCAGGACGACGACGTTGGCGGAGGCGCCGATCGCGGTGGCGTTGCCGCCGAGGTCGGCCCCCAGAGCGAGGGACCACCACATGACGTGATCGCTGCCGCCACCCATGTTCTCGACCAGGTCACCGGTGATGGGCGCCATCGTGGCGACGTACGGAATGTTGTCGACGATGCCCGACAGGACCGCGGAGGCGCCCAGCATCGTCAGGGATCCGCCCAGTTCGTTGTCACCGATCGCGTCGGCCAGGGTCTTGGAGACCTCGCCGATGACACCGGTGTCGATCAGTCCGCCGATCATGATGAAGAGGCCGGCGAAGAAGGCGAGCGTGGGCCATTCGACCTCGGCCAGGACTTCACCGGTCTCCACCGAGGAGATGGCGATGAGGAGCCCGGCGCCGAGCAGCGCCACGATGCTGGGCTCGTAGTGCAGCACCGGGTGGAGAACGAACCCGGCGACGACCAGGGCGAGCACGATCAGCCCCTGGATCAGCAGCCGCGGATGGCGGATGGCCTCCCGCTCCTCCAGCGCCATGATCTCGGCGGCCCGGTCCTCGTCGTACACGAAGGTCTTGCGGAACATCACCCGGCACAGCACGACGAGGACGACCACGAGGAACGCGGACAGCGGGGCGAGGTGGATCAGGAAGTCGTTGAAGGTCAGACCGGCGCGGCTGGCGATGATGATGTTCGGGGGATCGCCGACGAGGGTGGCCGTGCCGCCGATGTTGGAGGCCAGCACCTCGGCGATCAGGAACGGTGCGGCGGGAAGGCCGAGCCGCTCGCAGACCAGCAGGGTGACGGGGGCGATCAGCAGAACCGTGGTGACATTGTCGAGGAGTGCCGAGGCGACCGCCGTGATGACGACGAGCATCGCCATCACCCGGAACGGCTTGGCGCGTGCCTTCTTCACGGACCAGATCGCCAGGTACTCGAACATGCCGGTCTTCTTCAGCACGCCGACGATCATCATCATGCCCATGAGCAGGAAGATGACGTTCCAGTCGATTCCGGAGTGCTCGGAGTAGAACGCCGAGACGTCGTCGGTCGCCCCGATCGCGAGCATCAGGCCGGCACCGCCGAGAGCCACGGCGACGCGATGGATCTTCTCGCTGATGATCAGCGCGTACGCGCCGACGAACACGACGATCGCGGCCCAGCTGTGCCAGTCGTTCATGATTCACACCGATCGGAAGAGAGAGTGATCCTCTGCTCGCCGACCAGGCTTCCCGGCACACCGGAGGGAACCTTACCCGTTCTTCACGCGTCTTTGGCAGATGGCCTCTGCGCAGGGGAGTAG
This sequence comes from Streptomyces sp. NPDC048825, assembly GCF_043198355.1. Lineage (NCBI taxonomy): Bacteria > Bacillati > Actinomycetota > Actinomycetes > Kitasatosporales > Streptomycetaceae > Streptomyces > Streptomyces sp. NPDC048825. The sequence goes on from NZ_JBICUR010000009.1 coordinate 212,599, forward strand.
CCGGAATCCTGCCGGGTTCCGGAAGCACGGAGGGGGATGCCGCCCTTACGACACGGCGCCGAGCAGCCGGTCCAGCAGATGCGAGGCGGTGATCACGCCGAGCAGATGCAGACCGGCCTTGTCCTTTTCCACCACCGCCACAAGCGGGCTGCGCACCTGCGCCATCAGCGCCGCGACCTCGAGGGCGGTGTCGTCCGGCGCGGCGACCGGCGGCGCGGGCACGGACTTCGACAGACAGTCCCGTACGGTCCGGCCCTTGAGCGACTGGCACAGCCGGTCGGCGTGGCGCTCGTCGACCACGGCGGCCAGCGTCGGGTCCTCGATGACGTACTCCGGTACCAGGATCTTGATCATCTGGGAGGCCGGCAGGATCGCCTTCGGCGCACCCCACTCGTCGACCACCAGGAGCGCGGGCAGCCGGTGCCGGGCCATCAGGCGTGCCGCCTCCAGGGCGTCGGTGTCGAGACCGACCGTCTCGTACTCCACTGCCAGATCACGTGCCCGCACGATCGGCTCCTGTCTCCCGCTCGGTCGCCGCACTGCTCATTGTCACTCCCGCCTCGGTGTGACGCGGTGGTGGGCGCCGCGGGCGTGCATGATCCGCGCGAGGACCGTGCCGAGGAACGCGGCGGCCAGGAGCAGGACGAGCCGCGCGGCGTCGAGCCCGTCCCAGCTGAGTTCACCGCGGGGCGCGATGGCGAAGTTGTTGAGGAACAGCCAGCACACGAGGGCGATACCGGGCGCCGCGCGGAAGCGGGCGGGCAGCCCGAGCAGCACCGCGAGCCCGCACAACGCTCCCAGCGCCAAGGACGGGCTGGACAGTCCGCCTACCGCACCGAGCACGGCCACCAGGAGGCAGGATCCCGCGAAGGCCGCCATCCACACGAAGCCGGTCGCCACCGGCTCGGGCACGGGCCTGACGGTGGGAGTCCGCAGCGGGTGCCACTCCACCATGACTGCTCCTCTCCCCCGTCCCTGTGCGTACGCGGTTGCCGCTCTCTCATAGCAACGCACGGCGAGCCGCGTTCGTCGACCGTCTCGGGCCGGCCTGATGGATTCTGTATGGCTCGTTGACGAAATACGTACACCACGGAGCTGAGCCTCAACTCAGCTCGGCGAAGGACTCCACCGCGTGGGTCTTGCCGGTGACGACGAGGACGTCGCCCTTCTGGACGACGGTGTCGGCGGTCGCGTACGTGAAGCCCTCGCCGGGCCGCTTGATGCCGACGACCGTGACGCCGTACCTGCGGCGGACCTGGCTCTCGCCGAGCGGCATGCCGGTGACGACCTGAGGGGCGACCGTCTTCACCAGGGCGTAGTCGTCGTCGAACTCGATGAAGTCCAGCATCCGGCCGGTGACCAGGTGGGCGACGCGTTCGCCCATGTCGTGCTCCGGCAGCACGACATGGTGCACACCGAGGCGTTCGAGGATCTGGCCGTGCTGGCGGCTGACGGCCTTGGCCCACAGGTTGGGCACCTCGGCCTCCAGCAGATTCGAGCTGACCAGGATGCTCGCCTCGACGTCGTTGCCGATGGCGACGACGGCGCTGGTGAACTCGTGGACACCGAGCTGGTGCAGCGCTTGGGCGTCGGTGCAGTCGGCGACGGCGGCGTGGGTGAGGCTGTCGCTGTACTTCTGCACCAGCCGGGCGTCGGTGTCGATCCCGAGGACGTCCCAGCCGCGCCGCATCAGCTCGCCGGCCAGTGAGGAGCCGAAGCGCCCCAGGCCGATCACGGCGACGCGCTGGTCGGCGCCGCCGCGGGCGGGGGTCTCGGCGCGGCGCTTGCGGCGCCAATGACGCAGGGAGGGCAGGTGCTCAACCAATGACGGGTCGCTCCTCGGGCAGTTCGTAGCGGCGGGTGCGCTCGCGCAGGGCGAGGGCCGAGACGAGGGTGATGGGGCCGAGGCGGCCGACGAACATCAGGCCGATCAGCAGCAGTTGACCGGTCGCCGGCAGGTCGGCGGTGATGCCGGTGGACAGGCCCACCGTGGCGAAGGCGGAGACGACTTCGAACAGCACCGCCTCCAGACGTTCCTCGGTGAGCGCGAGCAGGGCGAGCGTGGAGGCGATGACCAGGCCGATGCCCAGCAGCGCCACGGTCAGCGCCTGCCGCAGTACCTGCGGGGCCAGCCGGCGGCCCAGCACCACGGAGTGACTCTCGCCGCGGACCTCGGCGGTGATCGCGGCGAACAGGACGGCGAAGGTCGTGACCTTGATGCCGCCCGCGGTTCCGGCACTGCCGCCGCCGATGAACATCAGTACACAGGTCATCAGCAGCGTCGAGGCGTGCAGGGCGCCGATGTCGAGGGAGTTGAACCCGGCGGTGCGCGACATGGCAGAGTGGAAGAAGCCGCTGAGGATTTTGTGCGCCACGCCCTGTGGGCCCAGCGTCGCGGCGTTGGTCCACTCCAGCAGGCACGTCAGTACGGTCCCCGCGACCAGCAGGACAGCGGTCATGATCAGCGTCAGCCTGGTGTGCAGCGTCCAGTTGCGGCGCCCGGTCGTCCGGCGCCGGTTGCGATGGCGCAGCAGCTCCAGCATGACGGGGAAGCCGATGCCGCCCAGGATCACGGCGGCGGCGATCGGCAGCGTGACCCAGGCGTCCTGCGCATAGCGGGTGAGGCTGTCGGCGTGCAGCCCGAACCCGGCGTTGTTGAACGCCGACACGGCATGGAAATAGCCCAGGTACGCCGCCTCGCCGAAGCCGTTGCCGTACCCGTAGCGGAAACGCAGCGCGAGGACGGCGCTCACCGCGAGCTCGACGATCAGGGTCGTACCGGCGACACCGATCAGCACCCGGCGTACGTCCCCGATGCCGAGGCTCTTCGTCTCGGCCTGCGCCGTCAGTTGCAGCCGCAGCCGCAGCCGGCCCGAGACCAGCAGCGCCAGCAGCGAGGCCATCGTCATGATCCCGAAGCCGCCGACCTGGATCAGCGCGAGGATCACGCCCTCGCCGAAGCCGCTCCAGTACGTTCCCGTGTCGACCACCGCCAGACCGGTGACGCAGACCGCGGAGGTGGACGTGAACAACGCCGTCACGAAGCCCGTCGCGGAGCCGTCCTCGGCGGCGACCGGCAGCGTCAGCAGCACCGCACCGCCCAGCACCACGACGGCGAACGCCACCACGACCGCACGCGCGGGATGCGCCGCAAGCAGCGACGACCACGACCGCAGCCGCGTCAGCAGTCCCGCCACCGCCCCTTCCTTCCCCGTATGACGAGAGCCGTCGCTGCGTATCGCCGGCGTCAAGCGCTCGTCAAAGGCTCGTCAAGATCCCGCCGCACACGTTACTTCGTCCGCTGCGCGCAATAGTCCACACAGCCGCCGTCATCGTCCACAACGGTCGCTCTAGCATCGTGCAAAGCCAGTCGCGCGGCTCAGTCAACACGTACGCGTACATCAGCTCTCCAAACCCCCACGGATGGAGAATCCCATGCGCAGGACGAGCGCAAGGATCACTTTGATGAGCGTCGCCGCCGGTACGGCCGTTGTGCTGGCCGTGACCGCGGCGACCACCGCGAACGGAGCCCCGACCGAGTCGGAAAGCGACAAAGCGGTAGCGGCAGCGGGCCCCATCGGCTTCGGTGCCGGTACGACGGGAGGCGCGGGCGGCAGCACGGTCACCGTGTCCAACGCCTCCGCCTTCACCGAGGCCGTTCAGAGCAGCGGCGCCGCGATCGTGAAGGTCGACGGCACCATCTCGCTCAGCGGCATGACGAAGGTCGCCGGCAACAAGACCGTCGTCGGCGTCGGCACCAACGGCAAGATCACCGGTGGCGGGCTGAACGTCAGCAAGGTCAACAACGTGATCATCCAGAACCTGGCCTTCTCGGGTTCCAACGACGACGCGATCAACGTCGAGTACGCCGAGAAGGTCTGGATCGACCACAACGACATCTCCGGCGCCAGCGACGGCGGAGTCGACATCAAGCGGGCCTCGAACAACATCACCGTTTCGTGGAACCGCAGTCACGACCAGGACAAGAACATGCTGCTGGGCCACTCCGACGACAACGGCAGTGAGGACAGCGGCAAGCTGAAGGTGACGTACGACCACAACTGGTTCGACGGCACCGGCCAGCGCAACCCGCGCGTCCGCTTCGGCAACCCGGTCCATGTGCTGAACAACTACTTCAGCGACATCGGGTCCTACGGCGTGGCGTCCACCGAGGGTGCGGGCGTGCTCGTCGAGGGGAACTACTTCGAGAACACCGAGGACCCCTTCCACCTCGGCGAGGGCGACTCAGGACCCGGCACGCTGGCCGCCAAGGACAACCACTTCGAGGGCTCCGGCGAGGGCCAGACCGGCGGCAGCGTGGCGAGCATCCCGTACGACTACACCGCCGACGCCGCCTCCGGCGTGAAGGCCGCGGTGATGGCGGGCGCCGGAGTGGGCAAGATCTGACGCACCATTCGATCCGGTACACACCGGATTCCCACCGTGCGGCACCTGATGGCCGCACGGACACCGGGGCAGGACCCGCGGACGAGCCGTGTCGCAGGTCTTGCCCCGGTAAGCGCTTTCCCCTACGTTCCTCCACCCGACGGGACATCCCCGGGCCGGCATCCGGGAGCACCCCTGACGAGTGAGGCACACATGGCGGAACAAGGGCCCGCCGGAGCCGCGGGACGGCGGGAGGTACCGGAGCGGCTCACGATCGGGCTGGTCACGGCGAACATCCATCTCGGAGTCGGCGCCACCCTGTGGTCCGGGGCGGTGAGGGCCGCGGAGCGCGACGATGTGAACCTCGTGTGCTTCCCGGGAGGCTCGCTGCGCCCGGGCGGCGACGCATCGCGGAGCGCACTGTACGAACTGGTGGACCGGGCCCGGCTCGACGGCGTCGTCTGCTGGAGCTCCACGCTTGGCCTGCCGGCATCGGGCGACCACGCCGAGCGGCTGCTGCGCTCGCTGAGACGGTTGCCGGTCGTCAGCCTCAACCACGCCCTGGAGGGCGTCGACGACCACGAAACCCTCACGCTCGACTCGTACGCGGGTATGCGGGAGCTCGTCGGCCACTTGGTCGCACGGCACGGCGTCCGGCGACCCGCGTGCATCCGCGGGCCGCTCACCAACCCCGTCTCCTTCGGGCGGTACCGGGCCTACACCCAGGCACTGGCCCAGTACCGCCTGCCCGCCGAACGTCAACTCGTCTGCGCCGCGGGCGACTTCGCGGCGGGCGCCGGCGCCTCGGCGATGCGGGTGCTGCTGGACGCGCGCGGGCTGCGGCCCGGCGTCGACTTCGACGCGGTGGTCGCCTGCAGCGACGTACTGGCGGCGGACGCGCTGCGGCTGCTCGCCGAGCGGGGCATCCGGGTACCCGAGGACGTCGCCGTGGTCGGCTTCAACGATTCCCCCGAAGCCCGTCTCTCCGAGCCGCCGTTGACCTCGGTCTCGCTGCCCTTCGCGGAGCTGGGCGGGCTGGCCGTGGACACCCTCGTCGCCCGCCTGCGGGGTGGGCGTGCGCCGGACCGCAGGGCGGTTGCGGGGGCTGTGGTCGTCCGCCGGTCTTGCGGGTGTCCTTCGCCGTTGGTGGCGGAGGGATTGGTGAGCGGGGGGTCGCTTTCTGGTGGGTCGCTCGGTGATGGGCCGGGCTCGGGCGGGTCGCTCGCCGACGGGCCGCAGCCGAGCGGGTCGCGGTCGGAGGGGCTGCGCTCGGGCAGGTCGGCCTCGGATGGGTTGGGCTCGGGAGGGTCACTCACCGAGGGGTCGGGCTCAGGCGGGTCGCTCACCGACGGGCCGCAACCGGGCGGATCGCGCTCGGAGAGGCCGCGCTCGAGCGGGTCGCGCTCGGGTGGTTCGCTCCTGTACGACGAGGTCTTCGCGGCGCTTCCTTGCGCCGGGCGGGAGTTGGCGGCGGCGTTCCGTGCGGATGCGGATCCCGCGTGGGCGGATGCCGGTCGCGTGGCGGACGTCGATCGCGCCGGTGCCCGGGGCCCTGGCGTCCAGGGCGCCGGCCTCCGGGGCGCCGACGTCCATGGCCCTGGCTCCGGCCCCCACGGCTTTCTGCCCATGCTGGAGCGCCTGCTGGGCCGGCAGGTGCGCAGGCCCGAGACGGTGGCGGCCTGGGAGCGGGCCTTGCTGGAGATACGTGACGACGCGGTCAGGTGTCTGCCGGAAGCCGCGCGGGTCCGGGGGGAGCGGCTTCTCGCACAGGCACGGCTGCTGGCGGCCGATGCGTCCCGGCGACTGCTGGAGTACGAGCGGTGGCTTGATGCCCAGGAGGCGGGCCGGCTGCGGGAGTTCGGTACGGCGCTGACCACGGTGGTCGATCTCGACGGGCTCGGCGAGGTACTGGAGCGGCACGCGGTGGCGGGCGGGCTGCCGGGGTGCCGGGTGGTGCTCTACGAGGGTGCCTGGAACCGGCTCTCCGGCCCCGGCCGCGGACTGGCGCGGGTCCTGCCGGTCCCGTCCGCATCGGGCGACCATGGCGGGGCGCGCCCCGATCCGGATCCGTACCCCGCGCACCTGCTGCTTCCCGACGAACTGCTGCCCGAGGCCGATCGGTTCACCTTCGTGCTCGAACCCCTCCACGTCGGTGACGAGCAACTGGGCTTCGCCGTCTTCGAATCCGGTACGGGGCACGAGGCGGACCGGCGAGGAAGCCTGTACCGGGCGCTGGGTGACCAGATCAGCGCGGCGCTGAAGGGGATCAGGCTGTTCGCGGAGGTGCGCCGCGCCCGTGACGCCGCGGAACGGGCCAGCACGTTCAAGACACGGCTGCTGGCCCAGGTCACCCAGGAGCTGCGCGGACCACTGGAGGAGATCCGGCGGCATGCGGGCACCGAAGCGGGCGGGGACGAAGCGGGCGGGGGCGAAGCGGGCGGGGGCGAGGCGCTCCAGCTGGTGCGTCGCGATGCCGACCGGCTGCTGCGGCTGGTCGACGATCTGCTGGAGTGGTCCCGCACCGGGACGGACGAACTCGGCCCGTCCCCGCGGCTGATCGACCCGCGTCCCGTACTGGTGAAGGCGTTCCGTGCCGTCGCCGCCACGGCACCGGGCGGGGCCGACTGGTCACTCGTACTGCCCCGTCGGCTGCCGGCCGTGCTCGCCGACCGGGAACAGCTGACCAAAGCTGTCTGTCATGTACTGGACGCCGCGGCGCGATCCGACACGCAGGGAGGCGTCGTGCTGACGGCGCGCACCGCGCCGACGTCCGTCAGGATCACCGTCACGGCGGTGGCCGATCCGTCCGCGGACCCGCGGTCTGGGGAGGCCGAAGGGGCGGGCCTCGGTTCGGCCACGGCGCGTCGTCTGGTGATGCTGCACGGCGGTTCGTACGCGGTCGGCGACAGCCCGCCGCACATCCGGCTGACCGTGGAACTGCCGCTGCCCGCCGCGCCGGGGCCACGGGCGCCATCGGCCGGAGCCGGGCGCACCCTGCTGGCCGTCGGTACGGGCCGGCCTTCCGCCGGGGATGTCACCGCCCTCGCCAGGCAGCACCGGCTCCGGCTCCGCCCGGTCGACCCCGACCCCGACCTCGACTCCGACGCGGACGCCGCCCCGCCCACCGGCGAGCGCACGGTGGCCGCAGTGGTATGGGACGTCGAGGCCGCCGGGCCCGAGGAGTGGCGGGTGGCGCAGCGCCTGTACGACGAACCGGCCCTGAGCGGCACTCCGTTCGTGCTGTTCGGGGTGACGGGCGAGGACCTCGCGCAGGCGCTTCGGGGCCAGCGGCCGAGCAAGAGTCCGCGGCCGGTGATCGTGGCCGACGGAGTGACACCGTCGCGGGAACGTCTCAGACGATCGGTGGCCACCGCGTTACGCGGGCACCCGGTCCGTACGGCCGCCGACGGCACCACGGCGCTCACCCTGATCGCCGAGGAGGAACCGCACCTGGTGATCGCGCAGCGGACGCTCGCGGACATGGACGGCTTCGACTTCGTCGACCGCATACGGGTGCTGGAACGACGTCTCTGGGAAGGAGGGCCCGGCGAAACAGGCGTGGCAGGAGGCAGCCTCCCGGGAGGCGGGGTGGCCGGGGGAGTCCTCGCCGGCGGACATCTGACCGGAGGGCGTCCGCCGTGCCCCGTACTGCTGCTCAGCGCCGAAGGGTTCACCCACGCCGACGCCCACCGCGCCAAGTCCCATCCCGGTCTCGTCCTCCTCGACCGCGACATCCTCACCGAGGACGAGACCGCCCGGCTGGTCGTCGCGATGACGGGCGACGGGGCGCAGGCCGCCGGACGGAACCGGGCTCTGGTCCACCAGGCCCTGGTCTGCCTCCAGACGCACTACCGCCGGCGGATCTCCCGCTGGCAGATCGCCCAGGCCGTCGGCGTCAGCGCCGATCACCTGGGCCGGCTCTTCCACCAGCAGTACGGCCTCACGGTGTGGGAGTACCTGACGCGCCTTCGGATCCAGCGGGCTTGCGAGCAGTTGCGCGGCAGCGAGGACAGCATCCAGAGCGTGGCCCGGGCGGTGGGCTTCACCGACCGGGCGTACTTCAGCCGGGTGTTCCGCAGGGTGACCGGCGTCGCGCCGCACGCCTACCGCACGGCCGGTCCCGCGGTCGGCCCTCAGCCGCGGGACGCGGGCACGGGTACGGGTACGGGGCTCATTGAGAAGGCCGGCTCATGAATGCGTGCGAGTTCTTCTGTTGGACGGGCGATCTTCCCAGGGCCGATGCTGGAGGCTCGGCACCGCACTGCGCCCCACGGGCACCACTGAAAGAGATCACACATGGAACAGCGGGTAATCGGCAGGATCAACCAGCAGGTCTCCGTCGTCGGCCTCGGCACCTGGCAGCTGGGCGCCGACTGGGGCGACGTCAAGGAGGAGGACGCGCTCGCCGTGCTGGACGCCGCGGTCGAGAGCGGCGTGACCTTCTTCGACACCGCCGATGTGTACGGCGACGGGCGCAGCGAGCAGCTCATCGGCCGCTATCGGCGTGAACGCCCGGACGCGGATCTCCTCGTCGCGACGAAGATGGGCCGTCGCGTGGCGCAGGAGCCGGCGCACTACACCCTCGACAACTTCCGTGCCTGGACGGACCGTTCGCGTACGAACCTGGGCGTGGACACCCTCGATCTCGTACAGCTGCACTGCCCGCCCACACCCGTCTACTCCTCCGACGCGGTCTTCGACGCCCTGGACACCCTCGTCGAGGAGCAGCGCATCGCCGCGTACGGCGTGAGCGTGGAGACCTGTGAGGAGGCGCTGACCGCGATCGCCAGGCCCGGCACGGCCAGCGTCCAGATCATCTTCAACGCCTTCCGGCTCAAGCCGCTGGAGGCGGTGCTCCCGGCCGCCGCCGAGGCGGGTGTGGGCATCATCGCTCGGGTGCCGCTGGCCTCCGGGCTGCTGTCCGGCAAGTACACCAAGGACACCGTCTTCCCGCCCGACGACCACCGGACGTTCAACCGGCACGGCGAGTCCTTCGACCAGGGCGAGACGTTCTCCGGTGTCGACTACGAGTCGGGCCTCGAAGCGGCCGCGGAGTTCTCTGCACTCGTGCCCAAGGGGGCGACGCCCGCGCAGACCGCACTGCGCTGGATCATCCAGCAGCCGGGCGTGACCTCGGTCATCCCCGGCGCCCGCTCTCCCGAGCAGGCGCGGGCGAACGCGGAGGCCGCCGCGCTGGCGCCACTGCCGGACGCGACGCTCGACGCCGTACGGGAGCTGTACGACCGCAGCATCCGGGCGCAGGTCCACCACCGCTGGTAGCAGGGGGGCGGTCAGCAGGCGTAGGTCCCTCCTCGCCACCTGACCGCCCCGCAGCCGTACCGCTACGGCTTGCGGCCCACTCCGCCGTAGGCGTCGACCACCGACACGTCGGACTCCGGGCGCCACTCGGTGACCTGGACGACGCCGGGCTCGGCCAGTTCCAGCCCGTCGAAGAATCCGGCGACCTCCTCGACGCTGCGTACGTAGTACGGAACGGCCCCGCTCTCGTTGTACGCGTTCGACGCGGCGATCATGCCCTCGCTGGTGGCGGTGCTGTCGCTGATGACCAGGTAACTGCCGGACGGCAGACCGGCCATGAGACGTGAGACCAGCGAGCGGGCCTGCTCGTAATCGGCCACATGGCCCAGCGTGTTGAGGATCATCAGGGCGACGGGCTGCGAGAGGTCCAGCGTGCTCGCCGCCGTCTTGAGGATCTCCTCGGGCTCGTAGAAGTCGGCGTCGATGTACGCCGTCTCGCCCTCGGGTGTGCTGGTGAGCAGCGCGCGGGCGTGGGCGAGGACCATGGGGTCGTTGTCGACGTACACGATCCGGGAGTCGGGGGCCACGCGCTGGGCCACCTCGTGGGTGTTGTCGGCGGTCGGCAGGCCGGTGCCGATGTCGAGGAACTGCCGGACGCCCTGTTCGCCGGCCAGGTGCCGGACGGCGCGCCCGAGGAACTGGCGGCTCGTGCGCGCCACGTCGACGAGGCCGGGGAAGATCTCCTTGATCTGGTCGCCGATCTCGCGGTCCACCTCGTAGTTGTCCTTGCCGCCCACGAAGTAGTTCCAGAAACGCGCGGAGTGCGGCTTGGTCGTGTCGATCCGGGCACGTATCTCGGCAGCGGCGGCGAGCTGGGGGTCTTGATCGGACACGAAAGTGCCTCCTGCGCATCGGTGTTCGGTAACCGGACATCAATCTAGTCGAACGGTCCGGCTTCCCGCCCACGTCCTGGCAGGTGAACACGGCCGCACCATACGGGATTTGGCCAAGTGAGCCGCCGTCAGGCCCAAATCGGCATGGGGCGGGGCAGGGGGAGGGGGAGTCAGATCCAGCCCTGCTGCCAGGCGTGGTGGGCGGCGGCGATGGGGGTCCCCCCGCGCGAGCGAAGCCGAGCCTGGGGGAGGGCGGGGGCTCCCAGCTTGGACATGGCGGCGGAGAGGTAGTTGCGGACCGTGCCCGGGGCCGGATGGACCTCGGCGGCGATCTCGACGACCGAGGCGCCGGTACCGGCGGCGCGCAGGACCACCAGTTCGCGGTCCGTGAGCGGGCAGCCGTCCTCGGTCAGCGCGGAGGCGGCGATGTGGGGGTCGACATAGCAACGGCCGGCGGCGATGTCGCGGATGATCTCCGCCAGCCGGGCCGCCGGCGTCGTCTTGGGACGAAGCCGCGTACGCCGGCGGCCAGGGCCCGGCGCAGCACCGCGGGCCGGGCTTGCCGGGTGACCAGGACGATCTGGGCGGGCAGGCCGGCGGCCCGGATCTCCTCGGCGGCGCGCAGCCCGTCGGTGGGCGGTATATCCAGGTCGAGTACGGCGATGTCGGGGCGGTGCTCGCGCGTCAGCCGTACCGCGTCGGTGGACGTGGCCGCCTCGGCGACCACGGTGAGGTCGTCCTCTGGCGGGAGCAGGGCGGACAGGGCGCTTCTGAGGAGGTCCCGGTGTCATGGACGTCCTCGCCGCCGTCCAACTGCTCTTCCTGGTGGAGCCGCGCCAAGGGGTGATCACATCAGCGCAGCCCCCAACTCGTCGTACCCGGCCGCCAGTTGACGCAGCGCACCGGCGGCCGACCGCGTGTCGCCCACGACGAGGCCGTACTGCACGCTGCCGAGCAGCCGCGCTTGACGCTCCGCGATTCCGGAGGCGCGCATCTCGTCGATCTCGGCCAGCCAGAGCGAGGCGTCGGCGAGACGGCGGGTGCCGACCCGGATGGCGAATTCGGCGAGGTGGCTGAGGGTACGGTCGTCCAACCCGGCCTGTACGTCGTCCGCGAGCCGCTCCACCGCGGCAGCACCGCCATCTTTCAAGGGCCTGCCGGGCCCGCTGTGTTGACCTGTGAGCCACCCCAACGCGGCGGGCAGGGACCGACGCAGAGCCGTCGATACGTCGACCTGTTCGGTACGCCGGAAGTCGCTGCGCATGGTGAACGGACCCGCGCAGTAGGGCAGTTGCTCCCGCCAGGCCGCCACGAAGGCATCGATGGGCAACGTGGCGAAGGGGAAGCCGCCGGGGTCGTGGAAGAGCACCGTACGGTCGTCGACCCCGAGCACCGCCACCCAGTGGTCGCCACCGTTGGCGGTGCCGGTCGACCAGGGCTGGTGCAGGAGCAGCCCGATGTCCACGGGGCCGACCAGCACCGGCCCTCGCCCGGTGGCCTCCTTCAGGCGGCCGACGGCCTCGTCCGCTGTACCGCCCGTGGTGCGGCGGCAGGTCCAGCCGAGCAGCCCGACGGCCTGGTCGAGGCCGAGATCGGGATTCCAGCCGAGCGGATCGAAGTACGGCAGCCCGCCCTCGATCTGCGCACCGAAGGGCGACCCGGTCAGAACCTCGATCGCCGAGGGCGGCGGCGCGTCCGGGTCCAGGACCATGGCGAGTGAGTTCGCGTAGCAGTACGGGGTCGCACCCAGAAAGGCAGTTGGCATGCTCCAACCCTGACATTTTCAATTTTTCACCACCAGCCCCCGCGCCTCCGCCTGCACGAAAGGCTCCTTTCCCCAATCCCGCCCCTTCCCGAAACCGGGGGCTTCGCCCCCAGGCCCCCACGACGGGGATGGGGGTGACGGTCGTGTCTCGTCTCGGCTGCGGGTCCGTGGTGGCTTGTCGCGCCCTGCGGCGGATCCGCATATGTCACAGCCCCGCGCCCCTGAAAATCAAAGGCCCGCGGCTGGACCAGGTCCGAGCGGCGATCAACGAAGCGTTCGAGATCATCGCCGGCCACACCAGAGGCCGCCGTCGACGTCGGCCTCTGAACACCTAGGGCTGCTCTGGCCCCGTTGCGGTCCCGGGAGGAGTATGGGAGATGAGCGACCAAGGAGGACCGTCATGAAGACCGGGGCCTCGGACTACGACCGCTGGCTGTACTCGCACACGCCATCCCAGGCCGAGGGCGAGCGCGACGAACCTGCCGAGCGTGCGGCCATGGAGCAGCACCCGGACGTCCCCAGAACCGAGCCATCCCAGGCGGAGGGCGAGAGGGTGGACGACATCCGGACCACATAACCGCTGCTATTCAAGGAATCCGCAGGGGCCGGCTCCGAAGTGGGACGGAGACGGCGCCCGTCCCGCACCCAGGGGAGCGACCGCCGGCGCGGTCAGCGTGACGACGGAGAGTGCCCGGCGGCCCGTCCGGGTGAGCCACGGTGCGACGTCACGTCGGAGACTGTGAGGACGGAGCTCAGATCCAGGTGTCGAGCCACATGCGGGTGTGCCAGCCGGGATACGGAATCGTCAGGCCCGTGTAGATCGGGAAGAAGTAGATGAAGTTCCAGGTGATGAGCAGCACCAGCGCGCCCGCAGCCACCGCACCGCTTTTGCGGCGTGTTTCGCTCGTCCCCGGCGGACCCAGCAGCGCGCCCAGCATCATCGCCACGGCCAGGCACAGGTACGGCACGAAGACAACGGCGTAGAAGGAGAAGATCGTTCGGTCCTGGTACAGGAACCAGGGAAGATAACCCGCGCCCACGGCACACAGAACGGCACCGGCGCGCCAGTCGCGGCGCAGCGCCCACCGGAAGAGCAGATACACGAGGGCGCAGCATGCCAACCACCACAGCAACGGTGTGCCCAGTGCCAGGATCGTCTGCGAACAGTCGGCCGTCGCCCGGCAGCCTGCCTTGCCGGGCTCCGGTGACTGTGAGTGGAACAGCACGGGACGGCCGAGGACCAGCCAACTCCAGGGATTTGACTCGTACTTGTGCGGAGTGTGCAGTCCCACATGGAACTGGTAGACCCCGTACTCGTAGTGCCACAGGCTGCGGAGTGGTGCCGGAATCCACGACCAGGTGCCGCCGCGGCCGTCCGCCCAGTGCCTCCCATAGCCGTTGTCGGACAGGAACCAGCCGGTCCACGTCGCCAGATACGTCACCACGGCAGCCGGCACGACGGACACCACCGACCAGCCGAGGTCCTTGCGCAGCACCGCACGGTACGGGTGCCGTGCCCCCGCGACACGGCGGGCACCGACGTCCCACAGCAGGGTCAGGATGAGGAAGGAGGCCAGGAAGTACAGGCCGCTCCATTTGACCGAGATCGCCAGTCCCAGGAAGAAGCCGGCCGCGAGCCGCCATGGACGCACTCCCGTCGCGGCGCGGTCGCCGGTGTCCTCGTCGGGGCGTACGTGACCGTCCTCGCCCGCCGGCAGGGCTGCCGCGAGCCGTGCCCGCGCCCGGTCCCGGTCGAGGAGCAGGCAGCCGAACGCGGCCAGGACGAAGAACATGACGACGAGGTCGAGCAGCGCGGTACGGCTCATCACATAGTGCAGGCCGTCCACCGCCAAGAGCGCGCCGGCCAGGCAGCCCAGTACCGTCGAGCGGAACAGGCGGCGGCCTATTCGGCACACCATCAGCACCGACAGCGTGCCCAGGACCGCCGTCATGAAGCGCCAGCCGAACGGGTTGAGGCCGAACATCCACTCGCCGAGGGCGATCACCCACTTGCCCGTCGGCGGGTGCACGACGAAGGACCCGGTGTCGGAGAGCGGAATCACCTGGGGGTCGGCCAGGATCTGCGGGTCGGCGATCTTGCGGTCCGGCCAGCTGCCTTCGTAACCGAGCCGCAGCAGGGCCCAGGCGTCCTTGGCGTAGTAGGTCTCGTCGAAGACGATGTCCAGCGGGCTGCCCAGACGCCAAAAGCGCGGCAGTCCGGCAAGGAGTGCCACCAGGAGCGGCCCGCCCCACCCCGACCAGCGCGCCAGTCGGCCCGCCGCTACCGGGGACAGCCCGAGCGTGCGCCACAGCCGTGACCCGGGTTCGGGAAACGGCACCACCAGGCGGTCGCGCACGGACGCACGCGGCCGCTCTGCGTACCCGAAGTGGCGCAACCGCCGCTCCCAGGAGGTCGGCCGGCGAGTCGCCGCCTTCTGCGGCACGTCGACGGACGCGGGCGCGTTCTCACGGATCACGTGGTGAGCTTTCAACTCGTGGAGAGCGGGACAAGCGGGGGATCAGCTGCCCGGCGGTCGGTGGTGGTCACGTCGGCTCAGGCAGCCCTGGCCCATCAGGCCCGCTTGAACCAGGCCAAGGCGCTACCTGGTGGTTGAGGTTCGCGTCGGCATCGGGACCGTCTCGGGAGTTGAGGGGCGGTACGGCATCGGCGCCGGCCTGGTAGTTGACGTGCAGGTCGGCATCGGCACCTCCTTGGTGGTGGAGGCGGAGCGGGCCGTCGACGGCATCGGCACCGGCCCGGTGGTTGACGTGCAGGTCGGCATCGGCACCTCCTTGGCGGTGGAGGCGGGGCGGGCCGTCGACGGCACCGAGGCCGACTCGGCAGAGGTGACGGGGCGGGGCTGAGGGCCGGCAGGCCCGCCCTGAGCGAAAGAGCTCGGCAGGACCACCAGTCCGACTCCAAGTCCGGCAACGGTCAGCACGGATCCGGTGGCCATCCAGGCCGCCCGGGCTCGCCGTCGGGCGCGAACGCCGGCTTGCAGTCGGTGTCGGTGCCGGTCCTCATAAGGCGTGTCCTCTTGGCTGTCACGCATCATCCGTGCCAGCTCCTGCTCGAAGTGATCCATGGCTCCCTTCTTCACTCCACCGGCTCGACTGCCTCAGTCAGAAGCTGCCGCAACCGTGCAACGCCGCGTGCCGTCAGCGAACGGGCGGTACCCACCGGACACCCCAGCACCTCCGCGACGTGCCGCTCGGGCAGGTCCTGGTAGTAACGCAGCACCACCGCAGCCCGCTGCCGCGCCGGCAGCAACGCCAACATGGTCTCCAACCGGGTCCGTTCATCCACGGCGGCGGTCTCGTCCCCCACCTCCGGCGGGTCGGGCAGCTGGTCCACGGGGAGCTCGCCCCACCAGCGACGCCGTGCCGAGCGAGCCGCGCCACGGACCAGGACCCTGCGCAGATACGCCTCGGGCGCCTGCTCGGCCACCTTCGGCCAGGCAAACCACAGCTTGACCAGCGCCTCCTGCAGCAGATCCTCGGCCCGGTGCCGGTCTCCGCCGGTGAGCAGCCGCGCCAGGTGAAGCAATGCCGACCACCGAGCCGCCACGAACCGGTCGAACTCATCGGCCGGCAACTGCCCCATCAGCGTTGCCCCTTACCCCCGTACGCCCCTACACCCTAAATAAAGGCACCGGCCCCTGCCCCGCTATGCACCCCCGGCATGTGGTCTGGCTCACATAGCCTTGGTCTCGCCATTGCCACGGCGCGCCCGCGAATGACCGGTGCCCTGCTCAAACGCGGCCCGCGCGTCCGCCTGAACGGGGGGCCTTTCCCCAACCCCACCCCTTCCCGAAACGGGGGCTTCGCCCCCAGGCCCCCACAACGGGGCCCACAAGGGGGTGGGGGTGACATGTCGTGTCGCGGCTGCGGGTTCGTCGTGGCTCGTCGCGCCCCGCGGCGGAGCCGCCCGCCCCGCCCGCAGTCTCCCACCGGCGGGAGAGGACGTGGGCCAGTGCGTCGTATGACGAACCGGTCGCGCTCAGGCGGTGGTGCCACCGTCGGCCAGGAGGGTGCTGCCGGTCATGAACATCGACAGGTCGCTGACGCAGAAGAACACCACGCGGGCGATGTCGTCGGGCGTCGCGATGCGGCCGATCGGGCTGGTCATCATGAGCGGCAAGCTGTCCTCCTGGACGGGCACGCCGGCGGCGGCCAGTTGATTCCCCTCGGTCGGGACATAGCTGGGAGCCACCCCGAGCACGCGGATTCCGTGCGGGGCCAGCTCCATGGCGCTCTGGCGGGTGATGCCGCGTACCGCGTGCTTCGACCCGACGTAGGCGGCGAGGCCCGGAGCGCTGCCCCGGAAGCCCGCGGTGGAGCAGATGTTGACGATCACGCCACCGTGCCCGCCGGCGCTCATGACCCGGGAGGCCTCACGGGTGCCCGCGAGGACACCTCGGGCGTTCACCGCGAACACCTTGTCCCACGTCGCGTCGTCCATCTCTGCGATCGGGACGCTGGGGAAGACCCCCGCGTTGTTGACCCACGCGTCCAGCCGGGCCCACCGATCCATGGCGAAGTCCGCCGAGCCGTGCACGCTGCCCGCATCCGTCACATCCATCTCGACGCCCACGACGTCGGCGCCGTACCGGTCGCCGAGCTCGGTGGCCGCGGCCTTCGCCAGCTCGGCATCCACGTCCCCGACGAGCACGCGGGCGCCCGCCTCGGCCAGCCGGGCGGCGATCGCTCTGCCGAGACCGCGCCCGCCACCGGTCACCACGACGCTGCGGTCGTTGAGGTTGGTGAGCTCGGCGATGGGACGGGCGGAGACATCAGGCATGGGCATGGGGCACTTCTTTCGGTGTCGGGTTCGTGTGCGTGCGAGTCGGTGAGAACGGCGCCTGGGCGAGAAGGCGGTCATGGAACGGGCAGCCCCCGTGAGGAAGGGACGGGGCACTCGGCGCGCACAGGTCCGGGGCCGGCGGGTATGGCCGTACCGTCCGGGAGGACGACGGTCGCCGTCGATCCGGGGGGTACGTCGACGTCGATCCGGAACGTGCCGTCGTCGAGCGCCCAATTCACGGCGATGGTGCCTTGAGGGCTCTCGAACGATCCGGACGCCCATGTGATGCCGGGGCCCGGGACGGGTGCGACGACGAACGAACTCCACGCCACCGATCCCGGTGTCTGGCGCAGACCGAGCGTGTGGGTGTGCAGGAACCGGACGACGGCGCCCTTGCTGTAGTGATTCAGCGATGCGGTGGCGTTGCCGTCGGCGTCGATGCCGTCCCAGTCCTCCCAGATCGTCGTCGCGCCCCGGTCCAGCATGGCGAGCCAGGACGGTTCCGTACGCCGGGTCAGGACGGCGTAGGCGACGTCGACATGACCGGTGTCGGCCAGTACGGGGAGCAGGTCGGCCGTGGACAGGAAGCCTGTGGTGAGGTGATCGCCCGCCTCACGGATCAGTGTCACCAGATGCGCCGCCGCCGCGTCCCGAAGCCGGGGAGGCACCAGGTCGAAGGCGAGGGCCCGCACATAGCCGGCCTGCGTTCCCGCGGTGGTACGCCCCTCGCCGTCCAGGAACTCGGTCTGCCAAGCGTCGCGGATGCGTTCCGCGAGCCTGCGGTACCGGCGTGCGTCGTCGTCCTTGCCGAGTACGCCGGCGATCCTGGCGAGGGTGCTCACCGAGCGGTACAGGTATGCGGTGCCGACCTCCCCCTTGTCGGTCATGAACCACGCCACGGGATCGCTCCCCACGGGGTCGATGAGCGATCCGTCCGCGGCGCGCTGCTTCGGCTCGCTCCACTCTCCCCAGTGGAAGGTGCCGTCCCACAGATACGCCTCGTGCGGCTGTGCGGACGGCGAGCGCTCGACGCGTGACGGGTGCCGCTTCGAGCGCGCGGCCCTCAGCGCGAACTCCACCCAGCGGACCATCGCGTCCCAGTTCTCAGTGAGCGCGACGTCGTCGCCGTAGGTCTCGTACAGCACCCACGGGACGTGGACGATGGCGTCCCCCCACCCGGCCGAGCCCGTGATGTGGTCGACCATCGCGTCGGGGTGCTTCTTGAGGTGGTTGGGGTCGGGGGAGGCGTTGACGATCCGGCCGTCGGGCAACTGGTCGTCCCGCACCGAGCGCAGCCACTTGCGTGAGAATCCGTCGATGTCGAACAGCCGCACGGCCGTCGAGACGAAGATCTGGTAGTCGCCGGTCCAGCCGAGCCGCTCCCGCGTGGGGCAGTCCGTCGGGACGTCCACGGCATTGCCGCGGAAGCTCCACCGCGCGACGTCGTGCAGTCGCGTCAGATCCGGATCGCTGCAGGCAAAGGTCCCGGTGGAGCGCAGGTCGGTGTGCACGACCTGCATGGAGATCGCCGAAGGGGCCGGCTCCGCGCCGTCGTCTCGCTGGACCTTGGCGTACCGGAATCCGTGGATGGTGTGCCGCGGTTCGAAGCAGCCGGCCGCCGCCCCGTCGGAGACGACCACGTCGCGCTGCACGAACGGGACGGGCGGCTCGTCCGGGCGGGCGCTGTCCAGGTGACTGGTCGTCAGGTCGCCCGAGGCGTCGACGTGTTCCCCGTGGTCGATCACCGTTCGGGTGCCGGCCGGGCCGAGGTCGGTGAGGGCGATCCAGCCGGACGCGTTCTGCCCGAAGTCGACGACGCAGGCGCCGGGCGAGGTCCGGGTCACGCCGGTCGGTTCGAGCCGCTCGATGCGTCGTACCGGGGGCGCGGGCGACCACTCGACCGGCGGCGCGTCCACGGCGTCGACCACGACGGGAGCCGGATCCCGCCGGACCGTGCCGAGGTCGGTCGTCTGCCCGTCCATGAGGTCGGCGCGGACGATGGCGCTGGGCCGGGACGACCACCGAGGCCCGGTGCCCGCGGTTGTCCAGGTGCCGTCGGGGTGCTCGATGTGCACCTCCAGGCGCGCGGCCGTCCGGGTGCCCCACCGGGCGGGCTTGCGCCACGCCCCTGACTTGCCCCGGTACCAGCCGTCCGAGAGCACGATCTCGATCTCGTTGCGTCCCCAGCGGACGTCGTCGGTGATGTCCTCGGCCTGTGCGTAGAGCGTCTCGGCGTACGAGGTCGACCCGGGCGCGAGTTCGGTGTCGCCGACGCGGCGGCCGTTGAGGTACACCTCGTAGACCCCCAGAGCGGTGGCGTAGAGCCGGGCCCTGGTGCAGGGGCGATCGAGGACGAAGGAGCCCTCCAGCGTGTACGCGGGCCTGTTCGCCTCGGTGGAGTCGGCCTCGGGCTCCGGCGGCGAGATCCAGGCGGCCGTCCAGTCCGGCGCCAGAAGGCCCACTTCGAACTCGTGCTGAGCCGACCACGGCGATGTGTCGTCACCCCGGCGACTGCGTACACGCCAGCTGACTCTGTCCCGGCTCGCCGGCGCCTGCCACGGCCAGGGAACGAACAGATGCCGGGGCGATGAGGCTGCTACAGAGGCCTGATCGATGCCGTTGATACGCGCTTCGAGCACGTATCCGTCCTGCTCCGGCCAGCCCGTGGGCAGCTGCCACGACAGGTGGGGTCGAGCACCGCAGACGACGAGTCGGCCGCCTCCGCTGTCGATCCTCAGGTTTACCGGTGCGTGATCGGACATGGTTCTCCGTATCGTTCCCATGCGTGTTTGCAGATGCCTGACAAGGGGCGGATCTCAGCGGACGGACCGTACGCGCGTGAAGATCAGCAGGCCGCCGACCAGGGCGAACACGGCACCTGTGAGATACAGGGCGGTGTAGTTCTTGACGTCGCCCGCAGTGCCGAAGGTGATGATGAACGGGGCGATCAGCGGGGCCAGCGCGCTCGGAATCTTCTGCGAGAACGCGACCACCGCCATGTACCGGCCCGCCTCGGTGCGGTTCGGTAGTACCGCCATGGCGATCGCCGAGTCCACGGCGGCGAACGCCGCGATGGCGAGCTGCATGAGCAGCGAGCCGACGAAGAGCATGGGGAAGGAGTGGGCGAACGCTTCCACGACGGCACCGCAGACGAACAGGAGCGCGCCGATGAGCGTGAAAAGCCTCCGGCGGCCGAGTTTGTCCGACAGGAACCCTCCGCCGACCGCGCCGAGGATGGCCGCGACGACGCCGACCGCGCCGACGACGGCGACGGCTCCCGCGACCTCCTTCACCGGAAGGTCGAGGCGCTGGGCGTAGAAGAAGGTGCTGAAGGTCGTGTTGAAGTACAGCCCCATGAAGAAGACGAACCGGCCCAGCCAGTTCCACCCGAAGTCGGGATACCGGCGCGGGTTGAAGACATAGCTGGCCAGGATCTCTTTGACGGACACCGGTCCGGTGAGGGCCAGGGGGCGCGAGTCGGGCTCCGACCCGCGGACCGCGAACACCACCGCGAGGACGATGCCGAGCACCCCCGGAATCACGAAGACCAGGAAGTGGCTGCTCAGGGCCGAGGCCAGCGCGACGCCGATGATGGGCCCCACCTGACCCGTGACCCCGGTCAGTCCGGAGACCTTGCCGCGCTGTTCCTCCGGGATGCGGTCGGCCTGGACGGTGAGGATCGCCTGGGACGCCGTCGCCCACCCCAGCATCGCGAGCACCCACCCGACCCCGATGAGCAGGAGGCCGGGCGCCACGGAGATGCCCGCCAGTGCCAGCAGGCCGAGGATGCTGCCGCCGAGCAGGAACGGACGCCGGCGCCCTAAGCGGCTGCGCGTCCGGTCGCTCCAGACGCCGATGAGCGGGCTGGCGATGAGGAAGACCACCTGGGCGGTCCCGGTGACGTAGCCCAGTACCTCCTCCCGGCCGGGAGCGAGCTCATCGATACGTAAGGTCAGCGTGTACGACAGGGGCAGGATGTAGGCCATGGCGACGCCGAAGTTGGCGGCCATCATCCAGAAGAGGTAGCTGGTGCTGACCGGCTCCAGCGCTGGGCCGGGCTCCTCGGGGCGTTGCTCGACGGGGGCGGTGGGCGGCTGAGATGCCGCAGATGTGTCCGGGTGACTGCCGGACAGGGGCTCGTCCTGCACGGTGACTCCATTGTCAAGGCGGCTCTAGAGCGTGCGGTGCCGGCGCGAGGGCTGCGGTGCCGTGCGACGCGGCGTCAGGTTGGGGACTTGTGGTTGCCGACGTGGGTCCGAAGCGTCCGCGTCGGCGTACCCACGGCGTTGAAGCGCGCGATCGTGGAGTCGCTCAGGGCCGGCCACGCCGGGCGACGTCACCGAGCCAGGCCAGGCTCGGCTTGGGGTGGCGCTCGAAGGTTTCCCGGTCGACGGCGATCAGCCCGAATGTGGGCTCCCAGTGCCCCCACTCGAAGTTGTCCAGGGCGCTCCAGTGCAGATAGCCCCGTACGTCGATGCCGTCGTCGGCGGCGGTGAACAGGTGGCGCAAGGCCTCCTGCGTGTACGCGATGCGACGCGTGTCGTCGCCGGTGGCGATGCCGTTCTCGGTCACCAGGATCGGAATCCCGCCCGTGACGTCCCAGGTGTGACGGACCGCCATGGCGAGAGCGTCGGGGCGGTACGCCGTCCCGACCAGCGTGTTGTCGGGGTGCGGCGGGTGCGGCTCGATGCCGTCCGGGCCGACCCACTGGCTGGAGTACGACTGGACCCCGACGAAGTCGTCACCCTGTGCGGCATCGAGGTAGAGGTCCTCCCAGATGTACTCGAGCTCGCGGAGCTTCTCCTCGGCGCCGG
Organism: Streptomyces sp. NPDC048825; assembly: GCF_043198355.1. Classification (NCBI taxonomy): domain Bacteria; kingdom Bacillati; phylum Actinomycetota; class Actinomycetes; order Kitasatosporales; family Streptomycetaceae; genus Streptomyces; species Streptomyces sp. NPDC048825. The sequence continues at coordinate 234,520 of NZ_JBICUR010000009.1, forward strand.
GCCGTGCGGCGAAGGCCCGGTTCGCCACCGTCCAGCCCACCGCCGCGTCGGTGTTCGCACGCACGATCTCGCGCGCCGCGTGGTGCGCCTTGACGAGGACGCCGCCGATCGCCGGGTCCGGGGCAGGCAGCGTCGGACGCGTGTCGTTGTCCACGGTCGGGCTCTGCCAGTCGTCCGCGGGACGCGACTGCATCTGGCGCTGGATGGTCATCATCATCGCCAGCATGTTGGGTTCGTTCATGGTGACGATCCAGGGAACGTCGCCCAGGATCCCCGTGACGGTCTCGACGTAGCGCGTGAACCGGTCGACCGCCCGTTCGCCGAGCCAGCCACCCTCCTCGGTGAACCAGTGCGGGTTGGTGAAGTGGTGCAGGGTGACCACAGGTGTCAGCCCGAGACCTCGCGCGGTGTCGATCATCCGCCGGTAGTGCGCGAGTTCGGCCCGTGAGAACTCTCCGGGGACCGGTTCGATGCGTGCCCATTCGACGCCGAACCGGTAGGCGTTGAGCCCGGCGTCCGCGAGCAGACGCATGTCCTCCTCGAAGCGGTGGTAGCTGTCGACGGCATCCCCGCTGCGCTCCATGCCGGGCATCTGTCCCTCGAGGACCCACCAGTCGCTGTTGATGTTGTTGCCCTCGATCTGGTGCGGGGCCGTCGAGGCTCCCCAGAGGAAAGTCTTCTTGCTGTCCATGGGCGGTCCTTGAGGTGTGGGCGTGTCGTATGCCGACAGCTGGGCTGGTCAGGCCGACGGGTACTTCAACTGCCGTACGAAAAGGGCGAATTGAAGGCCGTGGACGATCCGCGGCGCGGCTGCCGACGTCGGGTAGCCGTCCCGAGGGCCAGAATGTAACCACAGTGGATACATTTCGCGCTAGATTAAAATCCCGGGCAGCAGCGGAAGGCAAGCCCCCGTCCGGCGGCGAGCCACGGCGCAGGAGGCAGCATGAGTTCCCCCACCGGCACCCGTCGCCGAGGGCCGTACGCGACGACGCCGGCTCGGAGGCTGCAGATCGTTCGTGCGGCTCTGGCGGGCTTCGCCGAGCACGGGTACGAGCGCGCATCCCTGCGGGACATCGCCGCGCGGGCGGGCGTGACCCACGCGGCGCTGCTTCGGCATTTCTCGGGCAAGGAGGAGCTCCTCCTTGCCGCTCTGGCCCAGCGCGAAGCGGATGAGGAGGAGCAGGCCGCGCGGATCATCGCAGCGGGGACGGCGGGACCGGCGGTGCTCGGCGCGGTGCTGGCCGACGAGTTCGCGGACCCCGACTACCAGCGCAACTGGCTTGCCCTGGCGATCGCCGCGACCAGTCCGACCCACCCGGCGCACGAATTCTTCGCCGGACGGCGTGAGCGGATGCGTACGAGATTCCGCAGCGGCTCGCTGAACACGGCGTACGACAGCCCCGATCTGTCCGCCGACGACAAGGTCGTCATGGTGCTCGCGATGATGGACGGACTCCGGATCCAGACTCTCCTCGACCCGTCACGCGACTCGCTGCGCCTGCTGGAGATCTTCATGCAGTCGGTCATCGGCCCCGAGGGCGACGAGCAGCCTTCGAAGTGACAGTGCCGACGCGTCGCGCCGCGCATCAGCTCTGCGGTCTTCTGATGACGCCGCATCAAGTAACGCTGTGATTACGAATCCGAGCTGCACTCTTCCCGCCTCTTGCTGTGGCGGCTTACCTTCCGAGAGAAAACCAACCGCTTGGTAAGAGTTGGCGGTGTCGCGGCTTCGGCGGGCCGCATGCTCCAAGAGCACCCCGTTGTCCTGAACCCCAGCACGGTCACCGCGCCACCCCCCACAGGAGAGAAACCCGATGCTGAAACCCCGTTCCACCGCCACCCGCGAGTTGGTGAACCTCGACGGCCTGTGGAGGTTCGCCACCGCGACCGCCGTCGGTGAGCGCCCGTGGGCCGGACCGCTCGACACCCCACTCGAAGCCGCCGTACCCGCCAGCTACAACGACCTGTTCACCGACAGTGCGATCCGCGACCACGTCGGCTGGGTCTGGTACCAGCGCCTTGTCCGCGTACCGCGCGGCTGGTCCGAAGAGCGGGTGATCCTGCGCGTCGACGGCGCCACGCACCAGGGGCAGGTGTACGTCGACGACTCACTGGTCGCGGAACACGTCGGCGGCTACACCCCGTTCGAGGCCGACATCACCCAGTACGTCAGTGCCGGACAGGAGTTCCGGCTGACGATCGGCGTGAACAACGAACTGACCAACACCACCATCCCGCCCGGCAGGATCACCGTCACCCAGGACGGCCGCCGCAAACAGACGTACCTGCACGACTTCTACAACTACGCCGGGCTCGCCCGCTCGGTGTGGCTGTACAGCGTGCCGTCCGTCCACATCGAGGACATCAGCATCGTGACCGGGCTCGACGGCACCAGCGGCACGGTCGAGTACGAGGTCGAGACCAGCGCGCCTGCCACGGTCCGCGTCCGCGTCCTCGATTCCTCCGGGGCCGAGGTCGCCGCGTCCGAGGGGACGAGTGGCAGCGTGCGCCTGGAGGACGTGACGCTGTGGCAGCCCGGTGCGGCGTACCTCTACGAACTTGTCGCCGAGATCGTGGACGGCGACGGCGAAACGGTCGGCGACACGTACGCCCAGCCGTTCGGCGTGCGCACCGTCGAGGTCCGGGGGATGCAGTTCCTCATCAACGGCGAGCCGTTCTACTTCACCGGCTTCGGCAAGCACGAGGACACCGCCGTGCGCGGCAAGGGGCATGACGACGCGTACCTCGTCCACGACTTCCAGCTGATGGAGTGGACCGGCGCCAACTCCTTCCGCACCTCGCACTATCCCTACGCGGAAGAGGTGATGGACTTCGCCGACCGGCACGGCATCGTCGTCATCGACGAGACGGCGGCCGTGGGCCTCAACCTGGCCGTCGAGGCCGGCCTCACCGGAGCCCCGCAGCGCCCCACCTTCTCGCCCGACACGTTCAACGACGAGACCCGTGCCGCCCACGCCCAGGCGATCCGGGAGCTGATCACCCGCGACAAGAACCACCCCAGTGTCGTGATGTGGTGCATCGCCAACGAGCCGTCCTCCAACGAGGAAGGCGCACGTGAATACTTCGAGCCGCTCGTCGAACTCACCCGCAAGCTCGACCCCACCCGCCCGGTCACCTACGCCGCCGTCATGTTCGCGACGTCCGACAACGATCGCATCGCCGAACTCTTCGACGTCCTGTGCATCAACCGGTACTACGGCTGGTACATCGCGACGGGCGACCTCGCGACGGCCGAGACGTACATGGAGGGCGATCTGCGCGGCTGGGCCGAGAAGTTCGGCAAGCCCCTCATCATGAGCGAGTACGGGGCGGACACCATGCCCGGTCTGCACTCCGTGTGGGACCAGCCGTGGACGGAGGAGTACCAGGCGGCCTATCTCGCCGCGAGTCACCGCGCGTTCGACCGGATCGAGGCGGTCGTCGGCGAACACGTCTGGAACTTCGCCGACTTCCAGACCTCCCACGGCATCCACCGGGTCGACGGCAACAAGAAGGGCGTCTTCACGCGCGACCGGCGGCCCAAGGCGGCCGCGCACTCGCTGCGGCAGCGGTGGCGGGAGCTGGGCGGTCGCAAGCCGTCGGGGGAGGGGAGCTGAACATGCGTCACCGCCCGGAGGCCCGGCGCCGAGTTGGGCGACTATTCGCTCACTTGTCGGCGTCGGCGTCGGCGTCGTCAATGAGCAGGCGTACGAAATCGCTGACGGGTCCGACGATGTCGAGTTCCTGGTCGAGCACCCACTGGAGTTGGAGCCCGTTGAGCACGGCATGGAAGAGGACTGCGGCGTTCTCGGGGCTGACGCCTTCGCGCAGCCTGCTGCGGTCCGCCCTGTCGTGGAATCCCTCGACGAACTGCGCGCGCCCGCGTTCGTAGCGCTCGACGAAGTGGGAGTGGGCGGGATGATCCGGCCGTGAGGCCGCGGCGGCGAGCTCGATCCACAGGCGCATCAGTTCTGGCGCCTTCTGGTGGTGGCGGATGAGCTCGCCCAGGTAGGGGGCGAGCTGATCCAGGCTGTCCACCTCTTCCAGGCCCTGCCGCCATTCCTCCGTATCGCGTTCGGCGAGTACCTCGGCGAGGAGCTCGTCCTTGTTGCGGAAGTGATGCAGGAGGCCGGCGTGGGTGATGCCGGCTCGTTCCGCGATGTCGCGCAAGGAGGCTTTGATGTAGCCGTTCTCGGCGAAACTGTCGCGTGCCGCCCGTACGATCTCCGCCTTGCGGGCCGGTGTCTTGGCGTACGGCCCACGCGCCTTTGCCTGACCCACGGTGCGTTCACTCTCCTCGACGAAGCCGGTCCGGGACGGTCCTGCGCAGCAGCTGAGTCCTCAAAACTTACCACTGGTTGGGATTTGCGAGTTCGTCGCGCCCCGACAGCGGGCGGTCGAAAGGTAGCGCCGGAGGAGTGCCCATTCTGATCACCGCGCCGTCGACCGGGAGACCTTCGAGCGGCGCCCCAAGCCGAGTCTGGCCTGGATCGGCGAGGTCGCGCGCCGCGGACACCTCTGACGCATGCCGGCCCGACTGCACCCGCAGTCGGGTTAGGGCCCTGGGGTCACGTCAGCGCACCAGGCGGACTTCGCGCAGCCGGATGGTGGTTGCGGGGCCGGCCGCTTCGAACCGAACCTTGACGGGTCCGGAGGGACGGTCCGTGTCGAGCGGGAACACCTGGGAGATTTCCTCGCCCTCGCCCTCGCCCTCGCGATCTGGCGAGGGCGTGATCGTGCCCAGCGCTTGTCCGTCGACCAGCACGCGGGTCGGCCCCGCGCTTCCGCCTGAGAGGTGGACCGCCTGAAGCCCGGTGGCGGCGCCGTCCGGGTCTGCCAGGCGGTAGGACCACCATCCGGTGGCGGCCCGCCACCTCAGCCCGTCGGTGAGGCCCGACCACGTGTCGTTCCCCAGGAACCGGTGGTCGCTTTCGGGCTGTTGCTCGCCGGCGGCAACAGCGTCAATGGTGCGATCTTGCAGCGCGAGTGCCGCGTCGTCGGCCGCGCGCAGCTCAGCCCGCCGCTCCTGGAGGCGTTCTGGTTCTGCCAGGGGGAAGTAGAGGTGGTAGCGGGAGTCGTGGATGCCGGCGAACGGGACCAGCGTGACGGACTCACCCGGTCGCGCGTCCACGTGATCCAGGGCGAACTCCAAGCGGTCCGGGGCGAGTCGGCGCACGCCGGCCGTCAGATCGGAGGTGCCCTGGGCGAGCACGACGGGCAGGTGCTCCAGGGGGCGCAACGGGCCGCCGGCGACATGACCCATCCGGGAGTCGTCGGCGAAGAGCCCGACCAGGTCGCCCCGGTCGCCCTCGGCCGCGAGGACGGTGGGCCCGAAGCGGTACGACACCCACGGTGAGCCGTCGGGGAGCAGTTCGGCGCTGATGCGCGGGCGAAGGCGCACGGTGACCGTGTCCCCTTCGCGCCACTGCCGCTCCAGACGCACGTATGTCAGGGGCTGTCCGCCTGTTCCGAGGCGCGTCGTGAGCGGGGCCGGACCACCCTCGGGTGGTGCGCCGTTGATGCGGACCTGCGCCACCCCCTCGTGCCAGCCGGGCACGCGTAGGTGGATCGCCACAGGGCCGGCGGGAGCCCCGCGCACCACGAGTCTCACCTCATCGTCGTAGGGGGCCGTCCCGGTCTGCTCCAGCACCAGGTTCTGTTCGGGCCATCTGACTCGGGAGGCGATGAAGAGGTTGACGAACAGGTTGCCGCCCTCGGCGGTGTACACCAACTCGCCGTACTTGGCGTGGTTTTCCAGCCCGGTGCCGACGCAGCACCAGAAGCAGTTGTGGGGCGTCGACACCACGCGGTAGTGGCCCGGCCGCACCGGTGTGAAGTACACCAGCCCGCCCTTGGGATGCAGGGAGGAGAGGATGTGGTTGACCGTCGCGCGCTCGTAGTGGTCGAGCACCTCGGCGTCCGGTCGTTCGAGGAACAGCGCGCGGCTGAGCTTGAGCATGTTGTAGGTGTTGCAGGTCTCGGGGCCCTCCGGCGACTGGAGCGCGGAGCTGAAGTCGTCGCGGGGGTGCAGGTGCTCGCGTACGGAGTTGCCGCCGAAGGAGAACGTGCGGTGCCGGGTCATGGTCTGCCAGAAGAACCGTGCGGCGTCCCGCAGGCCGGGGTCGTCGCCGACCTCGCCGAGCCGCTGGTATCCGACGGCTTTGGCGATCTGCGTGTTGGCGTGCATCCCGTCGAGGACGTCACGGTGCTCGCGCAACGGGCCGAGCAGTGACTGGTCGAGGAACCGCCGAGCCAGGGCGGCGTACCGGTCCGTGCTGGTGACATCGGCGAGGTCCGCCAGCACCTCGCACATTCCCCCGAACTCCGTACGGAGCATGGCTTCGTGGGTGTCGTCGTCCATCCCGGCCGCCACCTGGTCCCACCAGTCGGCCAGCCGTCGGACGGCGGTCAGCGCCGGCTCCGAACCGGTGTGGCGGTGGGCGTCCAGCAGGCCGGCGAAGAGCTTGTGCAGGTTGTACCACGGCACCCAGGCACCACCGAGCTCGAACGAGTCCCGCTCCACCTGCCCCGCGGCGACCCGCTGCCACAGCCGCACACCGTCGGGGATGCCCCCGACGTAGCCGGTGCCCAGGGCGTCCTGGCACTCGACAACGCCCTGAACCAGACGCTCGACCATGGCTCTTGGCCGGGGATCGTCCGTCACCGCACTCATGAGAGCGGCGCCCGACAATGCGTGCCCGACGGTGTGGCCGTCGAGACCGGAGCTCTCCCAGTTGCCGTAGGACTCGGCAACCGGCGGCAGGCCTGCCTCGCGCCGCAAGGGCGCGAGGAGCCGGTCGGCGTCGAGGGACAGCAGGTAGTCCAGGGCGGTGGTCTGCGCGTCCAGGAACGGGCCGGGGAGAAGGCGCACCGCGTCGCGGGGGAGTGGCTGCATGACTGCTTGTTTCCTTCGTTCGAACACTTCGGCCCTGCGGGGAAGCGGCGTCGTGGTGCCGGCGATCGGCAGTCAGGGCGGGAACCGCCAGGCCTCCCGTGTCACCGGTCAGGCCCTTCGAGAGGGAGGATGGGGGCCTCAAGGGTTTCGTCGCGGTCGCACACGAGGGTGTCTCCGCTCACCCGCAGGCGGGCGACCTGGATCGAGCTCCGGCGGCCGTTGTGGTCGTTGTGAGGTCCGGGGGCGTCGTCGGATCGCCTGGGGTGCGAGAAATAGAAGATGAACGCGCCGAGTTCGCTGGTGACGACATCGGCGTGGTAGCCGTACCCCCCGTCGTCCGGGCCCTGCCCCGGACGATCGAGGATGAGTCCTCGCGGTTCCCATGTCTCCAGGTCCCGTGAGTGAAGAACCCGCTGTCCATGCCATTCGTCGACGAGCATCCAGTAGCTGCCGCCGAGCTCGAAGACGTTCGGGCCTTCGTGCTTCGAGCACTCGACGGCGGGCCCCCGGACGGTCCACCACGCCAGGTCGTCGCTGTCCGCCGCGTAGGTGTGCGCGTGATCGGCCTCGTCCTTGTACCACATGCGGTAGCCGCCTGTGGGGAGCCGAAGGACGCAGGCGTCGATCACTCTCTCGGACGAGAGCGACAAGGTGGAACGGTAGGTCCAGGAGAAGAGGTCGTGGCTCGTGTAGTGACGGATCACGCGTGCATGGCCCTCCCACTGGGTCGGCACACCGCGGATCACGCTGACGAACATGTGGTAGTCGGTTCCGTCGTCGACGATCTCAGGCGCCCAGTAGGTATGCCGCCCGGGCTCGATGTCCAGCCCCTCGGCGATTCCCCGGTACAGCCAGGTGGCTCCGCCGTCCGCGGAGGAGGCGATTCCGATGTCGGTCCCGTGTATCCAGCTCACGTCGTCCATCGGCGGCGCGTCGGCGCGCCGGCTCGTGTAGAACATCCACCACTCGCCGGCCTGCCGGTTCCAGATGACAGTGGGGTCGGTCGCACCGTCGTGCATGGGGTCTCGGAACAGGGGGCGGGCAACGGTTGTCATCGGTTCTTCCCAGGCGTGAGTGTGATGGTGCCGCATGACACCAGGTGGCCTTGGCCGTGGCCGGCAGGCCCATGAGCCGGTGCCCGCGACGTGGACGACGGCGGTGGCAGCGGCCCATGGGCAGCCGGGACGTCGGGCGTGGTCAGTCCTGCCGGTTCGTCAGCCGGATCATGTTCCAGGAGAGCGGCTCGAGTTCGGCGTGGAGGACACCGTCGGTGACGGTGGTGCCGGTGGCGGGGTGCGGGGTGACCCGGTCGGGCTGGTCCGCGGTGTTCGTTGCCTCCGGGTCGCTGTCGGCCAGGACCAGGTGCTCCGCCAGGGCGTGGGCGCCGACGCCGCGCAGGTCGATGCTCAGCGGCAGAGTGTCCGTCTGGCTGCGGTTGACCGCGAAGACGGTGACGGCTCCGGTCTCGTCGTCGACCACGGCGGTGGCGTGCAGCAGCGGTACGTCACCGAAGCGGGCGGTGGGGTACGTCGGGCTGTCCACGTCGACGCGCAGCACCCGGCCCCGCCCGTACGTCGACGCCTGGGCGAAGGGGAAGAACGTGGTCTGCCGCCAGGCCGGGCCGCCCGGCTCGGTCATGATCGGCGCGATGACGTTGACGAGCTGGGCCAGGGAGGCGGCGGTCACCCGGTCGGCGTGCCGCAGCAGGGCGATGAGCAGCGAGCCGAACACCACGGCGTCGGTGACGGTGTAGACGTCCTCCAGCAGGCGCGGGGCCTGCTGCCAGTCCTCGACCTGGTGGGGGTTGGGCCGCTTCTGGTACCAGACGTTCCATTCGTCGAAGGAGAGGTTGATCCGCTTCTTCTCCTTGAGCCGCGCCCGGACGTGGTCGCAGGTGGCGACGACCGACTCGATGAAGTGCTCCATGTCGACGGCGGAGGCCAGGAAGGAGTCGCGGTCGCCGTCGATCTCCTCGTAGTAGGCGTGCAGCGAGATGTGGTCGACCTGGTCGTACGCGGCTTCCAGGACGGTCGCCTCCCAGGAGCCGAAGGTCGGCATGGAGGACGCCGAACTGCCGCAGGCGACCAGTTCCAGGCCGGGATCGATCATTCTCATGGCGCGGGCGGTCTCGGCGGCGAGCCGCCCGTACTCCTCCGCCGTCTTGTGCCCGGTCTGCCAGGGCCCGTCCATCTCGTTGCCCAGGCACCACATCTTGATGCCGTACGGCTCCTTGTGGCCGTGGGCGGCACGGCGGTCGGACAGCTCGGTGCCGCTCGGGTGGTTGCTGTACTCCAGCAGCCGCAGGGCGTCCTCCACCCCGCGGGTGCCGAGGTTGACGGCCATCATGGGTTCCATGCCGGTCTTGGCACAGAAGTCCATGAACTCCCCGAGGCCGAACTCGTTGGTCTCGGTGGACTTCCAGGCCAGATCCAGCCGGACCGGGCGCTCCTCGCGCGGTCCCACGGAGTCCTCCCAGCGGTAACCGGAGACGAAGTTGCCGCCCGGGTAGCGCACGGTGGTGACGCCCAGTTCCCGGATCAGCTCCAGAACGTCCCGGCGCAGGCCGTCGGTGTCGGCCTGCGGGTGGCCGGGTTCGTAGATGCCGGTGTAGACGCAGCGGCCCAGGTGCTCGACGAACGATCCGTACAGCCGGGGGTGGACTGCGCCGATGCCGAACGCCGAGTCGAGGGTGAAGCGGGCGGGGGTGGGGCGGGACATGACTGCCTTTCGTTGGCTGTTCTGAGGCTGTCCGGCGTTTGCGGACGAGGTGTTCGGGGCGAAGCGGGTGTCAGAGGACGAGCGCGCAGACCACCGACGGAACGGACAGCGCCGGGCCCGCCTGCCGCAGCGCCCCGTCGTCCAGGACACGCAGCGCGACGAGCGTCCCGCTGTGCTGGTTGGCGACCAGCAGGTGATCGTCCGCGTGGGTCAGGCCGCGCGGCCAGGTGCCGCCGGCGGGCATCTCGTCGATCGGTTCCAGTGTTGTGCCGGTGACCCGGAACGCGGCCACCGTGTCCGCGCCCCGATTGGTCACCCACACGAAACGGCCGCAGGGCGAGGTGACGATGCCGCCCGGCTGGTTGGTGACGTCCTGGACCGCCGTGGCGGGCACTGAGGAGAGTCCCGTCAGGGTGCCCGAACCGGCGTCGTATCGGTGGCAGGTGACCGTCGAGGACAGTTCGTCCGCGCTGAACACCAGCTCACCCCCGGGAGCGAAGGCGAGGTGGCGAGGACCGGAGCCGGGGCGCAGCCGGTTCACCGCGACCCGCTCCAGGGTGCCGGTCCGGCTGTCGAGCCGGTAGGTGAAGACCGCGTCGGCGCCCAGGTCGGTGGCGAGGACGTAACGGCCCGCCGGGTCGACGAGCACCTGGTGGGCGTGGCTGCCCTCCTGCCGCCCGACGACCGGGCCCGCCCCTTCGTGGACGGCGACGTCGGTCAGCTCCACCGGGCGTCCGTCCGCGTCGAGGCGGTGCACGGCCACGCTGCCGGGCGCCTTGTCGCTGCCGTAGTTCGCGGTCAGCAGCCAGCCCCCGTCCGGGTGGACGGTGAGGTGGCACGGGTTGGTGCCGCCGCTGCTCGACGGGTCGCCCAGCGGGGACAGTTGGCCGTCGCCGTGCCGGACCAGGGCGCTGACGGTGCCAGGATCGGTCTCGTTCGTGCTGTAGACGACGCCGAGCGAGGGATGTGCCGCCAGGAAGGACGCCCCGCTGACGCGCAGCGGCGGCACTTTGGTGTCGTGCGCCAGGCGGCCGGTGGCCGGGGCGAGTTTCAGGGCTGCGATCCCGGCACCGTCCCCGCCGGAGTCGGGTGTGTAGGAGCCGATGAGGACGGCGACCTCATCGGTGGAGGAAGGCGTGGGCATGGGTGGTCCCTGGAAGTTCCTTGAGCGGGTGGGTACTTGCGCGGATGCGGCGCAGGGAAGGGATCAGCGCACGATGTCGTCGTAGTGGTCCAGCAGATCCAGTTCGTTGCGCCTGGGCAGGCCTTCCCAGTCGCCGGTGGTGCTGACGGCGAAGGCGCCGAGCAGGGCCGCCGTCCGCAGGCGCTTCTCCGGCGGTTCACCCGCGAGCAGTTCGGCGAGGTATCCGGCGGCGAACGCGTCTCCCGCGCCCACGGAGTCGTGCAGGGTGACGGGCACGGCGGGCTGCCGGTGTTCCCGGCCGTCGAGGAGGGCGTACGCGCCCTCGGCGCCCAGTTTGATGACGGCTCCGGCGGGGCCGAGATCGCAGATGCGCTTGGCGAGCTCCTCCGGGCCGTCGGCGTCCGGCACCATGAGACGGGCCTCGTGCGGTCCCGCGAAGACCAGGTCGCTTCTGCGTAGCAGCGGCAGCAGCGTGCGCCCGGCCTCCTGCTCGTGCCACAGCAGCGACCGGAAGTTGATGTCCAGTGAGACCGGTACGCCGGCGTCGACGGCGATGTCCACCGCCCGGGTGACGGCACGCGCCGGACCTTCGCCCAGCGCCGGGGTGATCCCGGTGATGTGCAGGACCGCCGCGCCGGCGACCAGGTCCTCGGGGATGTCGCCGGGGGACAGCCGGGCACCCGCCGTGTGGGTGCGGTAGTAGCGCGTACGGCTGTGCGTGGCCGTACGGCGTTCGCGCAGCAACAGCGAGGTGGGGGCTCGGTCGCGTGCGGCGACCGTGGTGACGCCTTCCGCGCGCAGCTCGCGGAGGATGAGGTCGCCGAGTGCGTCGTCGCTGACACGGCCGATCCAGGTGGCGGACCCGCCGAGCCGGCTGACGCCCACGGCGACGTTCGACTCGGCTCCGGCGAGCCCGAGACGCAGGTCGGAGCCGAGGGCCAGTGGGCCGGTGTCCGACGCGGCCAGGACCGCGAGGACCTCGCCGACGGTCACCAAGTAGCCTTGCTGGGAAGGGTCGTTCACAGGCCGATCTCCTGATGACTGGATGTGGCCCGGATCGCGTCGAGCAGCGTGCGAGTCCTCGCCGTGAGGGCGTCCAGGGTCTCCGGTGCCGGGTTCCGGTCCGCTCCGCGCAGCAGCGGGGAGCCGATGCCGACGGCGAGGGCGCCCGCGTCGAGGTAGTCGCGGGCCTGGTCGATGCCGACTCCGCCGACGGCGACGAGCGGGATGTCCGGCAGCGGCGCCCGCAGCTGCCGCAGGTGGTCGGGGCCTCCGGTGCTCGCGGGGAAGAGCTTGACGGCGGCGGCACCCGCCCGCCAGGCGGTGGACACCTCGGTGGGTGTCCAGGCGCCCGGGTAGAAGGGGATGCCCCTGCCGGCGGCGTCGCGGATCACGTCGGTGTCCACGGCCGGGGCCACCAGGAACTCGGCCCCGGCCGCGAGCGCTTCCCGGGCCTGCTCGGTGGTGATCACCGTGCCGGCGCCGACCGTCACCTCGGGCCCGAGCTCGTCCCGGATGGCGGCCAGCGCGTCGAGGGCACCCGATGTGGTGAGGGTGACCTCCAGGCAGGTGATGCCACCGGCCGCGAGGGCCCGGGCCACGGCGGGCAGTCCCGTCGCGTCGGCCGACCGCAGGATGGCCATGACCCGGGTCCGGCCCAACTGCGGGGTGAGAGCGGGACGTTCCGTCATGACCTCGCCGCCGCAGGGGAGTTGCCGGTGCCCAGGGTGTTGGTCATGGGAAGTTCCTTTGCAAGATGGTGCGTCGGTAAACGGCGTTACCTGAGTCCGGACGTGGAGATCCCGGAGATGAAGCCTCGCTGCATGATCAGGAAGAGCACCAGCACGGGTACGACGTACATCACCGCGCCGGAGGCGACCACGTTGCCGAGCTGGGCACCGTGCTCGTTTACATAGCCGGTGGCGAGCTTGACCGCGAGAGTGGTGCGGGCGTCGTCCAGCAGCAGGGCCGGGGCGATGTAGTCGCCCCAGGTCCAGGAGAAGGACAGGATCAGGCTGGTGGCGATGACCGGCCAGGACTGCGGCAGGAAGATCCGCCAGAAGATGCGGATCTGCCCGCAGCCGTCGACGATCGCCGCCTCCTCCAGTTCCTTGGGCATGTTGCTGAAGAACTGCCGGAACAGGAAGACGAGGTACGGCGCGCCGGACAGACCCCACAGCACCCACGGCATGTAGGTGTTGAGGAGGTGGAGCTTGGCGAACATCAGATAGGTCGGGATGAGAGTGATCACGCTCGGCAGCATCATCGTCGACAGCAGCACGGCGAAGATGGCCTTCTTGCCCGGGGCGTCCAGCCGGGCGAAGCCGTAGCCCGCCCAGGCCGAGGCGAGGGTGACCAGCACCGCGTAGACGGTGGCGATCGTCAGGGAGTTGCGGGCGTAGCCGATGTAGTCGAAGAGGGTCAGAGCCTGGTGGAAGTTGCCGAGGTTCGGTTCGTGGGGCCACCAGTGGATGGGGAAGGCGCGCAGCTCGGACGCGTCCTTGAGCGCGGTGATCGCGAGCCAGCCGAAGGGGCTGAGCATCAGCGCGAGGATCGCGATCAGGAGCATGTAGACGGTGCTGCGCCGGGAGAGCACGCTCATCGGCTGCCTCCGATCGTGCGGGCCTTGGGCTTCGCCTGCTCCGGCTCCACCGAGTAGAAGACCGCGCCCTTGCTGAGCTTGAAGATGAGGAAGGTGACGACGCAGATGATCGCGAAGAGCACCCACAGCAGGGCGGAGGCGTAACCGTAGCGGCCGTTGGCGAAGTACTGGGCGAAGACGTTGATCATGTAGAAGTAGTTGCTCTCGGGCACGGACGAGACGCCCTTGGGCGTGGGGTCGAGCGCGATGAGCAGCGGCATGAAGGTCTGCAGCGAGCCGATGATGCCGGTGACGACCTGGAAGAAGATCACCGGGGAGAGGAGCGGCAGGGTGATGCGGGAGAAGGACTGCCAGGGACTCGCGCCGTCCACCCTGGCCGCTTCGTTCAGCTCCTTGGGGATGTCCTGCAGCCCCGCCAGCGAGATGATCATGCCGTTGCCCACGCCCCACAGCGTCAGGACGATCAGCACCCAGCGGGCGTAGGGGTCGACCAGCCAGGTGACGCCGTTGATACCGGCGAGGTCCAGGGCGCCGTTGGCCGCTCCCGAGTCACGGTCGAAGATCAGCTTGAAGGTGAGGGCGGCGCCGACCGGGGGCACCACGGCGGGCAGGTACAGCAGGGTGCGGAACAGTCCGCGGGCGCGTATCGGCTGGTTCACCAGCACCGCCAGGAGCAGTCCCGCCACGATCGTCAGCGGCACCGTCACCGCGGTGAAGACTCCGGTGCGCCACAGGGAGGACATCGTCTCCGGGTCGGAGAAGACCTCCCGGTAGTTGTCCAGCCCCACGAAGCGGGAGTTCTGTGACAGCCCGTCGGCGTTGGTGAAGCTGAGCCACAGCGCGTACCCCAGCGGGAAGGCCGTCAGGGCGAGGAAGCCCAGCACCCAGGGCACGGTGAACACATAGAACGCGCGTGCCCGGCGGGCCCGCAGCGAAGCGGGCCGGCGAGCGGGGCCGGCCGGCCGGGACGGGGACGACGACGCCCCCGCCCCGGGGGCCTGCTCAGTGAGCTGGCTGGTGCTCACCCCACCAGCTCCTTGCCCTTGGCGATCTGCTCGTTCATGAGCTTGTTGAGCTCGTCGGCGACCTTGCCCGCGGACGTCTTGCCCTTGATGGCCTTCGGCAGCACCTTGCTGATCACACCGTCCAGGGCGGCCAGCTGGGCGTACGGCGTGAACGTCAGCACCGAGAAGTGCTCCAGCTCCTGCTCCTGCACCTTGAACGCCTGCTTCTGGTACGGCTGGCCCTGCGGCATCTTCGAGCGCAGCGACTTCAGGCTGGGGATGCCCCAGCCGCCCGCGGCCCGCTCCTCGGCGGCCTTGCCGCCGAAGAAGTACTCGAAGAACTTCCAGGCCGCATCCTTGTTCTTGGCGTCCTTGGGGATCCAGTAGCCGGTGGCGCCGAAGCAGGGGCTGATGCGGTTGCTGCCGAGCTGGGGGGCGGGTGCGAAGCGCGACACCTCGGCGACCTTCGGGTCACCGCCGATCGCCCCGCCGAACCAGTAGCCGTCGGAGGCGATCGCCATGCGTCCGGCCTGGTAGGTGGGCCAGTCCCAGCCGTCCGGGTTGGGGTTGGCGACGTTCGGGCCGATGTCGGCCCGCGCGTACTGCAGGTACCACTCCAGCGCCTTGAGCGCCTCGGGGGACGAGAAGTCGACCGAGGCCAGGTCTTCGGCGAACACGCTCCCGCCGGTCGAGGCGGTCATGCCCATGAGCTGCGAGAAGGTGCCGAGACCCGAGGCGCTCAGCCCGTAGACCTTGACCTTGCCGAGCCTGCGCTTGGTCAGCTTCTTGCCCAGTTCCAGCAACTCGTCGTACGACAGCGGCTCGGTCTCGCTGAGCAGATCCAGCTTCGCCGCCTCGAACAGGTCCGTGCGGTACCAGAGCATCTGGTCCTGCGAGTAGTCCTTGGCCAGGCCGTAGCGAGGTCCCGCGCCCTGCTTCTTGCCGTCGTAGCGCCAGACGTCGTTGACCGGGTCGATGTCGGAGACCTTGAGCGCCGAGCTCTTGGCGAAGTACGGGTCCAGGTCGGTCATCAGCCCGCGTGCGGCGAAGTACGGCGTCTCCACCGCGCCCAGGCCGCGCACCACGTCCGGCGGGTTCTTCGCCGCCAGCATCGCGTTGAGCTTGGTCTCGTCCCGGGCGACGAAGTTGATCTTTATGCCCAGCGCCTTCCCGACCGCCTGGAGCTCTTTCTTCTCGTCTTCGCTGGACATGACGGTGAGCGTCTTCGAGCCGGTCTTCGTATCGCCGTCGCTCGAACCGTCGTCGACGGAAGCGGCACAGCCGGGCAGGGCTGTCGCGGCGAACGCGGCGCCGGCGGAGACGGTGAGGAAACGGCGTCTGTCGAAGGACCCTGTGGTCGAGACGGACATGCTGGTGAGCCTTTCGTGCGGGGACACAAGGGCGTGCGGACGTATGCGGCGTTGCCGCGAGGAGGAGTGACAAAGGGGGCCATGGGGGGTGCGGAGCCGGGCTGGGGAGGAGCACCGGGCCCGCTCGGCCGTCGTGCGGGATCTCCCGAACCGAGCGCGCACACGTCTGTCGTAGACGTGTGCAGGCACCGGCATCGCCCCGTCGGATTGCGACGGTGGTCGCGTTCGTGGTGGGCCTTTCGGGGCGCCTCGAGGCACACCCCACCCATGGCTGACTGTGGCTGGATTGCTGTCGTGGAGGTTGCGACCGGTTTCTCTGGCTCTGCCCAGACGTATCGCTTATTTCCGCCTGAGGAAACCGGTTGACTGAAACTTCGGCGAACGTTAAGTTGCGGCGCCAGAGGGTGTCAAGAGTTCTTACAAGAGTCGGAATGCGCCACCGAAAGACACACCCGAGCGGTCGGAGGCGCCCAGCGGAAAGAGGGAACACACGTGCCGGAACAGCCCGTCAGGGCAAGGCTGGTCGACGTGGCGGAGATGGCCAAAGTCTCCAAGGCCACCGTGTCCAAGGTGCTCAACGGCCGGCAGGACCTGTCCGTCCGGCCGGAGACCCGGCAGCGCGTTCAGGAGGCCGCCGCAGCGCTGGGCTACCGTCCCCACTCCGGAGCCCGGGCCCTGGCCGGTGCCCGCACGCACGCCCTGGCGCTGCTGGTTCCCGCCCTGGACAACCCCACGTACGTCACCATCGCCCGAGGCGCCTACCAGCGCGCCCGCGAGCTGGGCTATCTCTCCCTGCTGGCCGAGGACTTCGACGGGCAGGAGGCCGACGAGTCCTTCAACGACCTGGTCCAGGAGGGCCGGGTCGACGGGCTGCTCATCGCCTCCGCGCGCCCCGGCCACCCACTGCTGGACGCCCTGAGCCGCACCCCGGTCCCCCATGTCTTCCTCAACCGCTCGGTGGAGGACTCCGGCCGGAACGTCACCATGGACGTGGCCCGTTCGAGCATCACCGCCCTCGACCACCTCTACGGTCTCGGCCACCGCGCGGTCGGCCACATCGCGGGCCCGCCCGGCATCACCCCCAGTGAGGACCGCAAGAAGGCGTTCCTGCGACACGCCGGGGAACTCGGGCTGTCCGCCTCCCCCGTGGCGTCCGGGGATTTCACCGAGGACGGCGGCGTGTCCGCGGCGCTGCAACTGCTGCGTCCGGCCGACGGTAATACGCGTCCGCCGGTCACCGCGCTCTACACCAGCTCCCTCGCCCAGGCGATGGGCGCCATGACAGCCGTCCGGGACCTCGGCCTGCGGATCCCCGAGGACGTCTCCGTGGTCGGGAACGACGACCTGCCCGTCGCCGGTCACCTCTCCCCGCCGCTGACCACCGTGGCGATGCCCCTGTACGAGCTGGGCACCGCGGCCGTGGAGGCCTTGGTGGCCGCCATCCAGGGGGCACCCGTGGGAGACGTCGTCGTACCCACCGAGCCGCGCCTGGTGCTGCGCGGTTCCACGGCAGGTCCAGGAGCGACACCATGAGTCGTGCCGGTCTCACGCGCTTCACGGGCTGTACGGCCCTGCTCACCGCGGCCGCCTCCGGCATCGGTGAGGCGACCGCCCACCGCCTCGCCGCGGAGGGGGCGTCGGTCCTCGTCACCGACGTGGACGCCGAGGGCGCCCGCCGGGTGGCCGAGGAGATCGGCGCCCAGGGCGGACGGGCCCGGCACCGCGCACTCGACGTCACCTCGGTCGACGCGTGGACCGAGGCCGTCGAGGCGGTGACGTCCTGGACCGGGCACCTCGACGTCCTGCACCTCAACGCCGGCCAGAACTTGCCCGGAGCGGCACACGAACTGGACGACGCCGCCTGGCACGACCAGCTGCGGCTCTGCCTCGACTCCGTCTTCTACGGTGTCCGGGCCGCCGTGCCACTGCTCAGTACGGCCAGAGGCGCGGTGGTGATCACCTCGTCCATACACGCGGTCATCGGCTTCAAGGGTTTCCCCGCGTACGCGGCGGCCAAGGGCGGGATCAACGCCCTCGTACGCCAGCTCGCCGTCGAGTACGCCGGGCAGATCAGGTTCAACGCCGTCCTGCCCGGAGCCGTTGCCACCGCCCTGTGGGCCGAGACACCCCCGGAGTACAAGGCGCAGACCATCGCACGCACCCCCGTCGGCCGGCTCGGCACCCCCGAGGACATCGCAGCCGCCGTCGCGTTCCTCGCCTCCGAGGACGCCTCCTTCGTCACCGGCCAGAACCTGCTCGTGGACGGTGGCCGCAGCATCAGCTCCCAGGAGTAGGCCGCCTCGCCCGTTCGAGGCGGGACTCCTGCCCGCTCCAGGCGCGACCCGGCTCCGCATCCCGGTGGGCCGCGCCCGCGGGCGTCACACACAGCAGCCCCTTCCTCCAGCTCGCCTCTCTCCGGAGCGGGCACTTCCTCTCACCCGCCCCGACCACACCGACTCACCAGCCCGCCGTCTCGCCCAGGCCCCGCCCGGCGGTACACGGCACAGGACCGGAGGTCCACCCCATGAAGATCACTGGATACGAGCTTTTCCTCGTCGAACCGCGCTGGCTCTTCCTGCGCGTCGACACCGACGAGGGCATCTCCGGCTGGGGCGAGCCCATCGTCGAGGGCAAGGCCCACACCGTCGCCAAGTGCGTCGAGGAGATGTTCGACTACCTCCTGGGGCAGGACCCGGCCCGTATCGAGGAGCACTGGCAGGTGCTCGCCAAGAGCGGTTTCTACCGTGGAGGCGTCGTGCTCAACAGCGCCTTGGCCGGTATCGACCAGGCCCTGTGGGACATCGCGGGCAAGACCCACGGCGTCCCGGTACACCAGCTGCTCGGCGGGCACGTCCGCGACCGGGTGCGCGTCTACGGCTGGGTCGGCGGCGAGACCCCGGAGGAGCTGGGCGAGTCGGCGGCCGCGCAGGTCGCCAAGGGCATGACGGCGGTCAAGCTCAACCCCTGCGGTCAGCTGGAGCCCCTCGCCACGCCCGCCGCGATCAACGCCATCGTGGACGGGGTGACCGCGGTGCGCGAGGCCATAGGTCCGGATCGCGACCTGGCGCTCGACTTCCACGGCCGGTTCAGCGGGGCGATGTCCCGCCGCGTGCTGCCCCTGCTCGAGCCCCTGCTGCCGATGTTCGTCGAGGAGCCGGTGCTGCCGGAGTTCTCCCAGGACCTCGGCGCCGTGGTGCGCTCCACCTCCATCCCCATAGCCACCGGTGAACGGCTCTACTCCCGCTGGGACTTCCGCTCGGTGCTCTCCGACGGCATCGCCGTGGCCCAGCCCGACATCAGCCACGCCGGAGGCATCTCCGAGACCCGCCGGATCGCCGCGATGGCCGAGGCCTACGACGTCGTGGTGGCCCCGCACTGCCCGCTCGGCCCGATAGCCCTCGCGGCCAGCCTCCAACTCGACTTCGCGATCCCCAACTTCCTCATCCAAGAACAGGCATTGGGTATCGGCTACGGCGACAGCAGCGGACTGCTGGACTACCTCGCCGACACCACGCCCTTCACTTTCCGCGACGGCTACATCGACCGCCCGACCGCGCCCGGTCTCGGCATCACCATCGACGAGGACGCGGTCCGGGCAGCCGCCGAACGCGGCCACCGCTGGCGCAACCCGGTCTGGCGGAACACGGACGGCTCACTGGCCTCCTGGTAGTCCGGGACAGGCCGCTTGGGCAGTGTGCCACCTATACGTGAATTGGAACTCACGTAAAGTTCACATACGGCCGCCAAAAGTCCACATACAGCCCATCGCTCATCGAGAGCTGTGCACGCACTTGTGTGCGGCGCCGAGCCGAGGGCTCAGGGGCCTTCCGCGGAGCCGAGGAGGTAGGAGATGACCGCCGTCTGGAGGTGGCTGCGCAGCTCGTCCCAGGGCAGTGGGCGCTCGGACTCCAGGAACTCGCCCTGCGTGATGCGGTGCGCGATCGTCGCGTAGACCAGGCGGAAGGCGAAGTCCAGCGCGGCCTCGGGGTCCCGATGCGCGATGGGCGTGTGACGCAATGCCTCGGCGAAGTGGCGGTTGCCCTGGACGCTCACGCTGGAGCCCTCGGCCTGTACCGCTTCGTGCCGCGTGCCGAGCAGTAGGAAGACGCGCAACAGGGCTTCGTGCGCCCGGAAGGCGTCGGTGATCGCGCCGACGGCCTCGGCGATCGCCACGGCCGGATCACGCAGGGGGCGCAACCGCTCCGCGGACATACGTTCCGTGATCTCGGCCTGGAGGTTCTCGGTGAAGGAGTGCTGGATCGCCAGCAGGAGCCCCTCCTTGTCGCCGAACCGGCGGTAGATGCTGCCGACCGCCATGCCGGCCCGCTCGGCGACGGCGGCCACTGTGAGCGCGTCCACTCCGCCCTCTGTGAGCAGTGCGGTCCCGGCCCGCAGGATGTCCTGCTGCGAACGGCGGCTGCGTTCCTGGAGGGCGGCGGGCCTGCTCGTGGGGGACTCGGTCACTCGCGCATCTTATCGACCGGACTCTTGACGTCCACGTTGCCGCTATGTGAATCTCTATTCACATCAAATGTGAATCCAAGCTCACATGATGCCCTCGGCGCGCACCGCCGTGCCCGCCTCTTACTTCTCACCCCCTCGCAATGGCGCGGGAGTGTTTCCGGAGGTGTCTCATGGTTCCGCTCTATGACGTCGCGGTCGTCGGCTACGGACCGACCGGCCTCACCGCCGCGTCCCTGCTCGGCCGGCTCGGCCACCGGGTGGTGGTCTGCGAGCGCTGGCCCGGTCTGTACGGGCTGCCGCGCCTCACCCACATCGACGACGAGACCGCCCGGACCGTCCAAGCGTCCGGTGATGTCGACGAGGCGCTGCGGGACTCGTCGATGTGCCAGTACGTGTGGGTCAACGGCAAGGGCGAGAACCTTGTGAAGATCCCGGCGAACCCCGATGGCCCGATGGGGTATCCAGATCACATCTCCATGTACCAGCCGGACGTGGAGAGCGCGATCGACAGGCGGTTGCGCGGCTACGGCACGGTCGACGTCCGTCAGGGCTGGGCGGTCACAGGCCTCGACCAGGACGACGACGGTGTCACTCTGCGTCTGCGCGGTTGGAACGCCGATGCCGTGTGTGTGGACGGACCGCACGACAGCGTTCGGGCCCGCTATGTGATCGCCGCCGACGGCAGCCGCAGCGGGATCCGCGAACTGCTCGGCGTGGAGCGCCAGGACCTCGGCTTCAACGAGCAGTGGGTCAACGTGGACGCCATGTGGCTGCGTCCCCAGCCCCCGGAGTTCGCGTACGGCACCCAGTACTGCGATCCGGCGCGCGGGCACATGACCATCAACATCGGCGCGACCCGCCAGCGCTTCGAGTTCGCCCTCCTCCCGGGCGAGACCCGCGATGAGATGACCACCCCGGAGACCGCCTGGCGGCTCCTGGGCGAGTACCACGACCTGGGCCCGGACGACGTAAGGATCACCCGGCAGCTGGTCTACGGCTTCGAGGCCCGCATCGCCACTCGCTGGCGGACCGGCAGGGTCTTCCTGGCCGGCGACGCCGCCCACACCATGCCCCCCTACCTTGGCCAGGGCGCGTGCAGCGGGCTGCGCGACGCCACCAACCTCGCTTGGAAGCTGAACCTCGTCCTCGGCGGCCAGGCGCCCGACGCACTCCTGGACACCTACGAGAGCGAGCGCCGCCCGCACGTCACCGCCCTCACCCACGCGGCGATCGCCCTCGGCAAGATCGCCAACACCCATGACACCGAGGCCGCAGCCGCCAGGGACGCCGCCTTCTTCGCCGGCAGGACGCCTCCGCCGCCCCCGTTCCCGTCCCTCACTGACGGAGTGCTGCGCCAGGGCACGGTCGCGCCGGTCGGCACCCTCACACCGCAGGGCCGCATCCGTCTGGCCGACGGCCGCACCGAACGCCTCGACGACCTCACCGGATACGGCTTCACCCTGGTCACGGCCGAGGATCCCACCGCCGCCCTCGGGCCGGAGCGGCTCGCCCGGCTGGAGCGCCTGGGCTGCGCCGTGGTCGCCCTCGACACGGTGGACGACCTCGATGGACGGCACCGGAAGTACCTCCAACTGCTCGGCGCGGTCGCGTATCTGGCGCGCCCGGACTTCGTGCTGTTCGGCGCGGCGGTCGACAGTACGGACCTGGGCGCGCTGGTGGACGACCTCGACGCCGCGTTGTCCGGAACAGTGGGAGCGGCCGTATGACGACCGGAGACCCCGGAGCGGAGGCCGCGCTGCCGCCGCTGGTCGCCGCCCAGCACCGGGCCATGCCCTTCACCCGGCTCACGGACTGTGGCATGGACCCCGCTGACGCCCGACAGCTGCTCGCCGACACCACTGCCGGAATCCCGTGGCAGGAGGCCGCCGCGACCATTGCCGACGTACAACTGGAGCGTGCGCGGTCGGCGGAAGCCGTGGGGCACAGCGCCACTGCCCGGCAGGCATACCGGTTCGCCTCCGCGGCCCTTATGTTCGCGCAGATGGCGCACCAGAGTGACACCGAGCGGAAACGGGAGCTGTATGCCCGGCACACCGCCGCGACCGCCGCTCTCGCACCAGACGTGGAGCGGGTGGAGATCCCGCACCGCGACGGCGTCCTCGGCGGCTGGCTGTGCCTGCCGGACACTGCCCCGCCCTGGGCCACCGTCATCGTGTGGGGCGGCCTGAGCGGTTGGGGAGCCGCGTATCTGCCCCTGGCGGAGGCGTACACCGCCCGCGGCCTGGCCTGTCTGCTCGCGGAAGGGCCCGGCCAGGGCGAGTCACGGCTGCGGCACGGGCTGTACGTCGACGAGCACGTCACCGACGGCTTCGCCCGCTTCGTCGACCTGGTCGAGGCCGAGCCCCGCCTCGGCGGTGCCATCGGCGTCCAGGGCGTCAGCTTCGGCGGCCTGTTCGCCGCCCATCTGGCCGCCGCTGATCCGCGCGTCGGCGCGGTGGTCGTCAACGGGGCTCCGGCGACACCGAAGGTCCCCGAATTCCGTACCGCCCGCGAGCAGATGGGAGCCGTGGTCGGCACAGACGACCCGGAGCGGGTGGCCGAGGTCATGGACGGCCTGCGCTTTGACCCGGACAAGCACCGCATCAGCTGCCCGCTGCTTCTGCTGCACGGCGGCCAGGATCCGCTCGCCCGGTACGAGGATCAGGAGCCCTTCCTTCGCGCCGCGGACCCGGCCACAGCGACCGTCCGCGTCTGGCCCGACGGCGAGCACACCCTCTACAACCACGTGGCCGAACGCGACGCGCTCACCGGCGACTGGTTCACCGACCACCTCGCCGGCCGGGGCTCCCCGAACGCGTAGGAATCACTGTGGACTTCACCATCGAGACCCGCCACCGGCGCGGTTGTGGACAGCTTCCGGGAACCAAGGACCAGCGGCTGCGTCTCGGGGACGGCAGGC
Organism: Streptomyces sp. NPDC048825; assembly: GCF_043198355.1. Lineage (NCBI taxonomy): Bacteria > Bacillati > Actinomycetota > Actinomycetes > Kitasatosporales > Streptomycetaceae > Streptomyces > Streptomyces sp. NPDC048825. The sequence goes on from NZ_JBICUR010000009.1 coordinate 257,637, forward strand.
TCCGCACCGGTTTCGCCCGCACCGGCACCTTCACCACGGACAACGCCCTGCTCAACCGCCTCCAGCGCAACATGGAATGGGTCGAGCAGAGCAACCTCGTGCAGAAGCCCACCGACACTCCGTCACGGGAGAAGAAGCGCAGACCGCCGCACCGTACTGAGTTGTCGCCTTCTGCACGGTGCGGCTTCGGCCGGCTGGACGGGCCCCGATGGCCGTCCGCGCGAGATGAAGTCGGGGCTGTCAGTTCATGCCCCTTCGGCGGATGTGCGGGCGGGTGCCCCTCTTGACCTGTCTGAAAGTAATCCGATGATGACGAGGTGAGGACACAGAACGGCGAGTCGGTTCTGGCGAGGGCCGTACGGATTCTCGAGGCGTTCACGCCGGAGGAGTCGGCCCTGACCGTTTCGGAGATCTCCCGGCGTACGGGGCTGCACGTGGCGACCGCGTCGCGCCTGGTGGCAGAGCTGGTCTCGTACGGGTTCCTGACCCGGGACGCCGACCGCCGGGTCCGTGTCGGCATGCGCCTGTGGGAGCTGGCGACACGGGCCTCGCCCTCGCTGTCGCTGCGCAACGCGGCCATGCCGTTCATGGAGGGCGTCCACGACGTCGTCGGCCACCATGTGCAGCTCGGCGTGCTGGACGGCGACGAGGTGCTGTTCCTGGAGCGGCTGACGGCACCGGGCGCGGTCATCAACTACACCCGCATCGCGGGCCGTCTTCCCCTGCACGCCTCCTCCAGCGGCCTGGTCCTCCTGGCCCACGGCCCCGCCGACCTGCGGGAGCGGGTGCTCGACGGGCCCCTGCAACGCTACACCCCGGACACTCCCGCCACCGCCGCGCGGCTGCGGGCCGTGCTGGCCGAGGTCCGCCGGCAGGGGTACGTGTACTGCCCGGGATACGTCCACCCGGACGCCCTGGGCGTCGCGGCGCCGGTGCGCGACGCGAGCGGTGACGTGGTGGCCGCGCTGGCGGTGATCGTCCCCAACGAGGCGGGGGCCTCCTCCGTCGTGCCCGTGGTGCGGACGGCGGCACGTGGTGTCTCCCGTGCGCTCGGGGCACCGGACGCCCCGCGGCGGCGAGACCCGGGTGACACGCGTGACGGCAGTGCAACAGCCGTATGACAGCCGACTGAAGTTCGTCTCTCACTGATTGAGAATGCCGTCGCGGCCGTCCGCCGTCGCCGCGCATCCTTCGTGCAACCCAACGACGGGAGGCGACAACGTGGTCGGAACCAGCGTGGTTGCGGATGCCAAGTCCGGTATAGGTAAAGGGCAGTTGGCGGCGACTCTGACGGTCTCCGTGAAGGAGGACGTCGCTGAGGGCGTCGTAGCACTCACCCTCACCCACCCGAGCGGTGCCCGGCTGCCGGACTGGACGCCGGGTTCCCACATCGACCTGGCACTGCCTGAGGGGACGACCCGGCAGTATTCCCTGTGCGGCGACCGATGGGACGCGTACACCTACCGGATCGCCGTGCTGCGGGAGCCCGCGGGCGGGGGAGGATCCACGTACGTGCACGACCGGCTGCGACCGGGGGACCGCGTCGGGGTCGGTGGCCCGCGCAACCACTTCCCCCTCGTACCGTCGGAGAAGTACCTCTTCGTCGCGGGCGGCATCGGCATCACCCCGCTGTTGCCCATGGTGCGCCAGGCCGAACTGCTCGGCGCGGACTGGCAGTTGCTGTACGGCGGGCGTACGCGGTCGTCGATGGCCTTTCGCGAGGAGCTGACGGCGGCCTACGGCGAGCGGGTGCACGTCATCCCGCAGGACGAGCTCGGGCTGCTGGACCTGGCGGCCTGGCTGGGAACACCGCGACCGGACACCAAGGTGTACTGCTGCGGCCCCGGCCCGCTGCTCGCCGCCGTCGAAGGGGCGTGCGCCGCCTGGCCGCCGTACGCCCTGCGCGTCGAGCGCTTCACCGCCGGCGCGCAGACCGCGCCGGTGCGGGACACGCCGTTCGAGGTGGAGCTGCGCCGTACTGGACGCACCGTCACCGTCACTCCGGACGTCTCCGTGCTGGAGGCGGTGCGCCGGGCCGGCGCCGATGTGCTGTCCTCCTGCGAGCAGGGCACATGCGGCACGTGTCTGACACCGGTGCTGGACGGGCAGCCGGACCACCGGGACTCGGTGCTGGCCGACCACGAACGGGCTGCGAACGACTGCATGTTCCTGTGCGTGTCGCGCTCCTGCGGCGACCGCCTCGTCCTCGACCTCTGAGTCGATCTCCGATCTCGAAGACCTTCCCTTCCCAAGGAGCCGCCATGACCGAGGCACTGGAGCGTGCCGTCGTGCCGCCCGTCAGTGACGCCGACCCCTTCGCCCACGACGTCCTCGTGGACCCCGAACCGCTGCACCAGGCCCTGCGCGAGGCCGGTCCGGTCGTATACCTTTCGCGCTACGACGTCCACGCCCTGGCCCGCTACGAGCAGGTGCACGTCGCTCTAGTGGATTGGCAGCACTTCGAGTCGGGTTCGGGAGTGGGCCTGGCCAACTTCCGGCACGAGAAGCCGTGGCGGCCGCCGAGCCTGCTGCTGGAGGCCGACCCACCCCGGCATGACGCCCCACGGCGGGTGCTGCGGGAGATCCTGGCCCCGCCCGCTCTGCGCCGTCTGCGCGAGACGTGGCACGCGGTGGCCGAAGACCTGGTCGACCAACTCCTCGCCGGGGGAGCTGAGTTCGACGGCTTCTCCGAGCTCGCGGAGGCATTCCCGTTGCGTGCCTTCCCGGATGCGGTCGGTCTCGGCCCCGACGGCAGGGAAAACCTCCTGCCGTACGGCAACATGGCCTTCAACGCTTTTGGCCCGCGCAACGACCTCGTCGCGGCAGACGCGCACCGGGTGGCCGAGCTGTCGGTATGGGTGAACGCCCAATGCGAGCGGGAGGCGTTGACCGAGGACGGCTTCGGGGCTGCCATTTGGGCCGCCGCCGACCGTGGCGATCTGACGTACGAACAGGCGCCGTTGGTGGTGCGCTCCCTGCTCACAGCAGGCGTCGACACCACCGTGCACGGCCTGGCGGCCTGCCTGTACGCCTTCGCGACCCACCCCGAGGAGTGGCAACGGCTGCGGGAGCGGCCGGAGTTGGCGCGGGCGGCGTTCGACGAGGCGGTGCGCTGGCAGTCACCGGTGCAGACGTTCTTCCGTACCGCCACCACCGACGTCACCATCGTCGGCACCCTCATCCCCGCGGACACGAAGATCCTCATGTTCCTCGGCGCGGCCAACCGCGACCCGGACCGCTGGGCCGACCCCGACCGCTTCGATCTCACCCGCGACCCGTCCGGCCATGTCGGCTTCGGCATGGGCCTGCACCAGTGCATCGGTCAGCACGTGGCCCGACTGGAGGCCGAGGCACTGCTGACCGCCCTGGCCCGCCGCGTCGAGCGCATCGAACTCACCGGCACACCGCACCGCCACCCCAACAACACCCTGCGCGCGTGGGAGTCCCTGCCCGTGCGCGTCCAGCCCGCTACTGCTGGGAGTCCTGCGCGGCGCCGGCGCGCTGCAGCATGGTGAGCCATTGGGTTACGACGGCGTCGATGAAGGTGTCGGTGACTTGGCCGCGGTCGAGGAAGAGCCGGGCGAGGACGGGTCCGTACAGCAGGGTGAACTCGTCTTCGCTGATCTGGACGCCTGAAGGCTCCAGCAGCCTGTTGAAGCCGGCGTAGCGGTCTTCGCCGATGCGGACGAGTGCCCGGGCGCTGTCGGGGTCGTGGTCGGCCTGGGCGGTGACGGCCAGAGCAGCGGTGCGCACGGCCGGCACGCTGACGCCGGCGCGCAGGCTCTTCAGCCAGGCGGTGGCCACGGCGCCCACGTCGCTGCCCGGTTCGGGGTAGGTACCGAGGTCGGGGCCTTCGAGGACGAGGTCGAAGAGCAGTGCGGCCCGGGTGGGCCAGTGCCGGTAGAGGGTCTGGCGGGTGACGTCTGCCCGCTCGGCCAGCAGGGCGTAGGTCAGCCCGGCCGGTCCGACCTGAGGCAGCAGTTCTCGCGCGACGGCCAGCACGCGGTTGCGGGTGCGCTGCACGCGCGGGTTGCCCGGGGTCGGCTGACGGCGATGGAGGGGCTGCTTCATGCCGCCACCCTACCGGCTAATCATACGCTGCGCGTGATTGACGTCACAGCTTGAATCATACGCTGCGTGTGATACACATGGAGGGTAATCACACACATTGGATGATTCTTGTGTGTCGGTCTGCATCCGAAAGGCACCTGGCCATGTCACCTCGCAACCTGCTCGAGCCCACGTTCGCCCGCACTCGCCTCGGTTCCGGCCCCGGCCTGCTCCTCGCCCACGGCGCCGGCAGCAGCCTGGCCGGCACCTACGGCCCCGTCCTGGAAGCTCTCGCCGCCCGCTACACCGTCGTCGGCATCGACTACCCCGGCAGCGGCGACACCCCCCGTTCCACCACCCCGCTGTCCGTCGACGACCTTGCCGACCAGCTCATCGCCGCCGCCGACGCAGAGGGCCTCGACCGCTTCGCCGTGTCCGGCTACTCCCTCGGCGGCCCGGTCGCCATCCGCGCCGCCACCCGCCACCCCGAGCGCGTCACCGCACTTGTCCTGACCGCCGCCTTCCCGCACCGCGACAACCGGCTCGCTCTCGCCTCCTCGGTCTGGAGCAAGATCGCCGCGTCCGGCGACCGCGAGCTGCTCGCCGAATTCCAGCTTCTGATGGCCCTCGGCAGCCAGGCACTGGAATCGATGCCGGCCGAGCAGCTGCGGCAGACCCTCGGCTACGTCGCCGCCGGCGCGGCCGACGGCAGCTCCGAGCAGACCGACCTCGTCGGCCAGGTCGACGTCCGGGACGACCTCGCCGGCCTCAAGGTCCCCACCCTGGTCGTCTCGACCACCGACGACCGGCTCATCTCCACCGCCCTGCACCGCCACCTCGCCGAGACCATCCCCGGCGCCCAACTCGCGGACATCCCCACCGGCCACCTGCCGATGCTGGAGCGGACCGAGGAGTGGTTGCAGCTCATCACCGACTTCCTCGGCAAGTACAACGCCTGAAAGCACACCACGGGTGGGGCCACGCAGCGAACAGCGGCGTAGCCCCTCACCCGGACCGCCCATTGATCACGACTCACCAACACGCCCTAGCGGCGAAATTGGCCGCCTCCCGGTCTCGGATCACTTGAATCTCGGTGGGTTCGTAGACCTACTTCCCCTCACCCGCTCGATTTCATGGAGGAATCATGCTCAACTTCGGCAACCTCGACGAGTCCACCCGCTTCCGCGACCAGCAGCAGGAGAAGACCGGCCCGGTCACTGTCATCAACACGTTTGTCGCCCCGGAAGGCAAGGAGGACGAGGTGGTGGCCGCCTGGGCGGACGACGCGGAGTACATGAAGAAGTCGGGGAGCCTCCGCTCGGTGCAGTTGTACCGCGGCATCGGCGGCAGTCGGCTGTTCACCAACATCGCGGTCTGGAAATCCACCGAGCACCTCCGTGCAGCGCTCGGCACGCCGGAGTTCGCCTCGCACCTGGAGCGCTACCCTGCTGGCACCGTCGCCTACCCGCACCTCTACCAGAAGTTCGCTGTCGAGGGCGTCTGCGAAGGGGAATGATGACCGCTCCCCGATCCGGGCTGCCATTCGCCCCAAGCCTGACCCAGAGTTGCTCATTCGTAAGGTCGGCGGACCCAGGGGGTCTGGGTATGGCTGTAGCTGGTCGTCGAGGAACCCCTAGGTTGCCGAACAACTCGCGCTGATAGCAGGGCAGTTCAGAATCAGGTCCTCAGGCATTCCATGGATCCGTTCACAGGTGACGGTCGAAGAAGCGCTCGATCAGCGCGGGGGTCAGCAGTACGGAACGTTCGGCGTCCGGGGCGTGGGAGGACCGCACGGTGGCTGTCATGGGGTTCAGTTCCCAGTCGCCGGTGTTGAGGAAGCCGTGGTCGGCGCCGTGGACCAGCAGCCGGTGGGACTCGGCGCGCGCGGCGATCAGGGCGTCGTGGAGTCGGCGGCTCTGTTCGGGGCCGATGAGGAGGTCGGTGTCGCCGTGCAGGAGGAGTACGGGAGGCACTCGCGGGTGGGCCTGTCGGGCCGGGCTGGCCGCTGCGCCGGTGCCGGACCGGTCCGACGGGCGTGCTCCCGGCAGACCCCGGGCCGGGTCGGACGGGTCCACGCCCAGGACTCCGCCGGGCAGCGCGTCGTCGTTGAGATGCAGCAGATCGGTGGGGGATAGCCCGCCACCACGGCTCGTACGCCCGGCGCTGCGGGGGAGCCGTCGCCGTCGGCGGCGACAGCTGCGAGCAGCGCGATGTGCGCGCCGGCGGAGCGGCCCCGGAGCCCGATCGACGTCGGGTCCAGGCCGTGGGTGCCCGCGATGTCGTGCAGGTGGCGCAACGCGGCGAGGACATCGTGCAGTTGGATTGGCCAGAGAGGCCAACTACTGCCGATCCGCTCGATCCACGTGCTCGGCACGTGCCGCGGCACCATCGCACTCTGCCGCAACCGTTGACACAGGTATGTATGGAGATACATTAATACCTGTCCAGATCGTCGGCGGTGACGCCGTCCCTTGTGGAGGTTCCCCATGTCGCTGCGCGTGGCCCTGCTCGCCCTGCTGGCCGCCCGGCCGATGACGGGCTTCGACGCCATGCGGCAGTTCGACGCGTCCGTCGACTACCTCTGGCACGCGCCGCACACCCAGATCTACCCCGAGCTGCGCAAGCTGGAGTCCGCCGGTCTCATCGAGGGCGAGGAGGTGCCTCGCGGCGAGCACGCGAGGAAGCGCCGGTACAGCATCACCGAGGCCGGGCGAGAGCAGTTGCGGGCCTGGGTGGAGGACGTCGAGGAACCGCGGCGCGAGCGTGACCCCCAGCGGCTCAAGGCGGCGTACTTCGAATGGGCGAGCCCCGAGGCGGCGCGTGCCCAACTGGAGGCGCACGCGCGGTTCTACGAAGACGCCCTGGCGTCGTACGAGAAGCAGCGCGAAGACATCCTCGCGCGCCGAGTGCCCCTGCTCCTGGCGCGGCTGGAGCGCACACCGCCGGGCGAGCAGGAAGCGGTCGTGGAGTTCAAGGCCTTCGCGTACAGCGGTCTCATCGCCCGCGCCCGCGCGGAGGTCGAGTGGGCACAGGAAGGACTGCGGTTGCTGGACCGGCTCCACTCGGGCCGGTCCCAAGAAGCCGCCGAGCAGCCGGGCGCATGACCGCACGGTCAAGGGACGCGCCAGGCGAATGCCGGCGGCAACCAGAGACGGAGATCTCGATGAACGAGGATCAGGCGAAGATCAGGCAACTGGTGGAGAACTGGGCGCTGTGGCGGGACGCCGGCGACTGGGATCGGTTCGCCACCGTCTGGCATCCGGACGGGTGGATGAGCGCCACCTGGTTCCAGGGCCCCGCCGCGGAGTTCATGGCCGCCAGCAAGCAGGGCTTCGAGAACGGCGTCAGCATCCTGCATTTCCTGGGCGGCCACACCTCGGACGTGGCGGGGGAGCGGGCGATCGCGCAGACCAAGATGACGATCAGTCAGCGGGCAGAGGTGGACGGCGTGTTGGTGGACGTGGTGTGCACCGGCCGGTTCTACGACTTCCTGTCCCGGGACGGCGGCGAGTGGACGATCGTCCGCAGGCAGCCCATCTACGAGAAGGACCGCCTCGACGTCGTCGATCCAGCCGCCTCCCTCAAGCTCGACCCCGAACTGCTCACCCGGTTCCCGGCGGGGTACCGCCACCTCGGCTACGTGCAGTCGAAGGCCGGATTCACGGTGAAGCCCGGCCTGCCGGGCCTGGTCGGCGAGGCGGTCGACCGGCTCTACGCGGAGGGCGCCGCCTGGCTGGCCGGCAGCGAGCGGCCTGGAGTTCCCCAGTGAACTGCCCCTCGCCGGGAGGGACTTCCCGTATGTATTCCCTCAACGCCTGGTACGCGGCGGCCTGGGACACCGAGATCGGCCGGACGCTTCTCCCACGCACGATCTGCGAACGCCCCGTCGTTCTGTACCGCACGTCCGAGGGAACCCCCGTCGCCCTGGCCGACGCCTGCTGGCACCGGCTCGTCCCGCTGTCCATGGGCCGGCTCGACGGCGACAACCTGGTGTGCGGCTACCACGGCGTGGCGTACGGCCCCAACGGACGATGCACGCGGATGCCGGCCCAGGAGACGCTCAACCCCTCGGCGGCCGTGACCGCCTACCCGGTCGTCGAACGGCACCGCTACATCTGGATCTGGCCCGGCGACCCCGACAAGGCCGACCCGGATCTCGTCCCCGACCTGCACTGGAACGACGACCCCGCGTGGGTCGGCGACGGCGAACGGATCGAGCTCGACTGCGACTACCGCCTGGTCGTGGACAACCTCATGGACCTGACGCACGAGCAGTTCCTGCACGCCGACAGCCTCGCCAACGACGAACTGTCCGACGCCGAACCGGACGTGGCACACGACGAGGACTCGGTCACCCTCACCCGCTGGATGCACGGCATCGAGGCGCCACCGTTCCTGGCCATGCAGCTGAGGCGGAAGGCACCCGAGTACCGCGGCCCCGTCGACCGCTGGCAGATCATCCGCTTCACCGCACCCTCGACGGTCACCATCGACGTCGGCGTCGCGCCCGTCGGCACGGGAGCGCCGGAGGGAGACCGAAGCGCGGGCGTCAACGGTCACGTACTCAACACCATCACGCCGGCCGGCCCCGGCCGTTGCCACTACTTCTGGGCGTTCACGCGCAACTACCACCTCGGCGACCAGGGGCTCACGAACCTGCTGCGGCAAAACGTCTCCCGCGTCTTCGGCCAGGACACCGACATGCTCAACGCCCAGCAGCGGGCCATCGAGGCCAACCCCGACCACGAGTTCTACAACCTCAACATCGACATCGGCGGCATGTGGGCGCGGCGCATCATCGACGCCAAGGTCGCCGCCGAGCAGGGCCGCGAACGCACCCACCCCACCGCGCTCGCGTCCGTCGCCGCCACGACACGGCGGTCGGCATGAACGGCGGCACGAAGCACGTGGCGACTGTCGAAGCCCGCGACGACGCGGCGCCGGACATCGTCCTGATCACGCTGCGCCTGCCGAACCCGGCCCCCGTGCCACCACCCGGCAGCCACCTGGACGTCACCGTGCGCCTTCCAGGCGGCGACGACACCCGGTCGTACTCCCTCGTCGATCTCGGCCACGACGACGGCCTCCTGCGCATCGCCGTACGCCGACAGTCAGACGGCCGGGGCGGATCGATGTGGATGCACTCCCTGACACCGGGCGACGAGCTCCAAGTCGTGGGCCCTTTAGACGAGTTCCCGCTCAACCCGGGATCTGCCCCCAGTGTGCTGCTCGCCGCCGGAATCGGCATTACCCCCGTCCTCGGACTCGCCCGCGCCCTGCGCGCCCGAGGCAGCGACCACCGGATCGTCTACGCCGGCCGGTCCCGCGAACACATGGCGTTCACGCAGGAGCTGGAGGCCGCCCACCCCGGCCTGGTCACCCTGGCCGAATCCGCACGCGGAGCTCGCGTGAGCCCCGCCGAGGTGGTCGCCGGTGTTCCCCAGGACGGCGTGCTCTACGTATGCGGTCCCATGGGACTGCTCAAGGACGTCCGCCAGGCCTGGCAACTGGAGGAACGGTCGCCCGCGGACCTGCGTTTCGAGACCTTCGGCACGAGCGGCGACCATCCCGCCCGGCCGTACCGGGTCACCGTGGAGCGCCTTGGTGTGACGGTCCAAGTCCCCGTCGGCACCAGCATGTTGGACGCTTTGCAGTCAGCAGGTGTCGAGATCATGTACGACTGTCTGCGCGGCGAGTGCGGGCTGTGCCGCGTCCGGATCCTGGAGAGCGACGGGTCCGTCGACCACCGTGACGTGTTCCTGTCCCCACGGCAGCGGGCCGAGGGCCGTCAGATGTGCGCCTGCGTGTCCCGGATCGCCGGGCCCGGGGTCACCATCGACTGCTGATACGCCGAAGCAAGGAGGGCTATATTCGAAAGGTGATCGACAAGGACGAGCACGCCCCTGACCCCGCAGGGCAGCGCAAGCCGCATCGGCGCCCTGCCGATCCTCGCCGTCGACACGATCCGGAACGCACGCGCCAGAAAATCATGGACGCGGCGAACGAGGAGTTCGGCGAGCACGGTTTCAAGGGGGCACGGGTCGAGCGGATCGCCGCCGCGGCCGGAGTGAACCATTCGCTGATCACCTACCATTTCGGTGGCAAGAAGGGTCTCTACGACGCCCTCACCGAGCGCTGGATCACCAAGGGCGCGACCATGATGAGCGGCGTGGAGACGTTCGCCGAGATCGTCCGGGACTACGTGCGCTGGGAACACGACGACAAGGTGCCGATCGTCCGCACGCTGATGCGCGCCGAACTCGACGGCAAACCCGCTCCTCCCGAGGCATGGGCGAGCCGCCTGCTCGACGTCGTCGACGAGACACGGAAGAGGCAGGCCAGGGGCGAGATCCGCGCCGATCTCGATGTCGGCGCGTTGACGCTGGCGTTCTTCGCCGCGGCGATCGCGCCGGAAGCGCTGCCGCAGCTGGCCGCCGCCGTCACCGGCGCGGACCCGGGTTCCCCCGAGTTCATCGACCGTTACGCCGAACAACTGGCGCGCGTGATGTACGCGCTCGCCGAAGCCCCCGAGGAGGGACCGGGGAGTCGGACGATCCCCCCTCCGGACGTCGACGAGCTACAGGACGGGGAGCAGCCCGGCAGTTGACGGCGCCCCGGCTGTATTCGGCTGCCTCGCCCGCGAGGTCGATCACCGCGATGCACAGGGCTGCGGAGGCGTGGCAGACAGCCGCCTCTTCCGCGCACGTCACCATCCGCTTGGGACCGGCGTGGGCGTCAGCTCAACGGGGCGTGCCGGAACGCTTTTCGTTGAACGGAACGCGCCGTATCGCCGCGAGTGGAAGCCACGCATCATGGCCGGTCAAGGGGCTGCGCCGCATGCCCGGCGGCGGGGGTCAGGTGCGTCGTTCCCCGTGGAGGCGGCGCTTGGCTTCTCCCGTCGATCGAGCCGGGAAGTGGGCGCGGGGTCACTCGTATTGAGGGCCGCGGATGGCTGAACGGGCAACGCTCACGGACATCTCCGGCCCGCGGAAAAGGAGTTGTGTCATGGCGGGACGTCTGGCGGGAAAAATTGCCGTAGTGACCGGCGGTAGTGCCGGGATCGGTCAGGAGATCGCCCGGAAGCTGTCGTCCGAAGGCGCCGATATCGCGGTTGCCGATGTAGACGCGGCGAACGATACGCAGGGGTTTGTCGAGGGGAACGGCCGCCGGTTCTTCAGCACGAAGGTCGACGTCTCCGACGAGGCACAGGTGAACGCCTTCGCCGCGGAGGTCCGGGATGCGCTGGGCCGGGTCGACATCGTCGTGAACAACGCGGGCATCGTGCCCTTCGCAGACATCGACGACGTGACGTTCGAGCAATGGAACAAGGTGTTCGCGGTCAACGTGAACGGAGCCTTCCTGACGGTCAAGGCCTTTCTCGAGGACCTCAAGCAGTCCGACACCGGCCGGGTCATCAACATAACGTCCGGGAGCTACTGGACGAGTCCGCCGCCGTTCGTCGCGTACGTCTCTTCCAAGGGCGCCCTCAACGGGTTCACCAGCGTACTCGCGGCGAACCTGGCGAAACACGATGTCACGGTCAACGCGGTCGCCCCCGGTCTGGTCCCGACGGCCAAGGCACTCCAGAGCGCCGGCGAGCAGTTCTTCGACATGACCGTACAGATGCAGAATCTGAAGCGGCGGCAGACGACGGCGGACGTCGCCAACACGGTGGCATTCCTCGCCGGCGACGAAGCCGCATTCATCACCGGCCAGATCCTCGCCGTGGACGGAGGACTCACGCGCCGATGACACCTTGACGTCGCAGGTGGTCCAGCCCGTACCGGCGGGTGTCAGAGGACGTCCTCTTTCGGCAGCCTTCACGGGGGTGGCCTGATCCCCCGTACGAGTAGTCAGCCTGGCCGGAGCGTGGGTTCGCGGCTGTTGGACCTGCTCTTCGCGTTCCGGCCCGGCCACTCCCGGCTCACCCTCGCCGACCTGACCCAGGGAGACCGGCCTGCTCCGGCTCGACGGTGGAAGCGCCCCCCGGTCGGCCGCGGCCGGCGGGAAGGTGGGGAACTCGGTCACAAGTCCAGCTCCAGGGTGGGGGAGAGCGCTCGGGACGAGCAGGTGGCGAACATGCCTTCGGCGCGTTCGTCCGGGGTGAGCACGTCGTCGCGGTGATCGGGGTCGCCCGCCAGCACACGCACCACGCACTCCCCGCAGATGCCCAGCTGGCACGAGTGCGGTGCGTCGACGCCGTTCTCCAGCAGGATGTCGAGCACGCTGCTCCCGCCGGGGACGAGGTATTCGGCTCCCGTGGAGGCCAGTCGTATGGTGAAGCCGCCCGATCCGTCCGCGTCGCGTTGCGCGGCGGCGCGGTCGTTGCTGAACCGTTCCTTGTGCAGGACCTGCGGCGGCCAGCCCATGGCTTCGGCTTTGCCCAGTACGTGGTCGATGAAGCCTGCCGGGCCGCAGACGTAGACCGCTGTGTCCGGTTGCGGTTCGCCGAGGTCCCGGGCCATGTCCAGCATCTGGGCGGGGCCCTCGTCGTCGAAGTGGAAGGTGGCGTGGGGGTTGTCGGTCAGTTCCGGGACAAAGGCTGCGTGGGTGCGGCTGCGGGCGCAGTAGTGCAGCGTGTAGTCGCCGCCCTCGGCGTCCAGTTGGTGCGTCATCGCCAGCAGGGGAGTGATGCCGATCCCGCCGGCGAACAGCAGGTGCCGGCGGGCCGTGACGAGGGGGAAGCGGTTGCGCGGTGCCGAGATCCGTAACCGGTCGCCCACCTTGAGCGCGTGCATCGCCCGCGAACCGCCGCGGGAGCCCGGCTCGTTGAGTACGGCCAGGCGGTAGTGTCCGTTCTCGGGCGGACCGCACAGTGAGTACTGGCGGAGCGGTCCGGAGTCGGTCTGGACATCGATGTGCGCGCCGGCGGTGTAGGCGGGGAACTCGGTTCCCTCGTCCGGGGCGAGGTCGATCACCGCGATATCGGGGGTCATCAGGAAGTGAGAGACGACCACCGCTTCTGTCCACGTCACGGCCGCGTCCTTCCTCAGGCTTCGGCCGCGGGCGCTGTCGCCGCGGTCTGTGCCGTACCCGTGGAGAGGGTGTAGATGCCGGCGTCGACGTGGCGTGGAGGGCTGTCGAGGGTGCTCACGCCCAGTGGGTCGCGGCCGGCCTCGACGTCGGCGGCCATGGATTTGAGCATGCGGCGGAGCATCACCACGCCGCGGTCGGTGGTTGCCAGGGTCTCCTCGGAGTGCATCGGGATCGCTCCCTGCGAGGCCTGTGCCTCACCGTCACCGGGGAACCGCTGCCGCTCCTCCTCGGCCAGCTCCCAGGGGTCCTTGCCGTTCTGCTTGAGGCCGAAGGCGAAGCGGATCACGCGCTCGGGGTCACTGGAACGGATGGAGAAGAACACCCGGTGGTGGGTGTCGTCCATCGGGACGACCCACAGCATCTGGTCGGGCCCCTGGTCCGTGGCCAGGCTCACGTAGTCCGGCAGCCCGAAGGCGTTCGGCAGGTGGAGTTCCGCACGGAAGCTCCGTAGGGCGTCGCCGCCTGCCGCCTTGTCCCGGATGAGATGGTCGTACTTGGCTCCGAACTCCGTCCTGGTGTACGTGATGTTGTCCTGGACGGCCTCCGGATCGAAGAAGGCCTCGGGCAGTCCGGTGGTGGTGTCCGACCCCATGACCTGGTTGCCGCTGTGGTTGGAGTGCAGCCAGCACACATGCGACGGGTCCAGCGCATTCTCGTACATGTTCAGCCAGCTGAAGTCCGACACCAGGCCGGTCGGCGGCAGCCCGGGAATCGGCCATGCAGCGTAGTACTGCTCGCCCTCTCCCAGGGGTTCCAGGGCGTCGTAGCGAGGGAGGGCGGGCTTGCGCTCAGGCGGTCCCATGTAGACGAACACCAGACCGTACCGCTCCTCGACCGGATACCAGGGCTGCCGCGCGACCTCGCGACGCCGGCCACGGTCCGGTTCCAGGATCTGCTCCAGGCAGTGACCCTGCACGTCGAACTTCCAGCCGTGGTAGCAGCAGCGGATGCCGTCCTCCTCGACACGGGCGTAGTAGAGGCTGCTGCCGCGGTGGGCGCACCGTTCGAAGACGGCGCCGGGGCGGCCCTGGCCGTCGCGGAAGACGACCAGGTTCTCGCCCAGGATCCGCGTGCGGTGCGGCGTGTCGGAGGTGAGCTGTGCCGACACGGCGATGGGCTGCCAGTACCGCCGCAGTACCTCGCCCATCGGTGTGCCCGGGCCGACCTCGGCCAGCCGCGCGTCGTACGACGGTGTCTCGCGGCCGTAGCCGGTACCGGTGTCCACAGTGCTGGTTTCTGCCATGTCGATCTCCTCGACGTTGAGGGGGTGATGAAATTCCCGGCTGAATGTCGTCGCCGTCGCTTCGCGAGGGCCAAGACGAGCAGTCCTCCGGCGAGTGGGAGGTGCCTCATGCAATCCGCCCGCCGGCGCGCACGTCGGCGGGCGGAGCCCGGAGTCTGAGCAGCGCCGATAGCAGACTGCGACTGGTGTCGTGATTGGCTCCACAATCCGCCGTGACCGTTCACTTCAGCCGACGGATGGCGTGTTCCTCGGCGTAAGCGGACAGCCCGGTGGTGCTCCACTCCCGGCCGATCCCGCTTTGCTTGACACCGCCGAACGGCATGCGCAGATCCAACGACTCGAACGAGTGGGTGTTGATGAACGTACTGCCGGCCTCGATACGGCGGGCCATCGCGAGCCCACGGTCCGGGTCCGTGGTCCACACCGACGAACAGAGCCCGTATTCACTGTCGTTGGCCCAGGAGACCACCTGCTCCTCGTCGTCGTAGGCGATCAGCGGGACTACGGGGCCGAACTGCTCCTCACACGACACCGGAGCGGAGTGATCGACGTCGCGAACCACGTGAGGTAGCAGGTAGTAGCCGTTGTCCCAGGAGGACGGGTCGAGCTTCCGGCCCAGTTCCACCAGGGTCGCCGAGGAGCTGCGGGTACGGTCCAGCAGGCCGAGTACCTTCTTGAACTGCGCTTCGTTGTTGAGCGGACCGAAGGATGCCTGCGGGTCCAGGCCGTGGCCGACGGCGTACTCGTTGACCCGGTCGCACAGCGCGTCGGCGAACCGCCGGTACCTGCCGCGCGGCACGTAGATGCGCTTGACGGCGAAACAGATCTGGCCGCTTCGGGTGTAGACGCCTTTGAGTATCCGGTCGAGGACGGCGTCGGTGTCGGCGTCGTCCAGGACGATCGCCGGGTCGTTGCCGCCCAGTTCCAAGGTGACGTTCTTGAGCGTTGAGGCGGTGGCCTCGACGACCTTCCGGCCCGTGGTGGTGCCGCCGGTGAACACCACCTTCCGCACCAGCGGGTGGCTGCACAGCGCGGCCCCGACATCGCCCTCCCCGTGGACCACGTTGAGCACGCCGGGCGGCAGAGTGTCCGCGATCTTGTGCAGGACCAACGTCAGGGCGGCCGGGGCGAACGGCGACGGCTTGAGCACGAGCGTGTTGCCGGTGGCCAGTGCGGGCCCGAGCTTCATCATCGTCAGGACCACGGGCATGTTCCACGGCACGATCGCCGCCGTGACGCCCCGGGGGACCTTCTCCACGCTGATGAAGCTCTGCTCGTCGTCGAACTGGACGGGACGGAGGAATTCCTCCGCCAGGCTCACGGTGTACTGGAGGCTCCCGGCGCCCAGGGCGAAGTCGGTCTGCGCCTCCCCGAGCACACCGCCGTGCTCGCGCACGAGCAACGGGGCGAGTTCGTCGGCGCTGCCCGCGACGAGTTCCGCGGCGGCCAGCAGTTTCTGGACACGCTCGGCGACGGGCGTGTCACGCCAGCCGGGGAAGGCCGCGTGCGCGGCGCGGACCGCACGGTCCACGTCCTCCGCCGTGCCGACGGCCACTTGGGCGACGACCTCGTCGAGTCGCCCCGGATCGTACGCGTTCCGGAGATGGGGGGCCGATATCTGTCCGCCGATCAGATGCCCGATCTGCGGCACGGTGGTCTGGCTCGTCACGTGGGAGCCCCTTTCGGTGTGGAACGGCGCTGTTCGTCACACTGCCGACCTGGCCACACGCGTATCGATGTGGACGGCCGGCGACCGCCGTAGAAGCGCGAGTCTCCCGATGCTGAAGACGGGCCTGGGGCTGTGTCAAAGCGTGTTTTTGATGAACGGAATGTGCTGTTTCCGACCTGATGCCGCAGGTCGGAAACTCACGGGAGACTGCCCGCCACTGCGGCCGGCAGCCGATCTCGACGAGGAGACGCCAGCTGCTGCACAAGTGACTCGTCCGCCTCACCACATAGGACACGCTTTTGTTCATCGGCGGATGAGGGCTAAGCACTCACGACGAAGCTCGTGTCGGTCAGTTCCTCGGACAGCGCCCAGAGGCGCTTCGCCGCCGCCGGATCGCTCGCGGCCGCGGTAGGGCTGACCAGGGTTGGGCCGCCACGCATCCCCGAGATGCCGTCCGGCCCGACGTAACTCGCACCGGGAAGATCCTGGGTCGCGGCGAAGAGCGTCGGCAGGGCACCGGCCTCGGCATCCTGCGCGACCACTCGGACGAACATGCGCAGCACCGGTTTTGGGGTGCGCAGCAGATTTGTCGCCGCGAGGCCGGGATGCGCGGCGAGCGCACGCACAGGTGATCCGATCTCGCTGAGCCGTCGCTGCAGCTCAAGCGTGAAGAGCAGGTTTGCCAGCTTGGACTGGCCGTATGCCTGCCGGGCGTTGTAGGCGCCGATGAGGTCCGGGTTGTCGAAGTTGATTCCGCTCACCCACCGGTGCGCAGCGGCGGAGACCGTCACGACGCGGTCGGTGATATGCGGCAGCAGCAGATTGGTGAGCGCGAAGTGGCCGAGGTGGTTGGTGCCGAAATGCGTCTCGAAGCCGTCCTTGGTGCGCCCCTCCGGCGCCATCATCACGCCCGCATTGTTGATCAGCAGGTCCAGATCACCGTCCCAGGAGGTGGCGAACTGACGCACCGATGAAAGGTCGGCGAGGTCGAGGTGGCGGACCTCGTGGCTACCAGGGACCGTGGCCGCGGCCTGTCTGCCCTTGTCGAGGTCGCGCACGGCGAGCACCACGTGCGCACCGGCCTTGCCCAGCGCCTGGGCTGTAGGGATGCCCAGGCCGCTGTTCGCGCCGGTGACGACTGCGGTGCGCCCGGTCAGGTCGGGCATCTGGCTGATGTTCCAGGTGCTTTTCATAGGGTCAATGCCGCGGTACAGCGCCTGATCCGGCGACTAGTCCTTGTCACGGAGCCACTTTTGACCGGCCTCGCCGACTGACGCCAGCGAGCCTTTCGGTCATCGAAATCCAGACCTCGAGGAGCGTCAGGCGTTGGCGGGAAGGCGCCGTGAGATGGCATCCGCAGCTCTGCGCACCTCGGGTGCCAGCCGGTCCACCTGCTCCGCTTCCGGTGCCAGAACGCCGAGCGCCGCGACGAACCGGCCCTCGGCGTCGAAGACGGGCGCGGCGACCGAAGTCGTTCCGACCGTCAGCTCACCCCGCGAGTAACCGACCTGCGCATCCCGCACCCCGGCCAGCTCGGCTGCCAGTCGGCCGGGACCGGCGATGGTCCGTGCCGTGTACCGGCGCAGCGACGTGCACTGCAGGACGGCGCAGACGTCCGGGTCGTCCGAGTAGGCCAGGATCACCTTTCCCACGCCGGTCGCATGCAGCGGGAGGCTGCCGGCCACCTCCGCCACATTCGAGACCGCCCGGGGCCCGGCGACCTTCTCGACGCACACGGCCTCATGATGGCCGGCGACGGCCAAGTGAACGACCGTGCGGGTATGGCCCGCCAGCGACTGCATGACCGGGCGTGCCGCGTGGCGGAGGCCACGCTGTCGCGGTGCGGCGGAGCCCAGTTCCCACAGCCCGATCCCGATCTGGAGGCTACCGTCGTCGTTCCGCTCCAGGGCGCCCTCGGCTATCAGCTCCCGTGACAGTCGGTAGGCGGTCGCCACCGGGATCCCCGACCGGCGTGAGATTTCGGTGAGCGTCATCGGGGCGGTGCTGCGCCGGCAGGCGTGCAGAATCGCGAAGACACGGCTGGTGCTGCTGCGGCCCGGCTCATTCGAGGTTGGCATGATTCCCCCGACGCCGTCTCAGAGGACCACTCGAAGGTTGAGGCGCCGATGATCGGCCTTGCGGGGCGCAGGCGCGACGAAGACGCGGATGCGCCTCTCAGGACCGCCAGGGTTGCCCCAGCCGACAGTGACCTCGGTACCAGGCTCGGCGTACTGGACGTCGATCGGGCACAGCGCGGGCATCCGCCGGAAGCAGTAGCTGTACTTGCGCGATGTCGTGAAGTGCTCGTCCGACTGCGGCCGTGTGCTGTGAAGATCGAAGGCCACGGGTTCTCCCTCTCTCGGATCGCCAGGAAGAGGCAGGCCAGGGGGCGAGATCCGGGCGAAGGCCCCGCGCCGACGATGGGGGTGCCTCCGGCGGGCGTGGTGGGTGGGTTGGTGGGGGTGGGTCCAGCTCCAGGGGGAGCGCCAGGGATGAGCAGGTGGCGAGCCGGGGCGCGAGCATCGAAGCGCCGCGGTGAGTCTCAGAGCACGACGTCGAGCCGAGCCGGGCGGCGGACCATGACCAGGCCAGGAGCGGGCTCACGGCGATAGCCGGGAGCGAGCCGCAGTTCGGGGAAGCGCTCCAGCAGCTGCTCCAGGACGACGCGGGACTGCAACCGGGCCAGTGGTGCGCCGAGGCAGGTGTGGATGCCGTAGCCGAAGGCCATGGGAGTAGCCTGCCCCGCCGGGCGGTCGAGTGAGTAGTCCGCGGCGTCGGCGCCCCAGGCCCGATCGTCCCAGTTGGCCGACTGGAGGCTGGCGGCCAGGCGGTCGCCGGGTTCGACGGGGCAGCCGGAGATCTCCCGCTCCTGCGTCACGGTGCGCAACACGTACTGCAGGGGCGCGTCGTGGCGCAGTGACTCCTCGATCGCCGTGGGGATGAGGGACCGGTCGGCGAGCAGCCGTTCCCAGTGGCTGCGGTCTGCCAGTAGTTCGTGGAGGAGGTTGGTGATCAGACTGGCAGTCGTGTCCGTGGCGGCCACGATCAGCTGGAAGGCGTGCATGACGGCTTCGGCCGGCGTGAGCGGCGGCTGGCCGTCAGCGGGGTGCGCGAGACCGTCCAGGACGCCCTCTCCGGTGACCGGGGCGGCAGCCCGGGCGGCGAACTGCTCTCCGAGATAGCGGCAGAGTGCCACGAACTCCGGCATGTCGATCGGCACTATTGGGACGACGTCGTCGATTGCGTCGGCCCACTGGTGCAGGCGGTCCCAGTCCTCCTCCGGCAGACCGAGGAAGGCATACACCACCCGGGTCGGTACCTGACGGGCCAGGTCGTGATAGATCTCGGCCTTCTGGCCCGGCTGCCACGCGTCGAGGACATCGGTGACGATGTCGCGGACGCGTGGTTCCTGCTTGCGGATCACGGCGGGAGCGAACCAGCGCCTGAGACGAGCGCGCAGTGCCGTGTGGTCGGGCGGGTCCAACATAGTGATCGGTGCCGCCGGCAGGTCGGCTGTCTTGGCACCGCCTTCCAGGGCGAAGTTGTCGACGGACGAGTACACCTCATGGGCGGTGAGGACGTCCCGTACGTCGTCGTGGCGGGTGAGGAAGTGCACGCCGGGGCGCGGCTGGGACACCGGGCAGCGGTCGCGGGCCTCGGCGAGCCGGGCCGCTGGATCGGCGTTGTGGGCGGGGTCGAGCGGATCGTAGGGGGCGAGGTGCGGGAGAGTCATGGTCACGTCCTCACATATGGGTTGTCGTACGGGCGGGGGCTGGGATCGGCGCTCCGGCTCCGAGGCCCTTGAGTTTGATGACGGGGAGGCGGTGATTGACCGCGACGGCTGTGGCCGTGCCCCCGTCGTGCCGCCATCTCAGCAGCGCACTGCGGTCGTCCACCGAGCCGGCGAGGACTTCGGGGGGTCCGGTGAGGGGGAGTTCGCCGCTGATCTTGATGTCGAGTCCGGACTGCTCGGTCCAGAAATACGGGTCGGGCCGGTAGGGCCGCGCCGACTCCCCGTGCAGCATGCTCGCCGCGGCCGCCCTTCCCTGCTCGACCGCGTTGGTCCAGTGCGGAGTTCGGCGTCCCTGCCGGGACACGACGTCCCCGGCGGCGACCACGCCCGGAGCGACGCGGCAGCACGTGTCGGCGACGAGGCCGCCGCCGGCGTCCAGGGTCAGGCCCGAGTCCTTCAGCCAGCCGGTGTTCGGCACGTCTCCGACCGCGCACACGATCACGTCGGCCTCCACGACCGACTCGCCACAGCGCACGCGGTGTTCGCCCAGGACGTCGACGCCGTCCGGCTCGACCCGGACCCGTATGCCGTGATCCCGCGTGGCCGCGACGGCGAGACCGGCCAGCCATGGCCCGAGCAGCCTGAGCAGCGGCGGGACGAGGTCGATGACGGTGACCTCCAGGCCCAGGGCGCGGCAGGTCGTGGCGATCTCCATGCCGAGGAAGCCACCGCCCAGCACGATCGCGCTGCGGGCGTCGGCAAGCCGGGAAGCGAGGGCCGATGCGTCATCCAGGGTGCGCACCACCAGATCGCCGCCGCCGGTCAGGCGACGGGCTCGGGCCCCAGTGGCGACGACCAGCCCGTCGTACGGGACTTGCGTGCCGTCGGTCAACGTCACCGCACGCCCGCGGACGTCCAGTTGTACGGCCCGCGCCCCGGTACGGAACTCGATGTCCTCGCCCGGCGGGGGAAGCAGAGCCGACTCCACGGACTCCCGGCCTGCCAGCACGCCTTTTGAGAGTGGAACGCGCGAGTAGGGCGGATGAGGCTCCTGGGAGAGCACGGTCACCTGGCCGTCGTAGCCCTCGGTACGCAGGCTCTGCGCCGCCGTGACCGCGGCGATGGACCCACCGACCACGACGATCCGCTTCACGGCTGCACCTTCAACGCCGCGACGGGACATACCCGAACGGCGGCCGCGACGACACTTTCGTACTCCCCGTCCACCTCGTCACGCGTCAGGTGCAACTCGCCCTCGTCGTCGAGCCGGAACACCGCGGGCGCAGTCTGTTCGCACAGGCCGTGGCCCTCGCAGCGCTCGAAGTCGACCACGATCCGGGTCATCTCACTGTCCTTCCATGCGTACGGTGACGGGATGTGAAGCGGTGGCGGTCCCACCGCCGCGCTGGTTCGAGGCCTGCCGGCCTCCGCCGACGAACGGCGGCTGAGGGGAGCTGGGGCGCGACGCCGCCCGCCGTACGAGCTGCCGACGCGGTTCGGTGGATCTCGGACATGCGAGGGTTCTCCGCGCAGGAGTCGGGCGAAGAACCGCTCGATCAGACAGGAGATGAGGGCGACGTCCCTGACTCAGGGAAGCCTTCATGACGTTGCATTTCGTCGGGCGGCACCGTGGATTTTCCGGCCTCGGCGGCCACTCGGCCTCTGCTGAAAAGGCAACGTAGCACCCAGATGTCGCTTTGATTAATACCTTCGACAAAAGTTTGTCAGAGCGGCTTGGTGTGGGTCGGCGGCTCGAAAGATCGAATGTGGCTGGGTTCCGAAACGGCGGCGCAATCCATGGCTGCCCCGCCCGAAACGGCCCTGGTGACATGAACTCAGCGCAGTTCGGATCACCGGCAGATCTTGTGGTGCAGGCCCCAGCCGGCTGAGGAGAACGCCACGGACGGCAGGTACGCGCCGTACAGGAATTCTTCGCGGCCCTCGGGCGCGCTGGGGTTGGCCGTCACGGTGGGCATTCCGGCCGCGAGCGCGCGGATGCCCTCGCCTGCCAGTGCCTGTCCACCGGGTCGGTGCTCGGCCCCCATAGGGAGTCCACGCAGTGGGCTAGTGCGCTGAGTCCCGAGGCGACGTTCATGGCCACCGGCAGCGACAGGGTGAGTGTCGCGTCGTAGACGATCGTGCTGGGCGGAACCCGCGGGTCGGCTGCAGTGGGTTTTGCGTGCCCTTCGGTCAGTCCTCAGACGCTGGTGGCTTCCGAACCCGCTTAGGTCGTGGGGACGGTGATGACGGGGATGCCGGTGGTCAGGGCGATCGCCTTTGCCAGGCCGGTCGTTGAGGCTCCGTCGACGCCGACAAGGAGGTCCACGTCGTGGGTGGCTGCGGCGGCGCGGGCCCGTCAGCCGAGGCGAGGTGATCGTGCATCACCACCTCGCCGTGGCGGAGTGCGACGGGCAGCTCCGCAGTGACCTTCTCGGCCAGGTCGGCCTCGGTCGCGGCCGCGATCACAATCACCTGGCAGCCGGCCAGTCATTCCGTCGCGGCGCGTACCGTCGCCGGCGCGTCACCGGGCGCGAAACACGCGCGCTGGGCCAGAGTTCCTGCTCGAACCGCACGGGAGCCTTCTCCTTCTGTCGCGGGAGGACGATCTCGAACCGCTCACGCGACCAGGGCTGCTGGGCCAGGTCGCGCCCGTCGGAGGCGGGGTGCCGGCCGGCTGCCGGCGGAACCGCTTGACGAGCGACGGTGCCGCTCCTCGACCGTCGCCCGCGGGACCATCGACAGTAACCGTAGCGTCCTGACAAATTTTTGTCAGGGCTGTTCAGCGAGGCGAGTCGCGGTGCTACGTTGTTCGAGTCGCGGAGGTGGGGCGGTCGATGATGCCCCCTCTGACGGCGCCGAGCCCTCGGTGCGTCTTCCTCCGAGAGACCGTGACGACTGAGGAACGTCGCCCTGGGCGGGATCACAGTCGCCGATAGAAGCCAGCCGGGCGGCGCATGGATGTCCCGGCCACCTCCGGCCGCCCAACGACAACAACAACGCCGCTGTCATCACCGGTGTCGAATGGCGTGCGGCCTGACCATTTTTCAGCTGACAGAACCGGTCGTGAAACCGGTAACACGCATGGAAAGGCAACGACATGAGGGAACCACTGAGCTACGAGATCGCCCGCCGAGCCACCGAGGCGGCCCTCGACGCAGCGCGCGCCGAGGGAGAGCGCATCAGCGTCACTGTGGTCAACCGCAGCGGTATCACGAAGGTCGTGCTCGCTGACGACGGCGCCGGGCCGATCGCGGTCTCGACGTCGCGCCTGAAGGCTTACACGGCCGCGGTCATGGGGATAACGACCGGCGAATTCGCCGAGGTGGCCGCGAGCCCGGTCATGGCAGCGAATCCGGTACATCTGGTCGATCCTCAGCTGCACCCGGTGCCGGGGGGATTCCCGATCATCACGGGCGACGGCGAAGTCATCGGCGGCCTGGGAGTGGGCGGGGCCCATGGGGGTGTGGACGCCCGCATCGCGGGGGCGGCGCTGAAGAGCATCGCGGACCTGCTGACTTGAGGGCCAACCGTAGGCAGAAACAAAGGGTGATCGAGAACGTCCTCGTGACCATGTCCTGAGCACTCGATGTGCCCAGGACATGGCGACAGAAGGGATGAACGGCATTGACCGCCAAAGTGCAGCGTCGGCTGCCACGCCCAGCTGAGCTTCGTGAGTTGTTGCGCCCCGCTCCGATCCAACTCAACGGCACGGAGCGACGGTTGGCGCGAGCGGCTTCCATCGCCGACCTTCGCGCTCTGGCACGACGACGGGCGCCCAGGGCGGTCTTCGACTTCGCCGACGGAGGGGCCGGGGTGGGGGAGCTCGCTCTGCACCGAGCTCGTGAGACCTTCCGGCGCCTCGAGTTCCATCCGTCGGCGCTCCGCGACGTCTCCCATGTGAGTACGGAAACGGTGATCCTCGGCAAGCCGTCCGCCCAGCCTTTCGCGTTCGCGCCCACCGGCCTTACGCGCATGATGCACACCGGAGGGGAACGAGCCGTCGTCGCCGTCGCCGAGCAGGCCGGGATTCCCTACGCCCTCTCCACGATGGGCAGTACCACGATCGAGGACACCGCGACGGCCGGCCCTCAGGCGCGGAAGTGGTTCCAGCTGTTTCTGTGGCGTGATCGGAGCTCGGCCAAGGAGCTGGTCGACCGTGCGGCCGCGGCCGGGTACGACACGTTGATCCTCACCGTGGACACCCCGGTCGCCGGGACTCGGCTGCGCGACGTACGCAACGGGCTCACCGTGCCGCAGCAGCTCACGTTGCGCACCTTCGTCAACGGAGCCCTTCACCCCCGCTACTGGTTCGACCTGCTGACCACCGAGCCCCTCACCTTCGCCAACCTGGCAACCTCCGAGGGCACGATTGCCGACCAGATCGACCGCGTCTTCGATCCCGCGATCACGGTGGCCGACCTCGAATGGCTCCGCGGCCACTGGCAGGGCAGTCTCGTGGTCAAGGGCATCCAGTCGGTGTCTGATGCCCAGCGAGTGGTCGACGCCGGCGCGGACGGCATCGTGCTCTCCAGCCACGGGGGGCGGCAGTTGGACCGGGCCCCCGTACCCGTCGAGTTGGTCCCGGCCGTGCGCGAGAGACTGGACGGGCAGGCGGAAATCCTGGTCGACACCGGTATGACGACCGGTGCTGACGTCGTGGCCGCCCTGGCGATGGGTGCCAACGCCGCGCTGGTGGGTCGTGCCTTCCTCTACGGCTTGATGGCCGGCGGTCAGCGTGGGGTCGCTCGTGCCACGGAGATCCTGTCGCGTGAGGTCGTCCAGACCATGGCACTGCTCGGGGTCAACAGCGTCACCGAACTACGCCCGGAGCACGTCTCGATCCGCTTGCCCTGACCATCGGGCGAGCGCGCCAGGCGCATGGGGAGGCCGATCGAGCCGCCTGCGCCGCAGACGGGGCGGCCGCCTTCGGGCCCTGAGTACGACCCACTGACTGACAACTGTTCACCAAGCTCGGCAAGAGAGTAGCGAGAGTATGGCCAACGAGATCAGTACCCCCATCGCCCCCAGCGCCGCTGACGTCCCGTGTGCTGGTGAGGACGTCACCGTGGCCGGGCTGAACGCGTATCTGTCCCGCCCGCGGGAGGCCTCCACAGGCGGAATGTTGCTGTTGCCGTCGATCACCGGGATCTCGCCGCAGTTGCGCGAGTTCGCCGACGGTCTGGCCGCCGCTGGAGTCAACGCGCTGTCCTGGGACATCTGGCGCGGTCGGCCCGGCAGCGATGGCCCATCACAGATGGAGACCCAGTTTCAGTGGGCGTCGGAGCTGGATGACGAGTCAAGCCTGACCGAAATGGGCCAGCTGCTCGACCACATGTTTGGCGAGCTGGGTTGCCGACGGGTCGGTGTGATCGGCTGGTGCATAGGCGGCCGGTTCGCGCTGCTGCTCGGTGGACGGGAAAGCCGGATGGCGAATGTGGTCGCCTATCACCCCACCGTGCGAGACACCCCGGCACCGAACCACACCCTGGATGCCACGGAGTTCACCACCCGGATCGCCGCGCCTGCCATGATCCTCTATCCAGGCGCGGACGAGGTCGTGTCGGTGGAGAGCTTTCATCGGCTGCAGGCCGCTCTGCACTCGCGGACCACCGGGCCGAGCATCGCGCATGTCTACCCCGGAGCCGGGCACGGCTTCACCGCCCGCGCACAGCACCACAACCCGATCAACAAGGCGGCCACCGACCTGTCCTGGCCCCAGGTCATCGCGTTCATCCGGGCGACCACCCTCGTCTGACAGGACATCCACCATCGCCGATGACCGATGCCCCCTTCCGCGGATCCGCGGAAGGGGGCATCGACGTAGCAGGCGCTTCCCCGACCACTGCTACCTGAGTGCTCCCGTGGTCACGGTGACCGGGAGGCTTTCCAGACCCCGGATGACGTTGTTGAGGTGCCGCCGTGGCGGGCCGGCCAGGTGGATCTCCTCTACATGATCCAGCAGCGCCGACAGGATTGCGTTGCCCTCCACCCGCGCCAGTCCCTGACCGGCACAGGCGTGCACGCCGGAGCCGAACCCGACGTGGTCCATCGGCGCCCGGCCCACGTCGAACCTGTCCGGCTCCGGCCACTTGCGCGGATCCCGGTTGGCCGAGCCGAACAACATCGCCACCTGAGCCTGCGGCGGGATCGTGACGCCGTCGATCTCGACCGGTCGCGTCGTGCGGCGGAAGAACACCTGCACCGGTGATTCAAAACGCACGACCTCCTCGAAAGCGGAACGGAGCAACGTCCGGTCGGAGCGCAGGGCCACCCACGCGGTCGGGTGCTCGGCGAACAACCACAGCGCACTGCTGATGGCGTTGATCGTCGTGTCCATGCTCGCGACCAGGTAGGCGCGCAACAGCCGTCCCACCTGATGCTCCTCGATCACGCCCCGGTCGGCCGCCCGATACAACGCCTCGCCCCAGCCACCTGGCGCAAGGCTGTCGCGGTTCATCATCGAGATGAGCTCCTCGAGCAGCCGGTCGGAGACCTGCACCGACGCCGTCGTCCGCTCGTTGAGGGGGCCGAAGGTGTTGAAGAACGCGTCGGCGAATACGAGCACCTCGTCCCGCGCGCGCAGGGGCATCCCGATCAGATCCGCCACCACCGTCAGCGGGAACACTCGCGCGAGATCACTCACGACGTCGAATGAACCGCGGGCCACCACGGACTCGACCAGCTCAGTCGCACGCCGGCCGATGTCGTCTTTCAGGCTCGCCAACGCACGCGGTGCCAGGCTCTCCGACAGCACCGCGCGCAGCACCTCGTGCTCCGGCGGGTCCGTCGCCAGCACACCACCCCGGCGGCGTTCGTTCAGCGACGGCTCGTAGCCCACGCTGTCCACGGAGGAGAACCGTTCGTGGTCGCGCAGCGCCGCCCGTACGTGCTCGTACCGGGGCAGGGCCCAGCAGTCGTAGCGCTCCAGGTACACGGCGGCGCCCGTCTCCCGCAACACCGCGTAGGCGGCGTAGGGATCGGTCAGGACATCGTCGGCGAAGATGTCCACATCGGATACCGGAGCAGCGGCCGTAGTCATCCTTGACTCCCGTCATTCATCGCGGTCAACCGCATCCGTCCGTGTTTGCACTTCATTCGTCTCCCACTGAGTCGTGGTGAGGTCATGCGCCGGGCCGGCTTCCGGGGCCGGTGCTCTCCTCAGGCGCCGATCATGTTGAAGCCGCCGTCGGCGTTGAGGTAGGCGCCGGTCATGTGGGCGGCGTCGTCGGTGGCGAGGAAGAGGGCGGTGCCCGCGAGTTCGGCCGGGCCGGGGATGCGGCCCATCGGGGTCTTGGCGATCATGTCTTCGCGGCGGCCGGACTTCCAGTCTTCCCGGCCCAGGAGTGTCTCGGTCTCGATGAAGCCGGGTGCGAAGGTGTTGACCCGTACGAAAGGGGCGAAGGCCTGGGCGTAGGACTTGGTGATGCCGAGGATGCCGTACTTCGCGGCGGCGTACTGCGGGGCTCGCGCGCTGCCGCGCACGATGACGGTGGAGCCGATGTTGACGATCGATCCGTGGCCCTGGTCCAGCATCCGGGAGCCGAACTCGTGCGTGCAGAGCATGGTTCCCTTGATGTCCACGGCGAGTACGTGGTCGATGGACTCCTCGGTGAGGTCCCGCCAGGACATCTGGTCGCCCGCCACGTCACCGACGTTGTTGACCAGCACGTCGAGGCCGCCGAACTGGAAGAAGACCTCCTCGGCCATGCGTATGACGTCGGCGTGGACGGCGATGTCGGCCTGCACGGTGAACGCCTCGCTGCCCACTTCCTTGATGCGGGCGACGGTCTTCTCGGCTCCGGCGGCGGAGCTGCGGTAGTGGACCGCGACACGGGCGCCCTCCTGGGCGGCGCGGACGGCGATCTCGGCGCCGTAGCCGGTGCCGGCGCCGGTGACCAGGACGGTTCGGCCTTCGAAGCGGCGGGGAATCTGCGCGTTGTGCGGGGTGGGAATGCGCTCGGACATGGAGGTCCTTGTCTGCGATGGTCGGACGCCGTCGGACGCGGGTTCCGGGGCGGGGTGACGAGACAGTCGGCGGGCTGTCCCGGCTGTCAGCTCCCAGGCGGCCGCTGGGCGCGGCCGGTGAAGTGCTGGCGGATCTCGCCGATGCCCTCGATGCGGCTGACGAGTTCGTCGCCATCGGTGAGGTAGCGCGGCGGGTTCATGCGATTGCCGACGCCCGCCGGGGTGCCCGTGAAGACCAGGTCACCGGGGAAGAGCGGCAGCACGGCCGAGAGCCGGGCGATCAGCTCAGGCACCGGGAAGATCATGGACTTGGTGCGGTCCTGCTGGACGATCTCGCCGTTCAGCAGTCCGGTGATCTCCAGGTCGTCGGGGTCGTCGAGTTCGTCGGGGGTGACCAGGACGGGGCCGATGGGGCCGAAGCCGGGGAAGGACTTGCCCAAACTGAACTGGGCTGGTTTTCCCTGAAGTTGGGTGACGCGTTCGGAGAGGTCCTGACCCACGGCCAGGGCGGCCACCGCCTTCCAGGCGCGGTCCTCGCTCACCCGGTACGTCTCGCGCCCGATCACCGCGACGAGTTCGACCTCCCAGTCGACCTTGCCCCGGGGGAGGACGACGCTGGTGTGCGGGCCGGTGACGCAGGCCGGGAACTTGGTGAAGACGAGCGGTTCCTCGGGTGGACTGAAGCCGGCTTCCGCGGCGTGCGGCGGGTAGTTGAGGGCTATGGCGAACACCTGGCGGGGGCGGGGCACCGGCGCGCCGAGCGCGGCGGGGTCGACCGGGATGTCGTACGCATCCTCGGGCAGCCCGGCCGCCCAGTCGCGTAGGCGTGGCCAGTCCTCCAGCAGTGCCATCGGGTCGGTGGGCAGTCTGCCCTGCGAAGCCCAGCGGACGTTGGCTGCCCGGTCGCCGCTGACCACGACGGTGTGGCCGTCGAGGACGCCGAGCCTCACCAGTCCACCCTCTCGGGTACGGGGGTCCCGTGCCCCTCCTGCCAGCTGACTATGGGCGTGCGCAGGACGCCGAGGCGCTCGACCTCGGCCTCGACGACATCGCCGGGCTTGAGATACATGTCCGGGTCGCCGCTGAAGCCCGCGACTCCCTGGACGGTTCCGGTGGTGACCAGGTCGCCCGCGCTGTAGCCCTGCGGGGAGTGGTAGGCGACCAGGTGCGGGATGGAGACCGACATGCGGTTGGTGTTGGACTTCTGCCGGACCACGCCGTTGACGCGCAGTTCCATGTCGAGGTTCTGCGGATCGGGGATCTCGTCGGCGGTGACGATGTAGGGGCCGATGGGGCAGAAGGTGTCGATGGCCTTGCAGAAGGAGAAGACCCCGGACTCCATCTCGCGGCGCTGGATGTCGCGGGCGGTGATGTCGTTGAAGACGACGTAGCCGGCGATGTGACCGGGCGCGTCGTCCACTCCGAAGAACTTGCCCGGCCTGCCGAGGACAACGGCGATCTCCAGCTCGTAGTCCAGCTCGCTGGTCAGGTGCTCCGGGTAGATGACCGGCTCGTCGGGGCCGACGATCGCGTCGACGTTCTGGAAGAAGACGATGCCCTTGTGCATGGGGTGCGACCAGTCGACGTGCTTCGACTCGTCCTCGTGCTCACGGAAGTTGCCGGATGTATGGAAGAACTTCTTCGGCACGATCGGCGCGCGCAGCTTCACGTCGTCCAGCAGCAGCCGCTCACCGCTCTCCAGGACCTTGCCGTCGCGCTCGAAGTACTCACGGGTGCTGGGGACTTCGAGTGGCAGCACGAGCCGTTCCTCGAGTTCCAGCCTGCCGACCCGCCCGTCGTCGAAGGTGATCAGCTTCACGATGTTCTGCTTTCTTTCGAAGAGTGAAAGCGACGTTCACTGTGTGAACTTGAGTTGAGTATTGAAGGGCCCGCTTGGACTGTCAAGGCGTCGCCAGGGGTCGAGGTCCGCGGTCGTCAGAACTGGATGCGCTGCCCTCGCCCAGAAAAACGCGCAGTTGGAGGGCGAGCATCGAGTAGTAACCGACCAGCGTCGTCAGCTCGAACACGCCTCGCTCTCCGACCGCGGCCACGGCGTCGGCGTACTCGTCGTCGTTCAATGTGCCGTGCCGCAGCAACGCTGTCGTCGCCCACAGGGCAGCTTGCTCGGGCGGCTCGGTGAGCTCCGGCACCCGGCCGGCCCGCAGTGCGGCCATCTCCGATTCGGCCAGGCCGCCGCTGGTGCGGCCGACGGCTTCGTGAGCTTCCCGCTCGAAGGCGCTGTCCCAGTGGGCCGCGACGGCGAGGATCGCCATTTCACGCACGCGATCGCTCAGCGAGGAGCTGTAGCGCACAGCCGTGCCGAGGGCCTGCGTCGCCAGACCCACCGGGGGGCTCAGCAGCATGGCGTTGAAGGGGCCGCGCAGCCGCCCCTCCTGGTCGGTCAGTGGGAAGGCCTGCGGCCCCAAGGCGCGGGTGCCGCCGGTGACGGCCCGGTAGACCTCGGCCTGCTCCTCGTCCAGTTCACCGGGCAACAGCCCGCCCAGTCGCACTCCCATTTCGTCCTCCTTGTCGTCGCCCCATGGCGGGTGGTGTGATGCTGACTTCCATACAATGAAAGTGACCGTGTTCCGTCGTAGTGCTCACCGTGCCCAGCAGACAGAAAGCGAGACCCTTGGTGCCGCCGCGTGAAAAGCCGACCAGCCCCCTGCCCGCCGACGGCTCCGCGGCGTCCAAACGCAGCTACCAGGTCGAGGCCCTGGCCAAAGGGTTGCGGTTGCTCGGGCAGTTCTCCGAACAGCGGTCGTCGATGAAGCTGACAGACATGGCCGCCGGGGCCGGCGTGCCGTTGCCGACCGCATTCCGGATGGCCGCCACCCTGGTGACCGAGGGGTTCCTGGAGCAGCTGCCGGACGGCGCCTACCGTCCGGCCCCCAAAGTCCTCACGCTGGGATTCGCGGCATTGCGCGGCATGGACGTGGTGGAACTCGCCGACGGGCCGCTGCGCCGGCTCGCCGCGGCGACGGGCCAGACGGTCAATCTGGGTACCCTGTCCGGCGACCAGGTGCTGTACCTGATCCGGCTGCGCAACAACGACCTGGTGACCGCGAACATCCAGGTGGGCTCGCGGCTTCCGGCAGTCGGCACGTCCATCGGGAAGGTGCTGCTGAGCAGCCTGGACGATGCCGAGCTGAAGCAGCGCCTGACGGAAGAGTCCTTCGCCGGCGCGACCGGCCCGAACGCGATCCGGTCGCCGGCAGAGCTGCGGCCGGCGCTGGCCGAGATCCGCAAGCGGGGCTGGGCGGTGCAGGACGAGGAGCTCGCCTACGGGCTGCGCTCGGTGGCCGCGCCCGTGCGCGACGCGTCCGGCTCGGTGGTGGCCGCGGCCAACGTGGCGGTACCCGCGATGGGGTACCCCGTCACCCGCCTGCTCGACGAACTGCGCCCGCGCCTGCTGAACGTATGTCAGGAGATCACGCGGCTGCTCGGCGGAAGTTGACGGATGAGGCGGCCTGCGGTGCCGTCCTGTCCGGCCGGCTCTCGACTCAGACGAGTGTGCGGCCGCCGTCCACATACAGCACCTGCCCCGTGATGAATGACGCCTGCGCCGAGGCGAGGAACAGCACCGCGCCGACCACGTCCTGGGGGGTGCCCAGACGCCCGGCCGGGACCAGGCTGACCATCTCCTCGCGCATCCCCGGCCTGTCCAGGTACTCGCGAGTCAGTTCGGTCTCCGTGTAGCCAGGGCCAACCGCGTTGACCGTCACGCCGTCAGCGGCCCACTCGCGGGCCATCACCTTCACCAACTGGTCCAGTCCGCCCTTGGTCGCCGCGTACGGGGCATGGTGCGGATGGGCGAGCCGGGAGGAGACCGAGGAGAAGAACACCATGCTCCCGCGCCCTGCCTGGCGCATCAGACGTCCCACGGCGCGCCCGGCGTAGAACGCGCTCGACAGGTTCAGCGTGACGATCCGCTCCCACACCTCGTCCGGTGTGTCGACCACCGCCCGGCGGTCGTTGGTTCCCACCGCGTGTACCAGCACGTCCAGCCCGCCGATTTCATCTGCCGCCGCCCGGACGGCTTCCTCGCACCCCACCGAGGTCGTGACATCGGCCGGAATCACGCGCACATCGGCGTCGGCGAGCGCCGGATCGGCTTGCAGAGCCTTGAGCTTCGCCTCGTCCACGTCCACGACGGCCAGGTGCGCCCCGGCCTCCGCGAGCCCCCGGGCGCAGGCGGCACCCAGGCCGCCTGCCCCCATGATGAGCGCCCGGCGGCCCTCGAGTCCCAGCCAGCCCATGGCACACTCCTTTCATTGACTTTCGTGTAATAAAAGTCACTTTCAGAACATGACGATAAGCCGTGCAGTGACGCGATGTCCATCACGCCTGCCGTGCTCGACACTTGACCTCCACCAGGTTGGAGTGCTTTCGTTCGCCGACAGTGAAAAAAGTGACTTTCACGTAATGAAACTCAATGAGATTGCGTGGAGAGGCGGCCTACTCCTGCAAGCCGCTCGCCGAGGCGGTTGCGTCGAGCGCTCGGTGGATCTCCTGCGCACCCTGCCAAGCCCGTGACGGCCGGGCCGACATACGCATGCCCGGACCGCTACGTGCTCCCTTGCCCTCACTCATCCATCTCAGGAGCCCCCCTTGAGCGACTCGACCCCGGCCGTGGAGGCGGAGGAACACAACTCCTCCGGCACTCCTCGCCACTTCGGCCTCGTATTCGCCGCTCTCATGGCAGCGATGCTGCTGTCGTCCCTGGACCAGACGATCGTCAGCACCGCGCTGCCGACCATCGTCGGCGAGCTGCACGGCGTGAACCACATGGCATGGGTGACCACCGCGTACATCCTCGCGGCCACCATCGCGATGCCCGTCTACGGCCGCCTCGGCGACCTGATCGGCCATAAGTCCCTGTTCCTGGGCGGCATCGGCGTCTTCCTCGTCGGTTCCGTGGTGGCGGGTGCGGCGCAGGACATGACCTGGCTGATCATCGGCCGGGCCGTGCAGGGGCTGGGCGGTGGCGGACTGATGATCACCTCGCAGGCGATCATCGCCGACCTCGTGCCACCGCGGCAGCGCGCGAGATACATGGCCCCGATCGGTGCGGTCTTCGGCCTCTCCGCCGTCGCCGGACCGCTGCTCGGAGGCTGGTTCACCGACAGCATCGGCTGGCGCTGGTCCTTCTGGATCAACCTGCCGGTCGGCGTCCTGGCCCTCGCCGTCGGCGCGTTCGCCCTGCGCCTGCCGCGCAGAGCCGCCGAGGTCGCCTTCGACTACCTCGGCTTCGCCCTCATGGCGTCCGCGGTGACCTGCACGGTGCTCGTGACCACCTGGGGCGGCACGGAATACTCCTGGTCCGATCCGCTCATCATCGGCATGGCCGTCGGCGGCCTGCTGGCCTGGGTGGTCTTCTTCTTCTCCCAGAGCCGTGCCACGGAGCCGATCATTCCGCTGTGGCTGTTCCGCAGCCGGATCTTCAACATCGCCACCCTGATCGGACTCCTGGTCGTCGGCATCGGCATGTTCGCGATCCTCGGCTACCTGCCCACGTACCTGCAGATGGTCTACGGCCTCAGCGCCACCGAGTCCGGGCTGCTGCTCATCCCCATGGTCGTCGGCATGATGGCCACCTCCCTCCCGTCAGGAAGGCTGATGAGCAGCACCGGCCGCTACAAGATCTTCCCGATCGCCGGCACAGTCCTCGTCTGCCTCGCCGCGCTGCTGATGTCCACCCTGGACACCGAGACCTCGCTCGTACTGGTCTGCGTCTACGTGTTCCTGCTGGGCGCCGGTCTCGGCATGACGATGCAGCCCCTGGTCCTGGCCGTGCAGAACGACTTCCCCGGCTCCGACGTGGGCACCGCGACCTCCGCCAACAACTTCTTCCGCGAGATCGGCTCCACCCTCGGCACCGCGGCCGTCGGCTCACTGTTCACCCACCGCCTCATCGACCAGCTCGGCGACCGCCTCTCCGCCGACGCCACCAGGACCGTAGGCGACACCCAGTCGCTCACCCCGGCCCTGGTCCACTCCCTCCCGGACAAGATCCAGGACGCGGTGATCCTGGCCTACCAGCACGCCCTGACACCGGTCTTCGGCTACCTGGTCCCGGTGTTCGCCCTCGGTCTCGTACTCGCCTTCCTGCTCCCGGAGAAGAAACTCGCCGACGACACGGACCCCGGCCCCGACACGACATCGGCCGCCCAGCCCGGTGAGACAGGGCAAAACAACGCTGAAGCGCCGGCGCCGACAGGGCGCTGAGCCGCATGCGTCAGTCATAGGAATACCTGGAACACGGCAGAGGGGAGTGGCAGACGGTGTCTCAACCGAGCAGGAACGACACGAAGCGGCGGTCCGGATCCCAATGGTCGCGGAGGGGCTCGAGACGGGACAGTGCGTCGGCGGAGAAATAGGCGTCCGGACCCAAGCCGCGGGACGCCATGGAGTCGGCGCTCATCTGGCTTCCCATGGCCACCGGTTCCAGCCGCCGGGCATGGTCGGTGGCCCACGCCTGCATGTCCGTGTCCCGGCTCGGATCGTCCCAGACCGTGACCAGCTCGACCATGGTGTCCCCGAGCAGGGAGAAAGCCATGTCCGGCAGTTCCGGGCTGCCGGCCAGGTTCAGCCAGTTGACGTGCGACCGGGGGGTGGGGAGCGAGGTGAGAGCCGCGTCGAGGACCGGCACCAGGGCGGATGCCGACGCGTTCGACATGATGTTGTCGTGGGCGTACCGGAGACCGGCCGGGTACAGGTCATCCACGCCCGTGAGGTCCTGCATGCTCCCGACCGCGGCGGGGTCAATGTGCCAGATCGCCTTCTCCCGAAGGGGCGCGTTCGTGAAGGGCGCGAGCGCCTCGTCGGCCTCGCGCTCGGAGTCGGCGAAGGCAAACAGACCCAGCAACATCGTCGGTCCATCCGGGGAACGGGCCACGTGCTGGGTGATGCAGAGGGATGGATCCACGATCGGTGACATCTCGTGACGGATCCCGTGCAGCCAGCCGAAGAGCTCACCACGCGCCGCGAGGGGGTAGTTGTGCGCGGTGGCTTTGATCACGGCCGGCCTTGACTGCAGCTCCAGGTGGAAGGCGGTCACGACGCCGAAGAACCCGGGGCCCGCCCCTCGGGCCGCCCAGTAGAGATCGCTGTTCTGCGACTCATCGGCCCGGACCACTTCGCCGTCCGCCGTGACCACATCCACGGCCCGGACCAGGACACACCCGGGCCCGTAGGCACGCCAGTTCCATCCCAGACCCCCGCCCAGAAGAAATCCCCCCACCGCCACCGTCGAGCAGTGGCCGTGGGGAAAGAACAGTTCAAGCGGGTCCAGCGCCGTATCGAGGTCCTGACCGAGGACTCCGGGTCCGACGACCGCGGTCCCGGCCTGAGGATCGATGTCCATGCTCGCAAGGCGTGACACGTCGATCAGGAGCGCGCCCTCTCGCAAACCGGCGGCTGAGGTGCTGTGCCCGCCCGCGCGCACGGAGACCTGAAGCCCCCGCTCCTTGGCCAGCCGAACGGCCACCGCGACATCGTCGGTGTCCTCGGCCAGCACGATTCCGGCCGGGCGTCGTGCGGGCTTACGGCCGTTCCATACAGCATGGCGACGGGCCTGCTCGTAGCCCTCGTCACCGGACCACAACAGCTTCCGCTCCAGCTTTCTCTCAAGTGGCACGGCTCTTCCTTTCGATGTGACATATGCCGGGCGCTCAGGCACTGGCGGAGGTGATCGTGGGCAGCCGAATCGGGTCAGGTGAGCGCCTCACCCGGCGTCACGGCCAAAGCTTCGACAGCACGGCGCGGTGGCGAGGACCGAGGGTGCCCGGTGGCGAGGTTGCGCTCGTAGTCGAGTCGGTCGACCCGGTTCACCGGCCGAAACTCACCAGCACGCGAACGCCGGCCAGGATCGCGGCGTCGCCGAGCGCGATATCACTGGGGCTGATCCAGTAGCGCACGGCTCCGTCCCGCGCCGGCCGTGCGGCGGGTAGGGGCGGTGCGACTCTTCGGGCTCGCCCCGGCGGTCGTGTCTTCGCTGGACATGGCGTCCTCCCTGTCCGTGCGGCGGCTCGGCGCGGACCGGCTGCGGAGGGCCGGTCCGGGCGCAATGTTGCGTGGCCCCGGCGCGGGGAGGAACAGCTTCTTTCGTTGATTGAAAACGGCGTCCGGCGCAGCCTGGGGCAGCCGGCACCCGGACCGGCTCGCAGCGCCTCCCGCCATCTCACGGCGGCTTCGCGCCCATGAGGAGTCGGTGTGCCGGTCGGCTGCCCTGGCGCTACGACGCAGCCCTCGAACGCCGCCCCGCCGACCCCGTACGGACTGAACTGAAGGCGATGGAGAAGGCGGCCGACCAGATCAGGAAGCAGGAGGCCAAGGGTAAGCGCGACCGTGAGCGCGCCGAGGGCGAGCACACTCCGCGGGACGCGCGGCGATCGGCGTGCGTCCCCGGACCGCACCGGCCCCGCGGGGACGTGGCCGGCGCGGGGAACGACCCGGCCGGGGGCCCCGACCCCCAGGGAGACCGCGGCCGGGTCTCTTCACGCCGACGGCATCGAGATCACAGGTGATGGCGGCGTCAGGCGCCGGCCTGGGGGTGTGCCGGGCTGAGGAAGTGCACGGCGGTCTGTTCGGCGTGAGAGGCGAGCAGGCCCTGGAGTTCCTCAGCCGCGACCTTGAGGAGGTCGCCGTCGCGGGTGGCGTGGAGGGTTTCGAGGACGAAGGCGACGTGTGTGGAGTCCTCGGTGACGCGGGTGCGGTGGGCGTCGCGGTGGTTCCAGTGGCGGGTCAGGACGCCGGTGGTGTCCGCGTAGATGATCTCGCCGGGCTTGGGGTTCTCGACGGTGTCCGGTTCGCCGAGCGGGGTGAAGGACTCGGTGCCGTCCGCGTACCGGATGTCTACGTCGCCGGTGACGTGGTCCACGTCGAAGGCGCCGGCGGGCAGCCCGTGCCGGACGGAGATGGCGTTGTAGGAGTCGACCGCCGGGTTGATGCGCGGCAGCGTGCCCTTCTTGGCGAGGCGGCGGCCGAGCGCGTCGACGCTGGGGCGGATGCGGCGGGGGTTGGTGCCGAAGGAGCGGTAGGCGGTGTGCCAGGCCTCGATGCGGGGGTCGGTCTCGTCGGCGGGGTGCCAGGGGCCGTCGGCGAGTTGCTGCTCCAGGTCCTCCAGGGCTGCGGTGGTGTGGGGCCAGGGTTCATGGCCGCGCAGGCCGGTGGCGGTGACCAGGGCGATGAGCGTGTCGGGGAAGGCGTCCGCGACGGCGGGGGTGATGCGGAAGGCGGGCATGGGCGGGGTTTCCGTTTCCTGGGTCCGGGCGTGGGCGGTCGGGGCGGGGTCAGGGCTTCCAGGGGCCGATGCGGTCCAGGCGGCGGCGCTGCTGGTGTGCGGTGGGCACGTCGAGGCCCTGGCCGCGTGCGCTGAGGCGGTCGGCGACGGCGGTGCGGTGCTCGACGGACTTGTGGTCGTCGTACTTGAACTTGGCCTGAATGTCGCTGACTTCGAGGCGCAGGCCACGAATGCCGGGCAGCATCCGGCCGTAGGGCGGCCGGCCGACGGCGACGGGGGCGTGGTCACCGCCGGGCTGGAAGTGGGCGAGCTGGCGGCGCAGCAGCTCGGCCTTGGCCTCGGGGTCGTCGACGATATGGGCGCGGCAGGTGAACTGGACGGCTGTGTAGTAGCTGGTGGGGACGCCGTCGGCGGGCGGAGTGTTGCCTTGGGCGCGCCAGGGGCCGGGGACGAAGGCGTAGTCACCGAAGACGGTGAAGAGGACGTTCGGGTCGCGCTCGATCGCCTTCCAGACCGGGTTGGGCCGGGCGAGGTGGACCAGGAGATGGTCGCCGTCGCTCGTGAAGTGGGTGGGCACGGCGACGGGCGGGTGGCCGGGCAGGCCGTTGACGTTGAGCTGTCCGAAGTCGTGGCCTTCGGCGATCCAGGCTTGCCATTCGGCTTCGTCCAGGCCGGCGTCCCAGGGCTGGATGAACATGCTGGTCTCCATGCGTGGTAGGTGCTGTGGCGGGCTGCGGGCTTCTCAGGTGAGCGCGAGGAGGCTGACGGCGACGGCGGCGGTGCCCAGGCCGACGAGCTGGCCGCGGTGGATGCGCTCGGCGAGCACGCCGCGGGCGAGCAGGACCGTGCCGGCCGGGTACAGGGCGACGATCACTGCTACGACGGCGAGGTCCCCGCTGCGGGCGGCGAGCAGGAACAGCAGGTTCGCCACGGAGTCCAGCGCACCCGCGGCTGCGGACATCGCGTACGCGGGCCGCTCCGAGCCCAGCCTGCGGTACATCACCCCTGCCGCGGCCAGGGTGATCGCCGAGGAAACGGCCCGGCCCACGATCAGTGGCGCCACCCCGCTGTCGGACGGCGCCTGGTGCAGGAAGATCAGCTGGAGGGCGATGGCGGCGCCCGCGCCGAAGGCCAGCAGCAGCGCCGTACGGGAGGGGCGCGCCGACCCGGCGCCGTGTCCGGCGCTGACCAGGACGACCGCCAACAGCGCGAGCGGCAGACCCACCAGCCCGGCGACTGCCAGGTGCTCGCCCTGCAACAGACCGACACCGACGGGCAGCGCGGCGGACACCAGCGCGGTCACGGGCGACAGGACGTTCATCGGGCCGATCGCCAGCGTGCGGTAGAGCAGGACGAACGCGGCGGCGGAGGCGACCCCGGACGCGGCACCCCAGCCAAGGGCGCCGGCGCTGAACGAGGCGCCGAGCACCGGCCACAGCAACAACTCGACGACGAAAGAGGCCGGGGCCGCGATCATCACAGTACGCAGCACATGAGCCTTACGGGCGCCGAGGCCGCCGAGGAAGTCGGCGCATCCATAGGCGAGTGAGCTGCCCAGGGCCAGCAGCAGAGCGATCACAGCACGTCCCTTACTATTCATTCGAACGACCGCACCGTACAATGTAACGACCGGTCTGTGCCAACCGAACGACCGCGCGGTGCATTGAAGTGGTCGATGGCGAGGGTGGAGATCAGATGGCCGAGACAGCCGCAGCCCTGCGGACGGTCGCGCACAACGTCCGGGCGGCCCGCACTCGGGCGGGCCTGTCCCTGGAGGAACTCAGCCGACGCTCCCAGGTCAGCAAGGGAGCCCTGGTGGCCCTGGAGAAGGCCCAGGGCAATCCCAACCTGGCCACCCTGGTCCGGCTGGCCGACACCCTCGGCATCTCGGTGTCCGACCTGATGCAGGGACGGCCCGAAGGCCGCGTCCGCGTCGTGGCCGCCGACACTGTGGCGCCGCTGTGGACCGGAGAACGGGGGAGTGAGGCCCGGCTGATGCTGACGACCTCAGGCCCGGCCCCTGTCGAGGTCTGGCGCTGGCGACTGGAACCGGGCGAGGAATACCCCAGCCACCCCCACCAGGCCGGCGTCGTGGAAACCGTCAGTGTCACCTCCGGCCGGATGACCCTGATCGTCGACGGCACCGAGCACACCGTGGAAGCCGGACAGACCGCCACGTTCGACGCCGACGCCCCTCACACCTACCGCGGCTCCGGCACCGAAGCCTGCAGTCTGATCATGACGGTCCACCTGCCCCCCGGTCCCGCTTCCACGACCTGACCCAACCCACCGTGGCTGATCGATCGACACCGCACGCCCGAGGCCCGCGGCGTGATCTTATGGATCAAACCCTGATCCCCCGGAGTCAACAGGCCGCTGGGAGGCCGTAGTTGGGCGAGACGTCCCGGGCCTGGCCCACCACGCGCCCGGGAACCCCACGGACTCGCCCGAACCTCCCCCGCATTACATGCGCACCTCACCCCAGCCATACACGGAGGAGCCGAATACATGGTGACCCGCATACTCGTCATCGGCGGCGGGATCGCCGGCACGACGACGGCCCTGGCCCTGCACAAGGCCGGCTTCGACGTCTCCGTGTACGAGGCCCACCCGGACTCGGCCGAGGACATCGGCGCCTTCCTCGCGCTCGCGAGCAACGGCATGCGAGCCCTCGCGCAGATCGACGCCTCCGCCGCGGTCACCGCGGCCGGTTTCCCGCTGACCTCGATGCGCCTTCTCGACGGCGCGGGCGCCGAAGTCGCGCAGAGGCCGCTCGGCGAGGCCGACAACCCCGTCCTGCGGTACCGGTGCCTTCGTCGCGGTGATCTCAACGCCGCCCTGCAGGCCGAGGCCACCCACCGGGGCATCAGCATCCGGCACGGCGCCTCGCTGGCGTCCGTCCAGGACGGCCCCGACCGCGTCACGGCACACTTCGCCGACGGCAGCACCGCGACCGGCGACCTGCTCATCGGCGCCGACGGCCTGAACTCCACCGTCCGCCGGACGATCGCCCCTGCCTCACAACCGCGCCACGCGGGCGAGTACGTGTTCTACGGCTACACCACCAGCTCCACTCCGGCCGACGACGCCGACGACGGGCGCATCACCGTGGTGCGCGGAAGTGCGGCCTCCTTCGGCCACGCGGTGTCGCCCGGCGGGCAGACGTACTGGTTCGCGCGCGTGGCCGGAGAACCCCTGTCCGCCGACGAGATCGCACACGGCACGCCTGCCCAATGGCGCGAACTGCTGCTGCCGCTGCTGCGCGAAGACGCCACCCCGGCCGCCGACATCGTCGCCGCCTCCACCGACGACATCCTGGTCACCAACGCCACCGAGATACCGCCCGGAGCGCCCTGGCACTCGGGACGGACGCTGGTCATCGGCGACGCCGCCCACGCGGCCTCCCCGGCAACCGGGCAAGGGGCATCGATGGCGATGGAGGACGCCGTCATCCTCGCCAAAGCCCTGCGCGACACCCCCGACACCGACACCGCGCTGTCCGTCTATGAGACGCTCCGCCGCCCGCGCGTGGAACACAACACCACCGTCAGCGGAAACATCTCCCGGGGCGTCCCCACACCGTCCCGCACCGGTCAAGCGCCGGCGCGGCCCGGGGATGAGGAACTGGCGCGGCTGCTCGAGTGGAACTCCACCATCGGAATCAATGTCTGAGACGACCGCTGCCGGCATCCGTGCCTTCGATACGTCGGAGGCTGGACCTTCTCCACATGTGCAACTCCAGAGTTGCACTACGAGTCTGCGACCCCCGCCGACTCCGGCGGCATGTTGTACGGCGTGACGACCTGGATCGGGGACGGCAGTACGGGTGCCGTATCGGCGGGCAGCGCGCCATGGGCCCGCATGATGACCCGGCAGGCCCGCCGCATGTCCTGACGCAGGTCGTGGTGGAGTACGGCGGACAACCGCCCCGCCCGCAGCAGCCCCGCGTTGTCGTGGTCCAGGTCGTGGGCGATGAAGACCTCGCACGGCCGGTTCAAGGCGTCGAAGGCGTCGAGCGTGGCGACGTTTCCACCACCGATCGAGTAGACGGCCTTGATGCCGGGGTCGTCCCGGAGCGCGGCCAGCACCAGGTCGTACTGGGTGGCGTCCAGACCGTCGCTGTCCGTGACCTCGACCAGGCGCCGTACGGGATGACGGGCGCGTATCGCGGCGCGGAAACCCATCTCGCGTTCCTCCTCGCCCCGGAAGAAACCCCGGCTGACGGTGGTCAGGACGTGCCCCGGCCGGTCGCCCAGCCACTGGCCCAGGAGGTACGCGGCGGTGGCACCCGCCGCCCGGTTGTCGATGCCGACGTAGGCGAGCCGCGTGCTCGCGGGCAGATCGGTCACCAGGGTCACGACCGGGATGCCCGCCGCCTCGAGCCGGCCGACCGCGGCGGTGACCTCGGGGACGTCCGGGGCCTTCAGGATCACGCCCTGCGAACCGCGCCGGGCGATCCGGTCCAGGGTTTCGACCAGTTCCCCGACCGGGCCGGTCTCGCGGAACCGGAAACGGGAGCGCAGCACGGCCGGGTGCAGAGACGGCAGCTCGGCCTCCAGGGCGGCGCGTACGGCGGTGGTGAAGCGCTCCGGTGCCTGCATCACTATGTCGATCATGAAGGTACGGCCGACGAGCCGGACCTGGGTGCGCTGCCGGTCCAGGTCGGCTATCGCCCGGTGCACCTCCTGCGCGGTGCTCTCCCGCACGCCGCCCCGGCCGTTGAGGACCCGGTCGACCGTGGCCTCGCTCAGGCCCGCCTGACGTGCGATCTCACGGACGGGAAAGGGGTGGCCCATGCGCCGGCTCCTTGAGGGGTTTTTGATGGGTTCCTGCTGGTTGTTCGAGGGGTTTGTACTGACAAGAATGACAGCGCTCCACTGCTCCATGACCCGAAGGGACGACGATGACCGTCACCTCCGTACACCCCCGTCCCTGGCTGTCCGAGCAGGACTGCGACCTGGACTCCTTCCGTGCGCTCGTCGAGCAGGACACCGACCCCACCGACTACCCGCAGGCCTCCGCCATCGTGCGGAACGTGCCGGTCTACGACGCCGACCAGGTCGAGGCCGACCGCGAGTTCCAGGCCGAGCTGGTGCACGCGCTCGCCGAGGGCCCGGGCATCGTGGTCTTCCGGGGCGCCTTTGCGGACCCGGAGGTCGTCGACCGGGCCACCGCCGTCTTCGACGCCCTGATCGCCGAGCAGCATGCCGCGGGCGCGACCGCGGGTGACCACTTCGCCAAGCCGGGCGCCAACGACCGGGTGTGGAACGCGCTGGAGAAGGCGGCCCTGTACGACGCGGAGGCGTTCGCCGACTACTACGCCAACGATGTCCTCGCCCTGGTGTCATCGGCCTGGCTCGGCCCCGGCTACCAGGTCACCTCCCAGATCAACGTGGTCAACCCGGGCGGCGCCGCCCAGACCGCGCACCGCGACTACCACCTCGGCTTCCTCTCCAACGAGACCGCGGCCGCCTACCCGGCGCACGTCCACCGCCTCTCACCCGTACTGACCCTCCAGGGCGCGGTTGCCCACTGCGACATGCCCGTCGAGT
The DNA here is from genome assembly GCF_043198355.1 of Streptomyces sp. NPDC048825. Classification (NCBI taxonomy): domain Bacteria; kingdom Bacillati; phylum Actinomycetota; class Actinomycetes; order Kitasatosporales; family Streptomycetaceae; genus Streptomyces; species Streptomyces sp. NPDC048825. The sequence goes on from NZ_JBICUR010000009.1 coordinate 300,129, forward strand.
CGGGCCCGACGATGTACCTGCCGCATTCACAGAAGTACGAGCCCGGCTACCTGGCCTGGCGACTGCCGGAATTCCGGGCCTACTTCGAGGCACGTCACGTCCAGCTCCCCCTCGCCAAGGGCGACGCGGTCTTCTTCAACCCCGCCCTCTTCCACGCCGCCGGGCACAACCGTTCGGCGGACGTCCGCCGCATGGCCAACCTCCTCCAGGTCTCCTCCGCCTTCGGCCGGGCGATGGAGACGGTTGACCGCGAGGCCGTGGCGAACGCCGTCTACCCGGTCCTGCTGAAGCGCAAGGCCGAGGGCGTACGCCAGGAGTGGCTGGAAACGGTGATCGCGGCCTGCGCCGAGGGCTACCCCTTCCCGACGAACCTGGACTCCGACCCGCCCGTCGACGGACTGGCCCCGCCCTCCCAGGCGGACCTCGTCCGGCGCGCCCTCGGAGAGGACTGGGCCCCGGAACACCTGCGGAACGCACTGCGGGCCGCCACCGAACGCCGCGAGAGCTGAGGAACGAGAGAGCACATGGGACTTCTTGAGGACAAGGTCGTCCTCGTCAACGGCGGCAGCCAGGGCGTCGGCGCGGCCGTCGCCCGGGCCGCCGCCCGCGAGGGCGCGACCGTTGCGGTCACGGGGCGCCGCCCCGAACCCGGCGAGGCACTGGTCACGGAACTGACCGAGGCCGGGACCAAGGCCATGTACGTACGGGCCGACCTCGCCGACGCGCAGCAGGCGCGGGGGAGCGTGGCCCGGGTGACCGAGGCGTACGGCCGGATCGACTGCCTGGTCAACTCCGCCGGGCTCACCTCCCGCGGAACGCTGCTCGACACGACGCCCGAGCTGTTCGACGAGCACATAGCGATCAACCTCAAGGGTCCGTTCTTCGCCATGCAGGCCGCCGTCGCCGACATGGTGGCCCGCAAGGCGCCCGGCACGATCGTCAACATCATCACCTCGTCCGAGCACGGCGGGCAGCCCTTCCTCGCCCCGTACGTCGCGGCCAAGGCCGGACTCGCAGGGCTGACGCGCAACGCCGCGCACGCCCACCGCTGGGACCGGATCCGGATCAACGGCCTGAACATCGGCTGGACCGCGACCGAGGGCGAGGACGCCACCCAGCGCACCTTCCACGGCGCGGGCGACGACTGGCGCGAACAGGCCGCGGAGAAACTGCCGATGGGCAAGCTCGGCCAGCCCGACGAGATCGCCGACTTCGTGGTCCTGCTGCTCTCCGACCGCAGCGGTGTCGTCACCGGCTCGGTCATCGACTGGGACCAGAACGTCCTCGGCGGACTCGACTGACCCTCAACCCGACTACGACGCCCACTTCATCCGCACGACTCAGAAGCGATCAGAAGCAGTACGTACGACGCACAAGGAAACAAGGAGCCCCTGAACCATGCGTATCGGCATCCTCGGCCTCGGCCGCATCGGCGCGTTCCATGCCGAGACCCTCTCCCGGCTCGACGTGGTCGAGTCCCTCGTCGTCGCGGACCCGTTCGCGGATGCCGTCACGGCGGCCGTCGAGCGCTTCGGCGCCGAAGCAGTCGGCTCGCCGGAGGCGGTGCTGGCCGCCGGCGTGGACGGTGTGGTGATCGCCGCCGCGACCGATGCCCATCCCGGACTGATCCGGGCCGCCGTCGAGGCGGGGGTGCCGGTCTTCTGCGAGAAGCCCGTCGCCCGCGCGATGAAGGAGGGCGTCGAAGTGCTGCACGCGGTGCGGGACAGCGGCGTCGAGATCCAGATCGGCTACAACCGGCGCTTCGACGCCGGGTTCGTGGCCGCCCGTGCCGCCGTCCAGAGCGGCGAACTCGGCCCGCTGCACACCGTACGGTCCACCACCCTGGACCCGGCGCCGCCGCCGGCCACGTACATCGCCGCCTCCGGAGGCATCTTCCGCGACTGCTCCGTGCACGACTTCGACATCATCCGCTGGGTGACCGGCCGCGAGGTGACCGAGGTGTACGCCGTCGGCGGCAACCGGGGCGCCGAATACATCAAGGAGGCGGGCGACGCCGACACCACCGGCGCGATCCTCACCCTCGACGACGGGACGATCGCGGTGGTGTCCAACTCCCGCCACAACGCCCGGGGTTACGACGTCCGCATGGAGATCCACGGCTTCCAGGACTCCATCGCGGTCGGCCTGGAGGACAAGCTTCCGCTGCGCTCCGTGGAGCCCGGCGTCACTTTCCCGGCCCAGGCGCCGCACGACTTCTTCATGGACCGCTTCACCGAGGCCTACCGGGCCGAACTCGACGCGTTCACCGAGGTCGTCGCCGGTCGGCGGACCTCGCCGTGCACGGTCGCCGACGCGCTGGAGGCAGGCTGGATCGCCGAGGCCTGCACGCTGTCACTGCACGAGCACCGGCCGGTGACGATCGCCGAGGTCCGCGCCGGCTGAGACCTCTCCTGTGTCCCGGGTGCCTCGGGCGCCCGGGACACCCATGTGTGAACACCGCACCTCCGGGGGCCGTTTACGGCCATGTGACCTCTCCATACGAACATGAGAGCCGTTCACGTCCGACCGATCGAGGAGCGACGACCATGCAGGAGTTACCCGACACCGCCGGCCCCCGGAGCGTGGTCGTCATCGGCGGGGGACCGAGCGGTCTGGCGGCCGCCCGTGAACTGGAGCGTGCCGGGCACCGGGTGACCGTCCTGGAGGAGCAGGACACGGTGGCCGGGAAGTGCCAGAGCGTTCACGTCGACGGCCGGGCCTACGACCTCGGCGGCCACATATGCACCAGCCAGTACGCGCGGGTCGCGGAGTTGGTGACCGAGCTGGACGTGGAGACGGAACGCACCACCCGCTACCGGGTCATCGGCGGTCTCGACGTCGCCGCACGCGCCCCGGGCCGCCAGTCCATGGCGTTCCTGCTCGACGGCGCCCTCCCGCGCTACCAGGCGCTGCGCGAGCGGGAGTTCCCGCGCATCGCCGAACCCGGGCTCGCCCATTCCGCGCGGGCGCTGGCCGCCCCCGTCACCGAGTGGCTTGCCCAGCACGGCCTTCAGTCCATGGCCGAGTCGTTCGGCACCGGATACACGGCGGCCGGATACGGCTATCTCGACGACGACGTGCCCGCGCTGTACTTCGTGAAGTACGCGGAGATGACCGGGTTGTTGTCCTCCCACAGACCCGAACTGCTCGGACACGCAGGCGATTTCACCGTCGTGGGCGGATTCGCCACGCTGTGGCGCCGGGTCGCCGACGAGCTGAAGGACGTACGGTGCGCCGTGCGCGTGGAGTCGGTCGAGCGGCACGCGGGCGGAGTGCGGGTCGGTACCGACTCCGGCCCGGTGGAGGCGGACGACCTGGTGCTCGCCGTCGCCCTGGACCGGATCCTGCCGGTCCTGGACGCCACCGAGGAGGAGCGCGACCTCGCCGCGCGGATCCGCTGCAACGCCTACCACACCACCCTCGCCTCCGCGTCCGGCCTGCCGGAGAACGCCTTCTACTTCCTCGACCGCCACACCGCGACCCGCGAGGCGAGGGGACACTGCGTCTCGTACCACCACCGTTACCCGGGCAGCGATGTGCGCACCTTCTACTCCTACGGCCGCCCCGAGGACGTCCCCGCGCTGCTGCGGGACGACGTCGCGGCACTCGGCGGGCGGCTGGAGGAGATACATCTGCAGCGCCAGTGGGCGTTCATGCCGCACTTCGGCAGCGACGACCTCGCCGACGGCGCCCTGGACCGCCTCGACGCGCTGCAGGGCCGCGCCCGCACCTACTATGCCGGCGGTCTGCCCGCCTTCGAGCTGGCCGAGTGCGCCGTGGCCCACGCCCAGGACCTCGCCCGCCGGCACTTCCCGCCTGTGGACGGTTCAGCGACAGTGCAGGAAGATCGCCCTGTCACGATCGAGGAGGAACAGCAGGCATGAGCGAACCGGGCCGGGAACCACTGCGCATCGGCGTACTCGGGGCAGCACGGATCACCGAACGCGCGCTCGTCGACCCGGCCCGGGCCGGCGGCCACCGCCTGGTCGCGGTGGCCGCACGGGACCGCGGCCGGGCGGAGACCTTCGCCGCACAGCACGGCGTGGAGCGGGTGCACGACTCGTACGGCGACCTGCTCGCCGACCCCGAGGTCGAGGTCGTCTACAACCCGCTCGCCAACGGTCTGCACGGGCCGTGGAACCTCGCCGCCCTCGCCGCGGGCAAGCATGTCCTGACCGAGAAACCGTCGGCGAGCAACGCCGAGGAGGCAGCCGAGGTACGGGAGGCGGCCGCGAAGGCCGGAGCCGGCTTCATGGAGGGCTTCCACTACCTCTTCCACCCGGTCACCCGGCGCCTGCACGAGCTGCTGGCCGGCGGTGAACTCGGGGAGCTGCGACGGGTGGAGACCCTTGTCGCGATTCCCGCCCCGGACGACGCCGACCCGCGCTGGTCGCTGCCGCTCGCCGGCGGTGCCGTGATGGACCTTGGCTGCTACAGCTTGCACGCCGTGCGGATGCTGGCGCCGTGGGCGGGGGGTGCACCCCGGCTGGTGTCCGCGCGGGGTGGGGAACGGGCGGGCGCGCCCGGGGTCGACGAGTGGATCGACGCCGAGCTGGAGTTCCCCGGCGGCGCCACCGGGGCGGCCCGCTGCCACATGGCGTACGGCGAGCTGGAGATGAGCTGCCGGATCGTCGGCAGCCGGGGTGAGGCTCTCGCACCCAACTTCGTGCTGCCGCACCAGGACGACCGGGTCGTGGTGCGCACGGAGGAGGGCGAGCGGGTGGAGCGCCTCGGCACCAGGTCGTCGTACACGTACCAGCTGGACGCCTTCGCCGCGCACGTCCGCGGCGGAGCGGCGCTCCCGCTGGACGCGGACGACGCGCTGGCGACGATGACGCTGATCGACGAGTGCTACACGGCGGCGGGCTTCCGCCCGCGACCGCGTACGGCCCTCTTGTCCTGACGCCATGTCAAGCGGCAGGCGCGGGCCGGGGATTCGCTCCCTGGCCCGCGCCTGATGGTCTGGTATTACGCCCTGTCAGCTCCGGTACAACTCAGGGCGGTCGATCAGCTCCACCTCTCTCCGGCCGCCCTCGGTCAGTGCCGTCACGCCCGTCTCGCAGACCGCGGCGGCCGCGTAGCCGTCCCACACGCTCGGGCCGGTGACCTCGCCGCGGAGGGTGGCGTCCACCCACGCCTGCACTTCACGGTCGTACGCGCTCTCGAAGCGCGCCACGAAGTCCGGAGCGATCGAACCGCCCCACTGCCCGGCCGAGTTGACGAGCATCCCGTGGGCGTCACCGATCCGTGCGGTGCCGTTCTCGCAGACCGCCTCCGCCTGAACCTGGTAACCGAACCGGCAGTTGACGCTCATCTCGACGTCGACGACGGCGCCGCCGTCGGTCTCGAAGATGACGAACTGCGGGTCCTGGAGGCCTTCGGGCGCGTTGGACGACGGCCTGGGCTTCATCACCGTGACCGCGGTGATCTCCTGGTCCAGCAGCCACCTGGTGATGTCCATCTCATGCACGACGGCGTCGTTGATGAGCATCTCGCTGGTGAAGCCGGGGACCGGGAGGGTCGCGTTGCGGTGCCGGTTGTGCAGCATCAGTGGCCGTCCCAGCCGACCGCTGTCCAGCAACTCCTTGAGCTGCATGTACTCGGCGTCGTACCGGCGCATGAACCCGACCTGCACCCGCCGGTGGCCCAGCTTCTGCTCCGCCTCCATGACCCGCAGCGCGGAGGCAGCGTCCGGCGTGAGCGGCTTCTCGCACAGGACGGGCAGGTCGTGCGCGAAGGCCATGAGCAGCGCCGCCTCGTGGGCGGGGCCGGGGGAGGCGATCAGCACCGCGTCCACGTCGTCCGCCGCCATGGCGGCGGCGGGGTCGGTGTACGCGGTGCAGCCGTCGATGCCGTCGGCGAGCCGCTTGGCCCGTTCGGTGTCGATGTCCACGACCGCCACCACCCGCGCACCGCTCGTCACCTCGTTGATACGACGCACATGGTCGGCCCCCATCGTGCCGGTGCCGACGACGGCCACGCCGAGCGTGCCGCGCTGGGTCATGGACTGGTGTCCCCTCTCAGGCGCCGCAGGAGCGGAGGAACTTCCGGGTGCGCGTGGCGATGGGCAGCGGCTTGTCCGGCTCGCACGGGTACATGTCCTGCTCGACGATCGCGAACAGCTCGACGCCGAGGTTCTGCGCGGCGACCAGCACCGGCTCCAGCTCCGGTACGCCGGACGGCGGTTCGCACATCACTCCGCGCTGGACGGCGGGCCCGAACGGGACCTCGTTCTTGACGACGTCGGCGAGGATCTCCGGGTCGACCTGCTTGAGGTGGAGGTAGCCGATGCGCTCGCCGTACGTCTCGATCAGCTTGACGTTGTCGCCTCCGCAGTAGGCGTAGTGGCCGGTGTCCAGGCAGAGGCTGACCAGAGCGCTGTCGGTGGAGTCGAGGAAGCGCTCGACGTGTTCCTCGGTGTCGATATGGGTGTCCGCGTGCGGGTGTACGACGATGTCGAGACCGAAGCGCTCCTTCACCTCATGCCCGAGCCGCTCCATGCCCTTGGTGAGATTCGCCCACTGACGGACGGTCAGCTCGGGCGGCTCGATCAGCTCGGCGGTCTTGTCGTCCCGCCAGAACGACGGGATGACCACCAGGTGCCCCGCGCCCATGGCCCGGGTCAGTTCGGCGACCTGGCTGACGTGCTCCCAGGTGGAGTCCCAGACGTCGGGGCCGCGGTGCAGCGCGGTGAAGACCGTGCCGGCCGACACCTTGAGGTCGCGCTTGTTCACCTCGTCGGTGAGCCTGACCGGGTCGGACGGCAGATAGCCGTACGGGCCGAGCTCGATCCAGGAGTAACCGGCTTCGGAGACCTCGTCCAGGAAGCGTTCCCAGGGCACCTGGAGGGGATCGTCGGGGAACCACACGCCCCATGAGTCGGGAGCCGAACCGACGCGGATGCGGTCAAGGGCGTTGGTCACGATGCGGTCCCTTCGGACGTCACTACGGGGGCTTTGAGGTCCTGCTCCTCGGGGAGCTCTTCCACATCGACGCCGCGGACTTCCGCCAACTCGTGCTTGAGCGCGGCCAGTTCGGCACCGCCCGCCATGTGGTTGGTGAGCTCTTCCAGGCTGACCTGGCTGCGGTCGGCGGACAGCTCCATGGTGCCCAGGCGCAGCACGCTGAAGTTGTCGCCCACCATGTAGGCGTGGTGCGGGTTGTGGGTGATGAAGATGACGCCGAGTCCGCGGTCGCGGGCGGCGGCGATGTACTTCAGCACGACGCCGGACTGCTTGACGCCGAGCGCGGCGGTCGGCTCGTCCAGGATGAGGACGCGGGCGCCGAAGTAGACGGCGCGGGCGATGGCCACGGACTGGCGCTGGCCGCCTGAGAGCGTGCCGATGGGCTGGTCGAGGTCGTCCAGGACGATGCCCATGGCGCGCAGTTCCTCGTCCGCGGTCTTCTTCATCCGCGCGATGTCGAGCCGGCGGATCGGCCAGGGGCCGCTGGTCATCTCGGAGCCGAGGAAGAAGTTCCGCCACACCGGCATCAGCGGGACGACGGCGAGGTCCTGGTACACGGTGGCGATACCGCGGTCCAGTGCCTCGCGCGGGGTGCTGAAGCGCACCGCTTCGCCGTCGACGAGGAACTCGCCCTCGGTGTGCTGGTGCAGCCCGGAGATGATTTTGATCAGCGTGGACTTCCCGGCGCCGTTGTCGCCGAGGACGCAGGTCACCCTGCCGGGGTGCACGGAGAGGGTCACACCGTGCATGGCGCGGATGTTGCCGTAGGATTTGCCCGCGCCGCGCAGTTCGACGATCGGCTTCTCGTCCTTGGGGGCGGCGTCTTTGACGAGGGCCCCGTTGGCCGTGGATCCGTTGCTTGTCATGGGATCAGATCACCTCCGGGTGGCCGCGTTGCGGACCCACAGATTGACGAGGGTGGCGCCGAGCAGCATCACGCCCAGGAAGGCCATGAACCAGTCGGGGTTCCAGCCGGCGTACACGATGCCCTGCTGCACCATGCCGAACATGAAGGCACCGAAGACCGGGCCGATCGCGGAGCCGTAGCCGCCGGTCAGCAGACAGCCGCCGATCACCGCCGCGGCGATGTAGATCAGCTCCTGGCCGACGCCCTCGCCGGACTGGACGGTGTTGAAGGAGAACAGCTGGTGCATACCGACGAACCAGGCGCCGAAGCCCACACCCATGAAGAGCGCGATCTTGGTGAAGGTCACCGGCACACCGACCGCGCGGGCGCTGAACTTGTTGCCGCCGACCGCGAAGGTCCAGTTGCCGAACTTGGTGCGCAGCAGCAGCCAGGTGGCGATCGCCGCGAAGACCAGCCAGTAGAAGACGGTTATCTTCACCCCCACGCCACCGATGGTGAAGGTCGAGGCGAATACCGACTTTGCCCCCTCGAAGCCGTCCATGTCGCTGATGTCGTTCGTCGCGACGTTGCCGGTGACCAGCTTGGTGACCGCCAGGTTGACGCCCTGCAGGATCAGGAAGGTGCCCAGGGTGATCAGGAAGCTCGGCAGTCCGGTTTTCACCAGCAGCCAGCCGTTGAACGCGCCGATTGCCAGCGACACGATCAGGGCGACGATGACGCCCACCCAGACGTTCATCGTCAGCTGGTAACTGACCATGCTCGCGGTGAGTGCCGAGGTGAGCACGGCGACACCTGCCGACAGGTCGAACTCGCCGCCGATCATCAGCAGCGCCACCGGCAGGGCCATCAGGCCGATGGTCGACGACTGATAAAGGATGGTGGCCATGGAGCCGGCCTCACGGACCGGCGGCGCCGCGATCAGGAAGAAGACGAACACCGCGACGGCTCCGAGGAAGACGCCGACTTCGGGCCGGGCAAGCAGCCGCAGCCACATGGGGCGCTGCGAGGTACGCCCGTCGGTTTCCTTCTTCGGGCCGGAGGCCGGCGGTGCGGACACCGCCGGCGCAGCCTGCTGGGTCATGGGGATCACCGAGTACCCTTCGCGGCGAACTTCGCTATGGACTCGACGTTGGACTTGTCCACGAAGGCCGGGCCGGTGAGGACCGGAGCCTCGCCGCCGCCGCTGTAGTTGCCGTTGTTCTTGTAGAGCCACAGAGTGTCGATCGCGAGGTAGCCCTGCAGGTAGGGCTGTTGGTCGACGGCGAACTCGATGTCGCCCTTCTCGATGGCGCCGGTCAGGTCCTTGTTGAGGTCGAAGGTGGCGACCTTGGCCTCGCTGCCCGCCTCGGACACCGACTGCACGGCCGTCAGCGCGTACGGAGCGCCGAGCGTGACCACTTCGTCGATGGAGGTGTCCTGCTTGAGCTTGGCGGTGATGGTCGACTTCACGGACGGCATGTCGGTGCCGTTGACGTAGAGGTTCTCCGTCTTGCCCTTGAAGGTCTTCTTCACACCCGCGCAGCGCGCCTCCAGCCCGACGTGTCCCTGTTCCTGGACCACGCAGACGGCGTTCTTGGCGCCGGACTCGTTGAGCCTGTTGCCGAGGGCCTCGCCGGCGATGCCCTCGTCCTGACCGAAGTACGACAGGAGGCCCATGCTCTTCCAGTCGTCCACACCGGAGTTGAGGCCGACGACGGGGATGCCGGCCTTCTCGGCCTTGGCCACCGCTTCCTTCATGGCGTCCGGCTTGGCCAGGGTGATCGCGATGCCGTCGACCTTCTGGTCTATGGCGTTCTGGACGAGGTTGGCCTGCTCGGCCGCGGTGGGGTTGCTGGAGTAGATCAGCTTGACGTTGTCCTTGGCGGCGGCCGCCTCTGCGCCCTTGCGGACGATGTCCCAGAAGGTGTCGCCGGGGGCCTGGTGGGTGACCAGGGCGATGGTCATGCGGGGAGTGCTGGCCTTGCCCGCGGCGAGGTTCTCGCCGCTCTCCTCGGATTCCTTGCCTCCGGAGCTGCTGGAGCAGCCGGTGGCGATCAGTGCTGTCGCGGCGGCTGCGGCCACGAGTATGGGGAGTCTGCGGGAGCGGGGGCGAGACGTACGGTCCATCTTTCCGGCACCTCACTGTGCTGCGGGGAAATAGGGAGCGGGCGAGGACACGGGCCGGGCAAACGCCCGCACCCTGGGAGCCCGTGCGAAGAACATACGCCGGGCCACATGCCGAGTAACTTTCGGCTGCACTTGTTGGGACGGGATGTAAGCCCCTGATGAGGCACCGTGTCAATACTTTGTTAAGACATCATTTCACGAGCACGTGAGAATGTCAGTACAAACTATTGACAGGGTCCCGTCCGGCGACTTACACCTGAGGACATCCACCAGAACGAGGAGCGACGCATGACCGAGTCCTTCGACCTGATCACCATGGGCCGTATCGGCGTCGACCTCTATCCCCTCCAGACCGGCGTCCCCCTCACGGACGTCGACACCTTCGGGAAGTTCCTCGGCGGCTCCGCGGCGAACGTCGCGGTGGCCGCCGCGCGCCTGGGCCGGAGAACCGCGATCATCACCCGCACCGGTAAGGACCCCTTCGGCGCGTATCTGCACCAGGCGCTGGGGGAGTTCGGGGTCGACGACCGCTGGGTCACCCCCGTCGACGCCTATCCGACGCCCATCACTTTTTGCGAGATCTTTCCCCCCGACGACTTCCCGCTGTACTTCTACCGGCAGCCCAAGGCGCCGGACCTGGAGATCCACACCGAGGAGCTCGACTTCTTCGCGATCCGCTCGGCCCAGATCTTCTGGATCACCGGGACAGGCCTGAGTGAGGAGCCCAGCCGCTCGGCCACCCTCGCCGCCCTCAAGGCGCGCGACAAGGCGGGCACCACCGTATTCGACCTCGACTGGCGCCCCATGTTCTGGAAGAACCCGGCCGAGGCCCGCCCGTACTACGCCGAGGCCCTGCGCCACGTCACGGTCGCCGTCGGCAACCTCGACGAGTGCGAGGTCGCCACCGGCGTACGCGAACCGCACGCCTGCGCCGAGGCCCTGCTCGAGGCGGGCGTGGAACTCGCGGTGGTCAAGCAGGGACCCAAGGGCGTCCTCGCCGTGCACCGCGACGGCACGACCGCCGAGGTGCCGCCGGTGCCCGTCGAGGTGGTCAACGGACTCGGTGCGGGCGACGCCTTCGGCGGTTCGCTCTGCCACGGGCTGCTGGCCGGGTGGGAGCTGGAGAAGACCATGCGGTACGCCAACGCGGCCGGAGCCCTCGTCGCCTCCCGCCTCGCCTGCTCCTCCGCCATGCCCACCCCCACCGAGGTCGAGGAACTCATCGCCTCCCGAGGCTGACCCCGACGCCCCCCTGAACGGAGCCAACCCTTGAGCCTCACCATCCCCGACCTCGTCAGAGTGCGCGCCCGGCACCCGGAGGCCATCGCCGAAGCCGCCGCCCGCCGAAGCCGCCGCCCGCTCATCGGCGACAGCGGACGTCTCATGATCGTGGCCGCCGACCATCCGGCCCGCGGCGCCCTCGGTGTCGGTGACCGCCGTCTGGCCATGGCCAACCGGGCCGATCTGCTGGAGCGGCTGTGCATCGCGCTGTCCCGGCCCGGGGTGGACGGGGTGCTCGCCACCGCCGACATCCTGGAGGACCTGCTGCTCCTCGGCGCCCTGGAGAACAAGGTCGTCATGGGCTCGATGAACCGCGGCGGGCTCGCCGGGGCGTCCTTCGAGATGGACGACCGCTTCACCGGACACCGCCCCGAGGACATCGCCCGGCTGAACTTCGACGCGGGCAAGCTGCTGCTGCGCATCGACTACGACGACCCCGGCTCGCTGGCCACCCTGGAGTCGACCGCGCGGGCCGTCGACGCCATGGCCGAGCGGCGACTCCCGTTGTTCGTCGAGCCGTTCATCTCCCGCCGGGTCGAGGGGAAGGTACGCAACGACCTGTCCGCCGAGGCCGTCATCCGCTCCATAGCCATCGCCTCGGGCCTCGGCGGCACCTCCGCCTACACCTGGCTGAAGCTGCCCGTCACCAGCGACCCGGACGACATGGCCGCCGCGCTGGAGACCTCGACCCTTCCGGTCGTACTGCTCGGCGGCGAGGTGGGCAAGGATCAGGAGGGCGCGTACGAGAGGTGGCGCAAGGCGCTGCGGCTGCCCACCGTGCAGGGCATGGTCGTCGGCCGTTCCCTGCTCTACCCCGCGGAGGGCAGCGTCGAGACCGCCGTGGACACCGCGGTCGGGCTGCTGTGAGCCTGACCCGGAGGAACCACGCGATGACCGGACCAGGAGGAGCCGACCGATGACCAACACGCACCACCTGCCCCTGGGGAAGGCCACCAGCGAGCAGTACGCCGTCGACGTCACCCCCGAGAGCGCCGCCTGGGGCTACTCCAGCCTGCGGGTGCTCGAACTGCCGCCCGGCGGCACCCACCACTTCACGGCCGGGGACAGCGAGTGGATCGTGCTGTCGCTCAGTGGCGGCGCCACCGTCGCCGTCACCGACGACTTCGGCGGTGAGACCTACGAACTGCACGGCCGCGCCGGCGTGTTCAGCGGTCCCAGCGACTTCGTGTACGTCCCGCGCGACGCGACCGCGAGCCTCACCTCCCCGGCGGGCGGACGCTTCGCGCTCACCGGCGCCCGCTGCACCCGCCGCCTGCCGGCCCGCTACGAGCCCGCCTCCTCCGTCCCCGTGGAACTGCGCGGCAGCGGCAACTGCTCGCGCAAGGTCCACAACTTCGGCGCGGCCGGGGTCTTCGAATGCGACAAGCTCATCGCCGTCGAGGTGATCACCCCCGGCGGCAACTGGTCCTCGTACCCGCCGCACAAGCACGATGTGAACCGGCCCGGCGAGGAGTCCGAGCTGGAGGAGATCTACTACTTCGAGTTCGCCGACCACGAGGGCACGCCCGGCCTCGGCTATCAGCGGGTCTCGCCGTCCGGTCACGGCCACGGCACGGACGTACTGGCGGAGGTGCGCGGCGGCGACGTCGTACTGATCCCGGACGGCTGGCACGGTCCCTCCATGGCCGTGCCCGGGCACGACATGTACTACCTCAACGTCATGGCGGGCCCCGGCGCCGAACGCGCCTGGCTGATCTGCGACCACCCCGACCACGCCTGGATCCGCGACACCTGGCCGAGCCAGCCCGTAGACCCCAGACTCACCAGCAACACTCCGTCTCAGTGAGGTAACCGATGAGCCCCACCCGCCGCCTGACCGTCGCCCAGGCGCTCGTGCGCTTCCTCGCCGCGCAGTACACCGAACGCGACGGCGTCCGGCACCGCCTCATCGCCGGCACCTGGGGGATCTTCGGGCACGGCAACGTCGCCGGGATCGGCCAGGCGCTGCTGGAGGCCCAAGAGGAGACCATGCCGTTCCACCAGGGCCGAAACGAGCAGTCCATGGTGCACGCGGCGGTCGGCTACGCCCGCCAGCTCAACCGGCTCTCCGCGCAGGCCGTGACCACCTCCATCGGGCCCGGCGCCACGAACCTGGTCACCGGCGCAGCCCTCGCCACCGTCAACCGCCTCCCGGTGCTGCTGCTGCCCGGCGACTACTTCGCCACCCGCACCGCCGACCCGCTGCTCCAGCAGCTCGAACACCCCGTCTCCGCGGACGTGTCCGTCAACGACACCCTGCGCCCGGTCTCCCGCTACTTCGACCGGATCAACCGCCCCGAGGCCCTGATCTCCTCCGCCCTGAACGCCATGCGCGTCCTCGCCGATCCCGTCGAGACCGGCGCCGTCACCCTCGCCCTGCCGCAGGACGTCCAGGCGGAGGCGTACGACTGGCCCGAGGAGTTCTTCGCCGACCGCGTCTGGCAGGTGCGCCGCCCCGCGCCCGAACCGGCCGAACTCGCGGAAGCCGTGAACGCGATCCGGGCTGCCGAACGGCCGCTGATCGTCGCGGGCGGCGGCGTCCACCACAGCGAGGCCGAGAACGCGCTGAAGGCGCTGGTGGACGCCACCGGCATCCCCGTCGCCTCCACCCAGGCCGGCAAGGGCTCGCTGCGCCACGACCACCCCGCCGACCTCGGCGGCATCGGCCACACCGGCACCGCGGTCTGCGACGACATCGCGCGCACCGCCGACCTGGTCATCGGCGTCGGCACCCGCTACACCGACTTCACCACCGCTTCCGCCACGCTCTTCCAGAACCCCGACGTCCGCTTCCTCAACCTCAACGTCACCGCCTTCGACGCCCACAAGCTCGCCGCCCGCACCCTGGTCGCCGACGCCCGCGCAGGGCTCGACGCACTCACCGAGGCGCTGTCCGGCCACCGTGTGGACGCGGCGTACGAGGCCGAGTACCGCGCGGGCAAGGAGCGCTGGGAGCAGGTCGTGGACGCCGTCTACCGGGCGGACGACGAGAACCAGATCCCGACCCAGACGCAGGTGCTCGGGGCCCTGGACTCCGTGGTCGGCGACGACGACGTGATCATCAACGCGGCCGGCTCGCTCCCCGGCGACCTGCACAAGCTGTGGCGGGCCCGCTCCCCGCGCCAGTACCACCTGGAGTACGGCTACTCCTGCATGGGCTATGAGATCCCGGCGGGCATCGGCGTACAGCAGGCGGCGCCCTCAACTTCCGTATGGTCCCTGGTGGGTGACGGTACGTACCTGATGATGCCGACCGAGATCGTCACCGCCGTCCAGGAGGGCCTGCCCGTCAACCTGGTCCTCATCCAGAACCACGGCTACGCCTCCATCGGCGGCCTCTCCGAGGAGACCGGCGGCGAGCGGTTCGGCACCGCCTACCGCTACCGGGCGGCCGACGGCACGTTCAGCGGCGCGCCCCTGCCCGTGGACCTCGCCGCCAACGCGGCCAGCCTCGGCATGGACGTCCTGCGCGCCAAGACCGTTCGCGAACTGCGCGACGCGCTGGCCACCGCCCGCGCCTCGGACCGCCCGACCTGCGTGTACGTCGAGACGGACCCCACGCCCACCGCCCCCGCGGCCCAGGCCTGGTGGGACGTACCGGTCGCCGAGGTCGCCTCCCGTGAGGCGGCCAACCGGGCCCGCGAGAATTACGACCAGCACGTGCAGGGACGCCGCCGGCACCTCTGAACCCCCTCGCCAGACCCCCCGCTCACGAAAAGGACCCGCACGCCATGAAGACCATCACCCACTGGATCGGGGGCAAGCCCGTCGAGGGCACCTCCGGTCGCTTCGGCCCCGTGTACGACCCCGCCACCGGCGCCCAGGACAAGCAGGTCGCGTTCGCCACCACCGACGAGGTGGACGGCGCCGTCGCCGCCGCCAAGGCCGCGTTCGAGAGCTGGGGAGCCGCCTCGCTAGCCAAGCGCACCGCCGTTCTGTTCAAGTACCGCGAGCTGCTGGATGCGCGCCGCGACGAGATCGCCGCGCTGATCACCGCCGAGCACGGCAAGGTGCACTCCGACGCGCTCGGCGAGGTCGCCCGCGGCATGGAGATCGTCGAACTCGCCTGCTCCATCCCGCAGTTGCTCAAGGGCGAGCTGTCCACACAGGTCTCCACCCGGGTGGACGTGGCGTCCATCCGCCAGCCGCTCGGCGTCGTCGCGGGCATCACGCCGTTCAACTTCCCGGCCATGGTGCCGATGTGGATGTTCCCCGTCGCCATCGCCTGCGGCAACACCTTCGTGCTCAAGCCCAGCGAGAAGGACCCCTCCGCCTCGTACCGGCTGGCGGAACTGGCCTCCGAGGCGGGCCTGCCCGACGGCGTACTGAACGTCGTGCAGGGCGACAAGGTCGCCGTGGACCGCCTCCTGGAGCACCCGGACATCGCCGCCGTGTCGTTCGTCGGCTCCACACCGATCGCCAAGTACATCCAGATGAAGGGCATCGAGCACGGCAAGCGCGTCCAGGCCCTCGGCGGCGCCAAGAACCACATGCTCGTCCTGCCCGACGCCGACCTGGACTTCGCCGCGGACCAGGCCATCAACGCCGCGTACGGCTCGGCCGGCGAGCGCTGCATGGCCGTGTCGGTCGTCGTCGCGGTCGGTGACACCGGCGACGAGCTGGTCGGCAAGATCGCCGAGCGGGCCAAGGGACTGAAGATCGGCCCCGGCACCGACCCCGCCTCCGAGATGGGCCCGCTGATCACGCGCGAGCACCGCGACAAGGTGGCCTCGTACGTCTCCGGTGCGGCGGCGCAGGGTGCCGAGGTCGTCGTCGACGGCACCGGCTACTCCGTCGCGGGCCACGAGGACGGCTTCTTCCTCGGTGTCTCGCTGCTGGACAAGGTGCCGGTGACGGCGGACGCGTACCAGGACGAGATCTTCGGCCCGGTGCTGTGCGTGGTGCGCGCCGACACCTACGACGACGCCATGAAGCTCATCAACGGCTCCCGCTGGGGCAACGGCACCGCCATCTTCACCCGCGACGGCGGCGCCGCCCGCCGCTTCCAGCTCGAGGTCCAGGCGGGCATGGTCGGCGTCAACGTGCCGATCCCGGTCCCCGTCGGCTACCACTCGTTCGGCGGCTGGAAGGACTCCCTCTTCGGCGACCACCACATCTACGGCAACGACGGCATCGCCTTCTACACGCAGGGCAAGGTGATCACCACCCGCTGGCCCGACCCGGCCGACAGCGGCGGCATCAACCTCGGCTTCCCCAGCCACTCCTGACGGCTCTCGAGCAACCGACGCGAAGGGAGGGGGTTCTGGTGGCGAAGAAGGGGCGGGCCGCTCGTGCCAGAACCGCCTCCTCGGTCGACGGCCTCGAGTTCGCGCTGGACCGGGGCAGTCCGATCCCGCTCTACTACCAGTTCGCCCGGCAGCTGGAATCCGCGATCGAGCACGGAACGCTCGCGCCAGGGGATCTGCTGGGCAACGAGATGGAGATCGCCGCGCGGCTCGGCCTGTCCCGGCCCACCGTCCGCCAGGCCATGCAGTCCCTGGTGGACAAGGGCCTGCTGGTGCGCCGCCGCGGCGTCGGCACCCAAGTGGTGCACAGCCAGGTCAAGCGCCCGCTGGAGCTGAGCAGCCTCTACGACGACCTGGACTCGGCCGGGCAGAGCCCCGCCACCAAGGTCCTGCGCAACGAGGTCCTGCCCGCCTCCGCGGACGTCGCCGCCGCTCTCGGCATCCCCGAAGGCGGCGACGTCACGGTCCTCGAGCGGCTGCGCCTGACCCACGGCGAGCCGGTGGCGTACCTGTGCAACTACCTTCCCGCCGCACTCCTGGACCTCGACACCGCCCGGCTGGAGGCGACCGGCCTCTACCGGATGATGCGGGCCGCCGGGATCACCCTGCACAGCGCCCGCCAGAGCGTCGGCGCCCGTTGTGCCACCGCCGAGGAGGGCGAGCTCCTTGACGATCCGGAGGGCGCCGCGCTGCTCACCATGCGGCGCACGGCGTACGACGACACTGGGCGGGCGGTCGAATACGGCACCCACGTCTACCGCGCCGCCCGCTACGCCTTCGAGTTCCAGCTCCTCATGCGCGCCTGAGCTTGCGACGCCCGTGAGCCCGGCCGCCCGCGCGGCGGTACGTTGGGGCAATACCGGACACCGGTGGCGGCAGCCGCACGGGGCACCGGCCGGGGGTGTACGACAACAGGCCACTCTCGGGGACGGAGAGGGTCACGGTGGTGACGAGCGAGGAGAGCGGAGTCACGGGCCGGCGGTTCGACGTGGCGGACGCCGCGCCGGTGCTGCTGGACGCGGCCACGGTGGTGACCGGTTGGAGCGGCGACGCCCAGCGGCTGTACGGATACTCCGCGCCCGAGGTCCTCGGCCGTGGCGCCGCCGACCTGCTGATGCCCGAGGACGCCGCGCGCCTTCCGGACCTGATCGAGCGCTGTGAACGGGGCGGTGGCTGGGGCGGTCCGCTGTCCGTACGCCACCGGGACGGGCACCCGGTCGCCACGATGGTGCGCATCGTCCCCGCCCTGGCGCCGGACGGCCCGGCGCGCTGGATGGTGCTGGCCTCCGACATGACCGGCGCCGCGGGCTGGGACATGAGCCGTACGGTCCTGGAGCGGCTGGCCACCCAGTCGCCGATCGGGCTCGCCATCGTGGACACGGATCTGCGGTACGTGTGGTCGAACACGGCCATGCAGCAGTTCGGCGGCGGACCCGCGCACGAACGGCTCGGCAAGCGCCTTGCCGACATCCAGCCGGGCCTGGACGGCGAGGCGCTGGAAGCCGTGATGCGTCAGGTGCTGCACACCGGTGTGCCGATCGTCGACCACGAACACGTGGGCCGGGTACGGTCCGCTCCGCACCGGGAGTCGGCGCACGCGATGTCGTTCACCCGGCTCGAGGACGACCACGGGAACCCGATCGGTGTGTACTACACGGTGGTCGACGTCACCGAGCGCTACCGGGCCCGTAGGCGGCTCACCCTGCTCGACCAGGCCGGCGAGCGCATCGGCCGCACACTGGACGTACGCCGCACCGCCCAGGAGCTGGCAGACGTGGCCGTGCCGGGGCTGGCCGACTTCGTCGCCGTGGATCTCCTGGAGTCCGTCCTCGAAGGCGGCGAGCCGCTGTCCGGGCCGTTGGACGAGTCGGACGGGGTGCCGCTGCGGCGGGCCGCTCACCAGTCGGTGAACGCTGGCGTCCCGGAAGCCGTCGTCGAGATCGGGCAGGCCGCCCGGTACCGAGCCGGGGCACCGCCGATCCGCTGTCTGACCAGCGGAAGATCCTGGCACCAGGAACGGCTCGACCCGCTGGCCAAGGAGTGGGCCACCGGCATACCCGGAGGCAGGGCCGCCTCCTTCCTCGACCTCGGACTGCACAGCGTGATGATCGTGCCGATCCGGGCGCGGGGCACCACGCTGGGGATCACCACATTCTTCCGGCGGGCGTGGCAGGACCCCTTCGAGGCGGACGACCTGAGCCTCGCCGAGGAGTTCGTCGCCCGCGCGGCCCTGTGCCTCGACAACGCCCGCCGCTATACGCGCGAACGCGACGCCGCTCTCGTACTGCAGCGCAATCTGCTGCCGCACCGGCTTCCCGAGCAGGACGCCATGGAGGTCGCCGCCTGCTACCGGCCGGCCGACGAACTGACCGGCCTCGGCGGCGACTGGTACGACGTCATTCCGCTGTCGGGCGCCCGGGTCGCCCTGGTGGTGGGGGAGGTGGCGGGAGGCGGCATCGAGGCCGCCGCGGCCATGGGCCGGCTGCGCACCGCCGTCCAGACGCTCGCCGACCTGGACCTGCGCCCCGAGGAGGTGCTGGCCCACCTCGACGACGTGGTGGTACAGGCCACGCACCAGGACGACATCGAGCCGAACTCGCGCGGCGGCGGCGTGCACGCGGTGGGCGCCAGTTGTACGTACGCGGTCTACGACCCGGTCGCCGGGCAGTGCGTCTTCGCCGCCGCCGGTCACGCCGCGCCCGCCATCCTGGCTCCCGGCGGCACCGTCGACTTCCTGGAACTGCCGGCCGGCCCCCTCCTCGGCGTCGGTGGCACGCCCTTCGAGTCGGTCGAACTGCCGCTCGCGGAAGGCAGTGTGCTGGCCCTCCACACCAACGGCCTGCTCGCAGGCGTCGGGCTCGACCCGGGTGAGGAGGCCGCCGCGGGCCGGGAACGGCTGCGCCATGCGCTGGAGCGGCCGGAGCCCCTGCTCGACGACCGCTGCAAGGCCGTGGTCGACGCCCTCGTCCCGGCGCGCCCGCCGGACGACGTGGCCGTTCTGATGGCCCGCGCCCGCCGCCTCGACCCGCGCCGGATCGTGTCCTGGGACCTGCCCTCGGACCCCGCGATCGTCGCCGACGTCCGCAGACGGACCGCGCGGCGGCTGACCGAATGGGATCTGGACGAACTGGCCTTCACCACCGAACTCGTCGTCAGCGAACTGGTCACCAACGCCATCCGGCACGCCTCGGCACCGATCCGGCTGCGCCTGATCCTCACCCGGGCCGCCCTGATCTGCGAGGTCTGGGACGGCAGCGCCACCGCCCCACACCTGCGCCATCCCAAGACGACCGACGAGGGCGGCCGGGGACTCTTCCTGATCTCTCAGTTCACCCAGCGCTGGGGCTCCCGCCACACCCGGGACGGCAAGATCATCTGGACCGAGCAGTCCCTCACGGACCCCGCCGTGTGATACGCCGATGCGGTCGGCTCCTCGGCGCGCGCGGATTCGGGGCGCTGGCTAGCGTGAAAGTCGGAGCACGTACTCGCAGCGACCTTCAAGGACGAGGGAGTCGAAGCCATGGCTGTGGAACCCGAGGGAACGCCGTGCTGGGCCGATGCGATGTTCAGCGATGTCGAGGGGGCGAAGAGCTTCTACGGTGACGTGCTGGGCTGGACGTTCGGCGAGGCGTCGACGGAGTTCGGCAACTACACCGAGGCGTACGCGAACGGCAAGGCGGTGGCCGCGGTCGTGCCGCCGATGCCCGGCGCGGAGGAGCAGTCGGCCTGGTGCCTGTACCTCTCGTCGCCGGACGTCATGGCCACCGCCGCCAGGATCCGTGACAACGGCGGCGAGGTGCTGATGGAGCCCATGGAGGTCGGCGACTTCGGCTCCATGCTGCTCGCCCGCGACCCGAGCGGTGTCGTCTTCGGCGTATGGCAGGCCGGCAGGCACGAGGGCTTCGAGGCGAAGGCCGTGCCGGGCGCGTACTGCTGGGCCGAGGTCTTCACCAGGGAGCCCGAGAGGTCGGACGCCTTCTTCCCGGCCGTCTTCCCGTACACCGCCCAGCAGATGGAGATTGAAGAGGAGGAGATGGACTTCCGTCTCTTCAACATCGACAAGCAGCCGGTGCTCGGCCGGATGAAGATGACCGGCGAGTTCCCGCCCGAGGTGCCGCCCTACATCAACGTGTACTTCACGGTCGAGGACTGCGACGCAGCAGTGGCGAAGGCCACCGAACGCGGCGGCGTGCTGCGGTTCGGCCCGATGGACACCCACTTCGGCCGCTTCGCGGCACTCAGTGACCCGCAAGGCGCGTTGTTCTCGGTCATCGACATCACCACGACGAAGGGCGAGATGCCGAAGCTGACGGACGTGTCCTGACGGTTCGGGTGGCGGCCGTTCTGCTAGGAAGCCGGCCGCCACCCTCGTCGTGCGGTGCGCGCTAACAGACGTTCTGACTGCTGTTGACCAGCCGGTTGTTGCGGAACGTCGTGTTCTCGCCGCAGGGGCTTTCCCTGATGGCCGAGTCGGTCACCGTGAGGTTCTGGATGGTGATGTCCCGGTTGTTCGGGAAGTCGGAGCGCGCGGCGAGCCGGATCTCCCCGCTGCCGGTGACGCTGCCGCTCTGGGCGGCGATGTTCACGTTGTAGCAGTTCTCGATCAGCATCGAGTTGTTGCCCGTGTTGGAGATCGACACCTTGTCGATGACCGCGCCGCCGCTCTCCGAGACGCAGAAGACGCCGCGTCCGCCGCCGCGCGCGACGACCTCGCCCACCCGGATGTTCGTCGGGTAGTTGCTGCCGACCCGGCCGTTGCGGTTGGCCATCCGGAAGGCCGCGTAACCGGTGCCGGCGCCCGCGTTGTCCGCGTCCACCTTGGTGACGCTGGCGTTGATGGTCTGGTTCAGCAGCAGACCGGACTCGCCGACATTGCGGGCGGTGACGGTGCCGACGGTGAAGCCGTCGACGCCGTACGTCTCCACGGCGTGGCTGCTCGCCCCGGACACGTACACGTTGTCGATCCGGACGTTCCTGGTCCACTGGCTGGTGTCGCCGCGGTTGTCGATCCGGACGCCGAGACCGCGCGACAGCCGCATGTCGATCTGGCCGAGCACCACGTTCTGGACGTTGCGCATGAAGATGCCGTACAGCGGTGCGCCGGTGAGGTTGAGGTGCTGGACCTCGATGTCGCGGGCGCCGCGTGCGTAGACCGGGGCCTGGTCGCCGGAGCCCGAGCCGGTGACGTTGATGGTGCCGCAGACGTCGAGGACGGTGTAGCTCGGCAGGGAGACCCTGGACCCGGCACTGATGGAGCCGGAGCCGCGCACGACGACCCGCTCCTTCGAAGTACGGCCTGTCGTAAGGCTGTTGACGGCGGCCTGCATCGCGGCGCGCATGTCGGTGCCGGTGTGGACGACGCTGCTGCCACGGCGGGCGGTCCAGGTGCCGCCGCTGAGCACGGCCTCGGCCTGGTACGAGCCGTCGCCGCACGCCGCCGCGACGGAGGCGGCGGCCGGTTCGGGTGCGGCAGCCTCCTTGTCCTGGGCCGCGTCGGCCGGTGCCGTCAGTACGGCCGCTCCGGTGAGCAGGGCGGTGGCGCAGGCGGCGGTGACGCCGGCCCGCTTCTTGCGGGTACTCAAGGTCCTGCCGATGAGGTGAGGTGCGGCTCTGCGTCCCATCTCGTCTTCTCCTGTTGTGGGGGCGGAAGTTGTGAGGGCGGACGCGCCCGCTGCCCTGTCGTCCGGCCCGTCGTCCCGTCGTCGAATCCGATTCGATTGAATCGATTCATGATCAAGGCGTGCGTGACCTGGAGTGACTCGGCTCGGGGAGCGGTGGCGCGTTACCGGAGGTACGCTAGCAAGCGCTTTCTCGCGCGGGTGGTGAGTGTGGCAACGGCCTGACGTGACGAAAGGGTCTGCGGTCAGAGCGCCGCGGAGGCGCTCTCAGGCACGCCGTCCCGCAACCGCGCCCCCTGGCGCAGCAGTTCGCGCTGGACGAGGGAATGCGGCAGCTCACGCGGGCTGCGCCCGAGGCGGGAGGCCAGTGCCGCGCAGACGCCTGCCGCCTGGCCGGTGGCCATCGCGATGGGCATGACGCGGTACGAGGAGTGGGCCACGTGCGTACCGGAGATGCAGCGCCCCGCCACCAGCAGACGGTCGGTGCCCTCGGGTAGCAGACAGCGCAGCGGAATGTCGTAGAAGCGGCCGGTGGGCACCCGCTTGAGGAGCGTGCCGGTGCCCTCCGGATTGTGGATGTCGATCGGATAGGCGCCGTGCGCGACGGCGTCCGCGAAGGTGCGGGCCTCGAGGATGTCGTTGCCGGTCAGCTGGTAGTCGCCGACGATGCGGCGGGTCTCCCGTACGCCGATGTGGCTGCCGCTCTGCGCCACGTACGCGTGCTCGAAGCCCGGCACCCGGGTGCGCAGGAAGTGGTCGATCTGGGCCAGCTGGCGGCGGGCGGCGTGCTCGGCGCGGCTGAGGTCCCAGACGCTGGTGCCGAGCGCCCCGGTGACGCGGGTGCTGTTGACGCTGACCTCGCGGGGGTGCGGGGTGCCGAAGAACAGCACGTCCTCGCGCGGCAGCCGGAGCTCGCCGCCCTCCGTGGCCTCCCTGACCAGGTCCCACAGGCCGTGCACGCCGCGCCACTGGTCGGGATGGGCCCGTACGTACTCGGCGAACCGCGGCCGCAGGAAGTCCACGACGCGGAACATGAGCGTCATCGGCTGCACCAGTCCGTCCTCGGGGCGGCCGATCTCGTACGGGGCTCCGCAGGCGGCCGCCACATCGCCGTCACCCGTGCCGTCGACGACCACGCCCGCGTCGATCACCACGGGACCCGACTTGGTCTCGAAGACCACGCGCCAGCCGTCGTCGAGCGGCAGCGCGGTGGAGGCGAAAGCGTGGAACAGCATCCGTACGGCCGCCTCGTCGAGCATTTCGAGAAGGACCAGCTTGAAGATCTCCGGGTCGAAGGGCACGGTGTAGCCGGTCTCGACGGTGGGCGGTACGCAGCCGCCGCTCGCGGTGAGGCGCTCCATCAGCCGCCACAGGACGCCGGCGACCACCGGCTCGCCCTCGCCGTGGTCGGTGGGCAGCAGCCGGGTGTCCTCGCCGTTCTCGGTGAACGCGGCCTGCTTGTGCTCGTTGTGGAACGACATCAGGGGCATGACGAGCGCCACGGTCGCATTGCCGCCGAGAAACGCGTACCGCTCGACGAGCGTGACCTCGGCCCCCGCGTCCGCCGCGGCGAGCGCGGCGCCGCAGCCGGCGGGACCGCCGCCGACCACCAGGACGTCGGTCCGGCCCGCGTACTCGGCGTCCCGCGGCGGCAGCGTGACGGTACGGAACTCGTCGGGCGGTTCCAGGATCGGCATCGCTTCCTTCCTTCCTTCCTCGTCCTTCGTCTTCCTCCCTTCGGCCCTCGGCGGGCCGCCGCGCATCAGGGCCTCGTACTCAGGTCTTCCAGGTCGGAGCCGGTGCGCAGGCCGCCGTCGATCTCGTCCAGGAGGGCTCCGCAGCGTGTGCAGGTCTCCTGGGCGAGCCCGCACAGCTCCCGGACCCGCGACTGCATCTCCTCGCGCCGCTGCGGATACTCGTCCCAGAGCCGGTCCACTTCCGCCAGCAGCAGCCCTGCCTGCTCCCGCGCCACCCCGAGCAGGGCCGGAGCGCCCACCCGGCGCGCGAAGTCGAAGACCTTGCCCGAGTAGGGGAGCGGCAGCACCGGCAGACCGGAGACCGCCGCGAAGATCAGGAAGTGCAGTCGCATGCCGACGGCCAGATCCAGGTGGCGCATAAAGCCGAGAACCTGCCCGGGGCTGTAGGTGCCGTTCATGATCCGGCCCTGGTCCGGCGCGGACATGTGCGAGAGCACGGCATGGGCGTGGCGCACGTCATGGCGTTCCATCGGCAGGAACACCACATGGGCGTCCAGGCGTCGGACGAGAAAGTCGGCCACGTCGGCGAGCAGCGCGTGATAGCCGCCCTCGTCCAGCTTCTCGGCGGCCCGGCCCGGTTCCCGCACCGACATCCCCACCAGACGTTTCCCGGTCGGGATGCCCTCGTGCGTCATCATCCGGCTGGTGAACGGCTCCGCGGACAGCAGCAGCGCCGGATCGGCGGTGACCGTGAGCTCGCGCTCCACCCCGACCTCGTCGAGGACCAGGCCGGACTCCTCGTCCCGTACGACCACGTCGTCCATCTGGGGCAGCACGGTGCGCACCGCCTCCCGGTCGTCGGGCTCCCGCAGCGGGCCCGCACCGACGGCGTAGGCGAAGGTGCGCACCCCGTGGTCCTGTGCCGCACGGACCAGCCGCAGATACCGGCGTGCCTCTCCGTCGTAGAGGATCCCGCCGCCGCCCAGCACCAGCAGGTCCAGACCGGACAGCGTGTCCAGCAACTGCCGCTGGGCGACGCCCTCCCAGTCCACCACCTCGTCGGCGCAGCGGTGATGGGTGCGGGTGTGCTCGGCGTTCCGGCTGAAGACGACGATCCGGGCGTGCGGGCGATGGGCCCTGAGGCAGCCCAGTACGCAGGCCAGGATGGACTCGTCGCCGATGTTGAAGCCGCCGTACGAACCGAGGACGCCGATCCGCGGGACCGATGTACGGGAGAACTGGGGCGGGCGCTGGGCAGCGTGGGTCATCCATGCGCTCCCGTCGCGTCGGAGTCGGCCGGTACGGGCTCGGGTTGCCCGGCCCGGGCGTGACAAACACCCCGGAAACGGACGGGCTCGGGTGGGCGCCCCGGCCACTGACCCGAGCGTGAGGCGTCACCGACCCTGAGCGTGCGGCTTCGGCGCGACATCGATCAGCCGGTCGTACTCCCACAGCTGGTCGACCACTTCGAAGCCGGCCTCGTGGAAGAGGCGCGGGGCGGTACCGGTGGTGCCGGTCGCTCGCCACGTCGTGCCGACGGCGGCCACGACATGCGTGGCGCCCTCCTCGGTGAGCAGGGCCAGTGCCTGGTCGAGCAGTTTGCCGGCCAGGCCACGGTGGCGGTACTCCGGCGCCGTCTCGATCCAGTACAGGGCCGCGGTGCGATCGCGTGCCGTGCTCACCACGATCTCGGCGATCGGCTCTGCCGCCTTGTGGAGGACCAGCCGGTGCCCCGGCGGATACTCGCAGGGGTACACATCGGCCACGAGTTTGGTGGGCGAAGGGCCGGGGTCGAGCTGCCGGAGCAGATAGTGGCCCCTCAGCCGGCCGGTGAAGCCCAGGCCGACCAGTACGTCATGCGTCGCGGCGCGGTGCGCGCGGGGCAGGCCGCCGGGGCCCAGGGTGCCCGGCGAGGCGGCGGTGAACGCCTCGATCCGCGGGCATTCGCCGAGCGCGGCCAGGGCGTGGGCGACCAGGTCGTGCAGGGCCGGGGTGTCCTCGTGGGCGTGCAGGAGATGGATCAGCCCGGAGCGCAGGTCCTGCCAGGACAGAAACGCGATGGCTCCCCGTGGCCGGTCGTCGGTGTCGGCGAGGACGCTGAGCCGCGCCCGGGCCGGTGCCTGCCAGCCCGCCGCGGACGGGCAGCCGCGCAGCGCGGCGTTCGGCAGCTCCGGTGAGCAGCGCGGCTGCCCGGGCAGTCGGTCGGCATCGATCAACTCCCGTACGGCCGACTCGTCCCCGGCCTGGTACGAGCGCACACGCCATTTGCGCCGGTCAGGCGCCGCGGTGATGTCACCGTCTTTGCGCATGGTGTGTCGTCTTCTTCCGGCATTGCTTCCGGCATTCGCTGGTACTCCAGCCTCTCGCAGGCTGCCCGCCCTGTCCTGGGCGGGCGGCGGGCTCAGCCGGCCAATGGGAGCTCCATGGCCTCGGTGAGGACGTCGCGGACCCCGTGGATGACCGTCCCGTGCACCGGCAGCATCAGATGCCCGACGCCGTCCACGAGGACGTGGCGCACCTGCAGGTCCGGGTGGTCGATACGGGCCCGGCTGCTGGGGATGATCGCTTCGTCCAGGTTGCTGTAGAAGGCGACGAACTGGGTGCGGCAGCCGGCACACGGCTCCGCCAGCTCGGCCAGCAGGGGACTGCCCGGGCGCAGCTGGCGCAGCACGGGGTGCGGGGGAGCCCACAGCGCCATCGCCGTGCCGCTGTGGGGTGTGGCCAGCGTGATCACCAACGGCACACGCGCGTCCCCGCCCAGCCGCTGCACGTAGTAGCGCGCGATCAGGCCGCCCATGCTGTGCCCGATGAGGCACACGGGCCGGCCGCCGTTCTGCTCCTGGACCCGTTCGACCTGCTCGCCCAGCATGCGGGCGGCAACCCGGATGTCCGGATTCAGCACGCTGTACGTCGCCGTGACGAACGGCCCTGCCCCGCAGCCGCGCAGTCCGTTCTGCAGCTTCGAGAAGATCGACGGACGGTCGGCGAGCCCGTGCACGAACACCACCGGCAAGCATGACACTCCGAACTCAGCATCACTGTCGTCCGGCAGCAGCCGGCGGTCGACGGCGCCGAGCAGCCCGGCGAACTGCCGTACCCCCCACAGAGCGAGATCCAGGGGCAGACCCGCCAGCCGCACGGTCATCCACCCCGTCTCCAGAGTGACTCCTCTTAGGGTCACCAACCATGGAACGGGAAGTCGCGGTCCCCTCAGTGAAATGGTCGTGGTACTCATCTCCGAGACGACACCCACCGGCGGCCCGTAACCCCGCTTTTTCAGGGTTCTCCCAGGCGGCCGACTCTGTTCCTTCAGCCTCTCAAGTACCCGGGTGCAGCACCTCAAACGTGCGGAGCACGGCGGGTGACCATGGACCGGAGCCGTATTGCCGGTGGCAAAGCGAAATTCTATGCCTCGTGCCGCTTGCTGTCCTGCTGGGCGAATTCGGGGTGATGCAGGTCGAAGGCCGGGGAATGCGAACGGATCCGGGGCAGCGCCACGAAGTTGTGCCGCGGCGCCGGACACGAGGTGGCCCACTCCAGTGAGCGGCCGTACCCCCAGGGATCGTCCTCCGCCACGCGCCGCCCGTACCGGGCGGTCCGCCACACGTTGTAGAGGAACGGCAGCGTGGACACACCGAGCAGGAACGCACCGGCCGAGGACAGCGTGTTGAGGAGGGTGAAGCCGTCCGCGGGCAGATAGTCGGCGTACCGGCGTGGCATGCCCTTCTCACCGAGCCAGTGCTGCACCAGGAAGGTCAGCTGGAAGCCGATGAACAGCAGCCAGAAATGGATCTTCCCGAGGCGTTCGTCGAGCAATTTCCCGGTGAATTTCGGCCACCAGAAATAGAAGCCCGCGAACATCGCGAACACGACGGTGCCGAACAGGACGTAATGCAGATGCGCCACGATGAAGTACGAGTCCGTGAGATGGAAGTCCAGCGGCGGTGAGGCGATGAGCACCCCGCTCAGCCCGCCGAGCAGGAACGACACCAGAAAGCCCAGGGCCCACAGCATGGGTGTCTCGAAGGACAGCGATCCCTTGATCATGGTGCCGATCCAGGCGAAGAATTTTATGCCGGTCGGTACGGCGATGAGGAATGACATCAGCGAGAAGAAAGGCAGCAGCACGGCGCCGGTGGCGAACATATGGTGCGCCCACACCACCGACGACAGCATGGTGATGGCGACGGTCGCCCCGATGAGTGACATATATCCGAAGATGGGTTTACGGCTGAACACCGGAATGATCTCGCTGATGATGCCGAAGAACGGCAAGGCCACGATATAGACTTCGGGATGGCCGAAGAACCAGAAAAGATGCTGCCACAGAATGGCACCGCCATTGGCCGCGTCGAAAATGTGCGAACCGAATTTTCGGTCCGCCTCGAGGGCGAGCAGCGCCGCGGTCAGTACCGGGAAAGCGGGCAGTACCAGAATCGATGTGAACAGAATGTTCCAGGTGAAGATCGGCATCCGGAACATCGTCATGCCGGGCGCGCGCAGGCACAGTATGGTGGTGATGAAGTTGACCGCGCCGAGCGTGGTGGACACCCCTGTGACCACCAGCCCCATGGTCCACAGATCGCCTCCGGATCCGGGCGAGCGCACGGCGCTGTTGAGCGGTGCGTAGGCGAACCAGCCGAACGCAGCCGCCCCACCCGGCACCAGGAAGCCGGAGACCACCATCAGCCCGCCGAACAGATACATCCAGTACGACAGGGCGTTGAGGCGAGGGAAGGCCACGTCCGGTGCCCCGATCTGCAACGGCATCAAGGCGTTCGCGAAGCCCGCGAACATCGGCGTCGCGAACAGCAGCATCATGATGGTGCCGTGAATGGTGAACAGCTGGTTGTACGAGTGCTCGTTCACCAACTGCAGCCCGGGCCGGGCGAGTTCGGCCCGCATCAGCAGAGCCAGCACGCCGGCCAGCAGGAAGAACCCGAACGCGGTGACCATGTAGAGATTGCCGATCACCTTGTGATCGGTCGTGGTCGCCCAGCGGTACAGGGCACGCCCCAGCCGCAGGCCCGGTGACTGAGGCGCTGCTGACGACGGACCGAGCGGAGCGGTCTTCCTCGCGGACGTGCCCATGAGCCTGGGCAGTACCCTCGCGAGCGGGGCACAAACAAAGGGTGACGACGCCATGGCAGGTGAGACGGACGCCATCAGTGAACTGACCGACGACCATCGCCACGTGGAAGACATATTCCGTCAGATTGAGGCACTTCCCAACGCCGATCACATATGCAAGATGTATACGGACCGGGCCACCATCGAGCTCGTACGGCATTTCGTTTCCGAAGAGGAATTCGTCTACCCGCTCCTGAGCGATCGTGTCGCGGACGGTGCCGAGCTCGCGAAAAAGGGAATGGAAGACCACGGTCGGCTGGAACAGCTGATGAGAAATCTCGAAGACGCCGAGGCGGGAACCGTCACCTTCGCCCGGCTTGTCGACCAGCTGCTGCGCGAGGTCCGCCGCCAGACCAAGGAGGAGGAGGACCTGCTCTTCCCACGCCTGAAGGACGCTCTGCCGCCGCCCGCGCTGACCGATCTCGGCAGCCGGATCCGCCGGGTGAAGTCCATCGTGCCGACGCGCCCCTACCCGGCCACCCCTGGTGTCCCGCCGACCAGCAAGCTCCTCTTTCCGGGGCCCGGGCTGGTCGACCGGGTACGGGCCGTACTGTCGGGCTGGAGCCACGCGTTCTGATGGGTACCTTCTTCTGATGCGGACCGAAGCACGTCTGTTCACCGGGGTGGCGGTCTTCTTCGCCGTCACCGCCGCCGGATACGGCTGGTTCTCCGAGGAGCCCGCCGGCACTGCCGTTCTGGCCATCGCCTTCCTGATGGCGGCACTCGTGGCGTTCTTCCTGCACGTCCAGTACCGCAGGCGCGGCCGACGGGCCCAGGACCGGGGCGACGCCGAGGTGGTGGAGACTGCCGGGCCCCTGGAGTTCCTCCCGCCGCACAGCCCCTGGCCCATCACCACGGCCCTGGGATCGGTCATCGTCGCACTCGGCGTGGTCTACGGGCTGTGGCTGTTCCTGCTCGGTCTCGGGGTGCTCGCGCACGGCGTGTTCGGGATGGTCTTCCAGTACGCCGGACGTCCCGACCGGGCCGGTCAGGGCTCCAACTCGCCCCTGCGGGACGGCGGCTCGTCCCCGACCCGGTCACGGTAGTACCAGGAGCTGAGCGTGGCCCGCAGCCGGCCCAGCCGCGGTACGCCGCCGTCGTGCTCCGGCGGGGGCAGGGGCCGCGGCAGCTCGCGCGTGCGCAGAACGTACTGCCGCTCGGCGTCCAGCGGTTCGTGGCTCTCCTCGTAGCCGCCCTCGACCGACTGCCGCACCTCGCCGGTCTCCTCACCCTCCGCGAGCCGCTTCAGCTCCGCCTCCCGCAGCGCGAGACAGACCCGCTTCGTCACCATGAAGGCAAGCGGGGGCAGCACCACGAGGGCGATCCGGAACACCCACGTCAGCGTGTTGAGCGAGATCTTGAAGGTGTGCGCGAGGACGTCGTTGCCGCCCGCCGCGAGCAGTACGCCGTAGAAGACGATCGCGGCGACACCGAGACCCGTGCGGACGGGCTTGTCCCGCGGCCGGTCGCACAGATGGTGCTCCTCGTCGTCGCCGGTGACCCACTTCTCGAAGAAGGGATACGCGTACAGCACCGCGAAAAGGGCGAGCGGGAGGATCACCGCGGGCAGCAGCACGTTCCACATCACCGTGTGCCCGGCGACGGCCGTCTCCCACGGCGGCACGAGTCTCAGCGAGCCCTCGAGGAAGCCCACGTACCAGTCGGGCTGCGAGCCGGTCGACACATGATCCGTGCGGTAGGGCCCGTACGCCCAGACCGGATTGATCTGCGCCACCCCCGCCAGCAGGGTCAGCACGCCGAAGACGATGAAGAACAGGCCGCTCGAGCTCGTCATGAACTGCGGGAACATGGGCTTGCCCACGGCATTGCGGTTGGTCCGGCCGCGCCCCGCCCAGTGCGTGTGCTTCAGGTGGAAGACCAGGATCAGATGGAGGCTGACGAGCGCGAGCAGCAGGCCCGGCAGCAGCAGGATGTGCAGCGAGTACAGCCGCGGAATCATGTCCTCGCCCGGGAACTCGGCCCCGAACGCGAACATGCTCAGATACGTCCCCACGACCGGGATCGACAGCATGATGCCCTGCGCGATCCGCAGCCCCGTGCCGGACAGCAGATCGTCCGGCAGCGAGTAGCCCGCGAAACCCTCGGCGAGCGCCAGCAGGAACAGCGTCACGCCGATCATCCAGTTCACCTCGCGCGGCTTGCGGAACGCGCCGGTGAAGAAGACCCGCAGCAGATGCACGCCGAGCGCCGCGAGGAACACCAGGGCCGCCCAGTGGTGCAGCTGCCGGATGAGGAGTCCGCCGCGTACGTCGAAGCTGATGTGCAGGGTCGACTCGTATGCCTCGGACATGCGCACGCCGTCCAGGGACCGGTACGAGCCCTCGTACACGACCTCGTTCATCGACGGCTGGAAGAACAGCGTCAGCCAGACCCCGGTCAGCAGGAGGACGACGAAGCTGTACAGCGCGAGCTCGCCCAGCAGGAACGACCAGTGGTCGGGGAACGCCTTGCGCAGCAGCGGGCCGCCCTCGGACACCGGCAGCCGCGCGTCCAGCGCGTCAGTGGTCCGCTCCGCGCCCCGCCGCAGCCGCGCCGCCGCGCGAGCTCTCCGCCTGGTGAACACCCGGACCGGGTGCCCCGCCCCCCTGCCACGGAAACGAGCAAACGGGTGTTCTGCCCGGTCAGGACGGCTTGAGCGGATCGTGCCCCAGGGTCATCAGCCGGTGGCGCCGGCTCCGGTCGGCGGACTCCGGCTCGCGCTCCTCGTCGCTCAGGGAACCGACGACGTCCACGACCTTGCGCATGAGGCGTACGTCGTCGTCGGTGAGGTCCCGGCGGCGTTTCTGCAGGATCGCCAGCACGTGCCGCCCCGCTTCGCTCCCGGCATCCTCGGGCAGCGGCTCCGTGACCGGGCTCGCATCCCGGGTCCTGAGCCACTCGCTGAGCTCGTGCGAGGTCATGTTCACAACGCGATGGAACTCGTCCCACAAGGCGTCGAGTTCGTGGTCGGAGAGGCCGTGGATATCGGCCATGGAGGATCACCTCACATCGCGAGTCGGTGTGCCGCCCCTCGCGGACGACGGGGCGCGGTCATCGGCCTCGGGTACCCGTGCGCGCCGGGCTCATCCTCGACCGCGGCGCCGAGGGATGCTCGGTGTGGTCTTCGATCGGTGGCTGACCAGGGGCACTTCGATCGACGCGGCCGCGTCGTCGGCGCCGGCCGTCAGGCACAGCTCGCGCAGCCAGGCCGCGTCGATCACCGCCGGCGGGCTCGCGACGCCGCCGGCCGCCCGCCGGGCGAGCACGGCCTGCACCGACGGGTGGCCGGCCAGCTTCGCCGGAAGCCTGGGATCCGCCGACTGCCCCTCGACGCCGCGCCCGGTTGTCAGCCGACCTCCTTGTGAGTCCAATTTTCAAACTTACTAGGGTTGCTGGTGCGTTTGAAAACAAGACGCGCCCCTGTGGTTCGTTCCCCGCTTGAACTTGCGCATGGAAACCGATCGGTTTACGTTGGGTCGGAACCGATCGGTTTCCCATTTCCTGGAGGTAGTCGTGACAGCAATCAAGGGCGCCAACGTCTTCGTCACCGGAGGCAGCCGGGGTATCGGCAAGGTGCTGGTCGAGGAGCTCTACGCGCGCGGTGCCCGCAAGGTCTACGCCACGGCCCGTGACCCGCGCACGGTGACCCACCCCGATGCCGTTCCGCTGGCGCTCGAGGCCACTGACCCCGCATCCGTGGCAGCCGCCGCCGAGCAAGCCCAGGACGTCACCATCCTGATCAACAACGCCGGGGCCTCCGTCCGCGCTTCGTACCTCAACTCCCCCATGGAGGAGGTGCGCCGGGACCTGGAGACCAACTTCTACGGGCCACTGCTGGTCACCCGGGCCTTCGTGCCGATCATCGAGCGCAACGGCGGGGGCCACATCCTCAACGCCCACTCCGTCCTGTCATGGCTGGCCGACGGCACGCCCTACGGCGCCTCCAAGGCCGCCCTGTGGTCGCAGACCAACTCCCTGCGCCTGGAGTTGCAGCCGCGCGGCATCGCGGTGACCGGACTCCACATGGCCTACGTGGACACCGACATGACGTCGGGCGTCGACGCACCCAAGGCCGACCCCCGCGACATCGCCGTGGCCGCACTCGACGGCATCGAGGCGGGGTCGCACGAGGTGCTGGCCGACGACACCACCCGCTGGGTCAAGTCCCAGCTGTCGGCCGCCCCGGAAGCCATGTACGCCCAGCTGGCGAAGTAGTAGCACGCACTTACGCACGTCAAGGAGATCCGGGTGGAAGGTAACCCGCTGAGCGCTGTCGCGCCTGAATTGCACGGCCCGGTGGTGCTGCCGGGCTGTGGGCACTGGACACAGCAGGAGCGTCCCGCGGAGCTCAACGCCGCACTCGTCGACTTCCTTGCCCGCATCGACGGCCCTTTCTGAACAGCCGACTCACCCCCACAAGACAGAGGACGCATTGATGCCAGAGCGCAACCCCATCCTGATCACCGGTGCCGCGGGCGAGATCGGTGGTGTGAGCCGAACGATGGTCGACATGCTGCTCGAACAAGGGCACCAGGTGCGCGCGTTCGTGCGCCAGGACGACGAACGCGCGCACTCGCTCCGCCAGGCAGGGGCCGAGATCTTCGTCGGTGACCTGCTCAACATCGCCGACGTGACCGCCGCGCTGAAGGGCTGCCGCCGCATCTACTTCAGCATGAGCCTGTCGCCGTACTACACCGACGCCGTCAGCCTGATGGCCGCGGCGGCGCGGGCCCAGGGCGACATCGAGGTCTTCGTCAACATCTCCGAGTACGAGCAGTCCTTCATGACGTTCGAGAAGATGACCGCGCCCGAGGGAGAACGGCGTTCATGGCTAGGTGGACTCGTCACCCAGTGGTCGCCGCAGCAACGGGCCCACTGGGTCGCCGAGCAGGTGCTGGACTGGTCCGGCCTCCCGACCGTCAACATACGGGCGGCCATGTTCGTCGAGAACCCCCTGATGACCTGGCTGGCGCTGGAACCGCTGAGCAACGGCGAACTGCGCCTGCCCTTCGGCCACCACCAGCTCGCGCCCATCGCCGGTTACGACGTAGCCGAGCTGTGCGTGAAGATCCTGGCCGACCCGGCGCCACACATCTCGAAGTCCTACGCCCTCAACGGCCCGGAACTGAAGGACATGCACGGGTTCGCGGAGGACTACGCGGCCGCGCTGGGACGCCAGGTCACTTACGTTCCCGAAGATGTCGAAACCTGGAACGAGACCTACGTGGACACCGCCCTGGCCGCGTTCCCGCACACCGCCGAGCACCTGAAGACCCTGACCCGGCTGATGGGCGGCGGCGGATACCGCGGCGCCACCGACCACCTGGAAACCCTGCTCGGGCGCTCACCGAAGACCGTGCGGTGGGCGCTGGAGAACCATCCGCGCATCCGGAAGCTGGCGGCTGCCTGAGCCGCGGCGCGGCCCGGAGCAGAACAACGACGCCACGCCTCTCGGCGTGGCGCAACCTTGGAAGTGGAGCACTTCGCCGCCCTCACGTCCACGCCCACTCTGGAGGAGGTCGTCGAAATCAACCGCTCCGCCCACCGCTGACATCCCGCTGCAGCCGTGCTCGTGCACGGATGGCACCTGCGCTGACTTTTCGGCTGGGGCGGGACGGGAACTCGCCAGCCTGACCGGACTACCAGCAGTCAGCCCAGCGGTCAGGGAGGCCGACGTGACCGATCCGCAGCACGCGCAGCAGAATCCAGTGACGCAGCATCCTCAACCCGAGTTCCCGGCACAGGACCAGCCCCATCCGGGCTGGACGGGACCGATGGACCCGCCGCCCGACCACGGCGAGGAGTCCTACCGCGGCAGCGGCCGGCTGGAGGGCCGCAAGACCGTCATCACAGGTGGTGATTCCGGCATCGGCCGGGCGGTGGCCCTGGCCTTCGCCCGGGAGGGCGCCGACGTGCTGTTCACCTACCTCGAACAGGAGGCGGACGAGGCGAGCGAGACGTCCCGGCTTGTGGAGGGCACAGGGCGCAAGGCGGTCGCCGTCTCCTGCGACATCCGCGAGGAGGAGAACTGCCGGGCGCTGATCGAGCGGGCGGCCGGGGAGTTCGGGCGCATCGACGTCCTGGTGAACAACGCGGCGTACCAGATGTCGCAGCCGGAGGGCATCGAGGCGATCTCGACCGAGCAGTTCGACCGGGTCATGCGCACCAACCTGTACGGAATGTTCTGGCTGACGAAGTTCGCTCTGCCGCACATCCCGGAGGGCGGCAGCATCATCAACTCCACGTCCGTGCAGGCCTACAAGCCCAGCCCTCATCTACTGGACTACGCGACGACCAAGGGCGCGATCGTGACCTTCACCCAAGGGCTGGCCCAGATGCTCGTGGACCGCGGCATCCGCGTCAACGCGGTCGCACCGGGCCCGGTGTGGACGCCGCTGATCCCCGCAACGCTGCCCGACACGGCGAAGTTCGGCAAGCAGGCCCCCTTGGGGCGCCCGGCACAGCCCGCCGAGCTGGCGCCGGCGTACGTCTATCTCGCCTCCCAGGAGGCGAGCTTCATCACGGCGGAGATCCTCAACGCCACGGGCGGCACGCCCCTGCCATAGGGCGCGTGGCGGTTGTTGCTCTCAGAACGACGCATTCGACGAAGGGAGCGGTCGGCATGGACGAGAAACGGTCCGAGAAGGCGGGCACCGAGACCGGGGTGCCGCGGGATCTGCCCGCGTCGCCGGAGCAATCCGAGCGGGAGAAGGCCATCGTGGACGTTCCGTCCGCCGAGTCCGCCGGCCAGGAGCCTCCCGAGGCCTATCCGGACCCGGACGAGGCGGGCTCAGGACATCGTGGCGACGACGACGCCCGGGTTTCCCCGGTCGAGCCGGTCGAGGAGGAGCCCAGCCCTCAGGAACAGCCCGACTGACGGCACGGAAGACGGCACGATCGACGCAACGTACGTGCTCACGGAACGTACGTGCTCACGGAACGTACGTCCTCACAGAACGTACGTCCTCACAGAGCGAGCGCGATCGCGAAGGCGAGGAAGCCCGCGGCGACCAGCACCACGAGAACCAGGATGAGGGTCAGCGGGCCCTTGGCCCAGCCGCGCGGCGGGTTGTGGGTCTCCTGCGGTCCGGCGCCGGGCATGCTGCTCTCGGCAGGCGGCGTCTCGCCTGGCGGAACGCCACCACCGGGCTCCAGGCCGGGGGTCCGCAGCGGATCGGGATCTGGGTTGCTGTGCTGCTGCATACTGCTCGGGTTCCCAGGCCATCCCCTGACGAACGGCGAAGAACCTCCCTATTCCCGCCGATTTGTCGCCAAGGGTTTGAGGCAGGCACACAGGGCTACCGCGTAAAGCGCACAGTACGCACGAGCGATCGGGGAGCCTCCGATGGCAGGAGCAGCGTGCGTGCCCGCAGGCCGCTGCCCCCGCACATCGAGCGGGCCGTGCGCCGCGTCGAGGAGGCCTCTCGTGAGCGATGACCGGACGACCGTGGTCGTGATCACGCACAACCGGCGGACCGAACTCCTGCGCACCCTCGACCACCTTGCCGAACTGCCCGAGGACCCGCCGGTGGTCGTCACCGACAACGCTTCCACCGACGGCACCGCCGAAGCCGTCGCCGACCGTCATCCCGGCGTACGGCTGCTGCGCCCGGGCCGCAACCTCGGCGCCGTCGGCCGCAACCTGGCCGTACGGCAGGTGCGCACCCCCTACGTGGCCTTCTGCGACGACGACTCCTGGTGGGCGCCCGGAGCGCTGTCCCGAGCCGCGGACCTCCTGGACCGGCACGACCGGCTCGCGGCCGTCACGGCACGCATCCTCGTCGAACCGCACGGCACGGAGGACCCGATCGTCGAGGAACTGCGCAACTCGCCGATCCCCGGTCCTCGTTGGCTGCCCGGCCCGGCGCTGGGATCCTTCCTGGCCGCCGCCACCGTGCTGCGCACCGACGCGTTCCGCGCAGCGGGCGGCTTCTGTCCGCGGCTGTGGCTGGGCGGCGAGGAGGAACTGCTCGCCGTGGACCTGGCGGCGGACGGCTGGTGGCTGGCCTACGCCGAAGAGCTGACGGTCCATCACAGTCCGTCGCCGCTTCGGGACTCCACGCGACGCCGCACCCAGGGCATCCGCAACACCCTGTGGTTCACCTGGCTACGCCGCCCGGCCCCCGCCGCACTGCGCCGGACCTTGCACCTCGCACGCACGGTCCCCCGAGACCGGGCTTCCCTCCGGGCCTTCGGCGAGGCGGCCGCCGGACTGCCCTGGGTTCTGCGCGAGCGGACCGTGCTGCCGCCGCATGTCGAGGCCCGGCTGAAACTGCTGGACCACGCCCAGCGCCACTCGAGGGCCCGCAGGTACACGGGCTGAGCGGGCGGTGACGCGCACCTGGCCGATCATGCGCCCGCGCATGGGAGCCGAACGTCCGGGGTACTCGCGGAAGCCGTACGAGACCGGTCCGGAGGACCGAGTGAGGGGAGTCCCATGGCTCACACGAACGTTCAGGAGGTCCTGCACGCTCTGAAGGGCGTGACCTTCCCCGCGGACAAGGACGAACTGGTGCGTGCGGCACAGGTCGCCGGAGCGTCGGACGAGGTTGTGCGGGCGTTGCGCGCCGTGCCGCCGGAGGAGTACACGAACAAGGAGGACGTCGCACGCTCCGTGCGCGTGGATCCCGACTCCGACCTGGACCTCAGCCCCTCTCAACGGGCCGAGCAGGCGCGTCAGGGCGGAAAGCCGGGACAGGCGCAGCGGTTGCGTGCCGTGGGGAAGCCGCCGGTTGAGGATGAGCTGGACCAGTGATGATGAGGCCGGTCTCACGCGAGCGTGAGACCGGCCTCATGATCGGATCGGGCCGTTGAGCGAAATCCGACCGGGGCGGTTCAGTCCGCGCTCTCCGGGCGTTCGCCCTTGGGGCCGCGGCCACGTTCCGTGCGGGGCCCGCGGCTGCGCCAGTCCGGGTCCTCCCGCAGCCTCTCGTTGGCCTCTTCGTTGGCCTGCTGATCGGAGGTCCCGGCCGCCTCCGCGTCCTTGCGCAGCCGCGCACGCCGGGTGTCGTACTTCTTGCTTCCGGGCTCGGGCATGTCGATCACTTCCTGCGTAGTTCAGAGCCGCAGCTTGGTCTCGAAGCGCGGTCCCTGGTCCGGGGCGTCGGATGCCTGTAGTGCGCGGAACACCTGCTCATGCTCTTCGCTGCAGTGGGGACGGCCGCGCGGGTAAGGCGTGCTCTCCGGCGTCTGCCCCACTGGGCCGGCTTGCGCGCGCACTTGGCGCTTCCTCGGACTTGTGCGCCTGGTGTGCCGCCGCGCGCCGCTGGTCCTCGTCGCCTTCGACCTTCTTGCGGACCATGAAACTTCCCTCCGGATCTGACGAGTCCGGGCTTGTGCTGTCCAGTCGGCTGGGCCTTCCAGTCGGCCGCCGCGCGCTAGTCCGTACTGCCCGCGAAGAGGACCTCGGCGAGGTCGTCGTCGAGTGCCGGACGGATCTGCGTGGCCAGGGCACCCTCGGTGGCCTCGGTCGCGACCTCGATCACGCAGCGGGCTTCGTGTATGGCCTTCGGATAACTGGTTCCGGCACGCTCTGCCACCCGGTTGAAGAACTCCTCCCGGTCCATCCGGATGCCGGTGTAGGGCTCGCCCGGCGTGTACGCCACCCGGCGCAGATGCTCGCCGACCTCCTGCGGCAGCTGGGCCGCGGCCTTCTCCGCGACCGAGGCCGGAACGCGTTCGGCGAGGGTCTCCAGGCTGGCCCGGGTGACCCTCTCGG
This sequence comes from Streptomyces sp. NPDC048825, assembly GCF_043198355.1. NCBI lineage: Bacteria > Bacillati > Actinomycetota > Actinomycetes > Kitasatosporales > Streptomycetaceae > Streptomyces > Streptomyces sp. NPDC048825. The sequence continues at coordinate 338,758 of NZ_JBICUR010000009.1, forward strand.
CCGCACCGCGGCTGTCCAGTCGGGCGCGGGCCTGAACCTGACCGATAAAGGCATCGTGCTGCATGGTTCACCTCGCTTCATTGCCGTTCACCCAGAACGGGTTACCCCCGCCTTTGGCACGAAACGGGAAGAGGGGTGTATCCCGGCATGGCGTCGGCCCGAGCTGAGCGCGCGCCGCGGTTTGCCCGGCGCACGAAGGGCACTCGTCGCCAGGTGACCGACGCGGACTCCGGGCGGCAGGAGGGGAGAGGCGGGCCGATGGGACGAGTGGACCGGATCGCTGAGCCGTGGGGGACCCGCACGCCGTACGCGCGAGGCGAGAAGTGGCCGGTGCGAGTGGACAGCTTCCTGGCCGAGGGCATCGGCGCCGAGCACCCCGACCGCTGGGTACGGTCCGCTTCGGTACTGCACTCCAACGGTGACGCGCTGGACATCGCGGTCAAGGACGGGCGGATCTTCGGAGTGCGCGGCCGTGCCGAAGACCGGGTGAACCACGGCCGTCTGGACCCCAAGGACTTGTTCGGGTGGCAGGCGGGCGCGTCTGCGGATCGGCTGACACGGCCGTTGGTGCGGCGGGACGGCCGGCTGGTGGAGACGGACTGGGACACCGCGATGGACCACATCGTGGCCCGTACGAAGGAACTCCTGCGGGACCAGGGGCCGAGCGCGATCGGCTTCTACACCACCGGGCAGCTCTTCCTGGAGGAGTACTACACCCTGTGCCTGATCGCCCGCGGCGGGCTGGGCACCAACCACCTGGACGGCAACACCCGGCTGTGCACGGCGACGGCGGCCGCGGCGCTGAAGGAGTCCTTCGCCTGTGACGGACAGCCCGGCTCGTACACCGACATCGACCACGCCGACGTCATCGCCCTGTTCGGACACAACGTGGCGGAGACGCAGCCCGTGCTGTGGATGCGCATCCTCGACCGGCTCGCGGGACCCGAACCGCCCGCGCTGATCTGCGTGGATCCCCGCCTGACTCCGGTGGCCCGTGCCGCGGCGGTGCACCTGGCTCCTAGGCCGGGCACCAACGTGGCGCTGATGAACGGGCTGCTGCACGAGATCATCGGCAACGGCTGGACGGACGGGGAGTACATCACCCGGCACACGGTGGGCTTCGACGAGCTGGAGCGCCGGGTGAAGGAGTACCCGCCCGAACGGGCCGCCGGGATCTGCGACGTGCCCGCCGAAGAGATCCGGCGGGCAGCCCGGGCGCTGGGCACCTGTGAGCGGCTGGTGTCCACGGTGCTGCAGGGCTTCTACCAGTCCCACCAGGCCACGGCTGCCGCGGTGCAGGTGAACAACCTCCACCTCGTACGCGGCATGCTCGGCCGCCCGGGCTGCGGAGTGCTGCAGATGAACGGCCAGCCCACGGCCCAGAACACCCGCGAGTGCGGAGCCGACGGCGATCTTCCGGGCTTCCGCAACTGGGCCGACGACGCACAGGTCGCCGACCTGGCCCGGCTGTGGAACGTCGACCCGTCGCGGATACCGCACTACGGTCCGCCCACCCACGCCATGAAGATGTTCCGCTACGCGGAACAGGGCACCCTGCGCATGCTGTGGGTCACGGGCACCAATCCCGCGGTGTCCCTGCCGGAACTGTCCCGCGTCCGTTCCGTACTGTCCCAGGAGCGCCTCTTCCTCATCGTCCAGGACCTGTTCCCCACCGAGACGACCGAGCTGGCCGACGTCGTGCTGCCGGCAGCCGGATGGGCCGAGAAGACGGGCACCTTCACCAACGCCGACCGCACCGTCCACCTCTCCGAGAAGGCGGTCGATCCGCCCGGAGGTGCACGCCCCGACCTGGACGTCTTCCTGGACTACGCCCGCCGCATGGACCTGCGCGACAAGGACGGCGGCCCGCTGGTGAAGTGGCAGGATCCGGAGTCGGCATTCGAGGCGTGGAAGGAGTGCTCCCGTGGCCGCCCGTGCGACTACACCGGCCTGAGCTACGACAGACTGCGCGGCGGCAGCGGCATCCAGTGGCCGTGCGACGCGGAACACCCGGACGGCACCGAACGCCTCTATTCCGGCGGCGCCTTCTGGAGCGACCCCGACTATTGCGAGAGCTACGGCCGGGACCTGGTCACCGGAGCACCCGTGGAGCCCACGGAGTACCGGGCGATGAACCCGTACGGCAAGGCGGTGATCAAGTCGGCCGGATATCTCCCTCCGCACGAACAGCCGAACGGTGACCACCCCTTCCTGCTCACCACCGGACGCACGCTCTACCACTTCCACACCCGCACCAAGACGGCCCGCGCCCCCCAACTGCGGGCCGCGGCCCCCGAGATGTGGGTGGAGATCTCGACCGGTGACGCCAGCGAGCTGGGCGTCATGGAGGGAGACCTGGTCGAGGTCTCCACGCCACGCGGCTCGGTGCGCGCCAAGGCCCGGGTCAGCGGCGTTCGGAACGGAGTGCTGTTCCTTCCGTTCCACTACGGCTACTGGGACATCGACGAGGGGGCCGAAGCCGACGAAGCCCACGGCCGGGCCGCCAACGAGCTGACCCTCACCGACTGGGACGCCGCCTCCAAGCAGCCCCTCTACAAGACCGCCGCGGCCCGGCTGCGCCGCATCCGGGCGGAGGACGGCAGCCCCGCCCCGGCTCCGACGACGGCCGCCTCCGCGCCGCTCAGCGCCGGCGTGCCCGAGACGCGGGGCGGCCCGGCCGCGGAATCAGATGAGGACGTACGCGGTATGCCGCCCGACGGAAGGTGACACATGAAGATCGGCCTGGTGCTGCGGGACCTGCATCGCGAGGAGCGTGAGCTGGCCCGGGAACTGCTGCACACCGCTGAACGGCACAAGACCTCGCACGACATCCACCACCTCGCACTCGACCTCGCGGACTGGTCCCACCGGCACATCCGCGAGCTGGCCGAACTCGCCGAGCGCTATGACGTCGCCCTCGACCCGGAACCGGACGACGAGCCGGGACCGGTCGGCCGGCTGCGCGAAAAGGGCAGCGAGATCATCGGCCGCCGCAGCGAGGTGGGACGTCGGGGCGACGAGGGGCTGCTCCTGCTCCGTGATCTGAGAAGGATCTGCCAACAGGCGTCGGCGGTCTCCGTCGACTGGGAACTCGTCGCCCAGGCCGCCCAGGCCACCGCGGACGACCAGCTGCTCGGCCTCGCGCAACGATGCCATCCCGACACCTTGCGCCAACTCCGCTGGGCGAACGCCGAGTTGAAGGAGACCTCGCCCCAGGTACTGACGAGCTGAGCGCTCCGCTGGAAGCACGGTGATGCCCCATCGATGTGCGGCTCCGCCGCGGGCGCGGGCCGGTGGGGGCTGACCGCACCCCCGGGCTCAGACTCGCCCCGCCGCCGATGCCAGCTCCCGCACGGGTCCCGACCATGCGTCAGGAACCAGCCAGGGGAACGTGTGCGCCCCCGGCACCTCGACGTACCGGCCGTCCGGCACGAGGCCGGCGAGTTCCCTGCCCCAGCGGGCCGTACTGATCCGGTCCTCACGGCCACGGATCACGAGTAGCGGAACCCGTAGCCGGGCGACGGAGTCCTCCAGCCTGTCGGCCCGGTGCACCAGCGCGATGTGCACCATCCTGCGGATCCCGGCCCGTTTCCATTCGGGGCGATGGTTCTCGCTGAGCCCGGACGGTTCGTGGCGGGAGTCCAGCCGCCAGCGGAACAGCAGTCGCGGCAGGCTTCGGGCCATGGGGTCGACGGTGGGACTGGCCAGCACCACGCCCACGACGTCCGGGTGGTCCACGGCGGCGCGGGCGGCGACCTGAGTACCGCTGGAGTGCCCGACAAGAACGACCGGCCCCAGGTCCTGTTCGCGCAGCCAGCCCGCGACACAGATCCCGAACTCCCATACATCCATCTCATGCGGGGGATCCCCACTGCCCGCGAATCCCGGCAGCTCCACCAGATGGGCCCGGGTCCACTCACCGAGCGCCGCGAGCCCGGGCAGCAGATAGTCGGACACGCCCATGCCCTGGACGAGTACGACCTCGGGCACCGACGGCTGCCTGCGGCCGAGCGCACGACTGCGCATCCGCCCGAAGTCGCCGTCGTGGTACGTGATGTCGGTGTGCTCCGGGAACGTCGGGGTGTGCTGCTCGCGTGTGCTCATGGCCGATCGTTCATCCTCTTCTTCCGCTGCCGGGTGGCCGCGGTCATGATCCGGGCGCCGGGTGCAGGCTCTCGACCCTTGGCGGCAACGGAACCGAGGTGGCCGGGAAGTGGGTGAGGAACTCGTCCAGTTCGTCGAGGCGCAGTGGGGGAGGCATCGGGTACCGCTCGGAGAGCGCCGCGAGCGCGGGCCGGTGCCGCATCGTGGCGCCGAAGTCCCACGGGTAGGCACGCTCGTCCACGCCGAGGGTGCCGCCGCTCTCGACCGCGTACCGCTCGGCCAACTCGCGCCACTCGGCCGCCGGGACCTGGCCGACCGAGCGCAGACCGTTGGAGAAGAGATTGACCCCGATGTGCCGGTACGGCTCGACTCCGCCGAGGTAGCGCTCCAGCAGTTCGAGGGAGGAGCTGGCGGTGAACTGCAGCCAGAACGGCACCGCGCCCAGGCGCAGCGTCCAATGCGGCTCCCACTGGTCGTACGTCTCGACCAGCAGCCGTTCGGCGGGCAGTCCGCGGCGGTGGTGCCACCAGCGGTACAGCTCCGCGACCGTCGGGCTCAAGTGCTCGGGTTCCTCCAGGGTGATGCGCCGCACCCGGTAGCCGCGCCGTGCCGCCACCTCGGTGATGTCCTCGGTGAGAGTGTCGTCGTATCCCCACTCGGCCTCGGGCCGCCGTTCGTCCGCCGGCGGCGGGTCCCAGCGGCGTACCGGCGACCCCTGCTGCGCGAGATGCTCGGCGACCCGGTCGCTTCCGGTGACGTACTCGTCGGGCGACATGCCGCCCAGCGCGCCGAACTGGAAGCTGTGGCGCTCCCCGAGGACGGTGACGGGCCAGGTCAGAGTGCAGTCCACGATGAAGATCGTCGCGCCGGGCGCCAGCCGCTCCTCGAGGAACCGCTCCAGCACCGCCCCGAGCCGCAGCCGCTTGAAGCGGAAGTACAGGAAGCGCACGAGCATGGCCCGGTCCTGACTCGGGTCGTGCATATGGCACAGGGAGAGATCAGGGTTGCTCGCCACCATGCTGCGGCCCAGTTCCAGGCCGGCCATGAGCGAGTCCCGCGGGCGGTCGGGGTCCACCCGGGCCCGTACCGGAACCAGGTAGGTCTGCGGCAGTACCGGCGCACCCATCGCGGCCGCGAGGTGTACGGCGGCGCCGCTGACGGAGCCGATGAAGACGGCGGGATACGGGCCGGGGCCGTACTCCCCGACGGTCCAGGAGGACAGGTCCTCACTCGTGACCCCGCGCACCCGGGACGCGCGCGAGCTCTGGAGCCGTCCCGCCGCGACGAACAACCGGCGTTGCGCCGCGGAGGGCAGTGCCGAGGCGAGCGCCGCGAGACGCGCGGAGGCGGGCCCCGCACCCAGCGCGCGGAAGTCACGCCCGCGCATGAACCTGCTCACCGCACGAACGGCCGCGACCGACGAGTCGAAGTCACAGAGCGTACGGCTCACCCGCCGACGATTGCGCACAGGGGCCTCCTCGGTCCGGAGGGGGTGGCATTCCGGGTTCCCCGCGCGGGGCGCCGCTAACGCCGCGGTCGGACCACACCGTTCCGGCCGCGTCAGGTGTGGCCGCGCTCCTTCGGGGTACTGCGGCGCGCATGGCCGGAATCGAACTCAAAAGCACCGCATTCAATGACCACGCCCTGATCCCGGACCGCTTGGCCAAGCAGGGCGACAACGTCTCCCCGCCTCTGACCTGGTCCGGAGTACCCGACGAGGCAGTGGAGCTGGCTCTTGTGTGTGAAGATCCGGACGCGCCGTCGGGGACCTTCATCCACTGGCTGGTGACGGGCATCGATCCGCGCAGCCAGGGCCTGGACGCCGACGAGAAGCCCCCGGGCGGCCACCAGCACGTCAACGGCTTCGGCGAACCGGGCTGGGGCGGCCCGCAGCCCCCGGTGGGGGACAAGGCGCACCGCTACTTCTTCCGCCTGTACGCGCTCCCCGGCCCCGTCTCCATCCCGGACAAAGCCACCGCCGAGGACGTGCACAACGTCCTCGACCGTCAGCAACTGGCGAGCGGCACCCTGGTCGGGCTCTACCAGCGCTGACGCGCACAGCACCGCTCATGGGCCGACCCCGGCCTCATGGCTCCGTCCACCGGCACAACAGCCGGAAGAGCCCGAACAGCGTCAGTGGCCACAGCGCGGCGAAGGCCCAGATCACGGCCGGCTCGGAGGTACGGATACCCACCACCATCAGCACCACCGACATCGCCAACAAGAGCGCGACGGTCGGAACACGAGGCCGATAGTCGGCGATCCATGCGGGGTTCAGCCGTCGCTTGATCCGTAGGGTGCGCAGCCTGCGACGCAGCCGTCGGTCGCGTCGCAGGTCCGCTTCGATGTCCTCCAGAATGCGCTGTTCGCGATCGGGGAGTCGGCCTGTCGCCATGTTCGTTCCCTTTACGGCGGGCGGTGTTCGGTGACCACGGGTGCCCCGCGCTCCGGCGGACTAACCGGACGACCGCTGCGACCGGAGGGGGCGGGCCGACAGCGCCTCGACGAGCCCGTGCATGCCGTCCCGGGCAGGCTCGTGCAGGAAATCGTCCCTGCTCTGCCGAGCCGCTGCCCGCCCCGATGTGAGGCACCAGTCCCACCAGCGGTCCAGTTGGCGGGTGTCCAGCCGCTCGGCCGGAACGAGGGCCGGCCAGTCGCAGGCGCGCGCCTGAGCGGTCAACTTCGCGCCACCGGCGACCGGATCGACCGCCAGCGCCGGGATTCCGGTCCGCAGCGCGAGCACCAGCCCGTGCAGTCGGTCGGTGACGACACAGTCCAGGCGGGCGAGCACGGACTGGAACTGCTCGGGTGTCGAGTCCAGCCGCCAGTCCCGCGTATCGAGACGCGTCTCCAGCTCGACCGGAGCACAGTCCTTGCCCGCCAGCCACCGCGTCACCGCCTCGGCGACATCGTCGTGCCGCCGACGAGGCCCGTACTCCTGCTGGCCGTGCGTGAGGATCACCCCGACGACGGGTGTGGGCCGGCCGATCGGGGCGCTCGCCGACAGGTCCAGCGCCGGATCCGTACCGGGAGCGTCCCGCGGCAGCACGAGGTGGAACCCGGTGACGGCGGGATCGTCGGGATCGACCACGGAGACACCGATCGCGATACGCCGGCAAGCCCTGAAGTCCTCGTGCAGCCGGGCGACTTGCGGCCCGTGCAGTGGCCCGCACACGAACACCAGGTGGGAGTACGCATCCGGCCGTACGTCCGCCAGGTGCAGGGCCTCGGGCAGGAAGCCGGGGCTCCACACCGTGTCGTACGGCAGTCCCTCGCGGGCCAGCACCTGCTCCACCCGCCGCAGCGCGAGTACGTCACCGGCCGTGGCTTCCCCGTCCAGGAAGCTGAACCACCCGGTGAGCAGAATCCTCTGTCCGGTCACGACAGCCCGTGCAGGACGTCGAGGACCTCGTCGTCCGTGACCTGGTCGAACTCCTCGTACCAGAGTCCGACCGCCATGAACGCCACCGGCTCGTGCAGACATACCACCTCGTCCGCCTCCTCCCGCACCAGCAGGGCCGCCTCCGGCGAGCACACCGGGACGGCGAGCGTGACGTGGCCGGGATCGTGGCGCCGTACGGAACGCAGGGCGGCGAGGGCGGTGACTCCGGTGGCTACACCGTCGTCCACCACGACAGCGGTGTGGCCCGTCAGTTCGGGGATCGCCCTGCCTTTGCGGTAGAGCTGTTCGCGCCGGTGCAGCTCGTCCCGCTCCTGCTCCACGATGGGTTCCAGGGCCGCCTTGCTCAGCCCGAGCCGGTCCAGCGCCCGCTCGTCGAAGAACGGCTCGTCCTCCCCGGCGATCGCGCCGACGCCGAGCTCCGTCTGGAACGGCGCTCCGATCTTGCGGGCGACCAGCACATCCAGCGGGGCGTCGAGGGTCCGCGCCACCTCGGCGGCCACCACGACGCCACCGCGCGGCAGAGCGAGCACGACCGGATCGGGCAGGGCGCCTTCCTCCCGGCGTACGAGCAGTCGTTCGGCCAGGGCCGCACCGGCCTGCCGTCGGTCACGGAATCGCATGAACTCCACTCCTTCCGCCTCCGAGTGCGTTCTCCCTGGTGGGTGAGGGGGCGGGTGAACGGCGAGCGAGTACCCCCGCGATCGTGGGCCATGCGAAAGGAGGGGCTCAGGCTCTGCGCGCCTCGTACGAGTCGATTGGTGTGGCCCACGAAGGGCCGATTGGTGTGGCCCACAAAGGCGGGGGTAGCCGCATCCCAAGGGAGAGGTGTCCCACTCACCCCCGACGCCATGACGACGCACATGCGTACGCCCCGGAGGGGGTGGGGACGATGGTGCAGCAACCGACGTACGGCCTCCGGGAGCGGAGGCTGAGCAACAGCACGGTCATCGAACTCTCCGGAGAGCTCGACCTCCTGGCCACGACCGAGCTGGCTACCTCCCTCGACGCCGTGTGCGCCACCCAGCCCCGTCAGCTGGTGCTCGATCTGCGCAAGGTCACGTTCCTGGACTGCAGCGGCCTGTCCCTGCTGTGCCGGATCCGCAACCGCTTGCGGGGCCAGCGGAGCCGACTGCTCCTCGTACTCGACGACCCGCGCCACCGACGCCTCCTGCGCCTGACCCGGCTCTCGGACACGTTCGACATCGCCACGGACGTGGACTCCGCCGTTGAACCTCCCCGGGGACGGGCCGCCTCGAACGAGGGCGATATCGCCTGACGGTGCCCGGTTCGCTACGCCTCCGTGATGTCGGCCCGCGCGACCGGCAGCAGCGTACGGATGTCCGTGGGCAGGACGCGCGCCAGTTTCTCCATCTCCTCGGGTGCGATCGCCGCGTCCAGGACTTCGAAGACCGCGACCGACTCCCGCAGTGCGGCGTCCTCGGGCACCCCGGCGCGCCAGGCGACCCGCCCCGCGAACACGGTCAGGTCGAAGCGTTCACCGGAGCCGCGCCGCTCATCACTCCCGGCGGGCGAGGACACCCTCTCGCGTATCGACTCGGCCAGCTGCGCGGGCAGTTGGGCGGCCAGATGATCGGCAAGCCCCTCGGGTATGCGCTCCGCCAGCGTCGACAGCACCGCCCGCGTGGCCTGCTCGGCGGAACTCCGGTCGGGCAGTTCTGCCCGCTCCCGCACCTTTGCGATCAGCTCGTCGTGCCGCATGGTTCCCGACTCCTCTGCGTGCGTGGGCCCCTGCTCCTCCGGCATGGCCGGCAGACCCGTATCTCACGCGAGTGTCCCTGGAGCAGCCGAATACACGGCATGCACGGCCCTCATCGCGCTCGCAGGATCCCCCGTACGAACGCCGCCTGCCCGACGTGCTGCAAGTCGTCGGAGAGGACGCTGACCAGACGGACGCCCAGGGTGACGGGCGGCGACCAGCTCTCGTCGACGACGCGGTCGAGCTCGTCGTCGTCCAGGTCGCGCAGGAAGCCCAACGTCTGCTCGTGGACGGCGTCGTGGTAGCCGAGGAGCAGCTCACCCGAGTCCACGCGGACCTTCCCGACCTTCGACGAGGTGTGACCGTAACCCGTGTCCCTGCGGGGGAGGCTCAGGCCGAAGCGGTCCGCCCAGTCCTGCGTGAGCCAGAGCTGCTTGAGGCCGGAGGCATCGGCGATGTGGTCGTCCTGGACGCGGGTGAGATGCCAGACGAGCCAGGTGATCGAGTTGGCCTCGTCGTCTAGGCGGGCGTTGAGTTCGTCCGCGGAGAGTCCCTCGACGACGGCGTGGACCTCCTCCTGGATGCGATCGTACGCGTCGACGAGAACGTCCTTGGCATGCATGGGTTCCTCCACGCTCCGCGCGGGCAGCTGACCCTGCCAGTGTTCCCGCGCGAGCCCGCCCGCGCGCGTCAGGAGTCGGTCAGAACCAGCCGGAGTACGGCTCTTCGCACAGCTTGAACACGGGTTCGCGGCGCACCGTGTCCGCGGCCGTGGTGAGCTGTACGCGGTCGCCGACCCGGATCGCGATGAGCGGGCCCTGCACGCGCCCCCGCACGGTGAAACCCTCCGCCAGCTCGACGAGGGACACATTGCGGGCGGCGGGGGTGTTGCGCTGGACGATGGTGGCGTGGCGTATGACGCCCAGGCCCGCGCTGCGTTCCGTCCGCAGGTCGCTGCCCGCGCAGACCGGGCAGAGCAGCCGGTGGAACATGGCGGTCCCGCACCAGCGACAGCGCTGGTAGCGGAGCCCTTCTTCGGCCGGTTTCGAGGTCGTCGCCGTCTCCGCGTCGAGTACGCCCGCCGTGGTCCGGCTTCCCGGGTGGAACACGATGTCATCTCCCTGCACTGGGCCGGAATCTGATGTGCTGACGCGCGCAACTGCTGTGCGCCACATCGAAACCCAGCGTATGGCACGGAGTGCCACCAGTAAAGGCACTCAGTTCCCTCAGTTTGCTCGGTTCCGTCAGTCGGGACGGCGTTCCAGCGTCGCCTCGATCTCCTGGACCACCCGCCACATCGGCGCCCCACGCCGGGAGACGAGCACGACGACATCCTCCGCGGCGGCCTCGCCGGGACCGGCGCCACGGGTATCAGGGGTGTCAGAGCCATCAGGGGCGAAGGTCCGCTGCACATGGGCGAGAGCGTGGTCGACCTCCGCGCCAGCGTCGCTCTCGCCGTCCGAACGCAGCCACGACCGCAGCCCGTTGTTGTGTGCGGCGACGACGGCCGCGGCGATCACATCGGCCCGCAGAGTCCCGTCGGGCAGCCCCGCGAAGCGCCGGCGCAGGTACTCGGCCAGGGCCCGCTCGTACCGCCAGACCACCGAGAGTTCGTACGTGCGCAGCCCCGGGACCTTCTTGGTGAGGCGGTAACGCTGGACCGAGAACGTCGGGTTCTCCGCGTACATGCGCAGCACCAGTCGCGCCGCGTCGCAGACCCGCGCCACCGGGTCGTGCTCGTCGTCGCCGCGGCCCAGGAACTCGGTCATATCGGCCAGGCAGCGCTCGTGGTCCGGGAAGACCACGTCCTCCTTCGACGGGAAGTACCGGAAGAAGGACCGCCGTCCGACCCCGGCGAGCGCCACGATGTCATCGACGGTGGTCTGCTCGTACCCCCGCTCCAGGAACAACTGGAACGCCGCCGCCACAAGCGCGTCCCGCATCGGCGGCTTCGGAACGGTCATGTGCGGAAACCTAGCATCGGCCAGGGGAAATGGCACTCAGTGCTCTCACGAGAGGGAACTCAGTGCCACATGTCGCGCGAATGCGCGCACCGGCCGCCGGAGCGGCGAGCGGTTCTGGCCGGCTCAGCGTCCGGTGCGTCCGCTGTTGCCGTCCACCAGGGCCTGGGTGACGACGCGTACGCCGCGGGCGATGTGGTTCAGTTGCGTGAGTTCCGCGGCGTACAGCTTGATGGTGTGCTCGATGACGGACTCCGGCATCCCCATGGAGGGCAGCTCGGCGCGGGCGCTGTGCAGCGCGGTGCGGATGACCCGGATCTCCTGCTGGAGCTGGATCTGCGCATGGCGGGCGAGCAGAACGGGCTCGCGGATCAGCAGCGGATAGCTGCCGTAGCGGGAGGGCACCAGTTCGCGCAGCCACTTGGCCGCCGATCGTTCCCAGTCCCGGTTGCCGGGCGTCTTTACCTGGCAGGGCCAGTCCGTGCTGATCGGTGAGTACGTCAGGGACATCGTCATCGCATTTCCGAGGCGGCAGGCGGTTCGGGAGACTCCCGATCAGCGAGCAGTATTCATATATACCGTCGGGTAAGCAAGCGCATGAAAAAATTCATGTGAGCGCCTCCTTGAATACGGCCGAATCATGCCTTGCGGGAGGCGACCGCCGCGTTCCAGTGGACATCGGACCTTTACGGTGCAGTCCGTACCAGCCTCACTCAGTCCTTGAGGAAGAAAGCGTGCTGTTCCGCGCCCTGCTCGTACTCGTCGAGTCTGGCCTGTGTGCGTTCGGGGTCCGCGTCGGTCATCGCCTGGAGCAGGGCCGCGGACATCACGACCGGCGCGGCGTACGAGTCGAAGACGAGGCGCGCGCCGGTGCCGGAGGCGAAGAGCACGTCCGCCTCGTCGGCGAGCGGGCCGAGCGCCAGATCGGTGACCAGGGCGACGCGCAGGCCCGCGCGTTTGGCGACCCGCAGGGCCGTGAGCGTCTCGTGTGCGTGCCGCGGCATGGAGAAGGCCAGGACCCAGGTCCCGCCCGCCTCGCGCGACTGCAGCAGTGCGTCGTACGCGACACTGCCGCCCCGTGTCACAAGCCGGACGTCCGGGTGGATACGGCGCGCGGCGTACGCGAAGTACTCGGCCAGTGAGCCCGAGATCCGCAAGCCCAGGACCGTCAGCGGTGTCGACTGCGACAGTGCGCGGCCGATCTCGATCACTCGCTCGGGATCGGCGAAGTCGCGCCGCAGGTTCTCCAGGTTGTCGATCTCGGAGTCGACGGCCGCCTGGAGTTCGTTCGGGCGGGCTTCCTCGGCGGCGTCCGGCGCGGACGCGAGCGTGCTGAGCGCGATCGACTGAAGCCGCTCCCGCAGTGCGGGATAGCCGCTGAAGCCCACCGCCGTCGCAAAGCGCGTCACCGAGGGCTGGCTCACGCCCGCCCGGTCGGCGAGATCCGTGATCGACAGGAACGCGGCCTCGGTGATGTGCTCGATCAGATACTGAGCGATACGCCGCTGGCCGGGGGAGAGCCGCTGTCCGTCGAAAAGCGCCCGCAATCGTGACGAGGGGGCGGCCTCCGCCTCGGGCACCGGCTTTCCCGAGCTGATCGCGGACGCCTGCGCGCGAGCCCGCTGCGGCGATGGCACCGGTGCGCCTCCTTCGTCCTTCACAGTGGTTCAACATACAGCGAGGCTTGAGGGGCGGACTGTGGCCAGCTACGACGTCCGGTGCGGTACGCGCCCCTCAAAGAGGCCGCAGGCCTCTTTGAGGGGCGCGGGGCTGTATCAATTTGCGGCTCCGCCGCGTGGGCGCGACCAGCCACAACGGACCCGCAGCTTCGAACGGCAAATCCAGCGGAGCGCTCTGGCATGATCGTACGCATGGCTGAACGCGTTATCGCCGCGTGTGACGGGGCGTCGAAGGGAAACCCAGGGCCCGCCGGCTGGGCCTGGGTGATCGCCGACGCGACGGGAACCCCCGTCGCGTGGGAGGCCGGACCGCTGGGGAAGGCGACCAACAACGTCGCCGAACTCACCGCGCTGGAACGGCTGTTGGCGGCCGTCGAGCCGGGCGTGCCGCTGGAGATCCGGATGGACTCGCAGTACGCGATGAAAGCCGTCACGAGCTGGCTGCCCGGCTGGAAGCGCAACGGCTGGAAGACGGCCGCGGGCAAGCCGGTGGCCAACCAGGACCTCGTCGTACGCATCGACGAGCTGCTGGAGGGCCGCGAGGTGGACTTCCGCTACGTACCCGCGCACCAGGTCGGCGGGGACCCGCTCAACGACTTCGCCGACCGGGCCGCGAGCCAGGCCGCGTTCGTCCAGGAACCGGCGGGCAGTGAGCAGGGGTCGCCGGAGCCGCCCCCGTCGTCCGGCGGCAAGAAGGCGGCGTCCCCCAAGAAACGCACCTCCGCCGCCTCCTCGTCCCGCACGCTCAAGGCCAAGTTCCCGGGCCGCTGCCGCTGCGGTCGCCCCTACGCGGCGGGCGCGACCATCGCCAAGAACCCTGACGGATGGGGCCACCCGGAGTGCCGGACAGAGGCATAGCCCTCCGACAGCCCTCCGTCCGCCCCGCTCCCACCCCACCGCCCTGGGATGCGAAACCCCCCACCTGCCGTGACCCTGGATGGGTGGGGGTGAGCTGAGCAGGAGGATGTCTCATGTCCATGATGGACAAGATCAAGAGCATGCTGAAGGGCCACCCGGAGCAGACGTCCAAGGGCGTCGACAAGGGCGGCGACGTCGTGGACGAGAGGACCCAGGGCAAGCACAGCGGCCAGGTCGACACCGCCCAGGACAAGCTCAAGGACCAGTTCGGCGGCGAGCGCAAGGACCGTCCGCCGCAGCAGTGACCCCGGCCCCTCGTGGTCCTGGGGCGATACCTCCGGGGCGACGAGGGCCGCTCAGGTCCGGGGAGCCGACGAGTACTGAAGCCGGTTACCGGCGAAGGGCCGTCCCTTCACCTGACCCCACCACAGCACCACCCCGTGCTTCCGCTCCCAGCGGGCGGCGTGCCCCGCCTGCATCAGCCGGTCGACGGCAGAGATCAGCGGCGCCAGGGCGAACCACGGGAACCAGAACGAGACGATCAGCGTCGGCGCGGTGATGAGGGCGAGCAGCCTGCCGGCGAGGAGATCGCGCCGCAGGTCCACGTTCCGGGACGGCACGGCGTCGGACTCGGCCAGGGGATGCGCAGACTTGTACGACGACACCTCGCCCACCCACTTCAGCGGGCACACGGAGACGAGCCCTGCCAGCACGCCCATGGCGGACGCGCCGCCGAAGGCCTGCCAGAAGCCGTAGTCCTCCTCCGGGGCGTCGCGCACCCCGTAAGCCACGAGCACGCTGATCGCCACGGCGCATGCCGCCGTCGCGGCGCCCTTCAGCTGATGGTGCACGTATCCGATCACCGTCACGCCCCCCCCACGCCCACCCCCACGGTCGGGCCCCGGTCAACTATGCCCGCGGTAACGGCGAATTTCGGCCTCCGTGTGGATCAGCTGACCAGAACTCCTGTTGTTCCAGCGATGGAAGGCGCTGTGCCATGGTGAGGGGCAGCGGAAGCAAGAGGGGGGCACTGCGTTCATGGCAGCGTCAACGAACCTGGCCCCGTCTTCGTCCCGCCGTCGGGTCGTCATGGCGGCGGCTTCCCTCGTGCTGCTGCTCGTCGGCCTGCCTCCCAGCGCGGCGCCCCTGCAGGCGAACCCGGATCCTGTACCGCCCGGTCCGGCGCCCATACAAGCGGGCTCGGCCGCGACGGCGTACCGGATCGCCACCTTCAATATGGCGGGCGGCAACCCGAAGTACGGGACGGCGGGCGAGGAAGCCGCCGACGACTTCGTACGCACCGTCAAAGAACGCCGGCCGGCCTTCGTGACCATCCAGGAGGGATGCCGCGACTGGACGGAGCGGCTCGACAGCCAACTCCCCGGCTATTCGGCGGTGTTCGACCCGGTGGTGCCGGAGGCCGGCACGCCTGCGCGGTGCTGGCACGACTCGGAATTCGGCAACGCCCTCCTTTACCGCAACGACCTCGGCTTCGCGCCTCCGACCGGCGGTGGGCACGACCTCGGTTCACCGGCCGGCCGCGAACAGCGCGAAATGCTCTGCATACGCTCGCAGGCACGGCGTCTGGCAGTGTGCTCGATCCACATGTCGAGCGGTTCCGCTCCCGAGCTCCAGGAAGCCCGGGAGAAGGAGGCCGCCGAGGCGAAGCGGCTCCTGGCCACCACCTACCGCGGCTACCGGAAGTTCCTCCTGGGCGACATCAACACGACCGCCGAGGAGGCGCCCACCGACAGCTTCTATCACCCCGACTACGGGGACGGGGCGACGGGGGAGTTCAAGGAGGCGGGCAGTCCCTGCGGCAACTACATGAACAACTGGACGGTGCCCTGCCGGGCCGGTGAGGCGACCTACGGCCTGAAAAAGATCGACTACCTCTTCGTCCCCCCGTCCGTCACCGTCAAGGGGAGCGAGACCGTGCACAGCGACTTCTCCGACCACGACTCCCTCTGGGCGGAAATCGTGCTCCCGGACCGGTCCTGAGACCAGGCCGGTCCGGGGAGCCCCTAACCCGTGGGACAGGTGTTCCGATACTCGCTGATCTGCAGGTTCGGTGCCGGAGCCGGGCACAGGAACTGCTCGTAGCGCACGTCCTCGTCGACGAACCGCTTCAGCCAGGCGATGCTGTACTTCGCGATCGTCACGTTGGGGGAGATCGCCACCATGTGGCCCTCGCCCCTCAGCTCCAGGTACGCCTTCTCCGGTGCGGAGGTGAGGCTGTCGTAGAACGGCTTCGCGTGCGAAGCCGGTGACGCGATGGCGTCGTTCTGGGCGCCCATGATCATCGTGGGTACCCGATCGCCCTGCCAGGTCTTGTCGTTGTTCCACGGCATGAGCGGAATGGCGGCCTTGAGTGAAGGCCGCAGCTCCGAGGCCTTGAGCGAGCCGCCCCCGCCCATCGAATGGCCCATCACGGCAAGGCGGTTGGGGTCGATACGGTTCTTCACGGAGCTGCTCTGGACGAGGAAGTCGAGCGCGTTGACCAACTGGGTCGCCCGGTCGTCGGGCTGGTCGGTGCCGGAGTTGGTCTCCAGGGTAAGTACGACGAACCCCTGGGACGCCAGGCGTGGGCCGTACCAGCTGACCACGGCCTCCGGCGACAAGAACCCCGGGCTGATCGCCACGGCTCCGAACGTGCCCTGGCTGGTGTCGGTGGGGTAGTAGGCGGTCCCCTTGTTGAAGTTCGGGCCGTCGACCGTGGTCTGGGCCGTGGCGAAGGGACCGCGCTCGGCGGTGATGGACTGTTCGGTGGGCGCGGGACCCCGTTGGAAGTCGCCGGGTCCTGCCTGCGCCTGCTGGGGGAGGAGGCTCGCACCGGTCACCGCCAGGGCGGCGGCGCCGGAGAGCAGTCCGAGTCGTTTCGCGGTGCGGGTGCTCGCATGTCTCATGCGGCTGAGCATGCTGACAGAAGTTCAGTACCGCTTCTCGTTCAACTGCTGAATCCTGTACGGAAGTTTGTCAGTGCGGCGAGGAATGCCGCGCCGACCTGCTGCGCAGCGCGAGCTGCGCGTCGAAGCGGAACGCCGGGTCCTCGAGCCGGTCGCCGTACAGCGCGGTCAGCTGACGCAGCCGGTTGCGCGCCGTCTGCGGATGGATGCCCAGCGCGGCGGCGACTTCCGGGGCGGTACGCCCGGTGGAGGCGAGCAGCGCGTCGAGCGTGTCCGTGAGGCGTTGCACCTTGCCGGGAGGGAGGCCTCGCAAGGGCTCAAGTACCTGGTCGGCCAGGAGACTTCCGATCGGGGAGCCGTGCAAGAGGTGCAACTCCGCGAGGTGGTCCTGGGCGCTGGTCCGTCCCAGGCGACGGGCAAGGCGGGCGCAGTGCAGCGAGACCCAGGCCTCGTCCAGGGGCACGGCCGGGCCCACTGCCGCCTCGGTGCCCTGGAATGCCGTCAGCAGCCGCTCGTCGGGCACTACCAGGTGCAGCTCGTCGTCCCTGGTCACCCTGAGGACATCGGCGTCGAGACCGGGCACCTTGACGGAGGCGGGCAGCAGCACACAGCGGACCCGCTCCGGCAGCGGCCAGGCGGCCCTGCGGGCCAGGTCCGGCAGCGGTTCCGCGAGCGGATCGCGGCGGCGCTGCAGCAGCCGCGCCACGAGCAGCCGGCGAGTGCGCAGGACGTCGTCGGCGGCACCGGCCCGCGCCTCCTCGAAGCCCGCCACCGCCTCCCCGGCCATCGCGTGGATGTGCGTGAGTACCGCCTCGCTGAGCGGAACGGCGATCTCGCCCGGCAGCGCCGCGTCCCGTGCCACGTCCACATAGCGGCGGCACGCCACCCGGGCGCCGATACGGTACGCGGCCTGCAGCCCGTCCATACCGCGCCCGCTCAGGTACTCCAGCCTGCCCAGCCTTCTGAAGCGCGGCACATAGTGCTGCTGCGGCGCGTCCGGCTCCTCGACCAGCTCGGTGAACTGGGTGGCCGCCAGACGCACCGCCTCGGCGAGATCACGCGCGACGGCGGAGCCGATCGGCTGCCGGTAGCCCCGTACCTCCCGGCGGATCGCCTGCACCATCTCCGTGGTGAGCTCCGGAAGCCGGGTGCGCAGACGCGGTGCGAGGGCCGGCGGCAGCTCGTGCCACGGGCGCCTGGATAAGAACGGCTCGGCAGCTTCCACGTCGCAACTCCCTTGTTTGGCGGCCTTGGTGAAGTCCGCGCCCCGTAAGGGGCGCGGGGCTGTGACATATGCGGCTCCGCCGCGGGGCGCGACCAGCCACGACGAACCCGCAGCTTCGAACCGCATTTTCAGCGGAGCGCCTAGCACGAGAGGGTGAGTCGTCGTGGTCTGGAGTGTAAGGCGGATGACACCTTCGCCGAGCGCTCGCGCGCGAAATCTGGCGCACGTCACAGGAGTCCCCCATGATTGTCCAGCCCCACGGGTATCCACGGGAGGCACCTTGACCCTCGCGAACGCACAGGACGCCGATCCGCTCCCAGGCGGGCTGCGCCGGATGCTGCTGCGGCAGATCCCGGCCGTCGTCGACGAGATGGAGGAAGCCGTACGTTCCGGGCTGCCGGACTACTCGGACCTCGCGGACGACACGGCCGGCTTTTCGGTACGCCAGGTCATCGACCAGACGGTGAGCTGTTTCGTCTCACTCCACGACGTGACCCGGCCCAGCCCCGCCGCCGTCGCCGAGGTCATCGCCCTGTACGAGGCCATCGGCGCCCAGCACGGCCGCCTCGGCCGCCCCCTCGACGTACTGAGAGACGCGCTCGACCTGGCAGGACGGGTGGCGTGCCGCCGGCTCATCGAGGACGCGTACCGCGAGAAATGGCCGGAGCCCGTGCTGACGAAGCTCACCGAGGACGCCTTCGAGCTGATGAGCATGGCCATTTCGGCGGCCTCACGCGGGTACGACGACGTGTGCGGCCGGGCCCCGGTCGACGTACAGCGGGACCTGCTGCGCGACGCGCTGGTCGCCGAGGCCGGACAGGCCCCGCGGCCGCTCGCCGAGCTGGCCGCGGCCGCCGGGTGGCAGCTGCCGCGCACCCTCGCCGTGCTCGCCCTGCCACCGGGGGACCACCCGCAGACCCATGTCCTGCCGCCCGAGGTCCTCGCCGACCGCAACCCCGTCGCGCCGTACCTCATCGTGCCCAACCCCCGTATCTCCGGCCGGGGTTGGCTGCCGAAGGCCAAGGGCGCGGTGCTCGGGCCCGTCGTCCCCGTCGACCAGGGCGCGGTGTCGTTGCGCTGGGCGCGGCGTGCGCTGGACCTGGTCGACCGGGGGGTGCTGGCCGCGGAGGCGCCGCTGCGCTGCGTCGACCACCTGGCCGTCCTGACCGCCTTCCAGTCCGGCGACCTCCTCGAAGCCGCCGCGACCACCCTGCTCGGTCCGCTCCTCGAACTCCCGCCCCGCCGCCGCGAACCCCTCCTCGAAACCCTGCTGGTCTACCTCCGCTGCGGAGACAACGCCGTCCTCACCGCCGAACGCCTCCACGTCCACGAGCAGACGGTCCGCTACCGGCTCCGCCAGATCTCCCAGCTCACGGACGGCACCTGCCCCGATCCCGAACGCCACTTGGAGACCATGCTGACACTGACGTGGCTGCTGTCGCCCGAGGCCCGCTGATCGCGCCGGTGCTCACGGCAGTTGGGCGCGCGATTTCGCCCCTTGCCCGCGCAGCCAGCGGACGACGGCATCGGCGTCCGCGGCACGGGCGATGTCGAGCGGCGTCCGGTCGTCGTAGCCGATCCAGTCGCGGTCGGCGCCGAGCGCCAACAGGTACTCGGCGGTGGCCAGTTGGCCGCCGTGGCAGGCGCCCCAGAAGGCACGGGTGAGGGCGTCGTGGTCGACCGGTCCCTGATCCGCCGGCTTGTCGTCGGCCGGCCCGGGGCCTTCGACGAAGACCTTCACCCGGTCCAGCAGGCCGAGCGTCGCGGCGTCCTCAAGCGTCGTACGCGCCCCGAGTTCGACGAGCCGGTGCGCGGCCCGCCACTGGCCGAAACCGCGTGCGTCGGCGAGGGGCGTTCCGCCGCCGATCACGGCACCCGGGGCCTCGATGTCGGCGCCCGCCTGGACGAGCGCGTCGAGCATGGGGACGTCGTTGCTGCTCGCCGCCCAGTGCAGCGGGGTCTCCGAATGGGCCCCCTCGAAACGGGCGTTGGGATCCGCACCCGCCGCCACCAGCGTGGCGACCACCGCCGGACCGTGGGGAAAGTGACCGGGCCAGTCCGCGGCGACATGCAGCAGCGACCGGCTCCCCGCACCACTGCCATGCTCGACGATCCGCGCGGTGGCAAGCTCGGGATGCTCGGCAAGGCACTGCCGCAGCGCCGTCACGTCACCTCCGCGGATCGCCTCGGTCACCGCGACGGATAGGGGATCCCGCGAGTCGAGCGTCTCCATCACACGCCTCCAGCCCAGCGCCACCTGTCACGCACGCCCCTGAGCCTGCCAGAAATCGAACGCCCACGGCGCCCGACTCGTGGGCGAGTTCGACGCGCACCGCCGGATCGCGGGCTGTCGTGCGGTGACCGGTCAGGCGCTGACCTGGATCAGAGCGTGCGTTCCGCTCGTGCGCCAGGCTTCCCCGGTCGCGTCCAGTTGCTCGAGCGTGCGGGGCGGCAGGCCCGTGGCGACGTCCGACTTGAGGGTGCGCAGTGCCGCCACCGGGGCGGGGAAGTACGCGGTGACCTCGGCGAAGGGGATCGTGGCGGGCCAGTGGCGGTCGCCCACGAGGCGGCGGTAGTTGAGGTCGCCCTTCATGATCGTGAGCGTGGCGGACGCGAAGTCGTCGCGGAGGTCGGCCGGCATGTGCACGTAGGGGAGTGGTGCGCAGGAGAACGGGTGGGTACGCAGGATCAGGCGGCCGCTCGTGATGGCCTGCCGCAGCCGCTTCCCGATGTCCGCCGCGTGGCCGGACGCGGTGGTCAGGCGGTCCAGGCAGGCGAGGGCGTCGGCGGTGGTGGCGTCGGAGACGTAGTACGGGTACGGCTTGAGATGCAGGACGACCGAGTTCGCGCGGCGCGTGGTCAGCAGGTGGTCGGCGAGTACGAGGTCGGGGAGCAGCTCGGGTCCGGCGTTGTCGGCCACCAGGCACACCTTGCCGGGCTGAGCGGCGGCCAGGGTCCCCCACAGCGCGACCGAGTCGTCCACCACCAGTCCGGGTACGCGATCGCCCAAACCCTCGGCACCCGCGGACAGTTGGAAGCCGAGGTCCGCACGGTTGCCCCAGAGGGAGGAGTGCAGGGGCGTGCGGTCCTGTTCCTCCGCTGGGAGCTGGGGGAGGCGGTCGAGTGCGGCGAGTTCGTCGTCGACCTTGGAGCTCGCGAGTTCGGCGTTCTTGAACGGGGCGAAGGGGTCCACACCCTGCCACGGGCCGGGCGTGAAGTAGCGCAGGGCGGCGAGGAGTTTGCGGTAGAAGAAGCTCTCCGCCCACAGGAAGGGGACGTCCGGCCAGCGTTGCCCGTAGTGGGGCTCGTCCCGCCACTGATCGGCACCCGGTTCGCCGTCGTCCAGTGGCTCGATCACTCCCTCGGTGATCTCCTCCAGAAGGACGTTCAGCGCGCGCTGCTGCTCGGGCGGGTACGGCGTGGCCTGCCGTACCCGCTCGATGAGGGCCGGATGTCGCTCGTCCAGCACACTCCGCGCGAAGGAGCCGGCGGTGCTGACAATGACAGGAGCGCGGTCGTCGGGCGCTGGGCGGGGAAGCGTCATTCCCTCAGTAAACCGCTCACGGTACGGCGCTCACGTCAGCCCCAGCTCTGTGAGTACTCGTTGCGGTACTGCCTGCGTCCCCGTTCCATGCGGATCTGGATCGCCACCAGCGCGATCAGGCTTCCGGCGATGACCAGCAGCCCCGGCCCGAGATTCCGGTACTCCGCGAGTCGCGCGAACGGTGACGAGGCCTCGTCCGACCCGCCCTCGGGCACGGTCTCCACCTCTCCCACGCCGCCGGGCGCGGTCGAGGCTCCGCCGGGCGGCACGCCCGCGCCTGCCCCGTTGTCGGCGTCGTTGCCCGCGCCCGCGTTGTCGTCCCGGGCCGGGGGTGAGGCTTGCTGGCCGCCCGCCGCATCGGGATCGGCGGCCAGCTGCACGCCGAGCGAGTCCAGCGCCTTGGTGACCGGCTGGAAGAACGTCGTACCGCCGCTGTCGCAGTCCCCGTTGCCACCCGAGGTGATGCCCAGCGCCGTGCCGTTGGCGAACATCGGGCCGCCGCTGTCGCCCGGTTCGGCACACACCGTGGTCTCGATCAGCCCGGTGACCGTGCCCTGCGGGTAGTTCACCGTCGCGTCCAGACCGGTCACCTCGCCGGACTGGAGCCCCGTGGTGCTCCCGCTGCGGAAGACCTTCTGCCCGACGGCGGGATCGGCCGC
This sequence comes from Streptomyces sp. NPDC048825, assembly GCF_043198355.1. Taxonomy (NCBI): domain Bacteria; kingdom Bacillati; phylum Actinomycetota; class Actinomycetes; order Kitasatosporales; family Streptomycetaceae; genus Streptomyces; species Streptomyces sp. NPDC048825. The sequence continues at coordinate 360,814 of NZ_JBICUR010000009.1, forward strand.
ACCGGTGATCCGCACGCCTTCGCCGTTGCCGACGGCCACCACGTCGGGGCCCTCGAGCACAGTGCCGGTGTCGTACCGAATCAGGGAGTAGTCACTGCCGGGGAACTCCCCGTCCACGGTGGTCCCGACCTGCTGGGTGCCCTGCGTGTCCGAGAACCAGGTCGTGCCCTCGGGCGCGCAATGGCCCGCCGTCAGAATGAAGTTGGCCCGGCCGTTGGTCACGTTGAAGCCCGCCGAGCAGCGGCCCGCGCCCGCGAAGAGCGGCTCGGCGCCGTTCAGCCGTGGCGTGAACTCGCCCTCGATGCGTTCCATCCGTACGGACTTCCCGATGCTCTCGGCGACCTTGGTCAGCCGTGACCACTCGTCCGCGGAGACGGTGTTGTCCGCGCGGACGACCACCTGGTTGTTGGCGTAGTCCATCGACCACGAGGTGCCGGACACCCGGGGCGAGTCCTTCAACGTGGCGGTGGCGGACCGCAGTTCGCGCATGTTGTGGTTCACCATCTTGGCCTGGGCGCCCGCCTTGCGTACGTCCGCCGCCGCCTCCTCGTCGGTCACCGCGACCACCGGGCGCCCGTCGGCATCGAGCCAAGTGCCCGCCGTGCGCTCGGTGCCCAGCTCGGAGACGAGGCCCCGACCTGTGTCGGCGGACCGGGTCACGGCGCCCGGCTGGTCCGACTCGGCCGGCGTCTCGCTCGCCATGGCCTGCGAGACCATCAGCCCTCCGCAGACCAGCCCGCCGATGGCGGCGAACCGCGCGAACCGCTGAACGTTCCGTCGTGCATGCCTCATCCATGGCTCCCGTACGCCTGTCCTGACACAGCGTCACCCGCGCGGGCACCCACGCAGGGTGGACGCCCTCCTTCAGTACGTGCCGACATACCGTCCGGTTCACCGAACCCGCCCACTCTTCGGAGTCGGCCGGATCCCGATGGTCGGGCGTGATCCAAAGGGGCGATGGACAGGGGCCTTGTTGCCGGAACAGCAACTTTGGTCGCGATGTCGCAGCCGTACCTCCGACGATCGAGATCAGTGGACCCCAGGCCCCGAGGAGGACGTATGTCGCACGTAGCGGACCCGTACACATCGGCGAACGCGCAGCATCGGCTGGTGGACGTCCCAGGTGGCCGTATCCATCTGGTCGAGCAGGGGAGGGGCCCCCTGGTCCTCCTGGTGCACGGCTTCCCCGAGTCCTGGTACTCCTGGCGCCACCAACTCCCCGCGCTCGCGGCGGCGGGCTACCGTGCCGTCGCCGTCGACGTACGCGGGTACGGGCGTTCCTCCAAGCCGCACGATGTGGCGGCGTACCGGATGACGGCACACGCCGAGGACAACGCCGCGGTCGTACGCGCCCTCGGCGAGGAGACCGCCGTGATCGTGGGCCACGACTGGGGCGCGACCATCGCGGCCCACTGCGGCCTGCTCCGGCCGGACGTCTTCACCGCCGTGGGACTGCTGGGCGTCCCGTACGCACCGCGGAACCCGATCCGCCCGACCGACGCCTTCGCCATGATCGGCGGGGACGAGGAGTTCTACGTCAGCTACTTCCAGGAGCCGGGCCGGGCGGAGGCGGAGATCGAGCCGGACGTACGGGGTTGGCTGGCGGGCTTCTACGCCACGCTGTCGGCCGACACGATGCCCACGTCGGGAGACGGCAGTGTCTTCTTCGTCCCCGAAGGCGGCCGGCTCGCCGACCGATTCGTGAAGGACCGGCCCTCCTGGCTCACCGACGCAGAACTCGACTACTACGTGGGCGAGTTCGAGCGCACCGGACTCACCGGAGCACTCAACCGCTACCGCAACGTCGACCGGGACTGGGAGGACCTCGCCGAGTGGGACGGAGCCCCCATCACCCAGCCGTCCCTCTTCCTCGCCGGCGAAAAGGATGCCTCCCTCGCCTGGCTGGCCGACGCGGTCAAGGCCTTCCCGACGACCCTCCCCGGCCTGGTCTCGTCCCACATCCTCGAGAACTGCGGCCACTGGGTGCAGCAGGAACGTCCCGAGGAGGTCAATCGACTCCTGCTCGCCTGGCTTCAATCCCCCGACTTGGTCGCGGAACTCGCGGAACGGCTCAGGGAGTAGGGATGCCCGCCGGGCGGGACGGGCGACCGAGCAGAACCGGGACGCCGGGGGAGTACAGGACGCTGACCGGGGCGTCGCCCGGGGCGGGCAGGCCGGCCGCCGTGATGAGGTTCTCCTCGCAGGTCAGCAGCTCGGCGCGGTGCAGGGGCCAGCGCGGGTGGTCGTTCGGGAGGTACGACGCCGAGCCGAAGAAGGCGTTGTGCATGCCCCAGCGGGCGGTGAGGAAGTGCTCCAACTTCGTGGGTTCCTCGATGCGTTCACCGATCCGTACGGTGATGCGGCTGCATGCGCCGCGCGGGCCGGGCCAGCGGCGGGAACTGGTGTACGTGACGGTGTCGCCGGCAGAGCGGACGGTCATCCGGGACCACAGGTACGGCAGCCGGAAGCCGACGCGTCCCATCACCACCGGGATCAGCCGCGAGGCGTCCATCGAGCGGAAGACGACACCGCGGCGCCCATGCGCGTCCACCGAGTACAGGCGCACATTGGTCTCCGGGAAGGTCCCCAGATACGGCACCCCGGGCAGACGCAGCCATCCGACCCGGTGCATCCGGAAGGCGACGAGCCCGACATACGTCACTCCGTCATGCGTGTCGGGAACGGTTCCCCTCGGCAACAGCCCCGCCACGACGGCTGGTTCGACGGCCCAGTGGATGAAGGCGAGGTCGAGCCATTGCTGGGTGAGGAGGGGAGTGCGTATCGGAGTGGGGGCGTCGGGGGTGACGGGGCTCGGCTTCTGCACGGGGCCAGGATGGCAGAGGGGCTGGTGGCGGCGGGCGGCTGGATGAATGAGTCCGATGTCTTCAGTGGTCGTACGCGATCAGCGAGCGTTTGACTGCGGCCCCGGTGTTCCAGTTGTGCCAGATCGCGGTGGCCAGGGCCAGCAGGCGTTGGGCGGTGCGGGCGAACACACCGGTTGGGGTTCTGCCGCCGTGCTGTTCCAGGCTGAGCTGGCCTTTGAGGGTGCCTTCGGCGGTGGTGACCAGGCAGGCCGGAATCCCCAGAAGAACGGGGAGTGGCTGCGGCAGTAGCCGTATCCGGCGTGCCCGGCCAGCTCGGAGCGTTTGACGGTCTCGCGGGAGGCGGCGCAGGGCAGTGGCTTGGAATCAATCAGTCGGAGGCTGTCGTACCAGGTCGGCACCTGCCGGGCGAGCATCTCGATCACGTGGCTGATCAGTGGCCCTGCGGCGTTGAGGCGCTTGTTGTAGGCGGACTGCTGGGGCAGGTAGCGGAAGAGGTGTCCGAGCGGGCGTGGGCGAAGCGGATCCAGTGCCGTGCAGAGGGGAAGCCGAGCAGGACCGGGCGACCGCCAGGCACAGCAGTTCGGCGTCCGTAGTGGATCGCCCGATCCGGCGACAAGGCGCCAAGTGGTCGTCGATGAACACGTACAGTGCCGCCAGAAGGGCGTCCGGGTTTGTCTTCACAAGCTGACCAACGGGCGCCCTTCGCCATGGTCGCGATCGGCACAGACCTCGGCTAGTGTGCTGCGCCAGAACTTCCGAGCTTTAGTTCCGCTCGGTTGTGTCGGTGCTGGGTCTGACCTTTGCCAGGTAATCGGCGAGGGAGTTGAGGATCTCGTCGGCGGTCTTGGTCCAGGTGAACGGCCTGGGGTCCTCGTTCCAGGTGGTGATCCACGCCTTGATGTCGTCTTCGAGGGCCTTGACGGAGGTGTGGACGCCGCGGCGGATGAGCTTGTCCGTCAACAGGCCGAACCACCGCTCGACTTGGTTGATCCAGGAGGTCCCTGTCGGGGCGAAGTGCACGTGGAACCTGGGACGCTTCGCCAGCCAGGTCCTGATCTCGGGGGTGTTGTGGGTGGCGTAGTTGTCGCACACCAGGTGTACATCGAGTCCGGCAGGCACGGCCTTGTCTATCGTGACCAGGAACTTCTTGAACTCGATCGCCCGGTGGCGGCGGTGGACTTCGCCGATGACGGTGCCGTCGGCGATGTTGAACGCGGCGAACAGG